>NZ_CP075184.1:3600000-4200000 GCF_020510705.1 Acidovorax radicis
CAAACCGAGCTGAAACGCTGGCTGCTGCGGGTGTTGCACCGTGAGCCACCGGTAGGCACCGTTGCGCACGTCGGTGTGCACCCGAAATCCCAGTTTGCCGACATAAAAGGCCAGCGCCTCATCCTGGTCATCCACATACAAACCCACCACTCCAACGCCACCCCCGCCCGCACCTTGGTTCGTCATCACTACTCCTTGGTTGTTGATGGCTGGTTTGTACCTGTTGCTGCGGTACGGCGCTTCTCCGAAACTGCGGTGGTCAGGTCCGGGCGCTGCGCGGCTTTCAGGTAACAGGCGGGCACCCTGTCGAGCGATGAGGTGTCGGATAGGGCATCCTGGCGCACGGCACTGGGGCTGCGCCCAGTGATGTCTTTGAAGGTGCGACCAAAGGTGCCCAGGCTCTCCCAGCCGGTGACAAATGCAATCTCAGTGATGGGGAGGTTGGTATCGCGCAGCAGCGTGGTGGCCTGCTCAATGCGCCGAGTCAGCAAATAGCGGTGCGGCGGAATGCCGAAAGCCTGGCGGAATAACCGTGCGAAATGCGCCGAAGAAACACCACTCACCTGCGCCAGGCGCTGCACCGACCAAGCCTCGTGCGACGCAGCATCCATGCGGTCTTTGGCACGCAGGAGACGGCGCAGCAGCCCAGGGTCTGGCTGAGCGTCCGCTGCAAGGGATGAAGGGGTGGGCATGGGCGCGTGCTTGGCGTCAAAGGGTATGGCGACAAATCATCGGTCTGCTGGAGCAGGAACGGGCCAAGCAAGCATATCTTCTTCAACTGCGCAGGCGGGTGCGCCCCGCAACAGCCATCGCTGTCACCGCCCGCAAGCACTCCAGCAACAACCCCGTCGTCGGCGTCACCCGCTACCCGCGCAGCGTGATCAGGCCCACGGGCGGCAAATCCACCGGTACAGCTCCGCTTGAGCACAACCACCACGCCCCGCTGCGCAAAATGAGCGGCCACGCTGCGTGCCGTGAAATGCATGGTGTTGCACCCCAATGATTTCAAAAAAATCGAGCGCTAACGACCATCCATAAATCGTTAGCAGCTATCAAAAAGTGAGTAAACAGCGAGAATAGCCTGATCGGCATTCCGCAAGGCAACGCACAAAACAAAAAGGCTCCTGGAACCCAGGAGCCTTTTTGCATGGGGCGATGCAGCCAGCCGAAATCAGCTGCCCGCCACCTTCATTCGATTGATCAGGATGGAACCCACCGTCTTGGCACCATAGTTGTAGGCATCGGCGCCCACGGCCTCGATGCCCTTGAGCATGGTTTTCATGTTGCCGGCGATAGTGATCTCGTGCACGGGGAAGGCAATGCGGCCGTTTTCTACCCAAAAACCACTGGCGCCACGCGAGTAGTCGCCAGTCACGTAGTTGGTTCCCTGGCCCATCAACTCGGTCACAAACAAGCCCGTGCCCAGCTTCTTCAGCATGGCGTCCAGATCGTCGCTGGCCTGCGTCAGGCGCGATGTCATGGTCAGGTTGTGCGAGCCGCCCGCATTGCCCGTGGTTTTCATGCCCAGCTTGCGGGCCGAGTAGCTGCTGAGGAAGTAGCCCTGCACCCGCCCGCCCTGCACCACCTTGCGCGGAGCCACCCGCACGCCTTCTTCATCAAACGGCGAACTGCCCTTGCCACGCAGCAAAAACGGATCCTCCAGGATGTCGATGTGTTTGGGGAACACCATCTTGCCCAGCGAGTCGAGCAGGAAGCTGCTTTTGCGATAAAGCGCCCCGCCGCTCACAGCCTGCACAAAGCTGCCCAGCAGGCCGGCAGCCAGCGTGGACTCGAACAGCACCGGGCATTGGGTGGTGGGGATCTTGCGGCTGCCCAGGCGGCTCAGGGCGCGCTGCGCGGCATAGCGGCCCACCGCCTCGGGCGATGCCAGCTCAGCCGCGTCGCGCATCGAGCTATACCAGGCATCGCGCTGCATTTCTGCATTCTTGCCGGGCAACGACGCAATCGGCGAGACCGAAAAGCTGTGGCGCGAGCTGGCATAACCGCCGCGAAAGCCGCGCGTGTGGGCGCTGAAAAAATGGCTTTGCTGGGCCGACACGCCCGCGCCTTCGCTGTTGGTAATGCGGCGGCTGGTTTTGAGGGCAGCGGCTTCGCAGGCCATGGCCAGGCGGGCGGCGGCCTCGCTGTCGATCGACCACGGATGGAACAGGTCGAGGTCGCGGTGGGTGCTGGCGGGCGCGATATCGTCGGCATCGGGCAGGCCCGCCATGGGGTCTTCGGCGGTGAAACGGGCAATGTCGTAGGCCGCCTGCACGGTCTGCTCGATGGCTTTGGTCGAAAAATCAGAGGTGCTGGCGTTGCCACGGCGATGACCGATATACACCGTGACACCCAGCGACTTGTCGCGGTTGCGCTCCACGTTTTCCAGCTCGCCCTTGCGCACGCTGACCGACAGGCCACAGCCTTCGGAGGCCTCGGCGCCAGCGTCGGTGGCACCCAGCTTTTTAGCGTGCGCCAGCGCGCGGTCCACCAGCTCTTCAAAAAATGGCCGGCTGTAGCTGAAGCCACTGTCGGGGGTGGAGGAAGCGGCAGAGGCCTGCGTGGGCGCCGGCGCGCGTCGAGCGTGGGGTGCGCTGGGGGCGCGGACAGCCTTGGGGGCGCGTGGGGAGGGTGTGTTCATAGCGGCAGCTATGATACTTGCCGCTGTGGCACCGCCCTGTTGCCGTCTTCTGTGCCCCTAATTTTTGTCCCCCACCCATGTCACGCAAACCCAAAAAAGGCTACTTTGTGCGAGGCCAGTTCGTTGCCGAAGGCAGCGAAATGGACCTTCAGCTCAAAGCCGAACTCAAAGGCACGCCCGATGCCAGCCGCACGGATCTCAAACGCGAAAGCGACGAACTGCAAGACCTGGGCAAGGACCTGCTGGGCCTGCGCCCGGATCTGTTCGACGCAGTGGGCCTGCCCGACAAGCTGGTGGATGCCATCGCCGAGGCCAAACGCATCACCAACTTCGAGGGCAAGCGCCGCCAGATGCAATACGTGGGCAAACTCATGCGCAAGCTGGAGCCCGCGCTCGTGCTGGCCGCTCGCCAGGCCCTGGAAGAACAACACAAAGGATCAGCCACCGAGAAGCTGCAACTGCACCTGGCCGAACAGTGGCGTGACCGCCTGATTGCCGACGACAACGCGCTGGCACCGTGGATGGCGGAACACCCCGACACCGATACGCAGCAACTGCGTGCCCTGGTCCGCCAGGCCCGCAAGGATGCGCAGCCTGCGGGCAAAGAAGCCAATGTCCAGGTCTCGCAAGGCCTGGCGCCCCGCAAGGGCCGTGCGTACCGCGAGCTGTTCCAGCTGGTGCGCGAGCACCTGGGCGGCACCGGCACGGCAGACGCAAGCGACACAGACGAGGACAACGACGATGAGTGAAACCCTCCACGACGCCGTCAAGATCGGCATCGTCTCCATCAGCGACCGTGCCAGCAGCGGCGTGTATGAAGACAAGGGCTTGCCAGCCTTGCAGGACTGGCTCACGCGTGCGCTGCACAACCCCATCACCTTCGAGTCGCGCCTGATCCCCGACGAGCAGGATGGCATCAGCGCCACGTTGATCGAACTGGTCAACGCGGGCTGCAGCCTGGTGTTGACGACTGGCGGCACCGGCCCCGCCCTGCGCGACGTGACGCCCGAGGCCACACTGGCTGTGGCACACAAGGAGATGCCAGGCTTTGGCGAGCAGATGCGCCAGATCAGCCTGAAGTTCGTGCCCACCGCGATCCTGTCGCGCCAGGTGGCGGTGGTCCGTGACCAGAGCCTCATCATCAACCTGCCCGGTCAGCCGAAGGCCATTGCCGAGACGCTGGAAGGCTTGAAGGATGCGGAGAGCAAACAGCTTGTGCCGGGCATCTTTGCGGCTGTACCGTACTGCATCGACTTGATTGGCGGGCCGTACCTGGAAACGCACGACGACGTGTGCAAGGCGTTCCGGCCCAAAAATGCCGTGCGGACTGCCCAGCAGTAGCACCCCGTTTCCATGCCCCTGGGCGATAAGATCGCGCCAAACAAACTATGGGTGGAGGGTTGCGTGATCTATATCGTTCAGCTTCTTGCGGTGGCCTGCCTAGTGTGGATGCTGTGGCAAAACCGGCAACAGAAGAAACTGCAGGATGCGTTGGTGAAGCCATTGAAAGGCAAGCGGTTTTGGCGCATCCATCTGGCAAAGCCCAGCTACCACACCAGCTTCTGGCGTTTTTCGTCCGTCGAGGCCACAGGTGCTCTCATCGACGAGGACGACAAAATCCACTTTCTGGGATTTCGGCTCAACAATAAAAAGAGCGTCGATATCGTCCTGAACAAAAGCGATGTCACGATCCACTGGCTGGGTCGCCAGATGTCCAAAGGACCTTTCTACTGGGCCGAATGCGCCAGCCCGCAAGGGAGCCTGCTCTTTTGCGCCGACAGCAGGAACGTCATGCAGTCTCGTGAAATGCTGCGCGACATCCTGAACAGCGCCTTCCCCGCGTTGGAGTTCGACGAAGCCGCTACCGCCGATTTCGCGCTGGAGAAAAACCCTCGCAGCGTCGCTACGATGGTGACCTTCTTCGGTCTGTTCTTCTTCAGCATGATCGACTCCTTCGTTATCAGCCGCTACGAGCTGACCGACTCTCAGATCGTCTCGCTGATCTTCAACCCCCTGGTGATGGCCACCACGCTGCTCGCCGTGAGCGCCTTGGGATTCCTGACCTTCCAATGGCTGCGCCGTGGTGGCGTCCCTTCCATGGAGTCGTGGGGGCTGGTCGCGCTGTTGGCCGCAACCTGCCTGGGTGCAGCCTTGCCCGGGGCCAAACGCGTGGACCAATGGCTGGCCGATGCGCCTTCGCAGGAGTACCGTTACCGCATAGTAGAAATTGCCCGGCTAGAACCCGTTGCCCCCCGCCGGGGGCTACCCGTGATGCGGTTTCCACGCGGCAAGGACTACTGGGAGCAGTTCCCGGTGGGCAGCGAATATTCCATCCCGTTCTTGCAGGGGCCACTGGGCCTGTGGCAGCTGGATCACGAACTGTTCGACCCACCGTTGCGCAAGTTCTACGAAGAAAAAGGCTAACCGCCAGCGAAAGCAGGGGAGACGGTCACCTACTTGCCCACCAACTCGTTGAACTTGCCCGCCTCGAACTGCTCCTTGAGCGCAGCATCACAGGGCACACAGTCCTTGTTCTGAGCGTTGTTCGCCGACAGTTTCTCGATGGCCTGCCACAGCAGCGCGATCTGATGCTCTTGCGATGATGCGTTGTCGATCAGCCCGCGCATGGCCTGCGACAGCGGGTCGTCCTCTTGCGTGATGCCATAGGCCGTGAATTTGCGTGCCTGTTGCGGCTCGGTCACGTCGGCGCTTTCACCGGCTTTGGATGGAATGATGCGCGCCGGAATACCCACCGCCGTGGCGCCTGGGGGCACCGGCTTGATGACTACGGCGTTGCTGCCGATCTTGGCACCATCGCCCACCTCAAAGCCGCCGAGCACCTTGGCGCCCGCGCTCACCACCACATCCTTGCCCAGCGTCGGATGGCGTTTGGCGCCCTTGTAGAGCGAGGTGCCGCCGAGGGTCACCCCTTGGTAGATGGTGCAACCATCTCCGATCTCTGCCGTCTCACCCACGACCACGCCCATGGCGTGATCGAAGAACACGCGCTCGCCGATCTTGGCGCCGGGATGGATCTCGATGCCGGTGAACCAGCGCGCAAAGTGCGAAATGAAACGCCCGAGCCACTTGAGGCCGTTGTGCCAGCACCAGTAGGCAGGCCGGTGCAGCCAGATCGCGTGCAAGCCCGGATAACAGGTGATCACCTCCCACGTGCTGCGCGCGGCAGGATCGCGGTCGAGGATGCACTGGATATCGGAGCGCAGGCGGGCGAACATGGTTGTTATGGTTATGTGTTTATGGGCTGCACAGTCTATCGTTTCGCCTGCGCGGTCTCGATCATGGCCTTGGCGACACCTCGCAGGATGTGGATTTCCTCAGGGCTCAACTGCGCGCGGTTGAAAAGTTGGTTAAGGCGGGGCATGAGCTTCTTGGGCGCGGCAGGGTCCAGAAAGCCGATCTGCGTGAGCGCGTGCTCCCAATGGGTCAACATCCCCGCCACCTGCGCCGCATCGGCCTGTACACGGGCGGGGGTTGCGTCCTGCACCGCAAAGCCGCCCAGCGCCTGGCGCCAGTCATAGGCAATGACCTGAATGGCAGCGCCCAGATTGAGGGACCCAAAATGCGGATTGGTGGGAATGGAGAGCGCCGCATGGCAACGGTACACATCGTCGTTGGTCATGCCGAACCGCTCCGAGCCAAACAAAAACGCCACCCCCGTGTTCCCCGCGGAGGGTTGCGCGGGCTCTGCCGCATCACCTTCTTTGGCATTTTCGGCCTGCAGGGGAGCAACAGCCTGCGCCAGGCGCTCTTTTTTTAATAGCATCTCGAAGTGCGCGCGGGGCTCCACGGTGGGCGGGCCAAAGTCGCGCGGGGTCATGGCCGTGGCGCACAGGTGGCTCATGCCGTCCAGGGCCTCGTCGAGCGTGGCGACGATGCGGGCGTTTTCCAGCACGTCAAGGGCACCACTCGCACGCTGGATGGTTTCTTCGCGCCGCAGCACGTTGGGCCAGCGCGGCGCCACCAGCACCAGGTCGTCAAAACCCATGGTTTTCATGGCGCGGGCGGCGGCGCCCACATTGCCGGCGTGGCTGGTGTTGATCAGGACGAAACGGGTCTTCATGGGCTGGGCAAGGAGGCGGTTAGGTGAAAAACGGGCACTGCAGGTAAAATCTTGCCCTCATTGTCGCCGCCCGCATCGCCGGGTCGGGCCGAACCCGCTCCTGATTCGCATGGCGCCCGCTTTTGTGGCGCCCTGCTCACCACCACAATTTATGTCGTCCAACCTGCACCCCATGCTTAACGTGGCCATCAAGGCCGCACGCGCCGCCGGCGCCATCATCAACCGCGCGGCCCTTGACGTGGAATCGGTGCGGATCTCGCAAAAGCAGATCAACGACTTTGTGACCGAAGTGGACCACGCGTCCGAGAAAATCATCATCGAGACGCTGCTGACGGCCTACCCCGGCCACGGCATCCTGGCCGAAGAGTCGGGTAAGGAATTTGGCGCCAAGGATTCAGAGTTTGTCTGGATCATCGACCCGCTGGACGGCACCACCAACTTCATCCACGGCTTCCCCGTATATTGCGTGAGCATTGCCCTGGCCGTGAAAGGCAAAGTCGAGCAGGCCGTGGTGTACGACCCCACACGCAATGACCTGTTCACCGCCACCAAAGGCCGTGGCGCCTATGTGAACGAGCGCCGCATTCGCGTGAGCAAGCGCACCCAGCTCAAGGACTGCCTGATCTCCACGGGCTTCCCGTTCCGCCCGGGCGACAACTTCAAGAGCTACCTGAACATGATGAGCGACGTGATCCAGCGCACGGCTGGCCTGCGCCGCCCCGGCGCCGCCGCGTTGGATCTGGCCTATGTGGCAGCGGGCTTCACCGATGGATTCTTTGAAACCGGCCTGTCGATCTGGGACGTGGCCGCAGGCTCGCTGCTGGTGACCGAGGCCGGTGGCCTGGTGGGCAACTTCACGGGCGAGGCCGACTTTCTGGAGCAGCGCGAATGCCTGGCCGGCAATCCACGCATCTATGGCCAGCTGGTGCCGATTCTGGGCAAGTACAGCAAGTTTGCGAGCGCTGGCGACAAGGCCGCCGTGCGCCAGGCAGAGGCCGCTGATGCCCCCGCAGGCGATCCAGCCGCCGATGCCGATGCCCCGGCGGCTACCGCCGATGCCGCCAAAGGCGAAGACGCGCCACTCTGACGCCTTTTTGCCACGCGCCCACCCACGGGTGGGTGCTGTTCAGCCTGGATCCGGGTATTTCTGGGCAATGCTGCGGAAGTCCTCCGCAATGTCCACAAACGCGTCCACCATGTCCGGGTCAAAGTGTGTGCCCTTGCCCCGCACGATGGTGCCAGCCGCCTGGTCGTGTGAGAACGCGGGTTTGTAGACCCGCTTGCTGATGAGGGCGTCATACACGTCCGCCACGGCCATCAGCCGCGCCGAAACAGGGATGGCATCGCCCTGGAGCCCCTGGGGATAACCAGACCCATCCCACTTCTCCTGGTGGCTGTACGCGATCTCCTTGGATACGCTCAAGAACGCCACACGCATACCAAGGCGCCGCTCTGCCTCGTCGATGGCATTGCGGCCCAGCGTGGTGTGGGTTTTCATGACCTCGAACTCTTCGACGGTGAGCTTGCCCGGCTTGAGCAGGATCCGGTCGGGAATGCCGATCTTGCCGATGTCGTGCAGGGGCGCCGACTTGTAGAGCAGTTCGATCATGCGGTCGTTCAGCACCTGTTCAAAACGCGGGTGATGGCGCAGCCGCTCGGCCAGCGTCTTCACATACAGCTGGGTGCGCCGGATGTGGTTGCCCGTCTCGTTGTCGCGCGTCTCGGCCAGTGAGGTCATGGCCATGATGGTGACGTCCTGTATGGCCTGCACCTCCAGCGTGCGCAGAGCCACTTCACGCTCCAGATAAGCACTTTTGTCGCGCAGAAAATCGGCGGTGGCCTTGAGCGCCAGGTGGGTGTTGACCCGCGCCAGCAAGATGGGAGGGCTGATGGGCTTGGTGATGTAGTCCACCGCCCCCAGAGCCAGCCCGTTGCGCTCGTCGTCCGTGTCGGAGCGTGCCGTCAGGAAGATCACCGGGATGTCGCGCGTGGCGGCACTGGCCTTCAGGCGCCGACAGACCTCGTAGCCATCCATCTGCGGCATCATGATGTCCAACAGGATCAGGTCGGGCGGCGTGTCGGACTGGGCAATCTTGAGCGCTTTTTCCCCATGGTTGGCCACCTTCACCACAAAGTGCTCACGCAGCAGGCTGCCCATCAAGGTCAGGTTTTCGGGGGTGTCATCCACCACCAGGACCGTGGCAATCGGCTTGTCAACGAGTGTCGCCGGGCTGGAGGCAAAAGGCGCGTTGTCCATGAAAAGTGTCCTGCGTGTTGAACCGTGAAAGAGGCGTGGCGGCGTGGGAGAAAAACCTATTTAAGGGCCGGACACGGTCGCCATGGCGTCCAGTGCCTTTTCGAAATCAAAATTCAGCGTGTGCATCTCCACCAAGTGGAAGGCGCCTCCCAGTGCCGCCTTCAGCACGATGCCATTGTGTTGGAAAAACTCCGGCGCCGCAGGGTCATCGCGCCCGAGCAGGCTGCGCAAATGCTCCAGGGCCTGGGCGACCGTGTCGCTGTCCACCGGCGCGTCTTCAGCGCTTACGCCCATGGTGTTCTGCTGCGCCGTGTTCAATGCGCTCCAGTCGTGCAGGGCATGGAGCACCGGCTGCAGCACCGCACGCACATCGCCCAGCAAATGAACCACGGCCTCGTTACCCCGCCTAAAACGCAAGGCATGCTCCAGAGCCTGGGCACGGTCCGACACCGCTTGGGCACCGATGTTGGCGGCTACCGACCGCAGCGTGTGCGCCAGGCGCTCGGCCAGGTGCGTATTGTTCGCAGACAGCGCCTGTTGCAGCTCTGCCAGAACCGTCTCCTGTCCCATGGAGAAACGGCGCAACAGCTCGACATAGAGGTCCGGTTTGCCCAACGCTCGGCGCAGACCCAGCCCGGTGTCCAGCCCTTCCACGGTTGGCAAGTCAATATGCGCAACGGTGCCGCCAACGGCCGCCTTGAGCGGCGGGCTTACCGGCGCCTGGGCGCCTGCAGGCCCGACGGGTGCAGTGGGTGGCTGCAAGGCGCCGCCCAGCCCCGGACGCGGCCTGATCCACCGCCCCAGGGCCGCCCACAAAAGCCGTGGCTCGATGGGTTTGGCCACGTGGTCATTCATGCCCGCCGCAAAGCAGCGCTGGCGATCGGCGTCCATGGCGTTCGCCGTCATGGCGATGATGGGCAGCAGTGCGTTCAACGGGTTGTTGCGCAGGATGCGGGTGGCAGTTTCTCCGTCCATGATGGGCATCTGCATGTCCATCAGCACGGCGTCATATCGCTTGCGTTCGATGCGATCCACCGCTATCTGCCCGTTTTCAGCCACATCCACGGCAAAACCGGCATCCAGCAACAACTCCATGGCCACCATCTGGTTGAGCTCGTTGTCCTCAACCAAAAGCACACTCGCACCGCGTATCTCCGGCGACAATTCGTCAGGCGCGGGCGCCGCAGTGGGCACGCGGCGGTCCACGTCAATGGCGTGCTCCAGCGGCTGCATGAGCGTGTCGAACAAGACCGAAGCATTGACGGGCTTGATCAGCACCGTCTCGATCCCCTGGGCCCGGGCGGCGCGCATGACATCTTCACGGCCATAGGCGGTGACCATGAGCATCTGCGGCACTTTCGCCATGCCCAGGCTGCGGATATGCCCGGCCAGCTCGACACCGTCCATTCCCGGCATGTGCCAGTCAAGCAACAGCAAACCAAAAGGCCGCTGCCGGGCCATGGAATCACGCAACGTATCGAGCGCCTCCAGGCCCGAATGCACCTGGTCCACCTCAAACCCCATGGCAAGGAGTATGTCTGACAACACGGTGGCTGCCGTATGGTTGTCGTCCACCACCAGAACACGGCTGCCGCGCAAGTCGGGCGGCGGCAACAAGGCCCGCGCGGGGGCACCACGCTCCAGCGGCACGCTCACCCAAAACGTCGATCCCTTGCCAAATTGGCTCTCCACACCCACTTCGCCCCCCATCAACTCGGCCAGGCTCTTGCAAATAGCCAGCCCCAGGCCCGTGCCGCCGTAACGGCGTGTCGTGGACGTGTCGGCCTGCTGAAAGCTCTGGAACAAACGGCCCTTCTGCTCGTCGGTCAAGCCAATGCCGGTGTCGCGCACCTTAAAGCGCAGCGTCACCAGATCGCCCGCAGCATGCAGTAGCCGCACCGCGATGCTGATCTCGCCCGAGTCGGTGAACTTGATGGCGTTGTTGGCGTAGTTGATGAGAATCTGTCCCAGGCGCAGGGCATCCCCGACCAGGTTGGGCGGCACGTCTGCGGCCACGTCACACACCAGCTCCAGGCCTTTGGTCCCGGCCTTGTAGCCGACAACATCCGACACACTTTCAAGCATGCGGTCGAGCAGAAAAGGCTGCCGCTCCACCACCAGCTTGCCGGCCTCGATTTTGGAAAAATCCAGGATGTCGTTGATGACCCCCAAAAGGTGTTGTCCCGCTTGCTGGATCTTGCTGACGTAATCGTGCTGGCGCGGACTGAGTCCCGACTTGAGCGCCAGGTGCGACATCCCGATGATGGCGTTCATGGGCGTGCGGATTTCATGGCTCATATTGGCCAGGAAATTGGACTTGAGCGCGGTGGACTCCTCAGCAAGCTCCTTGGCGCGGCGCAACTCCTGCTCAGCAAGCTGCCGGTCAGTGATATCCACAAAGGTACCAATGGTGCCGCCGGGCACTCCATCGGCGCGGGCAAAACCATGCAGCCAGAACAATGTGTGGTGCAGTAGCCCATCCGCATAGGGCAGGTCTACCTCCCTGTGCACCGATCGACCTTCCCTCACAGCGCCAATGGCGTCGCGCTCAAACTGTGCTCTGGCCTCTTGCGGCAGGTAATCCAGATCCATCACCGTTTTACCGATCAATGCATGGCGCGCAACCCCAAAGGCCTGTTCATAGGCTCGGTTGACCCCCACAAAACGCCCGTTGGCGTCTTTATAGAAAAGGGGGATGGGGATGGCATCGATCAGGGCCTGCTGAAAATCCAGCTGACCCGCCACCTGCTCTTCGAGCAGTTTTTGCTCGTGAATGTCCACGTTGACGCCCACTACACGCAGTGGTTTTCCGTCGGCATCGCGGAAGATGCGCGCCGCTTCCAGAAACCAGCGCACTTCGCCATCGGGGCGGACAATGCGCCAGGAGTCACGCAAGTAATCGTCGGCCCCGGCAAGGCAGGCGTCAAAGTACGCTGCGGCGCGTTGGCGATCATCGGGATGCAGGCAGTCCAGCCATCCATCACGGTGCGCTGGCTGTGTGCCTGCGGGCAACCCCATCATCACAGCCATTTTGTCCGTCCACAAAACCTCACCGGTCTGCAGGTTGAGGTCAAAAACCCCGATTTTCCCGGCCTCCTGGGCCAGCTCCAGGCGTTCCTTTGCCTGTGCTATCGCCAGCTCCGCACGGCGCTGTTCGCTGACATCCTCAATCACCCAGATGGATGCCGAGTTAAAGCCCTCGACCTGGAGACCCCGCCCCGCCAGGCGCGCTTCAAAGCGGCTGCCATCCAGGCGGCACAGGGTGAGTGTTTCGCGCAATTCCTCGCCCGCCGCCAACGCAGGAGTGACACGCGTCGTGAACACATCAGAATCGCTCGCCCCCCCTCCAAACAGCACCGAAACGGAACGCCCCTGCAGTTGCGAGGCGGTGGCTCCCATGAGTTCCACAAAAGCCGGGTTGAACTGCCGGAACTGCCCGTCGCACACCAGAATAATGGGCGGCGCGTTGTCAAAAATGGCGGTCTGCTGCTCCAGCAGTTCATTGAGCAGTCGCTCGCGCCGCTCCAGCTCTTTTTGCGCCTGGATGCGCTCGGTCACGTCTTCTTGCAGCCCCACAATGCCAATGCGTTTGCCCCGCCCATCGAACACGGGCGACAGGGTTGCTTCGTCGTGGTAGATGCTTCCATCCTTGCGGCGGTTGACGAAATGCCCCCGCCAGGACTGCCCCGAAAGCAGCTTGGACCACATCGCCTGGTAGGCTTGCGGCGGGGTTTGCCCACTGGCCACCAAGGAGGGCTTCTTGCCCCGGACTTCGTCCAGCGTGTAGCCGGTCGTGCGCTCATACTGGGGGTTGACCCAGTCAATGCAGCCATCACCTCCGGTAATGACCACGGACACAGGGCTGCTCTCCAGCGCCGCACCCAACACCCGAAAGCGTTCCATCGCCGCAGCCACCCGCGCGCGGCTGCGCAGCAGATCCAGCAGCAACAAGCCCAGCAGCGCGACAAGCACAAATGCAGCGGCCCCCACCTGCGCACGCTGGGTGGGCGTCATCAGCGCGCTGACGTCGTCCAGCGCCACCAGCTGCCAGGGGCCACCGGGGTCGTTCCAGTTGATGCTCCGATGTTCCACGGCGTACACCACGCCATTGAGCACCACCTCGCCCGCATCGGGTGCAAAGGGCAAAGCCGAGGCCACCCCGTTGTCGAAATGCTGCCCAAACTGGCCGGATGCGCGAATGGCATCAATGCGTGCCTGCGTGAGCGGAGGCGCCACCGCGAACTGCCATTCAGGGCGGGTGGATGCAAACACGGCCCCCTGCGGCGACAACAGCACCATGGGCAGACCCGAGCGCTTGAGCAGAAGATCGACGCTTTCGAAGCCCGCCTGAAACATCACCGCGCCAATGATCGAACTCGAAGGCGTATCGCTTTCATAGAGTGGCGCAGCGTAGTAGAGGCTACGCTCTTGTGTGGTGATGCCCACGCCCGCGTACACACTGACGGCGCCCTGGATCGCTTGCTGAAAATAGGGGCGAAATGCGAGGTCTCGCCCCGTGGCCCGGTCGCCCGTCGTCTCATGCGCCACCACCGTGCCGTCCGCTGCGATCACGTACACCCCGCTGACCATGAAACGCCCGCGCGCCACCGCCAACCGGGCCAGCGCCTGCGGATCGTCCGGCGGCAAATGGCCGAGCGCCATCTCCTTGAGCAGCGGCTCGCTGAGCCCCAACAACGAGACGGCCCCCAGCATGGCGCCACCCATGGTCTGGCTGAGCAGTGTTTCATCCACCTGATGCACCACGCGTGCTCGTTCGGCTGCGCGATCTGCGCTGCGCCATTGGACCGCTCCCTGCACCGCCAGCCAGGCACCCAACAAGGCACAGGCAGCGACCAGCAGCAGCCCACGAAACCCGGGCCCCTTGCGTTCTTGCACTTTGTCAAAAACTATGCCCATATCCTTGCCTGCGCGTGTCATGCACCGAACCCTGCCGCCGCCCCGATGGGGCCCGCAGCGCTGCCAGACACACCGTCAACCGGCGGGGTACAAGATGGCATTTATGTCCCCCGCAGACCCCGGGCGGCCAAAAAGAAACCCCTGAAACGCCTCACAGCCATGCAGCCGCAGGAACGTCAGCTGCCCCACCGTCTCCACCCCCTCGGCCACCACCTGCAGGTCCAGGCTCTTGGCCAACGCAAGAATGGTCCGCACTATCGCCGCGTCGTTCGGGTCCGTCAGCACGTCCCGCACGAAGCTCTGGTCGATCTTGACCTGGTCGAGCGGCAGGCGCTTGAGGTAGCTTAGGGACGAGTACCCGGTGCCAAAGTCATCCAGCGCAAACCCCACGCCTTCGCTCTTGAGCTGCACCATGCGTGCGATGGTGTCTTCGATGTCTCCGAGCAGCAGGCTTTCGGTCAGTTCGAGTTTGAGTTTGCGTGGGTCGGCGTTGTGGTTTTGCAGGGTCTGCAGCACTTGGGCCACGAAGTCCGGTTGCCGAAATTGCCGGGCGCTGACGTTGACGGCGACCGTAAGGTGGGCGGTGCTCGGGTGTCGGCCCCAGTGCTGCAGCTGTTCGCACGCGGTTTGCAGGACGTATTGGCCCAGGGGCAGGATGAGGCCGGTCTGTTCGGCCAGGGGGATGAAGTCGCCGGGGCTGATCATGCCGCGCTCTGGGTGGCGCCAGCGTACGAGGGCTTCTGCCCCCAGCAGTTGGCTTTGGTGGTCCACCACGGGTTGGTAGTGCACGAGCAGTTCACCCCGCGCCAGGCCTTGGCGCAGGTCTGCTTCCAGGTTGGAGCGGGCGTTGACGGCCGCTTGCATGTCGGGGTCGAAGAAGCGCTGGGTGTTGCGCCCTGCGGCTTTGGCCTGGTACATGGCCAGGTCTGCGCGTTTGAGCAGTTCGTCCACCGTGAGGCGTTCGTCGCCAAACAGGGTGATGCCGATGCTGGGGGTGCTGTAGTGCTGGCCGCCATCGAGCGCGAAGGGCTGGTTCAGGCTGGCCAGGAGTTTTTCTGCGATGGTTTCTGTCTGGTTGGCTGCGCTTTGTACGTCGGGGGCCAGGGCTTCGAGCATGACGACGAATTCGTCGCCCCCGAAGCGGGCGACGGTGTCGGCTTCGCGCACGCTGCCCACCAGCCGGGTGGCCACTTGTGCCAAGAGCTGGTCGCCCATGTCGTGGCCCAGGGTGTCGTTGAGGTCTTTGAAGTTGTCGAGGTCGATGAACAGCAAGGCCCCGAGGTTCTTGGTGCGCTGGCATGCTGCGATGGAGCGTTGCAGGCGATCCAGAAGCAGCCTGCGGTTGGGCAGCCCTGTCAGCGCGTCGTAGAACGCCAGGCGCTCGATCTCTTGCTCTGAACGCTTGCGGTCTGTGATGTCCATGGTGAAACCATGCGACACCACCGAGCCGTCGGGCTCACGGTGTGGAATCGCATTGGACATGTGCCAGCGAATGCTGCCATCCACCATTCGCACGCGGTATTCACACTGCCACGGCACCAGCCTGCGCATGGACATGATGGCAGAGCGCTGCACCCTCGGCTGGTCTTCCTCCACCACCCGGCGAAGGAGGACACCGTAGTCGGCCGTCACCTCTTCAGGCCCCACGCCCATGAATTCACGCACGGCATCGCTGACGTACTGCACGCTGGTGCTGCCATCGCGGTGCTGGCGATATTCGTAGATGAAACCTGGTATGCGACTGGCAATGCGCTGAATAAACAGCAACTGCTCGCGCAGTTGCTCGGCGGCCCGGTGTTCGTCCGTCACGTCTTGCACGACGCCCATCACCACCTGAACGCCGTCGCGTGGCAGCGTGCGCCGCACCCGCGACCGCATCCACCGCACCTCACCGTCGGGGCGGCGCCAGCGGTATTCGACATCCAGGCTTGCCCCCCCCTCTTTCGTCCTCTTGAAGACACGCATATCCTCTGGCAGGATTCCGCTGACCGCCCGCTCGGGGTCTACCCATTCCTGGTGCTCAAACCCGGCGATGTCGCACAGGCCGGGTGACCACAACAACACCGTTTCACCCGGATCCTCGATACGCCGCCAGTGGCCCGCATGCGCCAGGCTCTCCATGGTGTTGAAAACTTCTGTCTGCTCCCGCAGCTCGCGGCGCACGTCTTCAAGCGCCCGCTCGGAGGCAGCCAGCGCCGCGCGCAGCGTCTCGGCTTCGGTCGCGTCGCGCACCGTGACCATGATGCAATCGGCAGTCACACGCCTGGCTGTCAGGTCCCATGCCAGCAGCAAGCGACCGGCCTCACGCACCACCTGCCGGCACTCCAGCGGTGCGCCCAGCCGGGCCACTCCATACAGTTGGTCGATGAGTGGGGTGTTGGCCAGTTGGTCAAACACATCAGACGCATCCACCCCCGGGGTGCGCACCACACCCAACCCCGGCATGCGCCGTGCCGCTGCATTGGCCGCCAGCAGCAGCAAGCGATCGTCCTGCAGCCTGAACTCGATCAGCGCCACCGGCACGGCATCTACCAGCGCCTGCAGCCGCGCTTGTGCCAAGGGCTCGATGGCGCCGTCGCCCGAAAGGGCAAGAAGATCGGACAACAGTTCGGACGAAATCACGGTCGCTGCGAAACCTCAGATGGTAGGGGCCGACACACAATGAGACCAAGCCCACGGGCCAAAGCCAAAGTGGCAGCATACAGCCAAGAGTATGTCAAAACGTAACGAACAACAAAAACCTGCCCGCCAGCCATGCAGGGGAAACCCGGAACCTCCACGCTGGCCGGGCTGTGCTGGACACAGCAACCTGTCCCAGGGCGCATCCATTGAGCGCCCAAAACGCTGTCTGCATGCCTGCGACCGCTGCGTGGTCAGCGCGCCAGCCCCTTGGCTACCACGGCGTCGGGGCAGGAATATCCATCGGACGCCCCCTTGCTTCCGTATGGATGCTTGGCGTCCCTATGTGGCCCAGCTTGATGCGGCGCATCTTTTCAGCAAACCCATCGTGACACGCCTGGAAGACAAGCCCAGCTTCTTTCCGGCAGAGACCTACCACCAGGACTTTCTGGTCGAAAACCCACGTGCCGCACGCACCTTCTGACTTCTACCAAACACACCTGGCTGGTCTGCACCAACAGTTGCAGAACAGCCCGATCGCACGCGCATACCTCACGGGCACAGGCATACGCTTCGATGGCGTGGACCTGGCGCCCGACGACCAATTCGAGTTACCGTTCGGTAGCTTCTCCACAGTGGAGTTCGCCCATCTGTTCTCGGTATTCAACGGCAGCCGCGTGCATCAACAGGCTGCCAAGGAACCTGTGCAGGATGCCCCGCCCGGCCTCTACTTCACGGTGGTCAACAACCACGTCATTCAGAGCCCGCACAAGAACCGGCTGGGCATCTACACCGACCAGAGAGGCGAAGCCGACCTCTTCATCGACGGCCTGCATGTCGATCACTACTTCCTGAACGGGCACCAGACCCCGCCTACGCTCGGCACCATCGCGTTCGCTCTGTGCGCGATCACGGCGTACCTCACCGGGCTGTCCCAAGTGTCACTGGCGGCGGCAGGAGGCTGCGGATTCGACGACCAGTACGTCGGCTATAAAGTCTGGCCCAAGCTCGGCTTCGATGCATCACTGGAACCCGGCGAAGTTGCCAATGTTCCTCACTTGGCCCATTGCAGCACCGTCCAGCAAGTGTTGGCCACCTACTGGACGTGGTGGGAAGATCAAGGTAACCAGCGGCTAAGAACGTGTTCAAAGTCTCGTAGAGCGGTGAGAAGCTCGCGAGGTGAAAAAAGATTACCCCAGCGATATCAAGCGCGAGCAGTTCGAGGCAGTCACCTAAATAGCCAGATCGCTTATGAGCTAAAACTGGCAGTATCCCGGCTTGCCCTCAAATTGGTCGTGAGCGCACGTGGGCGCGCAGATGGAAAAGCAGCTGAAAGAAATGCAGAGCAAGCTCTCTGAGACCATGCGGGATCAACACGTCAAACTCCTGGAAGCCAATGCTGCCCAGACCCGGTTGGCGGCAGAACTTGACAGGGCTCGCATCCCGCTGCCACGGGCTTGGCGAGTCGCAGAAGTGGATCTGGATATCAGAAGTTCTCCCAATCGCCCCCACCTGCATTTGCGCTAGGAGTTGCTAAAGCGGTGTTTAGCCTGGGAGGGTTCTGAAGGCGCGAATTGCTCGAGGATCTAATTCTCGGGGTCTTACGGCGATCAGTGGAAACTTGCGGTGCGGCTGATGCACTCATTCCATCGTTCCCGTGAAGCCTAAATACGGCAACGGCTTGCACCAGTTGCTTGGCCTGGACCTGCAAGCTCTGGGCTGCTGCTGCGCTTTCCTCTACCAAAGCTGCGTTCTGCTGAGTGACCTGATCCATTTGAGCGACGGAGTCCCCCAAAGAAGTGACACCTGCGCTTTGCTCTCGGCTGGCTGAACTGATTTCACCCATGATGTCGGTCACGCGGCGGATAGAGTCCACGACCTCCTGCATCGTTCTGCCAGCCTGGTCCACCAAAGCCGACCCGTCTTCCACTTGCGTCACACTGTCCGTGATGAGCGTCTTGATTTCCTTGGCCGCCTGCGCGGAACGCTGAGCGAGGTTGCGCACCTCGCTGGCCACGACGGCGAACCCCCGGCCTTGCTCCCCAGCTCGGGCAGCCTCGACGGCAGCGTTCAAGGCAAGGATGTTGGTCTGGAACGCAATGGAATCGATAACTCCAATGATGTCAACGATCTTCTTGCTGCTATCGTTGATTCCCTTCATTGTGTCGACGACTTTGTCGACCACTTCGCCACCCTTCACGGCTACCTGGCTGGCGCCCAGGGCCAACTGGTTCGCCTGATTGGCATTATTGGCGTTGTGACGAACCGTCGCACTCATCTCTTCCATCGTTGCCGCAAACTGCTGCAAGGCGCTGGCCTGTTCCTCGGTGCGTTGACTCAGATCGGTATTGCCAGTGGCGATCTGGGTAGATCCCGTCGCGATCGAGTCCGAGGCTCCCCGCACTTGGCCGACTATTTCCGCCAACTTGGCTTGCATGCTGCCCAACGAAGCGAGCACGCTTCCGCTGGGCGCGCTGGCAACACCTTGCACCGTACTCAAATCGCCATCCGCAACCCGACGAGCCGCGTTGCCCAAGTCAGCAGGCTCCGCGCCTAATGCGCGTGTCAGGCTTCGGGTGATCACCACCCCTGCGATGATGGCTATAAGGATGGCTACGACACAACCCGCCAAAAGCAAATTGCGCTGATCGGCAAAGCGTTTATCCGAATCGACCGTCATCTCGTGTGCGCGCTTCTGAGCCAACTCCTCGTACTCATTAGCCTTTCCAACGAGCGCTGCGAGAAGCGGACGACATTCATCATTCATCTTGGAGACGGCCTCGTCGCGTTTGCCATTCACCGCCAGATCAACGATGGCGAGGGCCACCGGCCCGTAGCGTGTTTCGATTCCATCGATGTCCGCTACGAGGGCACGTGCCTTGTCGCTCGCATCATCGGCCTTGGCAATCATGTCCTTGAACTTGCCCAAACGCTCTTTGACGTCTTCGTGGGCCTTCAGCACTGCAGCTTTTTCTTTGGCCTGTTCCTCAGGAGACGTAACCAACACGAGATTTCGCGCTGCGATAGCCCGACGGTCGACGGCGGTGTGGACTCCTTGAGCCATGCTTGCGCGAGCACTGATGCCCTGTATGTAGTGCTCGAAGTCAAGGTGGGCCTGAGACAGTGCTCGCCAGGAAATGCCGGAAATCAGCAGCAGCAGGAAGGCAAGGCCGCCGAAGCCAAGTGCGAGTTTTGTTCGCACAGTCAGATTGTTGAAATTCATCGAATTCTTTCAGCGCGTTTCAGTGATACCGCTATTCACACGTGTCATCAACTGGGGAATGTCAAGGAGCAGAAGGGTACGTTCGGCACCTTCTTGCTGGATACATGCGAGACCCTGCACGTAGTGACTTGGGTCGTCTTCGTTCAGATCGGGCATGGGCCGCAATTGATCTTCGCGCAGCGCAATCACGTCGGAAACGGAGTCAACAACCATACCAACCGTCTGATGGTTGTCCGGGGTGATCACAACGGTGACCGTAGAGGCATCGAAAGGCGCCTTAAGACCGAGGCAAACCCGCAAATCCAAGACTGGAGCGCTTACTCCTCTGAGGTCGATCACGCCGAGCACGTGAGAAGAGCAACCGGCTATTCGTGTGGGTTGTTCATATGAGTGGATTTCCTGAACGCCAAGGATGTTGACTCCATAGGCTTCAGTGCCGAGTTGAAAGACGAGGTATTCGCCGCTTGCGGCGGGCTCGGTAGATGCCTCTGTGGAGGCGGACGGGGGTGCGAGGGTGGCATGCACTTGTTTTTCTTCATGAGTGAAACAAAAGTGATGCGAAATATAAATGATAAAAATGAAGTGTCAAGATATTTATATCGTTTGTATCGATTTCTAAAAGCTAGTGCTTCACATTGCGCGAGCGAAGACGCGTAGCAATTCGTGAGGACACGCTATTGATTTCGGCCCGAAAGTGACCTGCTAACCCCCAGAACGTCTATCCAAACCTGACTCATGTACAAACCCTAACTCGCTGCCTGGTTGAGTAGAATTAGATGCAAAGTGATAAAAACATCAATTCCAAATACCATCATGCGCTACGCCTTGCTGTGCGCTTGGTGCAAAAGCACCGAGGCGAGTACCCATCGCTTTGAACAGCCATTGAATCGATTGCTCCCAAGATCGGCAGCGTACCCCAGACCCATTTACGAATGGGGTCAAGCGCGACGAGATCGATTCGGGTGCAGGGGACGGCATCACCACGCCCGACCTGCAGCACCTGAAGGATCCCGAGCTTGAGAACAAGGAATTACGAAAGGCCAATGAGATCTTGAAGCTGTCCAGTGCGTTTTTCGCCCAGGCGGAACTCGACCACCGTTTGAAGTCCTGAGACCAGCTCACTCGAATGGCACTGAGCATTCGCTTCAAAAAAACTGTGGCTGTGAAGGCCGCATTTGGTGCAAAACTAAGCTTGCAGCACTGGTCTTGCAGTTTTCCGGTATCCCACCGATGATCTGCGCGTTGCCTGCCACATCCCGAATGAAGGGTGTCGCTCGTGCAGTTTCTTTCTGCTTCAGGAACGGAAGGCGAAACTTGATATCCCCTGCGACTTTCAGCGCGAAGTTGGTTCGACTTGGGGTCGAATGCTGCTAAAGGTTGCACACCACCATGAGCAGTCAGCCATTGAATGTCGATTCATTGAATTCTGCGAGAGACCTCTCCGCAGAGGACTACCGCCTGATAGTCGATGAGGCCCAGACAGCAGTGTTTGTTATCCAGCACAGCCGGTTTCTTTTCGTAAACCCGAAGCTCGTCGAGCTTTTCGGGTATTGCAAGGAGGAAATGCTCAATGGCCTGGACCCAATGCTGCTTTGCGCCCCCGAACATCGTGACCATGCGCGCGCGCAGACGATTGCGCGGGTTGCGGGTGTCCCCGGACACGCGTACGAGATCGACTGCCTCCGAAAAAATGGCGAAAGGTTCTGCGCCCAAGTGTGGGGCGCGAGGATAGTGCTGGCTGGCGAGATCGCGGATTTGGTCACGCTTCACGACGTCAGCGCCATCAAGCTTGCGATACGCTTCGCACAGCAGCGCGACCAGTTGTTTCGCAACGCGGAGGATCTCGCGCGTATCGGCTCTGCCGAAGTCGATTTGGTCTCGGGTTCAGTGACCATTTCCTCGGGCATGCATGCGATCTTCGGGATAACACAAACGGATGCCATCGCAGACAAGGGTTGGCTGCTGTCCCGCGTCCCTGCGGTAGAGCGGCCCTATGTTCAGGCAATCAGCGAAGGTGTTTCTCCGGACGAAGCTTGCGAATTCCAGCACCGAATAGTTCATTCGGACGGCAGCCTACGCACCGTGCTGCACCGCGTGATGGCGGATGCCGATGCCCAGGGAAAAGTAATTAGGACCGTGACCCTGCTGCAGGACATAACGTTGCAGCGAGCGGCCGAGCAGCGCCTTGACAAGCTGGCCAACACCGATAAAACAACCGGACTGCCTAACCGCAATGCGCTGACCGAGTACCTTGACACCCGCCTACGGGAAGCCGCCCGTGAGGAGCGACAGATTGCAGTGCTGAGCATAGAGATAGACCGGTTGAAACTGGTCAGCGAATCGTTGGGCAATGCGGCCGGGGACCAATTACTGATGGAGGTAGGGGCGAGGCTGCAGGCTCACGCAACGCGGGACGATCTGTTGGGGCACTTTGGAAGCGGCGAGTTCGCACTCGTGCTGGTGCGCGAAGGGGATGTGGACGAGCACCTAGCTAGTGCTATCGCTACGTCGCTCAGCGAAACCTTTGCGCTGCCGGTTTCCATTGGAGACAATGAGATCAAGGTAACCTGCGATATTGGCGTAGCCCTATATCCGTCCCATGGAGACGCGCCGGAAAGTCTGCTTCAGCAAGCGCAGGCGGCGATGTACCACGCCCATGAATTGGGCAGGAACCAAGTGTGCGTCTTCCGCTACGGCATGCGATCCAAAGCGATCTCGCGGCTGGCGATGGAGTCTGGACTACGCCGTGCCCTTGAGCGCAAGGAACTTGAACTGCACTATCAGCCCAAGCTGGATCTACTCGACGGAACGGTCATTGGAGCCGAGGCGTTCCTGGAGTGGAATTCTCCGGACGGGGAGTTGTTTTCACGATCGAGCGTTATCCGTGTGGCGGAGGAGACGGGGCTGATTGTGCCCATCGGTGAGTGGGTGCTACGCACGGCCTGCCTCCAGGCACTAGAGTGGCAGCGCACTGGCCACGCCATGCTAAGGGTTTCGGTTAATCTCTCGGCACGCCAGCTCCAGCAGCCGGACATCACCCAGCGGGTGCAGAAGATTTTGGTTGAAACAGGGCTGGATCCCCGGTTGCTAGGCTTGGAGATCACCGAAGGTGCCTTGATGGGGGAAAGCGCGCGGATTGCGCGGATACTGAGCGACCTCAAGGCCTTGGGTATCGAGATCTCGCTGGATGATTTTGGCACGGGCTACTCCAGCCTGAGCTACCTGCGCACCTTGCCTATCGACGTGGTGAAAGTGGACCGCACCTTCGTGCACGACGTCACCGCGGCGTCGCAGGATGTCTCCATTACGCGTGCAATTATCAACATGGCGCACAGCCTGCAGATGAAGGTGCTTGCCGAAGGGGTGGAAACCGAAGGGCAGCTGGCCCTGCTCATTGCCAATCGCTGCGATCAAATGCAGGGCCGCTATTTCAGCGGGCCGGTTCCCGTGGATGCCATGAATGCGTTGCTTCAGGACAAGAGAGCGCTCCCAGAGCATCTGGTGATGCGTAATTCCCGCCAGAGAACGCTGCTTCTCGTTGACGATGAGGAGAGTATTGTCTCGGCGCTGCGTCGGCTGCTGCGCCCTGACGGCTACCATATCGTGACAGCCAACAGTGGTGCGCAGGGATTGCAGAGGCTGGCTGAAAACTCAGTAGATGTGATCGTTTCGGATCAGCGCATGCCCACTATGACGGGCGTGGATTTCCTGCGCCGCGCCAAGGAGCTATATCCCGATACCGTCCGGATGGTGCTCTCCGGATATACAGAGCTGCAATCCATCACTGACGCAGTCAACGAAGGTGCCATCTACAAGTTCCTGACCAAACCATGGGATGACGAACGACTTCGCAGTCACATTGCGGAGGCATTTTCACAGAAGGAAATGGCCGATGAAAACCGCCGCCTGGCTGGCGCAGTGCTGGCAGCAAATCAGGAGCTGAGTGCAGTGAACGAGCGTCTGCAACAGTTGCTCACCCATCAGCGTGAACAGATCCACCGCGAAGAGAGTAGCCTTGGTGTGGCCAGAGAGGTTCTGGACAATATCCCTGCAGCGGTCATCGGTGTGGATCTTGAGGGCATGATTGCCTTCGTCAATGCCGACGCCGAAGCACTGTTTGGCGCGACATTGGCCTTGCTGGGACAAGATGCCGAAAAGGTTTTGCCCCAGGGGCTGGGCAATGTGTGGCGTGCCGCAGACCAAAGTTATCACGAGGTGCAGATTGCAGACCATGCGTTTCGTGTGGTGTGCCGGGCTGTCGGGGGGGAAGGCCATTCACGCGGACGGCTGCTGGTTCTGGTTCCCTGCAGTTCCGCGCCCAACTAATCAATCGCCATGCAAGCTCTTGCAACCAACAGTGACATAGCCCCTGACGGAGTCATCCTGGCGCAGTCGGTATTGGATCTGCATGGTCAGCTTCTACTGCCAGCGGGGGCAAACATCACGAACGACACCCTGAGAAGCCTGCGACAGCGCGGTGTCGAAACGGTCATGGTGGCGGCTCCTGAAGTTACCTTGAGTCCGGGAAAAATACCCCCCCAGGTTCTTCAGGCCCAGATCGACAAGCGGTTGCGGCATTTGTTCCGGCCAGCCCTGAAGGCGGGGCAACTCAATCCGCTTTTCCACCTGATCGCGGAATATCGGCTGAAGGAGAAGCCATGAATGCCCTGACTGTTGAGGGTATACGGCGAAGCATCCGCGAGTTGCCGGCACTCCCGGCCGTGGTGCTGGAGCTGATCCAGTCGTTCGGGGACAGCCACATTTCCGCTGAGCAGTTGGCGGCAAAAATATCACACGACCAAGCGATTGCCGCAAAGACATTGCGGCTTGCCAACTCGTCGTTCTACGGACTGCCTCGGCAGGTGACCTCCATCCCGGAGGCGACAACAATACTTGGCCTGCGAACCCTTCGCAGTGTGGCGACAGCAGCGGGTGTGGTTGGAGGCTTTTCGAGCCTGCAGTGCCCGGGTTTTCATTTCGAGGCGTTCTGGCGCCACTCCATTGCTACGGCGATTACCGCGCGGACCTTGGCGCAACGCAGCAATCTGGACGAAGATACCGCTTTTACAATGGGACTTCTGCATGACATCGGTCGTCTGGTGCTGGTTAGTTCCTATGAGTCCGAGTACGCACAGGCCATCGCATACCAGTTGGAGCACGACTGCCTGATGCATGTCGCCGAGCGCCTCCAATTCGGAGTCGATCATGCGGATGTGGGTGGAGTGGTGGCAGAGCATTGGCACTTTGCGCCCGAGATCGTCGCGGCCATTTCAGATCACCACCGCCCCCAAGGGGCTCGCACCAGATGCCTGGGCGATCTGCTGCACGTGGCAGACAACATCGCACATGGCCTGGATCTTTCTCGCAAGGAAGATGACATGGTGCCGCTGCTGGGGCTGGATGCGTGGGCGCGCATGGCGCTTAGCGGCAGTGATTACCTGGACGTTTTTGATGTGGTGGAACAACAGCATGAAAGCGTCTGCGCTGCATTGCTGGCCTGAAGAGGTATCTCCTGTGAACTCACCCGATTCATTGGCAACCGCCCCTGGCGTGGCATCCGGTATCTTGTCCTCTAGCGAAGCGACGGCTGACCGGGTCAAAGAGCTGCTCAGGGCCAACGAAGAACTCAAGCAACTCAACTCCCAACTCTCGGACGCTCAGGACAAGCTGATGCAATCGGAAAGGATGGCCTCCATTGGTCAACTCGCCGCAGGCGTCGCACACGAAATCAACAACCCCATCGGATTCATTTTCTCGAACTTCGGAACGCTGGAGCGCTACCTGGGCGATCTCTTCCAAATGCTCGCGGCCTACGAGGAGGCTGAATCCGAACTGGCGGGCACTCCAGCAGCCGCTCGCCTGAAGGGGTTGCGTGACAAGATAGAACTGGAATTCCTGAAGGAAGACATTCCGTCCTTAATGTCCGAGTCCAAGGATGGCATCACTAGGGTGCGCAACATCGTTCAGAACCTCAAGGATTTTTCACGAGTCGATACCTCCCAGAATTGGGTGCTGGCGGATATCCATCACGGGCTTGACTCGACGCTCAATATCGTAAACAACGAGATTAAGTACAAGGCGGAGGTGGTCAAGACCTACGGCGAGATACCCGACATAGAGTGCCTCCCATCGGAACTTAACCAGGTGTTCATGAACCTTCTTGTCAATGCCGCCCATGCTATCCAGAAGGACCGAGGAACTATCACCATCCGTACCGGCACTCAGAGTGACCGTATCTGGATAGAAGTGCAGGATAACGGAGAGGGCATCGCTAAGGAGAATATCGGGCGAATTTTCGATCCATTCTTTACGACGAAGGCCGTTGGCAAAGGAACCGGGTTGGGGCTGTCGTTGTCCTACGGTATCGTAAAAAAGCACTTCGGCAGCATCGATGTCTTCAGCGAGAGAGGGGTCGGTACCCGGTTTCGCGTCACTCTACCGATTCGTCATCCGCCGGAGGCCGATGCGTGAGTTCATTCACTGATACGACATCCACGGCTGCCGCCGCAGATATCAATACCACCGCTACCCCGCAGGAAACGATTCAAGTCTGGCGCATTCTCTGTGTCGATGACGAGCCCAACATCGTGGCAGCACTCAAGCGCCTGTTTCGCGGTAGCGGATACCAAGTCGCCACCGCAACCAGTGGCCTTGAAGCGATTGCCTATCTGGAGCATGAGCCTGTGGATCTGGTCTTCTCAGATATGAGAATGCCGGGGATGGATGGCGCAGAGCTGCTGGCGCAGATTCGAGTGCGCTGGCCTAGAACCGCACGCGTGCTTCTGACAGGGTACGCCGACATCGGTTCGACCATTGCAGCCATCAACAACGGAGAGGTGTACCGCTACATCACCAAGCCCTGGGATGACGGGGAGGTGCTTGCAACAGCCCACCAAGTCTTCGAGCGTATGGCGCTGGAACAGGAGAAAGTTCGTCTTGAACTACTGCTGGTGGCAAAAAATCAGGCGCTCACGGAACTCAACGAAACACTGGAGGAAAAAGTCGCGGCGCGCACGAGTGAGCTTCTCCAGCTTAGCCAGAAGATTAAGAAGAACTACCTTAGTTCGATCAAGGTGTTTTCAAACCTTTTGGAGTGGCGTGGGGGCCTGCTTTCTGGCCACTCGCGCCGCGTCGCCGACCTAGCTCGCCGCACCGCCCGCGCCATGGGTATGAGTGAGGCGGATCAGCAAGACGCTTTTATTGCGGGGCTTTTGCACGACATCGGCCAGATTGGATTGCCTGATTCCTTGCTTGCCCGGCCCGTACCCAGGTTGTCCGAAGAGGAAGGCATTCAGTACAGGCGGCACGCCAGCTTGGGAGAGCAGGCACTCATGGCACTCGATGACATGCAGGTTGTCGCCAATATCATCCGGAGCCACCATGAACGCCACGATGGCCTTGGATATCCCGATGGGTTGGCCTCAGGGAGGATCCCCATGGGGGCTGCCATACTGGCTGTCGTTGATACCTATGACGATCTGCAGATCGGGCATCTGAGTTCCACGCCATTGAATGCGGTAGATGCCCGTTCCATGATTGCAAGAGGCCGGGGAACGCAGTTTCACCCTGAAGTGGTCGATGTCTTTCTGCAAATGCTTTTGAAGGCGGCCCCTGGTGTAGAGCCGCAGCCCCTCATGCTCAAGACGCAGTTCCTAAAGCCAGGCATGGTCCTGGCACGCGACCTACTTTCCCCCGAAGGGGCCGTGTTGCTTACCGTGGATCATGTCCTTACGACCGAGCTTATCAAACGATTGCGACTGCGCGAGGGGCGAGACGGCATCGAGCTGATCTTGCCGATCAAACTTTAACCCCTGGATCGGTTAACCATGCCAAAAATCCTATTGTTGGATGACGAACCCCATGTGCTTTCCGCGATCAAGCGAAGCTTGCGGGCGGGGTTGGGAACGGAGGTGCGCATTGAAGAAACAGTGGCCCCGGAGGTCGCATTGGCCCGCTTGAGAGAAGCTGTGTTCGATGTCGTGATTTCAGACTACCGCATGCCGCTCATGACGGGTGTGGAGTTCCTGAGCCTGGTGCGGACCATCCAGCCCCTGGCCGTGCGTATGGTGCTCAGTGCGTCCTCTGATTCTGAAGCGCTGATGCGTGCGGTAAATGACGCTGAGGTGTTCCGGTATGTGCTCAAGCCGTGGGACGAAAAGGACCTAATAGGCCATGTCCGTGCCGCGCTTGAGCGTGCAGACCAACTGCGCCGTGACGTCGCGCTTGCTGAAGTAGGTCGGTATGAGTTTGGAGAGATCAGTGCCACGGAGCTGGAGCGGCGCAGATTGGAAGCGTTGGAACCGGGTCTCACCCATGTGGCCTGGGGACCCAACGGCGAGGTCTTGGGACCTGAAAGCTGAAGTCCGTCCAAAGGGGCCGGATAAAAACCTGGACTCGTTTTATGCTGAAAGTCTGAGGCTCTCTCGGTATTCGATGGGGCCGAGAGAGCCAAGGGATATCTTGATCTGTTAGAGCCGATCCAATCTTGACCAGCTGGGGGTGCGGACAAAAACTTGGACTACCAGGAGGTAGTTCATGTATTCCTACGAAGATCGAATCCGAGCGGTCGAGCTCTACATCAAACTGGGCAAGCGCACCGGTGCCACTATCCGCCAGTTGGGATATCCGACGAAGAACTCGTTGATGAGCTGGCATGAGGAGTACGAGCGGCGCCTGGACCTGCCGTCCGGCTACGCGCGCTCAAAGCCGAAGTATTCTCAAATTCAGAAGAAGAAGGCTGTCGAACACTACGCCGAGCACGGGCGCTGCATCGTCGCCACGGTCAAGGCGCTGGGCTATCCGTGCCGCGATTTGCTGCGTGCCTGGATTGATGAACTGGACCCTGACTCCCGCCAGCGCGTTGTCGGCAGAGCCGTCAGTGCGCCTCGGCTGCCGCAACTGAAGAAGCAGGCAGTCCTCGAGCTGTGCACTCGTGAGGGAAGTGCGCAGGCGGTTGCTCAGAAGCTTGGCGTGAGCAGGCCGACGTTGTACAACTAGAAGAACCAGCTTCTGGGACGTGAGGCACCCGCATCCATGAAACACACCAATCAGTCCCCGCGGGCTCAAGAGCGCGATGAGCTCGAGCGCGAGGTTGAGGCGTTGCGCCGCGAAGTCAGGCAACTGCGCCTTGAGCAGGACCTCTTGAACAAGGCCAATGAACTGCTAAAAAAAGGCCTGGGCGTCGATCTGCAGCTCCTGTCCAACCGGGAGAAGACACTGCTGATTGACGCCCTCAAGGAGCACTATGGTCTGCCAAAGCTCCTTGGACAGTTGGGTCTTGCACGCAGCTCGTACTTCTACCATCGGGTCCGAGCGGCCGCCGGCGACAAGTACCTTGAAGTAAGGCAGTCCATCACCGATATCTTCGAGTCGAACCATCGCTGCTACGGCTACCGCAGGCTGCAGGCCTCGCTGACTAGGCAAGACGTCACAATCTCCGAGAAGGTGGTGCAGCGCCTGATGAAGCAAGAGAGCCTAGTCGTGGCTAAGCCCAAGCGGCGCAGGTATGCGTCCTACCTTGGCGAGATCAGCCCCGCGCCTGAGAACATCATCGACCGAGACTTCCAGGCCGCGGCACCGAACAAGAAGTGGCTCACGGACATCACGGAGTTCCAGATCCCTGCAGGTAAGGTCTACCTGTCGCCGATCATCGACTGCTTCGATGGGATGGTGGTGAGCTGGACCATTGGCACGAGCCCGGATGCTGAGCTGGTCAATACCATGCTGGATGCAGCCATCGAGACGGTGACAGACACCGCTGACCGGCCTGTGGTTCACTTCGACCGCGGGGGGCACTACCGCTGGCCAGGCTGGATATCGAGGATGCGCGATGCCAACTTCACCCGCTCGATGTCTCGCAAGGCATGCTCCCCTGACAACGCAGCCTGCGAGGGGTTCTTCGGTCGGCTGAAGAACGAACTGTTCTATCCTCGGGACTGGAAGAGCGTCACCCTTGCGCAGTTCATTGAGGCAGTCGACGACTACATCCGCTGGTACAACGAGAAGCGGATCAAGATCTCCCTTGGCTCACTCAGTCCCATCGAATACCGAGAGAGCCTTGGACTCACGGCATAAAACCAGTCCAAGTTTTTATCCGCACCCCCAGCTGGTCAGTTTTGGGTTGGCACTAACAGGCGTTGATCGACTCTTTCCGCCTAGCGACCCTAGCAGCGCGTGTTCTGTTGCTGCGGCTATCTGGTCTGCGAAGTTACTTCCTACGGAACGTGCCAGAGTAACCGCTCCCGCAAGCGAAGAGAGGGCGGCGCAAGCGGCTCCAATGTCTCGTGGTGCATTTGGCGAGGCTGGACCGTCGACGATCACCTGCGCAACGTCGCGCAAAGCCTTTTCAAACGTCTCACGGGAACCTTCATCCGATCGCGCGACTTCTGCCGGCATCGTCTGAAGCGTGCAACTCTCTGACAAGTCACAGGTCCGCTTGGCACTGAGGTAGAAGCGCACAAACTCCGGCCACCACGTGCGTCCGTGCTTTTCCTGGAAGTGCAGCACGCCGCCTCGCAATTCGGCCATGCCCTGTGCGACCGACTCCCGGAATGCGTGGGCCTTCGAGTCGAAATGAACGTAGAAGGCACCCGATGTCAGGCCTGCTTCCTTCGCCAGGCCGTCAACCCCAATCCCGCCAAATCCTGCCTTGCGAAACCCGCGCCCTGCGCCGTCCAGTATGCGTTGCCGCGTCTGCACCTTCTGTTCTGACCTTGACACGAGGGGCTCTTTCAATATGTGAAGCTGACGATTGTAGTTGTTCAAAACACGATCGTTATGTATTATAGAATAACGGTCGTTACTTGAAATGTTCTGCGGTTCGCAGCGCATGAGCGACGCCGTTCTTTCTGTTTGGAGTACCCATGCCACTTACTCTCACCCTCACTGAGGGCGTTCTTCCCAAGGGCCAGGAAAAAATCGCCTTCAGCCGCCTGTCAGATGCCATGCTTAGATGGCATGGCTTGGCAGGAAACAAGGCGATGACGCCCAACATCGTGGGCTCGATCCACGTCTTGCCAACGGAGCACACGTACTCCGGATCAAAGGAGGCCTCCGTGGCGTTCGTCGAATGGAAGGTCCCGTCCTTCGCGTTCGCCAGTCGGGAGGTTCAAGTTGGCTACATAGAAGAAGCCACGAACATCATTCATGAGCTGTCAGGCGCGCAGCACCCGAAGGAGCGTATATGGGTCAACGTCGTGCACGCGGTAGACGGGGCCTGGGGCATCGCCGGGATGGCTCTCACCAATGCGCAGCTCGGCGAAGGAGCCGCATCGGCCTGACGCCCATCTACGTCTGGGGATACCAACATGCAACTCTCGAACTATTTGTTTTTCACCACGACCTGTGATGACGCCCTGGCTTTCTATACTCAATGTGGTCTTGGTCGTGTCATCGAGGTGCTTCGCTACGGGGTCGATGGCATGCCCGTGAAGAACGAGGCCATGCGCGGCAAGGTCATGCATGCCAAGTTCGAGGGACCAGGCTTGCTCTTCTATGCCTCCGACAACGATGATGCTGAGCCGATGCGAGGCTCCGCGCATTTGCTTGCGATGAACGGTCGAGATTCAACGAACAATCTCTTCCGAGCTTTGGCTGCAGGTGGAACGGTCACGACCCCTTTGGGCATTCAGCCGTGGGGGGACTACTACGGCAAATTGACCGACCGGTTCGGTGTTCAGTGGATGCTGAACTGCGCTGAGTAAGAGCGTTGCCGGCCCAGTTGCGGATGACTGCTTCGTGAACTGTCGTAGTACCGCTTTAGGCGGCAGATTCAACCGGTCGATGCAACACACTAACCACCGCGTAGGCGCAAGGAGTGTTGCAGATGAAACAGCGACCAAGAATCTACTATTCAGATACCCAGAAGGCGCTGATGTGGGAGCGCTGGAAGCAAGGCTGGACGCTGCATGAGATCGGCAAGCTCTTTGATCGCGCCCACTCGTCGATCCATCGGATACTTGCAGAGACGGGCGGATTCCGGCCTGCGCAGCGATCACGTGCAGCAATTGCATTGACGTTGGCAGAGCGCGAGGAGATCTCGCGGGCGATGGTGTCAGGCGAATCGATTCGCTCCATCGCAACGCGGCTCGGGCGAGCACCGTCGACGATCAGCCGAGAGATCAAGCGCAATGGCGGCTGTGATGGCTACCGTGCAACTCAGGCAGATGAAGCGGCTTGGAATCGAGCGCAGCGCCCAAAGCGCTGCAAGCTCAGGCAGAACCGTGCATTGGCCCGGATCGTGGCTCACAAGCTGCGGATGCTGTGGTCGCCGGAGCAAATTGCAGGTTGGCTCAAGCAAACTTATCCTTGCGACGAGAGCCAGCACGTGTCACACGAGACCATCTACCGCAGTCTGTTCATTCAAGCGCGTGGCGCCTTGAAGAAGGAGCTGTTGGAGCACCTCAGACGCACTCGTGGAATGCGCCGATCACGGCACTACACACAGAAGACGGCAATTCACGGAAAGATCGTTGACGCTGTTTCGATCAGCGAGCGCCCCGCTTGCGTCGAGGACCGGGCAGTGCCTGGTCACTGGGAAGGCGACTTGGTCTTTGGCAGTGGCAACAGCCAAATTGCGACACTGGTTGAACGTCAAACGCGATACGTGATGCTGGTGAAGCTGAATGGCAAAGACTCGCAGTCGGTCGTCAAGGCACTCATCAAGAGCGCCAGCAAGCTACCGCAGGAACTGTACAAGTCACTGACCTGGGACAGAGGCTCGGAGATGCATGCTCACAAGCAATTCACGATGGCTACCGACATCCAGGTGTACTTCTGCGACCCGCGAAGCCCATGGCAGCGGGGAAGCAACGAGAACACGAACGGCTTACTCAGGCAGTACATGCCCAAGGGCATGAATCTCTCGGGTCTCTCACAGCTTCAGCTCAACGCCATTGCGAGACAATTGAATGAGAGGCCGCGCAAGACGCTGGGCTTCCACACACCCGCTGAGATGTTCAGCGAATGTGTTGCATCGACCGGTTGAATCTGCCGGCGCAGGCTGGCACTGTCGTACAGGGCCTCCTCACACGCCAAGTCGGCGAGGTTGAACCAATGCTGAATGAAATGAATCCGCAGCATTCGCTCCAACCCAATGGGAGGGCGTCCATTGCCAGCTTTGGGGTAGTGCGGCGCAACTTCATCGCACAGTGCAGCCCAAGGCACCAGCGCTTGCATGGTGTTGAGGAATTTATCGCGCCGCGTGGGCTTGCGGTGTAGTTCCAAGCCCGACTGCGTGTCGGCCGCCATAGCAAGGGTCTGCTGCTTCATGGCCCAGTAATTTACCCAAGCTCAAGAAGCAGCGGGGACTTTTTCAGCATTGCCTTAAATCTCCGCCATGTACTTTGCGAGATAGTTCGGGTGCCCGTTTCCGGACATTGATTGAAGGCACTCTGCCACGTCACCCTGTACTTGGTCAGCCGGTTCCGTCGTTGGGTATCGCCCCCAGGCTGCTCTCCCTGCAGCCGCTAAAAAAGCACCTTCTGCGCGCTCGTCAATGCCTCAAAGCTCTCTCCCAGGGGCTGAAGAATCGCGTCGGCGATGGGCTGTAGTTGCTTGACGAGGTAGTGTTCATAATCAATCCGTGACTGCCGGGCTTCCAGGGGTTCGGGGCCGCTCTGCGTCATCACGTACTGGATCCAACCACCACGCTGGTACTGCTGGGGACGGTTCAACTTCGCGTTGTGTGCATCAGCGATGCGCGCCGCGCGCACCTGGGGCGGTACGTTGACCTCGTAGGCATCGAGTCGGTGGCGCAGCCGTTTTCGGTAGACGAGCAGCGCATCCATATGTCCATCCAACATGGACCGCGCATAGTCGGCCACGAACTCCCGGTAGGGCTCACCGTGGAAGATGCGTGACAGCAAACCCTCCTGGAACTGGCGTGCCAACAGGGTCCAGTCGCTGCGGGCCATCTCCAGCCCGCGATAGACCATCTCCTCCCGCCCTTCTGCATCGACGCTCAGGCCGGCGTAGCGCTTCTTGCTGCCGACGTCCGAGCCTCGGATGGTGGGCATGAAGAATTTGGCGTAGTGGGTGTCAAACTCGATTTCGAGGAAGTTCTCCAACTGCTGCTCCTCGCGCAGCTTGCGGGTCCACCACGCGTTGATCTCCTGCACCAGGCCGGCCGCAATGCTGTGCGCCTCCGTATTGGGATAAGTGCGTTTGAGCCAGATGAAGATAGAGTCAGTGTCTCCGTAGATGACCTGGTATCCGCGCTGCTCCACAAACACCCGGGTGAGCTTCATCACCTCGTGGCCGCGCAGGGTCACGGCGGACACCAGCTTCGGATTAAAGAAGCGGCAATCGGACGCGCCCAGCACCCCGGCAAAGGAGTTCATGAGCAGCTTCAGGGCCTGCGACAGCGGCTGGTTCCGCACTCGCTTGGCCTCGTCCCGGGCGCTCGAGAGCGTGGTCACGATGTCTGGAAGGCAGTGCTTGTCACGGGAGAACAGCGTGCCTTGCGGCCCCGGTATGGGCCTACTCTGGGCGTCGGCGTTTGCTCCCTCGGCCAGACCCACGGGGTCCACTAGGAAGGTCCGGATGATGGAGGGGTACAGGCTCTTGTAGTCCAGGACCACGACGGAGTCGTAGAAGCCCGGCGTGGAGTCCATCACATAGCCGCCGGGAAACGCCTTGGCCGCGATGTCACCCACGTTCGGTGCCACATAACCCAGGCGATGCATGCGCGGCAGGTAATGGTGGCTGAACGCGGCGATAGAACCGCCAAAGTGATCTATCTGCATACGAGTGTTGAGAAACGTGTAACGCATTAGCTGACAAAATCACCGTCTCTCCGATCCACGTAACTGCTGCCGCCCCCTGATTTTGACAACGGACATTGGATGATTGCGGAGGGAAAGTCTTGAACGGACTCACACTCTAAATGGCAACAATTAACATCCTGCATTTGCAGACGCTGTGCCACATTGCTCAGCTTGGTAGTTTTCAGGCTGCTGCAGATCACATGTACACCACCCAGCCCACCGTGTCCGCGCGGATGCGCGAGCTGGAGGGCAGGCTAGGCTTTCCTGTGTTTCACAAACGCGGCAGGAGAATGGACCTGACCACGCAAGGCCGGGAACTGGTTCAGCAAGTCAAGCCCTTGCTGGCGGCTCTGGAAGACGTCATTCACACCCTTGACGACGCCTCTCATGTTTCAGGGCTGATTCGCCTGGGTATCGCTGGTTTGATAGCTCAGACTTGGCTGCCTGAATTCATAGCAGCAGCGAGGGCTGCCATGCCACAGCTCAACTTCGAGATAGAGGTCGGACAGACCTCCCTGAGTGTCAGTAAGCTGGAGACCGGTCATCTGGATCTGGTGTTCATGGCTACGGCTTCGCTCACTTCAGACCGCTTTCATGTGGAGCCCATAGGCTCCGTGAATGTCCTTCTGGTCGGATCTCCAAACCTAGTTGGGCGCAAAGGGAAATACTCTGCGACATCTTGGCTGGAGTTGATGCGCTCAAAGCCGGTGTGGTCGCTTTCAAAAGAGTCGCCCATGTACCCCATGTTGATAAAGCTAGCAAGGGACAACAATCTGCGCACAAAATTTGATGTATGCGCAGATGTGTTGACGTTGAAACAACTGCTTCGCAGTGGCTCAGGCATAGGCTTGATGACCTATCCGATGATTGAATCGGAACTGCGAAATGGCGAACTTGTTGCATTGAAAGGCGCACCAGCCTTTCAACGCATCGCTTTCAACGCAGCCTGGGGCATCGATCAGAGTCAGACAGTGATTCGGAAGCTTGTCGCACTGGCCAAGAATATCTCCACCTTCGACAAATCTTGACTGCGCGAGCCCACTGGTCTCTTATGTGTCGAGCTCTACTCCGGCGTCACGCCGGCTTCGCTTAAGAGCTTTTGCCAGCGAGTTACCTCTTCAGCCAGCAGCTTTTGAGCACCCTGCGTGGTGCGCTGGTTGGCACTGGGAACAGCCAGGCCCATCTGCTTGTACCGATCCAGTAAATCTGGTTGCGTAAGAGTCTTGTTGATGGCGTCATTTAGAGTGTTGACCATGGTCTTCGGCACCCCCTTTCTGACCAAAAGCATGTTCCAGATCGTGTAGTTCAGCGATTTGTAGGAGGTCTCACTGACCGCTGGAACGTTCGGCAAAACGCCCACACGTTGCGCACTCAGTACAACGAGTCCTTTTATCTTTCCGGATGCAATCGAGCTGACAGCAGTACTGCTGCTTTCCACCGTGTAGTCGATTTGCCCAGCCATCACATCGGAAGTTGCTTGAGCGGCACCGCGGTAGTGAACAGGTGGTACGTTAGTGCCGAGAGTTGCATTGAGCAATACGCCTCCCAGAAAAGCCCCTGAGCCGACTCCCGCATCACCAAAGTTCATCTTTGCGCCATGCACCTTGGCGTATGCCGCAAACTCATCCAAATTGGATGCCGGAAAATTGGCGCGCACAGAAAGTACCTGCGGGGCATCGCCAACGGATGCAAGCGGCGTGAAGTCTTTGAGGACGTCGTAAGGCAGGTTCTTGTACACAGATCCATTGGCGGCTAGCGTACCGACGTTGCCCATGAGCACCGTGTAGCCGTCTGCAGCAGCTCTTGAAAAGCGTGTTTGACCGATCGAACCGCCGGCACCAGGGACGTTTTCTACCACGATAGGCTGCTTCAATTCCTGCGACAAACCCTTCGCCAGCATTCTTGCCAGAACGTCGGTTGCCCCGCCAGCTGTGTAAGGAACGATCAAGGTAAGAGGCTTCTCTGGGTAGCTATCAGCCTGTGCCGCCAGGCTCAATGTCAGTCCCAAGGTGCTGAAGGCCAGGCGCGCGATTCTGGCGTTGAACTGCTTCTTTGCGTGCATGATTTGTCTCCTATTGGCTTCTGTAGTGAACGAACTCTTTTTTTGGGCAAGCTTCGGCCGTAGCGCACGTGTTGCGCGCTTTGCCTGTGCATGAATCTCTGTGTGAGGACGGCGCTCATTCCAAGCCGCGCGCCCTCCTGCACGGCGTGCTGCGCTTTGACGCGAGAAAAGACTTGGTAGCCCACGAAGACGGCCACCAGCACTACGAAGCGGTGCGAGGTCTTGCCGTCGCCGAAGAAGAGCCACAGGGCGAACAGCACAGCGGCGGCGATTTTGACGATGGTCATTTTGCGCATGGGGTCCGCCTGCATCAGTCGGCCATGTGGCCTGAGACGTCCCAAGAGGGCTTCGGGGGCGCGGGCGTTGGCGCGGGAGACGTAGAACAGGCGGCCAGCGCAAGGGCTGCGGCCAGGATTACCAGGGCTCGTTTCATGGATGGTTTCCTCCTCGGTTGGTGGCGGCACTGCGCCGCTCGTGGAGGGATCGTATAACAAAATGGTACTTATGGACCGTGAACTTTTACACAGTGTACTCATGGACCGTGGTGTTTTAGTCCTCATACGCAAACCATTCGAAGATGGCTCGCGTACCTCCACCCAAAGAAGAACGATCTCCTGTACTGGTCGCGTTCGGACTAGCTGTCAGACAGTTCCGTAAGGCTCGTGGTCTGTCCCAAGAAGCATTCGCCGATGAATGCGGAATTGATCGAAGCTATATGGGCGGAGTCGAGAGGGGTGAGCGCAACATTGCGATGGTCAACATCGACAGAGTCGTCAAAGCGCTGGACATGCAGCCATCCGAGTTTTTTAAAGCGCTAGACCAATCGAAGCGTTGAGCTTCACCAAGTCTGGTGTCGGCGCGCTTCACGGGCCGCAGTTGAGGTTGGACCTTGGAGCTGCCGGAATTCAGGCAGCTGGCTGCCTCTATGTTTTGCTGTTCGATGTCCGCCGCTTTGACGAAACGCATGCCAGCCTTCAACATCCCCAGTGCCCGCCCCCACCAAAAAATGGCTGCTGGTAGGCGAACGCGGCAAGGGGCTGTCGATTGCGGCAAATCTCCGGCGCAAGCCTTGAGTGCTGTCCGCGCCGGTCACCAAGCGCGAGCCAAGAGGTTAGCTTCCATCAGCAGGTCAAGGCACTGTATCCGGCGTTGGCAAAATTGAGCTGTTCAGCCGGTCGAGACGCTACGCGTGGTACGTGTGGGGGAGAAAAGCCCCTGCTCGAAAGCAAACAGACGGGGGCATACTGTCGCATGCGCCTCTCTCCTCGCATCCGACCCGACTATCTCCTGCTCTATCCTGCGCCCACGGCGCAACAGTGCCTGGAAGCCTTTGCGACAGAGCAGGGCGTGGAGTTCTGCCGCCCCTACCCAAACATCCTTGCCAAAGCTGCGACCAAGTTCCCCCGTTTGCCAGAGCTGATGGCCATGAACCTACCGCCAGACCTTGTTGCAGGGGGAGTGTGTGCAGCGCTTGATGGGTTCCTCATGGACATGCAGGAACTACCGCTGCCAAACGACTTTTTGGACGGTTAGACTGACCTCAAATGCTGGATAGGCGCGCGTGGCGTATACCCTCTGCGCGCTGCGGCAACCCTGGCACCAATTGGTCTGCCGTTGCCAGCCAACCCTGACGATCAGACTCCTTTTGCCACACAGAGGCAAGCGCATCCGACCATGCCATCCAGACCACCTCCGTAGAATCATCTAGAAAAAATTCCAGCATGGTCGCTGGCTCATCCCAGCAGGGCGCAAGCACCAAACGGTCTTGGTCCACAAAGAATGGCATGTTCGATGCTTCATTCTCTACTGCCGATCCGCCTGCATACTTCGCCAAGTGGCGACGAGCGCCGGTCGCCGAAAGCGCAGCACGGCGGGATGCCGCAGCGTTCATCGCCAGAAGCGAAGGCTGCACCTCAGGATAAGGGCTGGGTTGGGTGATTGACTCCCCGCGAATGAACTCCACCAGCGTGCTAGCCAAGTACATCACATCATCTCCCTTGCGCCCACCCGCAAAGTTGGGCGCTGGCGGCGGCGGCTGGTGGCTTCTGCGCCGACGCTCCAAGGTGCTGACGGAGGACTGTAAAAAAAGCGCGGCCTTCGCTGTGGACAGCAGCTTTACGCCACGCACAGCCTCAGGCAAGGCCATGATGTCGATCACCAGTTTGTTGTAATCGGTTGCAAAGTCATCGCTCATCGCTCATCGATCATGCTTTCATCTGCATCTTCGGCAACGTGGTCGCGTGCCGCAATAATTCGTTTTCCAGTTCTTGCATGTGCTTGCGCAGTGCCTCCTGGTTTGGCTTGCCATACCGTGCCGTTATGTTACCCATTTGGCTGTGATTCATCAGTTGCTGCACCACGGCGTACGGCATGCCCTCAATGTTGACAGCCACTGTGCAGAACGTCCGCCGCAGGTCGTGCATGGTGAACTTCCATTGCGGCGGAAAGGTTAACGCGAACTGCTCGAATGGCAACGGCGGCTCTTGCCCTTTGGCGGTGTAAGCCATGGAATATGTGCCCCAGGCCGCCAGCAAGCTATGTTTCTCCAAGGTCGTGCGCATTGAGTCCACGAACTCACGCGGACTGTTGTAGTGCGGGCTCTTGGTGGCCGGGTTCTTGGATGAAGACGGGAACACATATAGCTGATCGTGGTAGTCGCCGTGGCGCAGGCGCATCAGCCATGTAGCGAAACGCCCCAGCGGAACGCTGTGCGTGGAACCACTCTTGGTGCCGCGAAACGTGACCTGCCCGAGACCATCGCCATCTGGCAGCGTCAGCACACTGCAATCCACCTCTTTTTGCCCTGCTGCGAGCAATCTGTCACGCCATACAAGTTGCGCCGTTTCGCTACGCCGCGCGCCCAGCAACAGTGTCAGCACCATGTAGTCCACGGCATCGCGGTTCTGACTTCGTTTAGCCCAAAGCGCATCCAGCCATACCCCCAGGCGTTCAGGAGTGTTTGCCACGGGGTTGCGGACTTTGTTGTCGTCGTACTGAGCTTCCAGTTCGCTGCGGGTGCGCATCTTGCGGCGAGCGATGTTGAACGGGTTGACCAGCAATTCGCTATCGAACGAGGCGCGATTCCTGTCAGCCTGCTGCCTTTCAATATGCACATTGAACGCGGCGCGGCACCACATCAGTGTTTGCTCTGCGGCTGTGCGATGACCTTGGTCCACGGCAATCAGTTGCCAAATGTCGTCAACGGTGGCGCTGCCAATCGACCGTAAAGACTTGCCAAGCCAGGGTTGCAACCGCCGGATGGCCGCTTCGATGGCTTTGATGGAGTTGGGCCGCGGATTCTTTCCGCGCAGATATTGGTGCAAATAGTTTCGCAGGACGTCGCCCAACGTGGTCGCGACGATCACCCGCTCTTCGGTTCGCAATTGCTGGATGTCCTCGCCCCGCTTCATGGCGAAGCGGGTATCGCTGGCAATGAGACGGGCATCTGTCAATGCGTCTCCCGTATTCACGTTCAAACGGGGATAGTCGCCTAACACCACCTTGGTCACTCTCGGGCCAACACGGGTCTGCAACACGAACGTCTTGCGCCGTGCCCCTACATACATGCCGAAGCCCGGGGCAACATTCGCACCCGCGTCATAGACAATGTACTGCTTGGGAACAGCTACTTTTTCGATGCCGACCATCCTGCCATCTTTGACGATGGGGCGAACCGCTGGGGAGAGTTTAGCTAGGTTGTCTTGGGTGAAAGTGAAGCGCATACACCCCTTGGGCAGTTGTTATGGCAGTATGATTTTATCTACATTTTAGCTACATCAAACTGCCGGTTCGTGAAGCTTCTTGATGCTTTTCACTGTTTACAAAAGGTCTTCGGTTGGCAATGAACATAGAAAAATCAACAACTTACGAAGAAAACGCATCACACGCCGACGACCTAAAAAATCATACGCCGATGATGCAGCAGTACCAGGCCCTCAAGGCCGGGTACCCCGACACGCTTCTGTTCTATCGCATGGGTGATTTCTACGAGGTGTTCTACGCCGATGCCGAAAAGGCCGCGCGCCTGCTCGACATCACGCTCACCCAGCGCGGGCAGTCGGGTGGGCAGCCCGTGGTGATGGCGGGTGTGCCGTTTCATGCGCTCGAGAACTACCTCGCGCGCCTCATCAAGATGGGCGAATCGGTGGCCATTGCCGAGCAGGTGGGCGAAGTCGGCGCCGCCAAGGGCCCGGTGGAGCGCAAGGTAGTGCGTGTGGTCACCCCCGGCACGCTGACCGACACCGCGCTGCTGCCAGACAAAGCCGAATCGATGCTGCTGGCCGTGCACCAAGGGCCGCGCGCGCGCTGTGGCCTGGCCTGGCTGAGCGTGACACAAGGGCGCGTGTATCTGGCCGAGTGCGCACACGATGAACTGGGCGCGTGGCTGGCGCGCGTGGCGCCCAGCGAGGTGATCTACAGCGCGGGAGTGACCGAGCGCTTCGAGCAACAGTTGCAAGCGCTGCGCCAGGGGGGCGCCTTCACCGGCCCCATGAGCCTGCGGCCCGACTGGCAGTTTGACAGTGCCCTGGGCGAGCGCAAGCTGCTGGAGCACCTGGGCGCCGCCAGCCTGCAGGCCTGGGGCGCCCATGGGCTGGGCGAGGCCCACGCCGCCGCCGCCGCGCTGCTGCAATACGCCGAACACACCCAGGGCCGCGCGCTCACCCACGTGCACAGCGTGCAGGTGCAGCGCGGCGACGACCTGATCGACCTGCCCGCCACCACGCGCCGCAACCTGGAGCTGGTCAAGACCCTGCGTGGTGAAGACGCGCCCACCCTGTTTTCGCTGCTGGACACCTGCATGACTGGCATGGGCAGCCGGCTGCTCAAGGCCTGGCTACTGGAGCCCCAGCGCGACCGCACCGAGGCGCGCCGGCGCCTGTCGGCCACCACGGCATTGCGTGGGGCCGGGGGCGCAGGGGGTGGCTCGGGCCCCTGGGCGCAACTGCGCGGCGAACTCAAGGGCGTGAGTGATGTGGAACGCATCACCGCCCGCACTGCGCTGCGCCAGGTGCGCCCGCGTGAGTTGGTGGCATTGGGTATTACGCTACAAAAATCAGAGCTGCTTGCGCTTTCTGCACAAGCGCCAGAGCCCTATTTGGCTCAAATTTTTAGCCAACTGCAGCCCCCTGCCGGGTGCACCGACCTGCTGCAGCGCGCCATCGCGCCCGAGCCCGCCGCCCTGGTGCGTGACGGGGGCGTGATTGCCAACGGCTTTGACACCGAGCTGGATGAGCTGCGGGCCATCCAGACCAATTGCGACGGCTTTTTGCTGGACCTGGAGACCCGCGAGAAAGCCCGCACCGGCATCACCAACCTGCGGGTGCAATTCAACAAGGTGCATGGTTTTTATATCGAGGTCACCAGCAGCCATCTGGCCAACGTGCCCGACGATTACCGCCGCCGCCAGACGCTCAAGAACGCCGAGCGCTTCATCACGCCCGAACTCAAGGCCTTCGAAGACAAGGCCCTGTCGGCCAATGAGCGCGCCCTGGCGCGCGAAAAATGGCTGTACGAAAAAATTCTGGACGAATTGCAACCCCATGTGCCCGCCCTCACCCAGCTGGCGCAGGCCCTGGCGGCGCTGGATGTGCTGTGTGCGCTGGCAGAACGCTCGCTCACCCTGAACTGGTGCGCGCCGCAATTCACGCCCGAGCCATGTATCGAGATCGAGGCGGGCCGGCACCCGGTGGTCGAAGCCCGGCTGGCCGAAACCTCGCACGCCAGCTTCATCGCCAACCACACGCGCCTGAACACCAACAGCCGCATGCAGATCATCACCGGCCCCAACATGGGCGGTAAATCGACCTACATGCGGCAGGTGGCGCTCATCGTGCTGCTGGCGTGTATTGGTAGCCATGTGCCAGCGGCCAGCTGCCGCCTGGGGCCCATCGACGCCATCCACACCCGCATTGGCGCCGCCGACGACCTGGCCAATGCGCAATCGACCTTCATGCTCGAGATGACCGAGGCCGCGCAGATATTGCACGCCGCCACGCCCCACAGCCTGGTGCTGATGGACGAGATCGGCCGCGGCACCAGCACGTTTGACGGCCTGGCACTGGCCAGCGGCATTGCCACCCACCTGCACGACAAAACGCGCGCCTTCACGCTGTTTGCCACGCACTATTTCGAGCTGACGGAACTGCCCGCCAAGGCGCGCCACGCGATCAACATGCACGTGAGCGCCACCGAATCGGGCGCCGACATCGTCTTTCTGCACGAAATCCAGCCCGGCCCGGCCAGCCGCAGCTACGGTATCCAGGTGGCCAAGCTGGCGGGCATGCCCTCGCCCGTGCTGCACCACGCACGCCACGCGCTGGCGGCGCTGGAGACGCGGGCTGGCGAAGATGAATTGCAGGTGGACCTGTTCGCCACGCCCGAGGTGCCCGAGAGCGCAGGCGCCAGCCCGCTGGAAGCCGCGTTGGCAGGCATCAACCCCGATGTACTGAGCCCGCGTGAAGCGCTGGATGCGCTGTACCAGCTCAAGAAGATGGTGGGGGCTTGAGGCAACGCAACAGCCTTCCCGTCCCGCCTGCGCCTCAGCGGACTCACAACCCTATTCCATGACCCCCCAAGATTTCATCGCCAAATGGGGCGCGCCCGGTGGCGTGCCCGGCCCCGCCTACGCCCTCAACGAAGAGCAAGGCGCGCAAAGCCACTTTCTGGACCTGTGCAAACTGCTCGGCGTGCCCAAGCCTGGCAGCGCCGAGGGCTACCGGTTTGAAGAAAAGAGCGCCGTCATCGGCGGCAAGACGGGCTATGCCGACGTCTTCATGCGCGGCGTGTTTGCGTGGGAGAACAAGGCGCCGGGCAAAAACCTCGACACCGCGCTCAAGCAGCTGCTCACCTACAGCCTGGCCCTGTCCAACCCGCCGATTCTGGTGGTGTCTGACCGTCTCACCATTCGCATCCACACCCAGTTCACCGGCCACCCCAGTGCCACGCACGAAGTGCGCATTGCCGAGATGGACCAGCCAGCCAACCTGGCCCTGCTGCGCCGCATCTGGCTGGCGCCCGAGAGCTTCAAGCCCCGGCAGACCAACCGCGACATCACCGAAGCCGCCGCGCAAAGCTTTGCCGCCCTGGCCGAAGGTCTGCGCCACGCCCGGCGAAAGCATCACCGGCCAGCAACAGCACGCCAACCAGGTGGCGCACTTCCTCACGCAGTGCCTGTTCTGCTTTTTTGCGGAAGACGTGGGCCTGCTGCCTGGCCGCATGTTCGAGCGCCTGGTCAACAACCAGCAGGCCACGCCCGAGCGGCTGACCCAGGACCTCACGCAGCTCTTTGGCACCATGCAAAGCGGTGGCCTGTATGGCGTGGACGATATTCCGTGGTTCAACGGTGGCCTGTTCCAGACCATCGCCGTGCCGCCCCTCTCCGCGCCCGACCTGGCCGAACTGCGCCGCGCTGCCGACCTGAACTGGAGCGCCATTGACGTCTCCATCTTCGGCACGCTGTTCGAGCGCGGGCTCGACCCCGCCAAACGCAGCCAGCTGGGCGCGCACTACACGGACCCGGCGGACCTCCCGGATACCTTGGCTGAAGGAGATTCCAAGCCAAATCAGCCTCTAGCGCCCGTCCAGAAATCGCAAGCAGCTATCAAAATCATACCAACACGCCAGACAGCCACCGCCATCGCGCAGGCCGCGCAGCGCCTGAACACCCTGCGCCAGGCCTGGCTGAACCCGCCCGAGTGGACGGACACCGTGCCCGAGGTGGTGCTGCTGGGCCTGAGCGCATCACCCTACCCCGACCGCATCGTGCCCAAGCCAGGTTTTGAAAAAGAACTGGCCAAGCGCACGTTGACCAATCTCTACAACCAACGCCCCGCCTGGCTGGCCGCCGCCCACGCGCAGCTGGACGCCGCCGTCGCTGCGGCCTATGGTTGGGCCGGCTACACGGCGGACCTGCCTGATGATGAAATCCTGCGCCGCCTGCTGGCGCTGAACCTGCAACGCAGCACACCCACCGGAGCCTGATATGCGCGCACGCCCCGCCACCCCTGAAGAAATAGGAGACGGCGAAGACCGCCCCGTCGATCTGCACTCGCCCGAGGTGCCCGCAGGCGTGCGCGCCAAGGCACTGGCCATGGCCCAGCCGGGCGACGAACTGTGGCGCTGCCCGCGCCTGTCTGCACCACGCGGGGCGCTGGGCATTCTGGGCGTGGGCAAGCGCGATGTGGTGATCGAATGGTGGCTGCTGGATGCGCAGGGCGAGCTCATCGAGGCGTTCTGGGAGGCCTGATCTCGCGCCTTGTCCTAAACTCGCGGGGTCCCCACATCGCCCCACTCTTTCCTCATGACGTATTGCGTCGCCATCAAACTCAACGCCGGGCTGGTTTTCCTGTCCGATTCGCGCACCAACGCCGGCCTCGATCAGATCAGCTCTTTTCGCAAGATGATGATCTACGAAAAAGCGGGGGACCGCTTCATGGTGCTGTTGTCGGCCGGAAACCTGTCTATCTCCCAGTCCGTGCGCGAGATCCTGCAGACCGAGCAGATCAAGGACGGCGAAACCGGCGAGCCCATCACGATCTGGAACGCCAAAAGCATGTTCGACGCCGCCCGCGTGCTGGGCGCTGCCGTGCGCCATGTGCATGAGCGCGACGGCGCGGCACTCAAGCGCTCCGGTGTGGATTTCAACGTGTCGATGGCGTTCGGGGGCCAGATCAAGGGCGAAGGCATGCGCCTGTTTCAGGTGTATTCGGCCGGCAACTTCATCGAGGCCACCACCGAGACACCGTATTTTCAGGTGGGCGAATCCAAATACGGCAAGCCCGTGCTCGACCGCGTCATCTCCCCCGAGACCCCGCTGGACGAAGCCGCCAAATGTGCGCTGGTGTCGATGGACAGCACGCTCAAGTCCAACCTTTCGGTAGGGTTGCCGCTGGATCTGGTGGTCTATGAGGTCAACCGCTTTTCCAGCGACAAGGTGGTTTGTATTGACGAGAATAACCCGTATTTTCGAATGCTGCACGACAGCTGGGGCCAAAAGCTGCGCGAGGTGTTCGACAGCATCGAGGACCCGGCCTGGGGCGGCGGGGCGACCAATGTGCCCCTCATGGGCAACCCGGCGCGCAGCAAGCCGCTCAAGAAAATCACCACCCCCTTGGACAAGCTCATCTAAGACACTGAATCGTGAATCGCTTGGGCGCTTGAGCGCCTGACTGCGGAACCCGGCAGCACCGGCCACCGTGGGCGGCTGCGTTTTTTTCTTCTCCCCCACACCAGGTTTTTGTCGGTACGCACCATGCTTCCCATTGTTTTTTCGCACGCCAACAGTTTTCCGGCCAGCACCTACCGTGTGTTGTTCCAGCTTCTCAAAGACCGGGGGTTCGAGGTGAGTGCGGTAGAGCGTTACGGCCACGACGCCCGCTACCCGGTTACCAACAACTGGCCACACCTGGTGCAGCAACTTGCAGACTTCGCCAGCCCGCAAGTGGCTCGCCTGGGTGAACCGGTGTTTCTGGTGGGCCACTCGCTGGGGGGCTTTCTGAGCGTGATGGCAGCGGCACGGCACCCCGAACTGGTGCGGGGCGTGCTGCTGATGGATTCGCCTTTGCTGGGTGGGTGGAAAGCCAACGCCGTGGGGATGGCCAAGCGCACGCAGGTGGTGGGCTCCATCTCGCCAGGCAAGGTGAGCCGCCAGCGGCGTTTCAGCTGGGCCAGCAATGAGGAAGCGCTGGAGCACTTTCGCAAGAAAAAGGCTTTTGCCCACTGGAGCCCCGAGGTGCTGCTGGACTATGTCACCCATGGCCTGAAGGACGAAGACGGCAAACGTGTGCTGGGCTTCGACCGGGCGGTGGAGACTGCCATCTACAACACCCTGCCCCACAACCTGGGTAGCCTGCTCAGCAGCCACCCGCTGAAGTGCCCCGTGGCCTTTATCGGGGCGCTCGACTCCGAAGAGATGAAACAGGTGGGGATGGCGATGACGTTGCGCGTCACCAAAGGCCGCACGATGATGCTCGACGGCAGCCACCTTTTCCCCATGGAGCAGCCGATGACCACGGCAGCGGCCATCGAGGCGTCGCTGCTCAATCTGGCGGCCCTGACACCCCTCGGCACCTAGTGCCAGCACGTAGTGCCGACCAGTGACGCCAACCAGTAACGCTGACATGTAGCGCCGGACGGGTCCGCACAGCCGATGCGGCGGCGGGGGCAGACACAACCGCGCCGCCACAACACCCAAGGGCGCCATCCGTGCCAGGCGGTGTACCGTGCTCAGGGCAAACAGGGAGCTCGAAAAATCACGCGATCCCCTACACTGGGGAACTGTTACCGCGTGATACAAGCACAACAGCCCACCCTGCCCCGCCCGTGCTCGCTGAACGAGCGCGGGCATTGAACCTCCCATGTCTAACGCTCCCATTTCGGTCGCATGGCGTGCAATGCCAGCCACCTTGCGGCCATGGCTCGCGGCATGGCTGCTGCTGATCACGCTGTGCGGCGTGGCCAGCGCAGCGGCTGCCAAGCCGGTGGTGCTGCGCGACGACTCTCCATCCCACGAGGTCTGGTCGGCGGTCAGCGTGCTGGCAGATCCCAGCCGGGTGCTTTCCGTGCAAGACGCACTGACCCTGCTGCCACGCTTTCAGGCGCCGCCCGGCACCAGCGGCACGCTGGGTATCCGCACCGAGCCCGTGTGGATTCGCATTCCGGTGGTGGTGTCGCCCAGTTCCGACGGTTTGTGGATCCTGGACATCGATTACCCGGTACTCAACCGGGTCGAGGTGTACCTCACCACCGACGGCCACATAAGCCAACAGGCCACGCTGGGAAGCCTGCAGCCCTTCAGCCAACGCCCGCTTCGCAGCCGCTCACATGCCATCGCGCTCGATATGTCGTCCGGGCACGCGTATGACCTCTTGCTGCGGGTCGAAACACGGGGCGCCATGATCTTGCCGATCACCCTCAACAAACGCGCCACATGGCACAGCCAGGGGGTGGATGAACAAATGCTGCAGGGCATTCTGACCGGGCTGGCGCTGTGCCTGCTTATCTACAGCATTGCACAGTGGTTCAACCTGCGCGACGTGCTTTTCCTCCAATACGCGTTGCTCATCACGGGAAGCCTGCTTTTCTCACTGCATTTTTTTGGCTTGGGCACGCAGTACCTCTGGCGTGACGCACCCTGGGCAGAAATACACGCGGCGAGCCTTGCCGCGTTGACGGCCACCTGCGGCTCGTTTCTGTTCATCAGCCAGGCGCTGGCGGGGCACAGACTCCAAAGCCGCTTGCTGCGAACCATGCGTGCGGGCGCCGTGTTGTGCGTGGTGCTGGCCGTGGCGTATGCACTGGACCTGCTCAGCACGCCCACCATGGCAGCCATCGTCAGCATTCTGGGGCTTGTACCGGCGCTCATGGGCATTCCTGGGGCTGTTCATCGGGCTCGCCGTGGCGACGCCGTAGGCATGAGCCTGCTGCTGGCATGGCTGGTCTATTTTCTGGCGACCGCCACAGTGATCGGGATCATTCGCGGCTGGCTGCCGGTCAATTTCTGGACCCTGCATTCGTTCGAATTCGGTGCCACGGTAGACATGCCTCTTTTCATGCGGGTGCTCGGTTTGCGCACCAAGGCCCTGCGCCTCGCAGCCCTGGATGCGCACCGCGAACGCGATGTGATGCGCTCCCTGGCACACTCCGACGCCCTGACGGGATTGCCCAACCGGCGCGGCCTGAACATCGCGCTGACCTCGGCCCTGTCGCGCTGCAGCGCAGAGAAAATGCTCGCCGTCTATGTGATGGATCTGGACGGGTTCAAACCCGTCAATGACCAGCACGGCCACGATGTGGGCGATGCATTGCTGGTGGCCGTGGCCCGGCGGCTGCAAAGCCAGACACGCCAAAGCGACGTTGTGGCGCGCATCGGCGGCGATGAATTTGTGGTGATGGCCGGCCATCTGGGCAGTGCACAACAAGCGCAGGATCTCGGCCAGAAATTGCTGGAGGCTTTTCGCACGACTTTTCCGGTGGCCCACGTTCAGGTCACGGTGGGGCTCACCATTGGCTACGCCATCGCGCCCCAGGACAGCAACGACGCCATCGGCCTGCTCAAGCTGGCAGACGCCGCGATGTACAGCGGCAAACAGAACGGAAAATTTTGCGTGCGGCGCAATACCGGAGACCTGGCGCTTTCATCGACCTGAGGGTATTGCCTGGGCAAAGCGCCTGCTAACGACAGCAGCGATACGCTAGGCCGACGGAAATGGAATACCCGGTGGGCTCCACCGTGATGGGGCTGCGGCGGGCGTCGCCCTTCAATTGCGATACGCGCGCCGTCCCCAGAACCGCCCAGCGCCGATTGATGGCCGTCATGACCTCCACACCAGCATCCACGCTGGAAAGGCCCGCGCCTGCATCAAAGGCCGGCAAGGCAGTGGCCCCGCCGGCAGGCACGCCAAAATGGCTGCGCATATAGGTTCGATCACCAAAGGTGGCGCCCGCGCCGAATGTCACCTTGGTCTGATCGGTCACAGGCCATGTGTAGCCCACGCTGGTGGACAACTGCGCACCTCCATCGCGCCCCAGAATGTCTTGCGAGAGGCCCGCGCCCACGGACCAGCGTTGCGTCAGCGCATACCCTGCGCTCAACTTCGCACGCAGTGTGGACCGGACCGGGGGCAGTCCTTCCAGGATCTGCGCGTCCGAACCGTCACGGCCATTGTCGATGCGCAGAGAAGCGCTCAGGTGGAACCGGTCTCCCTCGGCCAGGGTGGCGCTGGCGCCTGATTCGATCGGACCCAAGCCATGCGCCATGAAGGCACTGCCTCGCGATGTACTCAGCCTGAAGCGTCCGTGCTCAATGGCCCATGCCGGCCGCAGGCTGGTCTTGTGCCCCGCGCCGCCTTCGTAGTCCGGGCCGGAACCCACGATGAAGCCCAATGCATAGTTGAACAGCGGTTTGGACGGATCTTGGGCGGCAGGCGAGTCCGCCGCATGCGCCGGTTGCCAGGAACAGACGCACGCGAGCGCAGTGGCAGTTAAAACGAGGCTGGCAAATGGAGCAGGACGGCGCATGGGCGCATTATCAGCCCGCCCACTGCACCCATCCAGTCCATGCCGTCACCAAAACGATGATCCCGAACACAATGCGGTAATACGCAAACGGCACAAAGTTATGGGTGCTGATGTAGCGCAACAGCCAACGCACGCACAACCAGGCGCTGAGGAAAGAAAAGACCAGCCCCGTGATGAACAAGGGAAGGTCCGCCATGGACAGCAGCGCGCGCTCTTTGTAGAGGCTGTAAACGCCCGCGCCGATCAGGGTGGGAATGGCCAGAAAAAAGGAAAAATCGGTGGCAGCCTGCCGCGACAGGCCCAGCAGCATGCCGCCAATGATGGTCGAGCCGCTGCGGCTGGTGCCCGGCACCATGGCCAGACACTGCACCAGGCCCACCTTGAGGGCATCCCATGGCGTCATCGCGTCCACGCTGTACACGCGGGTGGCGGCCGGCGGGCGTCGCTCGGCCCACAAAATAATGAAGCCCCCGACGATGAAGGTGCTGGCAACCACCACGGGGGTGAAAAGATGCGCCTTGATGGCTTTGCCAAACAACAGCCCCAAAACCACCGCGGGCACAAACCCGATCAGCACGTTGAGCGCAAACCGCTGGGCCTGGCGCTCCGTGGGCAGGGCCACCAGCGTGGCCCGGATTTTTGACCAATACACCAGAATCACGGCAAAGATGGCGCCGGTCTGGATGGCGATGTCAAACACCTTGGCCTTGGCATCGTCAAACCCCAACAACGAGCCCGCCAAAATCAGGTGCCCGGTAGAAGAAATAGGCAAAAACTCGGTCAGCCCTTCAACCACGCCCATGATGGCGGCCTTGACCAGCAATACAGCGTCCACGCGCGCTCCTAGAAAAATTTAAGCCAAATCGGCCTCCAGCGTTTGCACATCAAGCGCTGGCAGCTATCAAAACAGGAGTATAAGCTCACCCATGTCACGGCTCCTGCCATGGTGCTTGCCAACCCCCGCCCAGCGCCTGGATCAGCGCCACCACCGCGAGCTGCCGGTTCACCTGCAACTGCAAGAGCGACCGCTGTGCCGACAAGGCAGACGCCTGCGCCGTCACCACCTCGGTAAAACTCACCTGCCCTGCGCGATAGCGGTTGAGCAACTGCTGCGCCGTGCGCTCGGCGGCAGACACGGCTTGCAGCCGCAGGGGCTCCTGCTCTTGAAAGGTGCGCAATGTCGTGAGTTGGTCCTCCACCCCTTGAAAGGCGGTGAGCACCGTCTGGCGGTAAGTGGCCACCCGCACATCCCGCGCGGCTTGGGCCTGCTCCACCTTGGCCGCAGTGGCACCGGCATCAAACAAGGTCTGCGCCACCGACAACCCGAGCGACCACACGGCGTTGGATGCCTTGAACAGATCAGCCACGCTCGAGCCCGCGCTGCCCAGCGACGCAGTGAGCCCGATGGTGGGGAAATACGCAGACCGTTGAACGCCGATCTGCGCGTTGGCAGCCGCCACGGCACGCTCGGCCGATGCAATATCGGGCCGGCGCTGCAGCAATGCAGAGGGCACCCCCAGCGGCACATCGGGCACTGAGGCCACCCACTGCACCATGGACAGATCAAATGCGGCGGGCGCTTGCCCCGTGAGCACCGCCACGGCATGCTCGAAACGCGTGCGGTTTTGCCGAACCGTCGCCAGATCCGCTCGCGCATTGGCCAGCTGCGTTTGCGCCTGCAGCACATCCGTCTGTGCCACCACACCGGCGGCATAGCGGTTTTGGACGATTTGCAGGCTGCGTTCATAGCCCTCCACCGTGGAGCGCAGCAGTTCGCCCTCCGCATCGGCCTCGCGCAGCTGAAAATACGCCGACGCCAACGAGCCCACGGCCGACAGCCGGGCAGACGCCAGATCGGCTTCGCTGGCTTGCGCACTGGCCTGGGCATTGTTCACACTGCCCTCCAGACGCCCCCACAGATCGGGCGCCCAGTCCACACCCAGCGCGGCCTGGGTGCTGGTGCCAGAGCGGCTGGAACCATCCCCCCCCGCACGCGTTGCACTGCCCGACAGGCCAACGGACGGAAAAAACCCTGCACGCTCCTGACGCACCACCGCCTGGGCCTGGGCGTAGGCGGCCACGGCTGCCGCGATGTTCTGGTTGGACAGTTGCACCTGCTCGGCCAGACGGTTGAGCTCGGTGTCTCCGAACAGCTCCCACCATGCCCCCCGATCCAGCGCATCGGCCGGGGCAGCAGGTGCCCAGTTGACACCCGACTCTTTGAACGTGGCGGGCACGGGAAGATCTGGGCGCTGATACGAAGGGGCGGTCGAGCACGCCGACAAAAAGGCCATCGCAAGGCACAGCGGTGCCAGGCGTGCAGTGCGAGACCGGGGGCTGGGCATGGGGGAAGACGATGTCATGGTGCGCAAATCAGTGGGCCGCGCCGGGCGTTGCGGCGCGGCTCAGGTGTTTTTCATTGGGTGCGGGGCTGCGCAATTTGTCGAGCAACACATACACCACCGGGGTCGTCAGCAACGTCAACAGCTGGCTGGCCACGAGCCCGCCAATGATGGCAACGCCCAACGGTTGGCGCAGCTCGGAACCCTGGCCAAACCCGATGGCCAGCGGCAAGGCCCCCAGGGCTGCCGCCATCGTGGTCATGAGGATGGGGCGAAAACGCAGCAAACACGCCTCGCGCACCGCCTCCAGTGCCGTGATGCCACGCGAACGTTCGGCCTCCAGCGCAAAGTCAATGATCATGATGGCGTTCTTCTTGACGATACCGATCAGCAGGAAGACACCGATGAGGGCAATGATGGTGAATTGCATGTTGAATAACAGCAGCGCCAGCACAGCCCCCACTCCCGCCGAAGGCAAGGTGGTAAGCACCGTGATGGGGTGAATCAGGCTTTCGTACAGCACCCCCAGCACGATGTAGATCACCACGATGGCGGTGATGATCAGGAACAACTGCTGCCCTTGCGACTGCTGGGCACTCAGCGCAGTCCCCTGAAAACTTCCGCGCACATTGGTGGGCATGGCAATGTCGGCCTCGGCCTGCTCGATGACCTGGCGCGCCTGCCCCAGTGACGTGGTGGGGTCGATGTTGAACGAGATGGTGGTCGCCAGTTCGCCGTCCTGGTGGTTGATGGATGTGGGTGAAGCGCGCTCCACCACGTGTGCGATCGCACTGAGCGGCACCATGGTGGACGCCGCCGTGCTGATCACCTGCCCGGTGGATGCGCCGCGCTGGCCGGGGTTGGCAGCCGTGCCAGTGGTGCCTTTCGGGTTGGCCGCCACGTAGATGTCCTTGAGCGCTGGCGGGCCCAGCGCGTACTCGGGAGCCCATTCCATGATGACGGAATACTGATTGAGCTCTTCGTAAATGGTGGCCACCGAGCGTTGGCCAAAGGCGTTGTACAGCGCGTTGTCAACGGCGGCTGACGTCACGCCCAGGCGTGATGCACTGGCACGGTCCACTTCCACATAGGTCTCGACACCGTTCTCGGCCTGATCGGTATCCACATCCTGAAGCAAGGGTTCGTCCTTGAGACGATCCGACAGCTTGGTGGCCCATGTTTTAAGGTCGGCCAGGTTGTCGCTCTTGAGCGTGTACTGGTAGGTGGAATTGCTGGAGCGGCCACCCATGCGCAAATCCTGCACAGGGTTGAGAAACACGCGCAGGCCCGTGATCTGGTTGAGCTGCGGCCGCAGGCGCGCAATCACGGTGGGGGTGCTCTCGGTGCGCTGACCGGCCGGTTTGAGGTTCAAAAACATGAAGCCCCCGCCAGCGCGGCTGCCGCCAGAAAAACCCACCACGGTATCCACGGCCGGGTCTTTGCGAATGATGTCCACCGCCTGGCGCAGTTTGCGTGCCAGCGCATCCGACGAAATACTCTGGTCAGCACGCAGGCCCGCCGCCAATTGCCCGTTGTCCTGTTCCGGGAAATAGCCCTTGGGAATTTTGGCAAACAAGTACACGTTGAGCCCGATGACGGCCAGCAGGATCACCATGACCAGCGCCTTGCTCGCCAGCGCCCAGTCCAGGCTGCGCTCATAGCCACGCAGCACCCACTGGTAGCCCCGCTCCGCCCACCGCGCCGCGCGCGAGGGAGGCTTGACGTTGGCCGGGTCGTGCGCCGCAAGCAGCCAGGCACACATCATGGGTGTGGTGGTCAGCGAGATCACCAGCGAAATCATCACGGCTGCAGACAAGGTGATGGCGAACTCACGGAACAACCGCCCGACCTGCCCGTCCATGAACAGCAGCGGAATGAACACCGCCACCAGCGACAGGCTGATCGACAACACCGTGAAGCCCACCTCGCGTGCGCCTTGCAAGGCGGCCTGCATGCGATCCATGCCCGCCTCGATGTGGCGCATGGTGTTTTCCAGCACCACGATGGCATCGTCCACCACAAAACCCGTGGCCACCGTGAGTGCCATCAGGCTCAGGTTGTTCAGGCTGAAGCCCAGAAAATACATGACACCAAACGTGCCCAGCAGCGACACCACGGTCGCCACGGCCGGTATCACTGTGGCCCGCGCCTTGCGCAAAAACAGGCCCACCACCAGCACGACCAGCGCAATCGACACCATCAGTGTCAACTCAATCTCGTGCAGTGATGAGCGGATGGAGTTGGTGCTGTCAGAGGCCACGGCTACCTGAATGTCCTGCGGCAACTGCGCCTGCAGATCGGGCAGCAGCGCACGCACGGCATCCACGGTCTCGATGATGTTGGCCCCAGGCTGGCGCGTGATCAGCACGATGATGGCCGGATCGCCATTGAAAAGTCCCAGCGTGCGGCGGTTCTCCACCCCGTCTTCCACCCGCGCCACGTCGCCCAGACGCACCGCTGCATTGTTGCGCCAGGCCACGACGAGCGACGCATATTCGGCCGCCTTGCGCGCGGGCGACGGTGTGTAGATCTGCAGGCGGCGGCCCTCGCCTTCGATGGCGCCTTTGGGTCGATTGGCATTCGAGGCCTGGATGGCGGCACGCACGTCTTCGGCGCTGATGCCATAGCGGTTGAGGGCAAACGGCAAGAGCTCCACCCGCACGGCAGGCAGCGAGCCCCCGCCAATTTCAACGTCTCCCACGCCATCCACCTGCGACAGCCGCTGGCTGACCACGTTGGACACCGCGTCGTACACCTCGCCGGGTGTGCGTGTCTTGGAGGTCAGCGCCAGGATGATGACGGGCGATGCGGCCGAATTGCGCTTGCGGTAGGTGGGGTTGCTGCGCAGCGTGGCGGGAAGGTCGGCACGCGCGGCGTTGATGGCGGCCTGCACCTCACGCGCGGCAGCATCGATATTGCGGCTCAGATCGAACTGCAGGCTCACACGCGCCGAGCCGTTGGAGCTGCTCGATGTCATTTCGTTGACACCGGCAATCACCCCCAGGCGGCGCTCCAGCGGCGTGGCCACGCTGCTGGCCATGGTCTCGGGGCTGGCGCCCGACAGACTGGCCGACACCGAAATCGCCGGGTAATCCACCTGGGGCAAAGGCGACACTGGCAGCACAAAAAAGGCGGCGATGCCCGCCAGTGCCACGCCAACGGTGAGTAGAACGGTGGCAACGGGCCGCTCGACAAAGGGGCGGGACAGGTTCACGGCACTTCCCCACCCGCCACGGGCGCCGCAGCGGTGCCCCGGCCCGTCCAGCGTCGGCCCAGGCGGTCAAACGCCAGGTAGATCACCGGCGTGGTGAACAGCGTGAGCATCTGGCTCAGGATCAGCCCCCCGAAAATGGCCAGCCCCAGCGGGCGGCGCAGCTCGGCACCGTCGCCCCAGCCCAGCATCAGCGGCAGCGCCGCAAACAGCGCCGCCAGCGTGGTCATCAGGATGGGCCGGAAGCGCAGCAACGCCGCCTGGTGGATCGCCTGCTGCGGGCCCATGCCCTGGTGGCGCTCCGCATCGATGGCGAAGTCGATCATCATGATCGCGTTCTTCTTGACGATGCCAATCAGCAAGATGATGCCGATGATGCCAATCACGCCCAGGTCATTGCCGGTGACCATGAGCGCAAGCAGGGCGCCAACGCCCGCCGAAGGCAGGGTAGACAGAATGGTCACCGGGTGGATGTAGCTCTCGTACAGCACCCCCAGCACGATGTAAACACAGACCATGGCGGCCAAAATGAGCCACAGCTGGCTGGACAGCGATTTTTCATACGCCCCGGCGGCCCCCAGAAACTCCATCGACAGCCCCTGGGGCATGCCAATGTCCTTGGCGGCTGCGCGAATGGCGTCCACGGCCGTGCCCAGCGATACCCCTTCAGCCTTGTCGAAACCCAGCGTGGCCGACGGATATTGCGCGACACGTGTCACCTGCAGCGGCGCCAGTTGTTCGCGAATGGTGGCGACCGCCGCCAGCGGGGTGGGCGAGCCCGAGCCTGTGCGCAATTGCAGCGTACCCAGTGCCTCGGGGGTATTGAGTTGCTCCTGCTGCGCCTCCAGGATGACCCGGTACTGGTTGGTCTCTGTGAAGATGGTGGACACGATGCGCTGGCCAAAAGCGCTGTACAACGTGTCATCCACCGCACTGGCAGTGACCGCCAGGCGCGACGCCGTGTTGCGGTCGATGTCGACAAAAGCCGACAACCCCTGTGCCCCCGCATCGGTGGTGGCGTTGCGCACTTTGGGCTCGCTTTGCAGGCGGGCCACCAATTGATGTGTCCAGTCGTTGACCTGCTTCGAATCCACACCACCAATAGAGACGCGGTATTCCGTGGGGCCCGATTCCGCATCAATGGTCAGATCCTGCGTGGGCTGCAGATACAGCGTGACGCCTGCGACAGACCGCACACGCTCGCGCAGGCGCTGCATGATGGTTTCTTGCGCATCCCGCTGGGGTTTGAGGTTGATGAGCAGCCGCCCCGCATTGAGCATGGTGTTGTTGGCCGCGTCCACCCCCGCAAACGAGCTGAGCGACTGCACGTCCGGGTCCTGCAGGATGGCGCGCACGGCGGCCATCTGCAGCTCGCCCATGCGGGCATAAGAGACATCTTGCGACGCCTCGATACGCGCCTGCAGCTGCCCCGTGTCCTGTGTGGGAAAAAGCCCTTTGGGAATCACCACATACAGCAAGGCGGTGAGCGCCAGGGTGAGCACGGCCACCACCAACGTGATGCCCTGGTGGCGCAACACCCACTGCAACCAGCGGTCATACCTCGCAATCACCCGCTCAAACCCCTTGTTGATACGGCCTGCCACGCCCGTGGGGCCACCCACAGGCTCGGGGCGCAACCAGCGTGCCGCCATCATGGGCACCAGCGTGAGCGACACCACGCCCGAGATCAGGATGGTGATCGCAAGCGTCACGGCGAACTCCCGAAACAGCCGCCCCACCACGTCGCTCATGAACAGCAACGGAATCAGCACGGCAATCAGCGACACCGTCAGGGAAATGATCGTGAAACCGATCTGCGTGGCGCCCTTCATGGCGGCTTGAAACGGGGGCTCGCCTTCTTCCAGATAACGCGCGATGTTTTCGATCATCACGATGGCGTCGTCCACCACAAACCCCGTGGCAATGGTCAGCGCCATCAGGCTCAGGTTGTTGAGGCTGTAGCCCAACAGGTACATCACGCCACAGGTGCCGATCAACGAAATGGGGACGGCCAGGCTCGCGATCACCGTGGCGCGCAGGCTGTGCAGAAAAAAGAAAATCACCAGCACCACCATGAGCACAGCAAGCGCCAGCTCCATCTCGACGTGTTCCACCGACGAGCGAATACCCTTGGTGCGATCCGACAGCACCTGCACCTTGAGCGACGCCGGCAGCCCCGCCTGCAGCTCGGGCAGCAGTTTCTTGATGCTGTCCACGGTGGCAATCACGTTGGCGCCCGGCTGCCGCTGCACGTTGAGGATGATGGCCGGTGTCTCGTTGGCCCAGGCGCCCAGGCGGTTGTTCTCGGCACTGTCCACCACGCGCGCCACTTCGAGCATGCGCACCGGGGCACCGTTGCGCCACGAGACAATCAGATTCTTGTAGTCCTCGGCCGTGAGGAGTTGGTCGTTGGCATTGATGGTGTACGACCGCTGCGGCCCGTCAAAGCTGCCCTTGGCACTGTTGGCATTGGCCGCCGTGATGGCTGTGCGCAGGGTATCGAGGCCAATGCCATACGACGCGAGCGCCTTGGTGTCGGCCTGGATGCGCACCGCAGGACGTTGCCCGCCCGCCAGCGACACCAGCCCCACACCGCTGACCTGGCTGATCTTCTGCGCCACGCGCGTGTTGACCAGGTTCTGCACTTCGGTCAGGGGCAGCGTGTCGGAGCTGACGGCCAGCGTCAGCACCGGGGCATCGGCGGGGTTGACCTTGGCGTACACCGGGGGGGCGGGCAGGTCGGCCGGCAACAGCGAGGTGCCGGCATTGATGGCCGCCTGCACTTCCTGCTCGGCCACGTCCAGCGCCAGCCCCAGGCCGAACTGCAAGGTGACGATGGACACGCCCGAGGCACTGGTGGATGCCATGCGTTCGAGCCCGGGCATCTGCCCAAACTGCCGCTCCAGTGGTGCACTCACCGTGCGGCTCATCACCTCGGGGCTGGCCCCGGGGTACAGGGTCTGCACCTGGATGGTGGGGTAGTCCACCTCGGGCAAGGCCGACAGCGGCAGGAAACGAAAACCCACCAGACCGGCCAGCACGATCGCCACCATCAGCAGCGCGGTGGCCACAGGCCTTTCAATGAACGGACGCGAAGGACTCATGCTGAAAGCCCGCGCTCAAGGATTCTGTGCCGGACGCTGGCGGCGGTGCCCACCTGCCGCTGAGGCGCCCGTGCGGGGCGCCGACGCGCCAGCGCCTGGCCCGCTCGCTCCGGAACGGGGGCTGCGCGCGCCCGATGCCGCCTGGGCACCCGGCAGCTGAACCTTCATCCCGTCCTGCAGACGGTCGCCGCCTTCGGTCACTACGCGCTCACCGTCCTTGAGCCCTTCGGTGATCGCCATGAGCCCCACCGTGGCCAGCCCGCGCTTGACCTTGCGCAGCGACACCGTGTGGTCTTCGTTGATGACATACACGTAATCGCCACTAGAGCCTGTGCGCACGGCAGTGACAGGCACCACCGTGGCCGACACCGTGCGCAGCAGCAATTGCACATTCACGAACTGATTGGGAAACAGTGCACCCGCCGCGTTCTCGAAGCGGGCCTTGGCCTTGACCGTGCCGGTGCTCGTGTCCACCAGGTTGTCGAGCGTGGAAAAAAGGCCCTTGTCGAGCTCGGCCTTGCGCGTGCGGTCGAACGCCGTCACCCCCAGCGATGCGGTCTGCGCCTGCGCCGCAAGCACATCGGCCACCCGGTCTTGCGGCACCGAAAACTGCACATCGATGGGCGCAATCTGGGTAATGGTGGCAATACCTGCCGTGTCCCCGGACGTCACATAGTTGCCGGCATCCACCGTGCGCAAGCCGATGCGCCCCGAGGCGGGCGCTGTGAGCCGGGTGTAGTTGAGGTTCAGCCGCGCCGTGCCCTCCTGGGCCTTGTCGGTCATCACCGTGCCTTCCAGCTGCTTGACCAGCGCCGCTTGCGTGTCCACATCCTGGCGCGCGATGGAGTCTTGCGACAGCAGCGTGCGGTAGCGCTCCAGCGTCAGGCGCGCGTTGTCCAGTTGCGCCTCGTCCCTTCGGCGAGTGCCTTCGGCCTGCATCAGGGCCTGCTCAAAAGGGCGGGCGTCTATCTGCGCCAGCAACTGCCCCTTCTTGACCATTTGCCCCTCGGTGAACAGCACCTGGGTAAGCAGGCCAGACACCTGGGGCCGCAGGGTGACCGTGGTGGCGGGGATCACGGTCCCCAGCGCGTCGATGATCACAGGCAGCTCGGCCTTGCGTGCAACCGCCTCACCCACCGTCACCAGGGGCCGCCCGCCCCCCGGTGCACGGCCAGGCCCCTGCGCCGGGTCGCTGGTCGAGCGCTGGATGAGGTACCAGGCAGCCCCGCCCACCAGCCCCACAAGAGCCAGCGCCACCAGGCTTCCCACCCAGCGCGACCGCTTGGCGGGCTTGCCGGAAGGGGTGGGTGAGGCGGGGGGAATGGCCGATGGCGGGGTCGCTTTGACTTCTTGCGGGTTCATGACGGTCCTGATTCGTGTTCTTGGGCTGCGGGCCGGGCCTTCGCACGGTGGCGAGAGGCGTGGGGCCGCGCCATGGCGGATCGTAGAGGGTCGACTCCGGCTCTGCGTTGAACGCTGTGCGAAGAAAAGTAAACCTGAAGGTTAAGCACGGTCTGCGCAAAGCCCTGCAGGTCGCGCAGCGTTCGTGCATTTCACGGTGCCGGTCCTGCATTTCGTCGCACGGCGCTGGCAGCAACCGGGGGGTGTCGGCACAGTCCGCTCCATCGAACGCGCCAGGAGCACCCGCCATGCCACTCACCCCCGTCATCGCCATCCACCTTGCCGCTGCCCTGGCTGCGGTTGCCATCGGTCCCATCGCCCTGTGGGCCCGCCAAGGCGCCACCCAACGGCCCCGCCTGCACCGTGCGGCAGGGTATGCCTGGGTCACGCTCATGGTGGCCACGGCGGTCTCCGCCATCTTCATCAGTGGCGGCAACGGCCCTCGCTGGGGCAGCTTTGGCCTGATTCACCTGCTGATCCCGGTGACGCTGGGCATGCTGGCCCTGTCCTTTGCGCACCTGGCACGCCGCAACATCGTGGGCCACCGCCAGGCCATGCAACGGGTCTACATCGGCGCCTGTGTCGTGGCCGGTGCTTTCACCTTGATGCCATCGCGCTACCTGGGCCATTCGCTCTGGTCCGCGTTGGGTGTTGTGGTCTGAACGCCCTTCGCCCGCTGTCCGACAACTCGCCCGTTGAACCCCTCCACCGGAACCACCACCATGCTGCTCAACCTGCTCATCCAACAACCCCAGATGCTGGGGCCTATCGTCCAGAACACCCCCTACTGGGTCTGGGGCCTTTTGGCCGGCCTGCTGGGGCTCGGCGCCAGCCAGCTGCGTGACCGCACGGTCAGCCTGGCACGGGCCTTGGCCATGCCCCTGGCGATGACGGGCCTCTCGGTGTACGGCATTGCCTCTGCCTTTGGCCGCGCAGGCCAGACCGGCGCGGCAATGGGCGTATGGCTGGCGGCCGCTGCCTGCATCGCAGGCCTGGCGCTCTGGCTGCAACCCGCTGCCTCCCACGGCACCCTGTACGCGGCGGCATCGCGCAGCTTCTACATCCCGGGCAGCGCCATGCCATTGGCCCTCATCCTGGGCATCTTTCTGACCAAATACTTTGTGGGGGTGGAGCTGGCCATGCAACCGGCCCTGGCCCGCGACGGCAGCTTTGCCCTGCAGATCGCCGCACTGTATGGCGTATTCAACGGCCTGTTTGCGGCCCGGTCACTGCGCCTGTGGCGCCTGGCACGGCGCAGTGCGGCCTTTTCCACACCTGCCACCCCTGCCACGCCATCCGCCACACCAACCACCCCAACCGCTTCGGCGTGAAGAAGCACGCTGGTCTTGAGCCCCCCCTTTTCCCGAACTTTCTGGAGCCTCTCATGCGCAACCACCACCCTCTGATCACCGACCCCATCGAACGCCTGGCCCGCAAGCGCGCCGGGGCCAAACTGGGCTGGTACATGCACGCGGGGGTGTACCTTGTGGTCAATCTGCTACTGGTCACACTGTCGGCCACCAGCGGTCGCCACTGGGCGGTGTTCCCGGCCGTGGGCTGGGGCATCGGCCTGGCCGTGCATGGGGTGGTTGTGTTTCTCGTGGCGGGGGGCTCTGACCTGCACGAGCGCATGGTGCGGGCCGAGCGCGACCGCATTGCCCAGCAGAACACCGGTTCTTGATACGAAAGAGCCGCCATGACAAGGCGCTGGATCACCGCCCTTTTGTGCGTTGTGTCTCCATGCGGCAAGCCAAGCCGGAACAGGCCTGGGAGGCTGGGCGGCCTCGCCACCCAACGGCTGGGCCCACTGCGCCGCGCGCCCTGACGGCCCGCCCTGCGCGGGCTGGTATCCCCTGAACGCCGCCCCTGCCCACCCTGCAACGGGGCCGCCCTAGAATGATCCCTCCATGCCCATGACACCCGAAGATATCGACCAACTGGCCCGCAAGCGCGCTGGTGCCAAACTAGGCTGGTACGCGCACGCGGCCGTCTTCACCCTGGTCAATCTGATGCTCTGGGGGATGTCGCGCTATGGCTTTGGCAACCGCCCTTGGTCGGTGTACCCGCTGCTGGGCTGGGGGCTGGGCCTGGCGCTGCACGGCATCTCGGTGTTCGTGCTGGGCACCGGCAGTGGCCTGCGCGAGCGCATGGTGCAAAAGGAGCGCGAACGCCTCCAGCGCCAACGCGACAGGGACTGACCCCCAAGCGCAGCGGCCGCACCACCATGACCATCGACTGGATCGACAAGCTGCGCCGCCTGCTGCAGACGATTGCGTTCTGCCTGGCCATCTCGGCGATCCAGTATGCGTTCCAGCCCGAAAAGCCCTACGACATCGCTGCACGCTACTCGCTGGCCATCGGCGTCCTGACCTGGGCGCTCATCGACTTCGGGCGGCACCTTTTCACGTCGAGCGACGACACGGGCTGGCCCGCAGGCATTGCAGGCGTGGTGCTGCCGGTGGCGGGCATCGTTCTCGGTTACCTCGGTGGCACCCTGCTGGCCGACTGGTGGTGCGGTATCTCGTCCTGGGACGAGCGCGGCCGGGCGCAGTTGCGCATCTCCATCGGCATCACGCTGCTAGCAGGTGTGGCGGCCATCTACTACTTCTACATCAATGGCAAAAGCGCCTGGCTGCAAGCCAAGGTGCATGAGGTGCGCAGCCAGGCCAGCGAGGCGCAGCTCAAGCTGCTGGAAACCCAGCTCGAACCCCACATGCTGTTCAACACGCTGGCCAACCTGCGCATGCTGATCGGCACCGACCCCGTGCGCGCGCAGGCCATGCTCGACCGCATCATTGCCTACCTGCGCGCCACACTCACCGCATCGCGCAGCACCCAGCACCCGCTGGCCAACGAATTTGACCGCCTGCACGACTACCTGGAACTGATGGCCGTGCGCATGGGCCCGCGTTTGGCCTACACGCTGGACCTGCCCGATGCGTTGCGGGATGTGCCCGTGCCCCCGCTGCTGCTGCAACCCCTGGTGGAAAACGCCATTCGCCACGGCCTGGAGCCCCAAGTGGAAGGCGGCCACATCACCGTGCGCGCCAGCACGCGTGCCGCGCCCAGCGGCCCCCTGCTGGTGATCGAGGTCAACGACACCGGCGCGGGCCTGCAGGGCACCCTGCCCACCCCGGGCCCTGGCCAGAGTTTTGGCCTGACCCAGGTACGCGAGCGCCTGGCCACCTTGCATGGCGCCGCAGGAACTCTTGATTTGATAGCTGCCAGCGCAGGCGGGACAAGCGCTAGCGTCGTTTTTCCTTTGAAATCCGTCACCCACCCATGAACCAGCCCGCCCCCCGCGCCCTGATTGCCGAGGACGAACCCCTGCTGGCCGCCGCGCTGCAGCAGGAGCTGGCCCGTGCCTGGCCCACGCTGCAGATCGCCGCCACCGTGGGGGATGGCTTGTCGGCCGTCAAGCAGGCACTGGCTCTGCTGCCCGACGTGCTGTTCTTCGACATCCGCATGCCCGGCCAGAGCGGGCTGGATGCCGCCGTAGAGCTGGCCGACGCCTGGCCCACCGAAGGCCCCTCCGGCCGTCCCTTTCCCGCGCTGGTGTTCGTGACGGCCTACGACCAGTACGCGGTGCAGGCGTTTGAAGCACAGGCCGTGGACTACCTGCTTAAGCCCGTGCAAGCGGCCCGCTTGCAAAAAACAGTGCAAAAACTGCAGCTAGCGCTTATGAATAAAGCGCAACCAGCTATCAATTTAGAAGCAACCATGGAGCAGCTGCGCCACCTGTTGGCAGCGCCCGGTATCGCGTCGCCGCCCGCGGCAGCACCGCCGAGCAGCACCGCGCCCCTCACCCTCATCCAGGCCAGCAGCGGCAGCCAGATCCACATGGTGCCCGTGGCCGACGTGCTGTACTTTGAAGCGGCCGACAAATACGTGCGGGTGCTGACTGCGGCACGTGAATATTTGATCCGCACGCCGCTCAAGGAGCTGACGGCCCAGCTTGATACCCAGCTGTTCTGGCAGATCCACCGCAGCACCCTGGTGCGCGCCAGCGCCATCACCACCGTGACACGCGACGAGGTGGGCAAGCTGCATCTGGAGCTGGCAGGCCGCGCTGAAAAACTGCCCGTAAGCCGCCTCTACGCCCACCTGTTCAAGGCGATGTAACCCCCCGTGGCGTCAGCGTCAGCGCTGGGCGGCCAGCAGCAGGCCACCCGCTCCCATGAAGAACCCGCCGGTGGCCTTGTTGAGGCGCACGACGCCCTGCGAGGTGCGGATAAACCGGCGGATCTGCCGGCCCCCGGCCGCATAAACCGCCGTGGACACAAATTCGGCCCCCAGGTACACAGCCCCCAGCACCACAAACTGGTGCAGGGCCGGTTGGCTGGGGTCGATGAACTGCGGAAAGATCGCCGCGAACAAAATGATGGCCTTGGGGTTGGTGATGCCCAGCAAGAACTCCTGGGCAATGAGCGCTTTGAGGTGAACCGGTGCGCCACTGGTCTTGACTTCGCCGCCGTCGATCACCTCCAGGCCGCTGAACTCTCGGCTGCGCCAGGCCCGCAACCCCAGCCAGAACAGATAGCACGCCCCCACCCATTTCACAGCGGTGAAAGCCGCCTCAGACGCCAGCAACATGGCCCCCAGACCCACTGCAGACACGGTCAGGAAGATCGCAAATGCCGCCACCCGCCCCACCGTGGCCACCAGCGCTGCGCCCACCCCCGCACGAATGCCGTTGTTCAGGCCGCAGAAGTTGTTGGGGCCGGGCGTGAGCGCAATGGCAACCGCCACCGGGGCAAAAAGAAGCGCGTCCATGGAACAGTCCTTCAGGGAACGGGAAAACACCAGATAGCGGTGCAGTCTAAAACAAGCGGGGGCACAAACGGGGGGGGGCGGGCGACACAGGCGCCCGGTGCCCCGGACTCAACTCAACCGTTCAGTTCCACCACCGTGCCCCAAGGCACACCCGGCAAGGACTCGTAGTGCGCCACCACCACCACGCGCCCCGGCTGGCCGGCCACCTGCGCCAGGGCGCGGCCCAGGTACGCGGCCGATGGCTTGTCGAGCCCGCCCACGGGCTCGTCGATCAAGGTCAGCGGCGCGCCCGAGGCCAAGGCCCCAGCCATGAGCACTTTGCGTTTGCTGCCGGTCGACAGCGCATAGAACGGCTTGTCCAGATGTTCGTGCAACGTGAAGCCTTCGGTGTGCGCAGCGAGCGCTGCGGCATCCCACAACGGGTAGCGGGCGGGCAGGCTGCCCAGCCAGCCCCGGGCCGTGAGTGCATCCAGATCGCCAGAGCGGGGGTCGGCCCAGAACACTTTTTGCGCATAGGCCTTGGGCGCATCGCCTGGACTCAGCCCCTGCAGCCTGATCTGCCCGGCCTGTGGCTGGAGTTGCCCCGCCAGCAGGCGCAGCAGCGTGGTCTTGCCACTGCTCTCGTCGCCACGCACCAGCGTCAAACCTGCGGGTAGCGCCGCCGACCACTGCTCCAGCACCCCACATTCGGGGTAGGCAAAACACAGACCTTCCACCCGCAACACCACGTTCTCAGACATCCTGCTTCCTTGGGTTCGTGGCGCAGGGCATTCCGTTCAAGCCTGCGCCGGTCCAAGATTCTAGAGAGCGGTCGAGTTTGCCTGGGCTTTGCGCCGCCAGCGTGCCACCAGCCAGCCACCGGTCTGGTTAACCACCAACCCACACAACACGGCCGCCGCGCCCGCCCATTGCAGCGGCAAGGGTGTTTCGCCCAAAAATGCGTAGGCAGCCCACAGCCCCACCACGGGCACCAGCAGCGAAAACGGCGTGACACGCCCGGCCGCATGGCGCTGCAGCAGTTGCGTCCACAGCGTATAGGCCAGCAAGGTGGCCAGCAACGCCAGGTAGCCCACCGCCAGCACCGCCGTCCGATCAATGGCCTGTAACTGAGCCAGTACGCCGCTCGCGCCCTCGGTCCACATCGCCAACGCAAAAAATGGAACGATGGGCACCACGCTGCTCCACACGATGAAAGGAAGCGGCGCATACGCCCCGGCCCGCGCCGCGCGCCGCACCACCAGGTTGGACACCGCCCACATGAAGGCGGCGCCGAGCGTGAGCACAAACCCAGCGAGCGTCATCTGCCCCGGCCCTTCGCCATGGGCCAGACCAATCGTCATGAGGCCACCAAACGCCAGCAGCAGACCCCACCACTGCCAAGGCTTGGCGCGCTCACCCAGCATAGGGGCGGCCAACAGCAGCGTAAAAAATGCCTGCGTCTGCATGACCACCGATGCCATGCCCGCCGTCATGCCCAACTGCAGCCCCAGGAACAGAAAACCAAACTGCCCCAGCCCCTGCGCCAGCCCATAGCCCACCACAAAGCGCCAGGGCAGCGACGGGCGTGGAACGAACAGCAGAAAAGGCAGTGATGCAGCGGTGAAGCGAAGGGCGCCCAGCAGCATGGGGCTGAGCCCCTGCAAGCCGAGCTTCATCACCACAAAATTCAGCCCCCAGATGACCACCACGGCCAGCGCCCGCAGCAGGTCGCCGCGGCTCAGTGTCCGCGCGGTCATGCAGGCACCGCCGGAGCCCCAGCCGCAGCCACCGGCCGCCCTTGGCGCGCCCGGGCCGCCACGAAGGCATCGAACGCCTCGGCGCTGGTCTTGCCGGGCACATAGCCCAGAATCTCCTTGAGCGCGGTGTTGAGCAGCACCGGCCGGTAGCGCAGAAAGTCCAGTTGCTCAGGGCCATAGCGGCTCACGCCCAGCGTGGAACCCACCGCGAGCGCGGCACGCAGCAGGCCAGCGGGCAACTCCAGCACGGGTTTTTCGAGGCGCCGCGCGATCTCGCGCAGCGCAAGTGCGCCATCGCCCGCGAGGTTGAAGCAGCCCGCGCGCTGCGTGCGCAACGCATGCACGATGGCGCCGGTGACGTCCTCGTCCCAGACAAAGACGAAGGGGCTCTCGCTGCCACGGATGGCCAGCAGGCGCGGCTTGTCGAACAGCGCCGTGATCTGGTTGTCCACCCGCTCGCCCAGGATGGTGCCAATGCGCAGCACCGTCTGCGCCAGGGCGGGATGTTCAGCGCGGTACTGGGCCAGCATCTCTTCGACCAGCCGCTTGTGGTGGGCATAGGCAAACACCGCGTTGCCGCGCAGCGCATCGGTCTCACGCAGCCAGGCGGGGTTGTCGGCGTGGTAGCCATAGGCGGCCCCGCTGGAGCTGACCACCACCTGCGCCACGCCCTGCGCCACACAGGCATCCAGCACATTCTTGCTGCCCAGCACATCCACGGAATACTCGAATGCGCGGCTGGAGCCCTTGCCGGGGGTGACGATGGAGGCCAGGTGCACCACGCTGTCGATGGCATGGTCAGCCAGCGTCTGCGCCAGCGCGGGGTCGCGCACGTCCTGCACAAGGTAGGTCACGCCCGGCAGGCGACGCTCGGCAGGCACCTCGCGCACATCGGCGGCCACCAGCATGGAAACACCTTCGCGCGCCAGCGCCGCCACCACGCTCCGGCCCAAAAAACCATCGGCCCCGGTCACCAGAATGCGGCGCGTTGTCAAAGAAGATTCGGTCATGCGCCATGCTCCTTGGCAGCCGCCACCACTGGCATCACGGCCGGTCTGCGGCCCCACCACCCCGCCAGCACCAGGCCCGCGATGATGTCCCAGAAGCCCCACACACCCGCCACCACGGCCATGCCGCCCAGCCCGCCAAAGAAGCTGAAGATCAGCACCAGGCCCAGCCCGGCATTGCGGATGCCCACTTCGATGCTCACGGCGCGCCGGTCGTAGTCTGGCAGGCCGCAGGCGCGGGCACAGGCATAGCCCGTGCCGAAGGCCAGCGCGTCGTGCAGTGCCACCGCCAGCAGCACCAGCCCCACATAGTCCAGGAAGTAGCGCCAGTTGCCTGCCACGGCACCGATGATGAAACCGATCAGGCAGACAAAGCTGAGGATGCGCAAGGGCCTGTTCACCCGCTGAGCCAATCGCGGCAGCTTTTCAGCACACACAAGGCCCAGCACGAAAGGCAGCCCGATGATGGCCACGATGTGGCCCGCCATCTCCATCGGGTCCAGCGCAATACTGCGCAGCAGCGGCGCCGCCGTGGGGTGCAGACCGCCCCAGAACGCAAAGTTGAGCGGCATGAGCACGATGGCCAAGGCATTCGATATCGCCGTCATCGACACCGAAAGCGCCACATTGCCCCCGGCGCGGTGCGTGAGGATGTTGCTCACATTGCCCGGCGGGCAGCACGCCACCAGGATCATGCCCAGTGCAATGCTGGGGCCGGGCTGCAGCAGCAGCGTGAGCCCGAAGGTCACGGCAGGCAACACGACGAACTGGGCCGCAATGCCTACCGCCATGGCGCCTGGCATCCGCAGCACGCGCTTGAAATCGGCCACGCGCGTATCGAGCGCAATGCCAAACATGAGAAAGCCCAGCACCACGTTAAGCGCCACGAGCGATGCGGGGTTGAAGTTGAGGCGTATTTCGTCGACAGGCAGCATGAAGGTCCTTTCAGGCGACAAGCGCCGCAGACGCTGCGCGCACCGCGTTGCGGTAGGTGTCTTTGTGCACGTAGTACGCCATGCGTTCGAGCTGGAGGTACTTGAACCCGCCCGACAGATCGGGTTGCGGGCCCGCCTTGGCCTGGCGCAGGGCCTGGGCGCACGGCGACCCCTCGGCCTGCGCCTTGAAGAAGCGTGCCACCAGCTCGGCCTGTTCGTAGCGGCCCTGCCAGCCGATGCCGCTGGCTTCGATCATCCCCATCACGGCCAGGTTGTCGAAGCGCGGCGACAGGATGTTGAGGTGCAGCTGCGGCGCCATGCCCTGCCAGTTGAGCAGGCTGTGGTCGATGAAGGGGTAGTGCAGCTTGTAGCCGGTAGCGCAGAGCACCAGGTCGTAGTCCTGTGCGCGGCCGTCCTTGAAGTGCACGGTGTGGCCATCGAAGCGCGCGATGTCGGGCTTCACATGGATGTCCCCATGGCCCAGGTGGTGGAGCACCAGCGAGTTCACCACGGGGTGCGACTCGTACATCTTGTAGTCGGGCTTGGGCAGGCCAAAACGCACCGGGTCGCCCGTGAACCACTGCAGCACCACGCTGTCGATCTTCTGCTTGAGCCAGGGCGGCAGCGGGCGCTTGCCGCCCAGCGTGTCGGCAGGCTTGCCAAACAGGTATTTGGGCACGAAGTAATAGCCGCGCCGCACCGACAGATCCACACTGCGCGCGTAGTGCACCGCATCCACCGCAATGTCACAGCCCGAGTTGCCAGCGCCCACCACCAACACACGTTTGCCCTTGAACAGCTCGGCACTTTTGTAGGCACTGGTGTGCAGCAGTTCACCGTCAAACTGGCCTTCAAAGCGCGGCATGTTGGGCTCGGCCAGGGTGCCATTGGCAATGACCACACCCTTGAACTCTGCCGTCTGCGCGGGGCCGCCATGCTGGCTCCAGGTGACACGCCACAGCGGAGCGGCGCCCTCGCCCACAGGCTCGACGTTGAGCACCTGCGTGCCAAACCAATAGTGCGGGCGCAGGTCAAAGTGCTCCGCAAAGTCCATGAAGTACTGCCGCATCTCGCGGTGGCTGGGGTAGTCAGCCACCTCGGTGCGCATCAGGAATTCGGCAAACTCGGTGGTGTGCTTGCTGGAGATCAGGTGCGCCGACTCGTACACGGTGCTGCGCGGGTTGTCGATGTTCCACAGGCCACCCACATCGGTGTGCGCTTCAAAGCCCTGGAACGGCACGCCCAGCTTCTGCAGGTTGCGGGCAGCAGCCAGACCGCTGGGCCCGGCGCCGATCAGGGCTATCTGTGCGCGGGTATCGGCTCCTTCAGGGAGTGTCTCCAAGCTCATTTTTATTGTGCTTTCTATCGGTGTTGTGGATGAGTGGCCCATCTCGGCATGTTTGACATGCGAGCGAGGGCCCGTCAGCGGTGGCGATCCGATGCCGTGGTGGCGCCGTCAAATAGTGGTTTGCAGCTTATCAACCACGCGCAATAATCTCGAAATGATTTGCGTATTCGTCTCGAATTTCGGGATTTATGACCACACCTAGCCTGCGCCTGTTCGAGTTGCTCGAAACCATGTGCGCCCACGGCCGCCCGTTCAGCCTTGCCGAGGCCATCGAAGCCTCGGGCTGGCCCAAGCCCAGCGTGCACCGCATGCTGGCGCAACTCGAAAGCGGCGGCCTGCTGACGCGTGAGCCCGGCGGGCGACGCTACGCCCCCGCACCACGCCTGCTGCGCCTGGCAGAAGACGCGCTGACGGCTGGCACGCAGCAAGGCGTGCGCCATGCCGTGCTGCGCCAGTTGGTGGCAGACATTGGCGAAAGCTGCAACCTCACGGCACTGAGCGGCGCCGAGGTGATCTACCTGGACCGGGTGGAGTCTGCCTTTCCGCTGCGCATGGAACTGCGCCCGGGCACGCGGGTGCCGATTCACTGTTCTGCCAGCGGCAAGCTGTTTCTGGCCCATCTGGCGCCAGCACGCCGTGCGGCGCTCCTCGATGGCCTGCCGCTCACCCGCCACACAGCCACCACCTTGACCGATGCCAGGGCGCTGCAGGCAGAGCTCGACCAGATCCTGCGACAGGGATACGCCACCGACGCCGAAGAATTTGTGGATGGCTTGGTATGCGTGGCCGTGCCGGTGCCCGGCAGGGGGCATCGCGACGTGCGCTGCGCGGTCGCACTGCAAGCTCCCTGCGCACGCATGTCGCTGCCGCAGGCGCTGCAACAGATTCCACGGCTGAATGCAGCGGCGCAGACACTGGCCCGCATCAGCACATGACCAGCCCTGCCGGCACGCCCCCTCTTTTTACCGACTCCACCATGCCCCGACCATGACGCTTCATTTCCTGGATTTCGACTACAGCGAAGACGATGAGGGCACCGGCACATTCGACGCCATGGCCAGTGCGGCGCCCTCGCAGGTTGCAGCACTGCATGCTGAAGTGGCCGCCGTGCTGACATGGGCACATGCCTGCTTCCCCGATGCCTGCGGCCCCTCTGAAGACGGAGGGCTCTGGCAGTGCGACCTGCAAGGCTTGCAAGAGATTACGACACCGATGGCAATGGACTTTGACGCCGCCACTGGCCGCATCGTCGCCACCCCCGGCACACCCGCTCCGCCCCGATCTACCGTCACCCTGTCGCTCAGCGGCCATGCCCAGTTTTGCGCGGCACTGCGCAGCGCGTTCGATCTGGCGTAAGAACGTGTTCACGTTCTAAGAACCTGTTCAAGATCTTTTCAGGGTCACACAAGTACCTTGCTGGGATGGGATACAAGGCGCGGGGTGCAGTGGATAGCGCGGCTATCCACAAGCGCAGCAACGCCGCAGACCGCCCAGCAAGGCACTTGCCCGAAGGGTTGGAGTGAAATCGGGCGATTGGACGCCCCGGCTGCTTGCATGGGCATGAGCCCATGCTGCGCATCCGAAGCATCCACTCATCCCGATTGCACTCCAATGCGATCTCCGAAAAGATTTTGAACAGATTCTAAACATGCGAAGCCACCAGCCGGCATGTGCGCTGGGTGATCGCAAAAGACAGCCCACTCCACCAGCGGGCGGGTAGGCACCTACCCCTTTGTCTTTGTTGTAGGCGCGTCTGTCATTCGCGTCCATCCTTGGCCCCATCGGCCGGTACCGTCACCCAAGAAAGCCGTCCGCCTACAGGCGCTGCGTCATGGCCTCTCTAAGCTGTGGACAGCGGTTGCCGGGTATCCGGTGCGCAACGCCCGGAGGATTTTTCATGCACGCCCTTTTTCAGCCTTTTGAACCTTGCACCATGCAGGTGAAACATCTGCGGCGCATGCACATCGGCACCCCCACCCGTCTCACGCATACAGGGTGCACATGTGACCATAGCGCACACCGCTATGAATAGCCCGCTGTTTGCACTCCGCACGCCAGCGCACACCCCTGGCAATGTGCCCCCCATGCGCTTGCAACCGCCGTCAAACCACCAGACCCGTGTTCGCCTGGAATTGCAAATCGATCTGGAGTACGACATTGATCGCTACGGAGCCGATTTCATTTTCAACATTCACGCGGCCCAAACGCCTCACCAATGGGTGGATAACGAACGCCTGAAGCTCAGCCAGGACATTGCGCACACGATGCACACAGACCCCGTCACGGCCAACCGCACCCTGCGTTTGCGTGGCGAACCCGGCACACTGCACGTGCAGTACAACGCCACCGTCGACATCTCGCACCATGCTGCGGACCCTTGCACGCTGCGTGAAGTGCCTGTGCAATGCTTGCCTGCGGACACCCTCCACTATCTGTACCCCAGCCGCTATTGCCAATCGGACCGCCTGCTGCGCCTCGCGGCGAATGAATTTGGCGCCCTGCCCCACGGCTACAGCCGCGTGCAGTCGATCTGCAACTGGGTCCAACAGCAGGTGTCCTTTGTGTCCAACACCTCCGACGCCAATACCTCTGCCGTGGACACGTTGGTGACGCAGGTGGGCGTATGCCGGGACTTCGCGCACCTGATGATCACGTTGTGCCGTGCGCTGAACATTCCTGCGCGGTTTGCCACCGGCACCGACTACGGCGCAGATCCCGCCCTGGGGCCGCCCGATTTTCACGCGTATGTCGAGGTCTATCTGGGCGACCGGTGGTACCTGTTTGACCCGTCGGGCACCGCCACGCCCATGGGGCTCTTGCGCATCTGCACCGGCCGCGACGCGGCTGACGTTGCATTTGCGACAATTTTCGGGGGCGTACAAGCTCACCCTCCGGTGATTCGGGCATTTGCCGTGGAGGATGCCGGGCGCGGCTTTGTGCTTCCCCACCTTGGCTCGCAAGCCCTGTCCACCGACCGTGGCTCGGGCATGGCAGCGGGTTTCACTGCACCCTGACGGGGCATCGAAAACCCCGAACCTCGGCTGTGGCCTAAAATCAGCGTTTTTTCCACTTTCTCAGAGAACCACCATGGGCAACAAGATCGTCACCGAAGCAGACCGCAAGGCCACTCCCCAACCCAAGCCACTGCCAGGTTACAGCCTGCGCACCGGTGGCCGCGGCCAGCGCGTAAGCCTGGAGCGCGGTGTTGCCACCCGCAGCAAGAAGAACCCTGGCAAGCGCCCGAACAAAGGCGGATAAATCGCCTGCGGCATACCCCGCGCATGCCACCAAAAACAAAGCCCTCTTTCGAGGGCTTTGTTTTTGGTGGCGCTCTGCAAAATGTCGGCAATGATGCTGGCAATGGCGTCGGCGATGACTTCTGTGGCAGGCCGGACTTTCGCTTTACTCAAGCGGTGCGGGCTGGGTTTGCGATTCTCCCCGCGCTGGCAAAACGATGTGAAAGGCAGCGCCACTGGCAGGCTTGTTGCGGGCGTATATCTGGCCGCCCATCGCTTCCACGATCTTGCGGCAAATCGCCAGGCCCAACCCTGTCCCCCCCGATCCGTCCTTGGTCTTGCTGGACTGCACAAAGGCCTCAAAGATACGGCCCAACTCCGCATCCGGGATTCCTGGTCCCTCGTCCTGAATCACCAGATGCGCCTGGCCCTTGGAGTCCATGTAACCTTCTAGTGTGATGGTGCTGCCGGGGGGTGAGAACTTGATGGCATTGGCCACCACGTTGCGAATCACCTGCTGAAAGCGCAAGGGGTCGGCCTTGGCCACCAGCGGCATGTCCGACAGTCGCACCTCCATCATCAAATGACTGCGTGCAAGCAAAGGCTCCAGCTCCCGGATCACCGGGCGAATGACGCCGCGCAGGTCAATACGCTCCATGTGGAAAGTGCCCACGGTGCTTTCGAGCTTGGACACATCCAGCAAGTCGTTCACAAGGGTCAGCATGCGCTGGCCTGCCGAATGGATGTCTTCAAACATTCCCACCAGCTTAGGGGTTGCTTTTCCGCGCAGCACGCCCAGCTCGGCAAAACCCATGATGGACTGCAAGGGCGTGCGCAGCTCGTGGCTCATGTTGGCCACGAACTCCGACTTGGCACGCGATGCCTCTTCGGCAGCATCCCGTCCCTCCTGGGTGGCCCGCTCGGCTTCGCGAAACTCGCTCACATCCATCAGGATGCTCAGTACGCCAGTCACCCGTCCGTTCTCGTCGGCAATGGCCGCTTTGGCGATGCGCGTGTCCCTTCGCGAGCCATCGCCGTGCGAAATCTTGATATCCAAATAGGTGCGCCCACCCCATCGCATGAGCTGCGCGTTGGCAGCTTCTTGTACCTTCGCCTCATCAGGAGGAAAAAGATCGGCCAATTTTTTGCCAATCACCGAAGCACGCGTCCACCCTTTGTATTCCTCCCATGCGCGGTTGACGCGCGCAAAACGGCCCTCGGCGTCGGTCACGGAGATGGGCAGCGGGTTGGTCTCCAGCAGCAGATCCTGGAAAGCTATTTGCGCCTGCAACTGGTGCTCTGCCGCCCAGCGCTCGGTCACATCCACGGCGCTGCCTGCAAAGCCCGTTATCCGCCCGTCCACCCGCAGCGGGACCACCGCCATCTGAAATATCAGCTCACGCCCCTCTTCAAAGCGTGCAGCCACCTGACACACGCGAACCCCCTCGTCAGAGCCGGGGTCCAGGGCATTAAAAACATCCCTGCGACTTTGCGGCTCCACAATATCCTGCAGCCGCTGTCCAATCGCACGTTGGGTGTCCTTGCCACTGAACGTTGTCCAGTGGGCATTGACGTAGGTGATGACGCCCCGCAAGTCCGTGCGAAAGATCAGCTCCTGCACACTGCGCATCAGCACCGTCAACTCGCGTTCACTTTGGGCAATGCGCGCTTGCGCACCCTGCAACGCTTGATGCGCCGATTCACGGTTACGCACACCGCGCCACACGGCGATGGTCAGGCCCAGCGCCATCAGAACCAGCGCGATGCCAATGCCAATCAGCGCGCGCGCGTCTACCAACCACCGCCACACCGCCGAGTCGTACGACTCTTCAACAATGACCACCAAGGGCTTCGTTTCAGACGCACGAAAGCTCAGTATCTGGTGAGGCCCCAACACACCAGCGCCCAGATACGTGGCATGTTCGCGCCGGGGCAAGTACTGGCTGAACACCGGGATATGCCGCACGCTTTGCCCCAGCATGGCCGTTGCAGCGCCAGAGCTGGCCAAAATTTGCCCCTCATAGGACGTGACCACCGAATCGAACGGCTCCGACTCCAACGCCAGGTTCTGGAAGTTGGACAAGGCGTCAGGATTGATCAGTGCAGCCAACGTCAGCGCTTGCCCGGCTGGATGGGTATGCCCATACAACAGGGGGATATAGCCTACGCCCTTGGGCGCGTGCATGGGCGTTCCGCGCAGTCGAATGCTCTGCAAGCTACGCCCGGCCAGCACGCCCCCCAGCGCACTCTGGCCCGGCCTGACCTGGGGCCCGAGAAGGGCCCTGTCCACAAAAATATCCGCGTCTCCCGCCAATGTGCTGGCCACCACGCGCCCACTGGCATCCACCACCGCAAGACCTCGCAAAAAAGGCAGCCCCACCAATGCCTGCTGGAGGGCCTCCGCCATGCTGCGAGGGTCGGCCGACGCAGCGTTGAGCGCAGGGGCACCCGACAAGGCTTCCAGGGCCAGTTCAGCGGTACCCACAGTCCGTGTGGCCTGGTCTTCCAGCACCCGGGCCAGCATGGCCGCGTGCGTCTCGCTGTTGGCGCGCGCGGCACGAAAGTCATTGACCGCCAAGGCAGCCACCGCCACCAGCGTGGCCAGCACAGACAGCCCCCCGCCCAACAGCACCATGTGACTGGACTGCGAAAACCAGGAGCGCTGTCCGGACCAAACGGGTCGACGAAACAGCGCCATGTCAGCGCACCACAATCGCATCCAGGCCGTGGTGGCTGGCTGCAGCCTTCAACCGGCCATCACGCTTGATACGGCTCACAAAAGCATCCATCACAGTCAGCCAGGCCTCATCGCCAGGCTTGACGGCGTATGCGTAGGGCAACACAAAAAACGGCTGTGGCGGCTCAATCAGGCGCGCCCAGTCTGCGTTGTCCAACAAGCGACGACTGTAGGGATAGTCGGTCATGAAGACATCCACTCGCCCGGCCATCAACTCGCGTTCCCGGGTGGCTGGGAGCTTCACCGTAACCATCGTCGCTTTCTTGAGGCTCTGTGCCATCGCAGGCTCCATGAACGTACCCGACTGCACCGCCACCATCACGCCAGGTTTATCGATGTCCGACCATTGCTTGACCACGGCATTGCTCTTGGTGGTGACGCCATAAATATCGCTGCGCAGATAAGGCTGCGTGAACGCCAGTTTCTCTGCCCGCTGGGGCAATATGCCGATGGCAAACATGGCGACGTCGCACCGGTCATGCGTCAGATCGTCAATGAGCGTGGGGAATGACGACTCCACGAACTCGACCTTGGCCTTCAGGTCACGGCCCAGCTCAGCGGCCAGTTCAATATCGATTCCGCCCAGCTCCTGCGTGCGCGGGTGGCGGTATGTCACCCCGTAATAGTCAGGCCAGATGCACACCTTCACCACCGCCTCGGACTGCACCCTCTGCATCACTGGCCCGGCTGTGGCCTGCATGGACCACACCGCCAGACACGCGCCAACGGCCATCACACAGCGTCGCCAAAAGTTGTTGGTATTCATGTCCTGGGTGCCTGTGTCGAGGGTGAGGAGGTACATCACAAAGAATCGATCAGTGCATCAAACGAGGGGCATTCCCGCGTGATCTTGCACCGTAAATCGTTGATTTCATGGGCATGCGCCAAAAACACATCGACCACGTGGGGATCAAACGCCTTGCCCCGCTCAGCGGACAACATCTCCAACGCTTGCTCCACCGTGAAAGCGGGCCGATATACGCGGTCCATGGTCACCGCATCAAAAAAATCCACCACTGCAGTGATCCGGCCGGACAACGGAATCGCGTCGCCTGCCAAACCAGCGGGATAGCCCCCGCCGTCATAACGCTCATGGTGCGTCAACGCCAGCTCGGCCGCCATCAAAAAAACGGGGATGTGCGAGCGCCCAAGAATCTCTGCGCCCATGGCGGCGTGGCGGTTCATGCTCTGTCGCTCGTCAGCCGTCAGGGGGCCGGGCTTTTTGAGCACGCTGTCGGGGATGCCGATCTTGCCGATGTCATGCATGGGCGCCGCCTTGCGCAGCATGCGTGCATAGTCGGGACTTTGGCCCAGAAAAAGTGCCAACGCCTCTGCCAAATATCCAATGCGAACGATATGAACGCCCGTGTCATCGTCCTTCAGATCCGCAGCGGCAGAGAGCTGAAAAAGCGCGGCATGGTGGGCACGCGTCACCTCGCGCAAAGCTTCATTGCGCTCGCAGTACATGCGCCCGAAATCCGACACAAATCGCTCCATCTGCGCCGCCGCCGCTTCGTCAAAGCACCGCGCATTCCCATCGAGTAGCGGACATCCGGCCTGTGCGCTCGCAGTGGTCATAGCGTGGCCTCCAGGCGATAGATCGTTTCCAGCACCTGGAGCGTGCTGAAGGGCTTCATCAAGTAGTCGTCCGCCCCCGCCGCAATGCCCGCCTCGCGGTCAGCCGCCTGGACTCGCGCCGTCAGCATGATCACCTTGGTATGGCGGGTCAGCGGGTCTGCCTTGATGAGACGACACACATCCAGCCCGTTCAGAGTTCCGGGCATCATCACATCCAGCAACACGATGTCGGGCCGCAGTTCACGGGCCAGCGTCCAACCTGCATCGCCGGTAGCTGCCTCATGGATGTCAAAATCATCAAATTCCAGCGTCATTTTGAGCAATTTACGGATATCCATATGGTCTTCGACGATCAGGATTTTTTTCATGAGGGGATCACTTTCGGATGAGTCGCCTCCATTGAGGGCTCAAAAGACGCTATTTTTAACTTCTTCTTACGATTTTTCGATCATATCAATCATATTTATCAATTACAAGAGATGAAGAGAAAAAATTCGCGAGAAAATGCCAACCTATGCAATCTGACCCTTACACCTCCTCTCCCCCGCTCTCCGACCACTACACCACGCTAGAGGTCGCGAAGATGCTGGGAATGGCCGTGCGGTCCGTCCAACTCATGGTGGATCGCCATGAACTTGATGCCTGGAAAACCCCAGGGGGGCATCGCAGAATCTCCCGCGCTTCTGTGGAGCACTGGGTCAGCAGCCATCGGCACATGGGGGCAGATACGGCAGAACCCGCGGGCAATGCGGGGGCTGAACCCACCGCAGCGATCAAAACCCACAACCCCGCCCTGAAAGCGGCGCCCGCTGCAAAGCAAATTCTGCTGATAGAAGATTCCGTCCACTTTCAGAACCTGGTGGGGCTGATCGTGCAGCAGCACTTTCCTGACGTTGTGTTGCATGTGGCCAATGACGGAATTGCCGGTCTGGCCATGTATGGCCAGACACAGCCCGATGTCCTGATCGTGGACATCCTGCTGCCGGGCATTGATGGCGCCACACTCATCACCGCGTTACGCTCACAACCGCAATTCACCCGCAGCCACCTCATCGTTGTCACGTCGCTGGACACGGCACAACGGGAGCCATACGCGTTTGCCTTGCAGGGAGTCAAGGTCATACACAAGCCGCGACTGGTGGCTGATCTGCCTGCCGCTCTTGCGGCGTGCCTTCCTTCTGCGAAGGCGCCGACATGACACGCCCCCGCGTGTTGCTGGTGGAGGACGACACCTCCATTGCACGCTTTGTGCAGATGGCGCTGGAGGAAATGCCGATTGAACTGGTGACCTGCGCCAATGTGCCAGACGCCATGCAGGCACTGAAAGCCGGTGGCGCGCAGCTGATCATTACAGACCTGATGCTGCCCGGAGAGTCGGGCATCGACCTGGTGCAGCGGCTACTCAACGAGCCAGCGCCCGGGGCGAAAGTGCCTGTAGTGGTGTTCAGCGCAGGGCTTACGCCCGCTGTGCGCGAACAGCTCGGGGCCTTGAAGGTGTGGCGCCTGCTGTCCAAACCCGCCTCGGTGCTGGAACTGGAAGCCTGCGTGCGCGATGCCCTCCATATCGACCAGCACCTCGCCCCAAGCGTAGCCACTGCTGAAAGCAACGGCCAAGACGTGCTCCGCAGCACAAGCGACAAGGCCGAAAAAGCCGATGAGGCCGAAGCCATCGCGACCCACTTTGCAGGCGACACCTTCCTGTTCAAAGCCTATCGTGCCAGCTGCGTGCAGCAGTTTCCAGCCGACGTGAAACTGGGGGACACCGCCTGCGCGGCACAGGACTGGTCGGCCCTTCGGCGCCTGGCGCACAGCCTGGCGACCGTGCTGCTGACACTGGGCCACCCCGCCGAAAGTGTGCGTGCCAACCAGCTCGAAAATGCGGCCGCCCATTTGATGGCTGCGCAGTGCGTGGAACACTGGCTTTTATTGCGCGCCTTTTTGATGCGGCCCTGAAGCAAGGCGGTTCAGCGTTTTACGCAGCAAAACCCGCTGCTCAAGACCTCTTGATTCAGCCTGGCCATTCGCTACCAAAGGCATGCATCACTGCAGCCCGTCGACAGCGTGCAAATGATGGCAAACCAGCAGCGTCCACAGGTTCTAAGATGACGTGCATGATCACCGTCCACCACCTCGAAACCTCGCGTTCACAACGCATCCTCTGGCTCCTGGAAGAACTCGGCGTTCCGTACGAGCTAAAAATCTACCAGCGCGACAAGGCCACCAGGCTGGCGCCGCCCGAGTTGAAGAAGATCCACCCTCTGGGCAAGTCGCCTGTCATCACCGATGGAGAGGAGGTGATCGCCGAGTCGGGCGCCATCATCGAATACCTGGTCGAAACCTATGCCGCCCAGGCCTCTGCTGCGGACCTGGCCCACCTGCAGCCTGCGCCGCGCACGCCGGAGTACCGCCAGTGCCGGTTCTGGATGCACTACGCCGAAGGGTCTCTCATGAACTGGATGGTCATGAAGCTGGTGTTCATGACCATCCCGACGCAGCCCATGCCCTTCTTCGTGAAACCCATTGCCAAGGCCCTGTGCGGCAAGGTCCAGGCCAAGCTGATCGACCCCAACGTCAACACCGCGCTCGACTTCATGGAGCAGCACTTGGGCCAGCACACCTGGTTTGCAGGCGAGCACCTCACCATGGCGGATTTTCAGATGAGTTTTGCCGTGGAGGCCGCACTCTCGCGCGCCTCCCATGCCCAGGCTTGCCCGCATCTGCTGGCCTACCAGCAACGCATGCGGGCGCGGTCGGCCTACCAGCGCGGCATTGCGAAAGGTGGCCCGGTGGTGATGCCGTCGATCTGACCGCAACCCACGGAGCGCCCATGGAGCGTCCTTGGTTTGCGTTTGGGTTCAGGTGGCCCGCCGCAGTGCGAAGTGCGAAGTGCTAATGCACGGCTAACGCACGCCACACACCGGCGTGCCCAGGTCACTGTGCTGCTGTTCGCGTTCGTTCTTGGCCTCGGCCACCGCCATGTCGCGCGGCAATGTAACGCCATTCTTCACCGCCAGGATCTCGGCCATGACGCTCACTGCGATCTCGGGCGGTGTTTTGCTGCCAATGTAGATGCCGATGGGGCCCCTGAGACGGGCCAGACTCTCTGCCGTCTGGTCGAAATGCTCCACCATGCGGGCGCGGCGCGCTTCGTTGTTGCGGCGTGAACCGATGCCCCCCACGTAGAAGGCATCGGTCTGCAGGGCCTCCAGCAGCGCCAGGTCGTCGAGCTTGGGGTCGTGTGTAAGGGCCACCACACAGGTGCGGTGGTCGGGCTTGAAGGCCTGCACCACATCGTCAGGCATCTCGCTGACCACGGTGGCCCCAGGCACATGCCAACTGGCGCGGTACTCCTCGCGCGGGTCGCACACGGTGACGGCAAAGCCACTGAACAGCGCCATGGTGGCCAGGTACTCGGTCAGCTGGCCCGCGCCAATGATGAGCATGCGGTACTCGGGCCCGAAAGTGTTGGTCAACTGGTGGACATCGATCGTCATGGCCTGGGGTGCCGGGATCATCGACAGCGTTGCGGTGCCGTCGGACAGCCGCACAGTGCGCTGCACCAGGTGCCCCGATTGCAGCAGGGCCAGCAACTCGGCCAGCCCGCAGGGATCGGGGTCGTACTCCAGCAGCAGTTCGAGTGTGCCGCCGCAAGGCAAGCCAAAACGGTGCGCCTCATCGGCAGTGATGCCATATTTGACGAACGCCGGAGGCCCGCTGGGGATGCTGTGGTCGGCCCCGGGCGGGTTTGCCGTTGTTTCCGTAGACGCGGCTGCCGCGGTCGCTGTGGGATTCGCAGTGGCCAGATGAACGTAGGCGCGGGTGTAGCGGTCGATCAGATCGTCTTCAATGCACCCGCCCGACACCGAGCCCACCACGGCACCGTCCTCGCACAGCGCCATAATGGAGCCCACGGGCCGGGGCGATGAGCCCCAGGTGCGCACCACAGTGGCCATCAGCGCGCGTCGCCCTGCGGCACGCCAGCTGTGCAGCGTGCGCAATACGAAGACATCCAGGTTTTCCATGATCCAAGACCTTTGTCGTCAAACGATGTTTACCCCCGATTGAACCACCAGGCCAGCAACACCAGCGCGGCCACACCCACAGCCCACACCCAGACGGGCACACCACCGCCCGGCACCATAGTGTCATCGGCCGCCGCAACCAGGACGCCTGGTGGCGCCTCGGCATCCGACGGCGGGGGTTCCGCGCGCGGGTGACGCCGTTGCATCTCATTGTCAAACCGCTTGAAAAAATCCTCGGCCATCGATTTAGCGGCGCCGTCGATCAGACGCTGCCCCAGCTGCGCAATCTTGCCGCCCACGGTGGCATGCACGGCGTAGTGCAGCTCACAACTGGCCTGGCCAGCCGCGTCCACCGGCAGCGGTTCAAGCCGCACCTGGGCGTTGCCTTTGCCAAAACCGGCCACCCCCCCAGAGCCATCGAAGGCAATGGTGTAGCTCTCGGGCGGAACGATGTCGGACAGGGTGATCTCGCCGGCAAACTTGGCGGACACCGGCCCGATCTTGAGCGCCATGGCCACGCTGTACTGGTGGTCCGCCGTGGGCTCTACTTTGTCGCAGCCGGGGATACACAGCTTGAGCACCTCGGGGTCGTTGAGCGCCTCCCAGGCCTGTTGCTGGCTGACGGCCAAGGTACGGCTGGCTTGCATTTCCATGATGGGTTCCTCTCGGTGTGCTGGGGGATCGTAAAACGCGGTTACTGCCGCAACAGTGTCGCCAGGCTGCCTGCAAGATCCTGCAACCGGCTCAGGTTGTGGATGGCCAGCATGCCATGGGCTTGCCGGTGCAATGCGGCGGCGCCGCTGGCGGTGGGTGCATAGCCCTCAAACCGGAGCAACGGGTTCAACCACAGCAGGCGGCCACCATGGCGCCGCAGCCAGGCCAGCTCGCGGGTCAGCACCTCGGGGGTGCCCGTATCGAGCCCATCGCTCACCAGCAGCACCAGCGTGCGCCGCCCCACCAAGCGGCGGGCGTGGTGCATGCGCAGCTGGGCCAGGCTGTCTCCCATGCGGGTGCCGCCTGCAAAGTCGTGGATGGCCTGACTGGCTGCGTCCAGCATGGCGTCGGTATCGGCAAGCCGAAAGGCCGGGGTGAGGTCGGTCAGGCCGGTGCCAAATGCAAACACATCGCGGCGCAGGCCAGGGCCCGCATGGCGCGGCGCCGTGGCCGCATGCAAAAAGGCCAGCAGCAGGCGCGCGTAGCGCTCCATCGACCCCGACACGTCCACCAGCACCAGCACAGGCAAGGGTTGCTGGCGGCGTTGCAGCAGCGGCACCTCCAGCACCTCGCCGCCAGAGCGCGCCGCTTTGCGCATGGCGCCGGGCCAGTGGGGGCGGTGGCCGCGCGTGCCGGGGCGCGTGCGGCGCGCGGCATAGCGCGGCAGGGGCAAGGGCACCTCGCGTGCCAGCCGCTCCACCAGCAGGTATTCGCTGGCAGAGAGCTGGTTGAAATCGGCGTGCCGCAAGCGTTGCAGATCGCTGGCGGTCATGGCGGCGTCGAAGTCGACCTTGTCCTCCTCACGCGGCGCCGGGGCATTGCGCGCGGCATGCACGGGGGCCAGGGCCTCGCTCACGCGGGGACGGCGCTTGGCAGGCTCGGCCTTGGTCTCGGCACTGGGCAGCATTTGCGCCAGCAGCTTTTGCGCGACGTTGGGGTTGCGAAAGTAAACGTCAAACAGCTCGCGAAACACCAGGCGATCCTGCTCACAGCTGACAAACACGGCCTCCAGGGCCGCGCTGACATCTTCGCGCGCCATGCCCACCAACATCACCGCCTGCTGGGCCAGCGCCATGCGGGCCGCATCCACCCGCACGCCCGCGCGCCGCAGCGTGCGGCCAAAGCCGCTGAGGTTGTCGGCAAGCTTGCCCGTGCGCGCATCACCCAGCTGTGAGAAAGTGGTGCGCTGGTACATGCAATGGCTCTTCGTGTTCGCGCCCACCGTCACGCCGTGGCATCGGCAGGCTGCAGCAGCTGTGCGGCCATGTCGCTGGTCAGTGCCGCCACATCCTCTCGCTGCTTGAACAGGATGCCTGCGGTGTCTTGCACCACCTCGGGGTCCACGACGATGGTGTCGAGTGCCACCAGCGCCTTCGCCCATTCCACACTCTCGGCAATGCCCGGTGCGCGCTGAAAGGCGTTGGCAAACGGCTGGCTGCGCAGGCGGCCGACAAAGTCCGCCACCTGGGTCGCCAAGGCCGCGCTGGCATCCGGCACCTGGGCCCGCACGATGGCCAGCTCGCGCTCGCGCTCGGGGTAGTCCAGCCAGTGGTACAGACAGCGGCGCTTGACAGCGTCGTGCAGGTCGCGTGTGCGGTTGCTGGTGAGGATGGTGACCGGCGCGGCCGTGGCGCGCACGGTGCCGATCTCGGGAATGCTGACCTGGTATTCGCCCAGGTATTCGAGCAAAAAGGCCTCGAAGGGCTCGTCGGCGCGATCTACCTCATCGATGAGCAGCACGGCGCCCGGTGCGGGTGCCTGCAGGGCTTGCAGCAAGGGGCGGCGGATGAGGTAGCGGTCTTGGTACACCTCGCGCTCCACCTGCGCCATGTCGGCACTGCCTTTGCCTTCTGCAGCCCTCATGTGCAGCAGTTGAGCCGCGTAGTTCCACTCGTACAGCGCCTCGCGCTGCTCCAGGCCGTCGTAGCACTGCAGGCGGATCAGGCTGCGTGAGAGCACCTTGGCCAGCGCCTGGGCCAGCGCTGTTTTACCCACCCCTGGCTCGCCCTCCAGCAGCAAGGGACGCTGCAGCTTGAGCGCCAAGAACACGGCCGTGGCCAGGCGCCGGTCGGCAAAGTAGCCCACGCCCTGCAAAGCCTGTACCAAGGCATCGATGGAAACCGGAACAGGGGCGGCTATAGACGAATTCATTGCTACTTAATTCATAGCTGTTAGCGCTTATCCATAAAGCGCCAGCAGCCAATTTGACTCAAAAACCCTACGAATGCCGTACGGTGGCAGCGGTAACCCCCGCCCCCATCAGCCCAGCATCTGCGCCACTGCCCGCTGGGTTTGTACGCTGATCAGGTTGGCGCGATACGCCGCGCTGGCGTGAATGTCGGCGTTCAGGTCGCTCTCATCGATCTTCACGCTGGCGGCAGACTGGGGGGTGAAGCTCTGGTTGAGTGCCGCCTCCAGCCCCGCATGGCGGAACACGCTGCTGGCCGCACCGGTGACGGCCACGCGCACGCCGCTGTCGGTCTGCGCCACAAACACCCCCACCAGCGAGAAGCGCGATGCCGCCTGCTTGAACTTCATGTAAGCGGCGCGTTTGGGAATGGGGAAGCGGATGGCGGTGATGATCTCGCCCTCTTCGAGCGCCGTGGTGTACATGCCCACGAAGAAGTCGTCGGCCGCGATCTCGCGCTGGTTGGTGATGACCGTGGCCCCCAGGCCCAGCACGGCGCTGGGGTAGCAGGCGGCGGGGTCGTTGTTGGCCACCGACCCGCCCAGCGTGCCGCGTGCGCGCACCTGGCGATCGCCAATGTGTGAGGCCAGGTCGGCCAGCGCAGGGATGGCGGCCTTCACGTCCGCGTTGTTGGCCACGTCCATGTGGCGCGTCATGGCGCCAATCACCAGCGTGTTGCCCTCGCGGCGGATGCCCGCCAGCTCGGGGATGCTGTTGATATCGATGATCTTCTCGGGGTGGGCCAGGCGCAGGCGCATGGAAGGCAGCAGGCTTTGCCCACCCGCCAGCAGCTTGCCGCCCTGGGCGATGAGCTGCGCGGCGGCGGCAGTGGAGGAAGGCGCTTCAAAGGTGAATGCGTACATAAAGAACTCCTGTCAGTTTTCATGCTGCGGCAGCAAAGGCTCGCAACCGGTGAACAACGCGCGGAGCAGGCCAGCGGCCGCCGCGCAAGGGCCGCCCCGCCGCGCCGGCGGCGCCCCCCTTTGAGAGAGTGGGTGCGAAGCGACTCAAGGGGTGTTTCATGCCTTTGCCGACTGGATGGCTTCCCACACGCGGTGGGGCGATGCGGGCATGTCGAAATCGCGCACACCAAAAGGCCTGAGCGCATCGAGCACCGCGTTGATCACGGCGGGCGGCGAGCCGATGGCCCCGGCCTCGCCGCAACCCTTGGTGCCTAGCGGGTTGTGTGTGCAGGGCGTGCACACGTGGCCCAGCTGAAAGTTGGGAAAGTCGTCGGCGCGTGGCATGGCGTAGTCCATGAAGCTGCCGGTGAGCAGTTGGCCCGTCTCGCGGTCGTACACGCAGTTTTCCATCAGCGCCTGGCCAATGCCCTGCACCAGGCCGCCATGCACCTGGCCTTCCACGATCATGGGGTTGATGATGGTTCCGAAGTCGTCCACGGCGGTGAACTTGTCCACCCGCGTGCTGCCCGTGGCGGGATCGATCTCCACCTCACAGATGTAGGTGCCTGCGGGGAAGGTGAAGTTGGTGGGGTCGTAGAAGGCCGTCTCGTTGAGCCCTGGTTCAAGCTTGTCGAGCGGATAGTTATGCGGCACATAGGCGGTGAGCGCCACCTGGCCAAACGGGATCTTCTTGTCGGTGCCGCGCACGGTGAACTCACCGCCGCTGAAGTCGATGTCGGCGTCGCTCGCCTCCATCAAATGGGCGGCGATCTTCTTGGCCTTGGCCTCGATCTTGTCCAACGCCTTCATGATGGCCGCACCGCCCACGCTGATGGAGCGCGAGCCGTAGGTGCCCATGCCAAACGGCACGCGGCCCGTGTCGCCGTGCACGATGTCCACGTTCTCGACCGGGATGCCCAGGCGCGCGGCCACCACCTGTGCAAACGTCGTCTCGTGCCCCTGCCCATGGCTGTGCGAGCCGGTGAACACCGTCACGCTGCCCGTGGGGTGCACGCGCACCTCGCCGCATTCGAACAGGCCCGCGCGCGCACCGAGCGCACCGGCGATGTTGGACGGCGCAATGCCGCAGGCCTCGATGTACGACGAATAGCCGATGCCACGTTTGAAACCCTTGGCCTCGCTGGCGGCCTTGCGCGCCGCAAAGCCCGCCACATCACCCAGTTGCTGGGCTTGCGTCATGCAGGCGTGGTAGTCGCCCACGTCGTATTGCAGCGCCACGGGCGTCTGGTAGGGCCAGCTGGTGATGAAGTTGCGCTTGCGGATCTCGTCCTGCGACAGGTTCATGTCCCAGCCGCAGCGCGAGACCAGGCGTTCCAGCAGGTAGGTCGCCTCGGGTCGCCCTGCACCCCGGTACGCATCGACCGGCGAGGTGTTGGTAAACCACGCATCGACTTCAACGTGCACCTGCGGCGTGGTGTATTGCCCGGCCAGCAGCGTGGCATACAGGATGGTGGGCACCGCGCTGGCAAACGTGGACAGATAGGCGCCGAGGTTGGCATGGGTGTGCACACGCAGGGCCAGAAATTTTCCGTCCTTGTCCATGGCCATTTCGGCATGACTCACGTGGTCGCGGCCATGGGCGTCCGTGAGGAACGACTCGCTGCGGTCGGCCACCCACTTGATGTTGCGATTGAGCTTCTTGGAGGCCCAGGTCAGGCAGACATCTTCGGCGTACAAAAAGATCTTGGAGCCGAAGCCGCCGCCCACATCGGGGGCAATCACCCGCACCTTGTGCTCGGGCAGGCCCATCACAAAGGCCGTCATCAACAGGCGCTCGACATGCGGGTTCTGGTTGCTGACGTACAGGGTGTATTCGTCGTTCGCCCGGCTGTAGCTGCCAATGGCCGTGCGTGGCTCCATGGCGTTGGGGATCAGGCGGTTGTTGATCAGGTCGATCTGGGTGACATGCGCGGCGTTGGCAAACGCAGCGTCCACTGCGCCCTTGTCGCCAATGGCCCATTTGAAGCAATGGTTGTCGGGCGCGATGTCGTGCACCGCCGCGCCCGCCACAGCACCGGCAGCCGCATCGGCCACGTTGACGACGGCGGGCAGCACGTCGTAGTCGACCTCCACCAGCTCGGCCGCGTCGCGCGCCTGCTGCTGGGTTTGCGCGACCACCATGGCCACCTGGTCGCCCACGTAGCGCACCTTGCCCTGCGCCAGGATGGGGTGCGGCGGCTCCTTCATGGGCTCGCCATTGGTGCTGGTAATGAGCCAGCCGCATGGCAGGCCATTGATGTTGTCGGCCGCCACATCGGTGCCGACAAACACACCCAGCACGCCGGGCGCAGCCTTGGCGGCGTCCACGTTGATGCTGTTGATTCTGGCGTGCGCGTGGGGCGAGCGCACGAATACGGCATGGCTTTGCGCGGCCAGCACCACGTCATCGGTGTACTGGCCCGCGCCGGTCAGAAAGCGATAGTCTTCCTTGCGCTTGAGCGATTCGCCGATGTGCGGCAGCTTGGAAAAGTCGGATGCACCCATGGTTGTCTCCTTGGATTGTTCTGGCGTGGGGACGGTGGGCGGGCTCAGGCGCCGGCCATGGCCTTCTGGCCAACCTGCACCGCGCGCACGATGTTCTGGTAGCCGGTGCAGCGGCAGATGTTGCCTTCGAGCAGCTCGCGGATCTCGCCCTCGGTGGCGTTGGGGTGGTTCTTGCACAGGTCCACCGCGCTCATCACCATGCCGGGGGTGCAAAAGCCGCATTGCAGCCCGTGACATTCCTTGAACGCCGCCTGCATGGGGTGCATGGTGCCGTCGGGCGCGGCCAGGCCTTCGATGGTCTGCACGTCGGCGCCTTGCGCCTGCACCGCCAGCATGGCGCACGATTTCACGGCCCGGCCATTCACATGCACCGTGCACGCCCCACACTGGCTGGTGTCGCAGCCCACGTGGGTGCCGGTGAGCAGCAGATGCTCTCGCAGCGCATGGACAAGCAGGGTGTTGGGAGGAACGTCAACGCTGGTCGAGCGCCCGTTGACCGTGAACTGGACTTGCATCTGGCTGTCTCCTGGAATGGTTTTGGCTGGATATGAATGCGTTCTTAGCCCACGCATCTTCTGCCGCGCCCTACCGCCCATCCCTAGGGACAACCCTAGATTTCCAGCGGCCCTGGCTGGATATTCTCAAAATGAAACATGCTGCACTGCACACCCGCGCATGATGTGCAGCGGGGTGCCGCTGATGTAACCCACCGACGGCAGCGCCATGGCCGCCGTGGCGTGGTTGTCAGCATGCGGCGCGCCTCGTCGCGAAGTCTTCAAGGAAACTGGCCACCATGTCGTCCTGCGTGCCCTCTACACCCGCCAGCCGCCATGCGCTCATCGCGCAGGCCCGCCACGCGCTGCTGAGCGATGGCGCTGTCTCCGCACATGCCGGGATCGAACCCTGGATTGCGCAGTCCTGGCAACGCTGCCTGGCGCGTGGGCTGGCGCCCACGGAGCATGTCGTTTTTGACGCGGTGAGCGCGCCCGCGCTGCGCCGCAGCCTGGAGCAAAACCGCCCTCTTCTGCAAGCCGCCCGGCCGGTGCTGGAGCAGCTCACGCGGGCCGTGGCTGGCATGCGCTACTTCGCGATGCTGACAGACGCACAGGGGGTGGTTGTGAATGTCTTGGGTCATTGCGACCACAGCGACCCGCGCGCCGCGGCCATCGGCCGGGCAGGCATCGACCTCTCCGAAGCCCGTGTGGGGACCACCGCCATCGGCGCAGCACTGACCGAATTGCAACCAGTGTGGCTGCACCGGGGAGAACACTTTTTTGACGGCAACAGCAGCTACAGCTGCGCGGGCGCGCCGCTGTTCGATCCGCAGGGCCGCTGCGTCGGCATGCTGGACCTCACGGGCGTGGACGTGCCCGAGCGCCCCGAACTGCGCCACCTGGTGACCCGGTCCGCCCGCGCCATGGAAGACGCCCTGCTGCTGCAGCAGCCATACGCGCTGCTGCTGCGCCTGAACTGGCCCGGCGGCATGCTGGGCAGCGAGGGCGACGGGCTGCTGACCCTGGACGCCGATGGCTTTGTGCTGGGCTGCAACAGCATGGCCCGCCAACTGGTGCCCCAGCCCCTTCGCTTGCCAAACGCCCGCACCCACTGCGGCGACCTGCTGGCGCTGCCCTGCGCCTGCCTGTTCGACGCCGCCCGCCAGCACCGCACGCAGCCCGTCGATTTGCCGCTGTGGTCGGGTCTGCGCCTGCAGGCACTGGCGCTGCTGCCCGACCGGGCCCTCAGCCTGTGCAACCCGCCCCGGCCCACCACCTTGGCGCCGCGGCTTGCCCCGGCTGTTGCAGCGGCAACCTCCGCCCCCCTGCGCGAAACAGAAACCGCCATGATTCGCCAGGCGGTGCAACACGCCCGAGGCAACGTGGCCGAAGCCGCGCGGGCACTGGGCATCAGCCGCGCCACGGTGTACCGTAAGCTCGGCGCGCCCAAAGCGGCGACAGCACGCGAGATGCCAACGACCACCGAGATGCGCAATTCGCCAGCGATGCCAAAGGCATGAAGGGCATAAAAGGCGCGCAACGCTGATGGGGCCCTGCCGCCAAAGTCCAAGCCAGGGCACAGTGCGGCCACTCCACAACACGCACCTGTTGTCAAAGAAACAAGCAAAAAGTGCCTCCAACGCTTTACCAACAAGCGCCACAAGCTATAAATAACATAGCAATAAAACATCCCCACCGCCCGTGGCAACCGGTCAGATGTCTGTCAGCGCCAGCACCACGGCGTTTTCTTCCAGCACCAGGTCCACCCTGCTGCCCGCTCTGAGGCCGCTGCCCGGCGAGGCAAAGCCCACCATGGACAGCCCCGCCGCCAGTTGGGCTGACACCTCATCGCCCGACTCGCCCCGCACCACGCGCACGGCCTTCGCTGGCAGGCGGCAGGTGCCATGCCCAGCCTGTGCCAATACAGCCACAGCTGACGCTGAGGACACTGGGGGCTCACCAGCGCGCTCCACACGCACGGCAGTCGCCTTGCACAGCACCTGCACGGCCAGCCCCGGCTGCAGACCCAGCAACTCCGCACTCTCGCGCGTGATGCGTGACGCAAAGGTGGGCGGCGCGTCGGCAAGCAGGGGGGCCTGGTTCGGGCCGATCTGAAGATGCACCCGCACGATCTGGCCCAACACCTCGAGTCGCTGCACCACGGCAGGCATCTGGTTGCGCATGCTGGTGCGCACCGCCAGCCTGGCCAGCGCGGGCCCGGCATGCGGCGTGGCCTGCCAGCGCGACAGCACGGCGCCACGCGCCTGGGCCATGGCATCGGCCGCCGCCAGCAGCTCGCGCCCCGCATCGGTCAGCTGCGCACCACCGCCGCCCGCGCCGCCAACGGCACGGGCCACCAGGGGAGTTCCCGCCAGATTGGTGAGCGTGTCCAGCGCCTGCCATGCCGCCTTGTAGCTCACGCCCACGGCACGCGCAGCCTGCGAGATAGAGCCACAGGCACCGATCTGGCGCAGGATGTCGATGCGCTTGTCGGTCAGGGCATGGCCAAGCGCATCCGAGAGGGAGAGAGAAACAGGCATGCGCCGATGATGCCTGAGAGACCCCTTCATGCTGCCTTGCGGCGCAGCCCCGTGACAGGCTTCGCGCGCTTTTTCTGGCGCTCCAGCGCGCCGGTAGCTGCAGCCGTCAGCAGCCGCTGGAACGAGGGGCATTGCGCGTGGCTCTTGGCAGGGCAAGCCGCTGCGTGCCGCAGGCCGTTGCTCATGGCCTTGAGGCGTTTGACCATGGTGTCGAGTTCGTCGGCCTTGGCCGACAGCAACTGGCGGTCGATGTTGGGCTCGCCACTGGGCAAGAACATCGACCGGATGTCGTCCAGCGAGAACCCCGCCGATTGCCCCAGCGCGATCAGCGCCAGCTGGTCCATCACGCCGGGCGCAAACCGGCGGCGCTCGCCCGGTTGTCCCACCGACTGGATCAACCCCTTCTCTTCGTAATACCGCAGCGTGGACGCCCGCAGCCCGGAGCGTTTGGCGACTTCGGCAATGTCCATGAAAAAACCCCTTGACCTCAAGTTGACTTGAACTTCTATATTCCTTTCAAAACCTTCTTCCGTCAACTTTTCGAGGTGTTTTGATGACTCTCTCACTGCAAGACATTCCACTCGCGATGCTCATCGGCATCGGCGCCACCGCCGTCATGGATGCCTGGCTGTTGCTGCTCAAAAGTTTGGGCGTGCCCACGCTCAACTTCGCCTTCATTGGCCGCTGGGTGGGCCACCTGCTGCGCGGCCAGATCGCCCACGCCGCCATCGCCAAGGCCGCTCCGATCCGCGGCGAGCTGGCCTGGGGCTGGCTCACACACTACGCCGTGGGCGTGGCCTTTGCGGTGCTGCTGCTGTCCCTGCAGGGCACCGCCTGGGTCCACAGCCCCACCCTGTGGCCCGCGCTGACCGTGGGCATGGGCACCGTGGCGGCGCCGCTCTTGGTAATGCAGCCCTCCATGGGCTCGGGCTTTGCGGCCTCGCGCACGCCCACCCCGCTCAAAAACTGCCTGCGCAGCCTGGCCAACCACACCGTATTTGGCCTGGGCCTGTATCTCTCCGCGCTGGTCATCGCACTGATTTCACGCTGACCTGCCTCGCGCCTTCTCCCCAGAAATCACTCCTAAGGAACTCACACCATGCAACACATTGCCATCGTCTATCACAGCGCCCACGGCCACACCGCACACATCGCCCACCACGTGCTAGACGGCGCACGCGCCGTGCCGGGCGTCCTCGCTGAACTGGTCCGGGCCGAAGACCTGGCGCAGGCGCCCGACCGCCTGCTGCGCTACGACGGCGTCATCCTGGGCTCGCCCACCTACCTGGGTGGGGTGTCCGGGCCGTTCAAGACCTTCATGGATGCCACCGGCCGTCTCTGGAAAACGCAGCAGCTCAAGAACAAGCTTGCGGCGGGCTTTACCGTGTCGTCGCTGCCTGCGGGCGACAAGCAGTCCACGCTGATGTCGATGTGGGTGTTTGCCATGCAGCACGGCATGGTGTGGGTGGGCAACCCCATCCTTCCCGAGCAGCATGCCGGGGTGCCGAACGACGAAGCGGCCAACCGCCTCGGCTCCTGGGCGGGCCTGATGGCGCAGGCGGGCCATGGAGCGGCAGCCGATGCGTTTGTGCCCGGCGACACCAAGACCGCCCGCATGTTCGGCCAGCATTTCGCCGAGACACTGCAGCGCCTGGGCGGTGTGGGCGCACGCCAGCCTGGCGAAGAGGTTGCGGCATGATCCCCGCCCGCTATGGCCCGGTACTATTCAGCCTGATCCTGTCCGGGGTGATGTCGCTGCTGGTGTCGGGCATCTCCACCTTTCGCGCCCTGCAGCCCCAGCAGGATTGGGTGAGCCTCTGGGCGGGCGCATGGCTCACCGGGTGGCTGTTCGCCTTTCCGGCGGTGATGCTGGCGGCCCCTCTGGCCCGCAAGGTGGTGGCGCTGCTCACCACCACCACCAAGGGTTGAGCGCTCACGCCCGCTCGTACCAGCCCTTGCTGCGGTTGACGATGTGCACCACCAGCAGCATCACCGGCACCTCGATCAGCACGCCCACCACGGTGGCCAGCGCGGCGCCGGAGTGGAAACCGAACAGGCTGATCGCGGCCGCCACCGCCAGCTCGAAAAAGTTGGAGGCACCGATCAGTGCCGACGGGCAGGCAATGCTGTGCTTCTCACCCACCGCGCGGTTGAGCCAGTAGGCCAGCCCCGCGTTGAAGAAGACCTGGATCAGGATGGGCACGGCCAGCAGCGCAATCACCAGCGGCTGCTGCAGGATGGCCTGGCCCTGGAACGCAAACAGCAGCACCAGCGTGGCCAGCAATGCGGCGATGGACCAGGGCCCCATGCGCGCCATGACGACATCGAACACCGCCTGCCCCTTGGCCAGCAGCGACCGGCGCAGCCACTGGGCCAGCACCACCGGGATCACGATGTAGAGCACCACCGAGGTGAGCAAGGTGTCCCACGGCACGGTGATGGCCGAGATTCCCAGCAAAAAGGCCACCAGCGGCGCAAACGCAATCACCATGATGCTGTCGTTCAGCGCCACCTGCGACAGCGTGAACAACGGGTCACCGCCGGTGAGGCGGCTCCATACAAACACCATGGCTGTGCAAGGCGCAGCCGCCAGCAGGATGAGGCCTGCGATGTAGCTGTCCAGTTGGTCCGCAGGCAGGTAGGGCGCAAACCAGTGGCGGATGAACAGCCAGCCCAGAAACGCCATCGAGAACGGCTTGACCAGCCAGTTCACCACCAGCGTCACGCCGATGCCCCGGGCGTGTTTGCGCACCTCGCCCAGCGCACCAAAGTCCACCTTCACCAGCATGGGGATGACCATCACCCAGATCAGCAAGCCCACGGGCAGGTTGACCTTTGCAATCTCCATGCGGCCCACAGCCTGGAACACCGAGGGGAAGAACTGCCCCAGCGTGATGCCCACCACGATGCACAAGAATACCCACACGGTGAGGTAGCGCTCAAACACGCTCATGGGGGCCGGGGCGGGTGCTCCGGCCGGTTTGCACTGCACCGTCATGGCGTGACGGCTTCGCGCGACAGCTCGCGGGCCGTGTGTTGCAGCAAGGTCTTGTCAAGCTTGTCTGCGGGCAGGTTGATCAGCAGCTCCAGCCGCTGGTGGATGGCATGCAGTGTCTTGCGGAAAGCCTCGCGCTTTTCATCGTCCGAGCCATCCCCTTCGGACGGGTCGGCATAGCCCCAGTGCGCGGTAGCCGGGTGGCCGGGCCAGATGGGGCAGACCTCGCCCGCCGCGTTGTCGCAGACGGTGATGATGAGGTCCATCGCAGGGGCGCCGGGGGCGGCGAACTCGTCCCAATTTTTGCTGCGCAGGCCTTCGGTCGAGATGCCGGCGGCCTGCAGAGCCTCCAGGCCCAGCGGGTTGGGCTGCTGGTTGTCGCGCGGGCTGCTGCCCGCCGAGTACGCTTTGAAACGGCTTGGCGCCATGTCGTTGAGCAAGGCCTCGGCCAGGATGCTGCGGGCCGAGTTGTGGGTGCAGAGAAAAAGAACGTTCAGCGCAGTCATGGGGCTCTCTCAGCAGCAGGTGGCTTTGTTGGTGGAAGACATAGCGGGGCCGCAGCATGCTGCCTGTGGAGTCGCCGCTGCCGCCGGGGCAGACGTCGGCGCCGCTGCAGGCGTGCAGCAGGCGCCCGCTGCGGAGGACTGCTTAGCTTCGTTGAAAACGGGGATGTCACCCAGGGTGTGAAAGTGCTCCCACGCAATGCCTTGCGGGTCGGTCACCCAGTGTTTTTCGCTGCGGGCATAGCAGCAGGTGGTGTTGCCTTCATCGAGCAGGGCCATGTCGGCGGCCTCGGCGCGCGCCTTCAGTTCGGCCAGCTCGGCTGCGTCGTCGGTCTGCATGCCAAAGTGGTCCAGCCCCGGCTGGGCGCCGCGCGTGGAGATGGCGAAGTTGATGCGCGGGTCTTCCAGCATCCACTTGGCGTAGTCGGCCTCCACACGCGTGGGGGCGACCGCAAACAGCTTGGAATAAAAAGCGATGCTCTGGGCCAGGTCATCAACATGCACATGGGCGTGAAAGCGTTTCATGGGAGTTCTCCTAAAACAATAGTCAGCAGTGGCAGGACGCTGCAGCGTCGGCAGGGGCGCAGGCCTGGCCTTCGCAGCAGTTTTCGGTGAGGTAGGCCAAGAGCGCATTCATGGTGTCGAACGCGGCGCGGTAGACCAGGTTGCGGCCCTGCCGCTCCTGGCTGATGAGCCCGGCATGCGAAAGCTCCTTGAGGTGAAAGGACAGGGTATTGGCGGCCACATCCAACTGGGCGGACAGGTCGCCAGGGGTCAGCCCCGCAGGGCCTGCCACCACCAGGGCGCGAAAGACCCGCAGGCGAACCTCCTGGGCCAGGGCAGCGAGGGCACGGACAACGTCGTTTTCTTGCATGCATCAATAATACAACAATTGTCGAATTATTGAAACTCAAAACATTCCCCGCTTTGCGTGCGAGCTGTCTGGCCGCATTGCCCGCTGGTTGCGGTGGGGCATATACTTTCGCTATTCCATTAATGAATAGCGCATCAGCGCCTTCTCACCATGCAAATTCGCCTAGCGCCTATGTTTAAAGCCCTCGCCGTTGTGGGTTTCGCCTTTGCCACACTCCAGGCAGCCCACGCCGATCAGGTGTCGGTGGCGGTGGCCGCTAACTTCACGGCGCCCATGCAGAAAATTGCGGCTGCGTTTGAAGCCGACACGGGCCACAAGGCAGCGCTGGCCTTTGGCGCCACTGGCAAGTTCTACGCGCAGATCACCAACGGCGCACCGTTCCAGATCCTGCTGGCGGCCGATGACACCACCCCCGCCAAGCTGGAGCGCGAAGGCAAGGCGGTAGCCCACTCCCGCTTCACCTATGCCGTTGGCACGCTCGTGCTGTGGAGCGCGCAACCCGGTTATGTCGACGCACAAGGCGCCGTGCTCAAGACCGGCGACTTCAAGCATCTGGCCATCGCCAACCCAAAGCTGGCACCTTATGGTCTGGCGGCCACGCAGGTCATGGACAAACTCGGCGTGACGGCTGCGCTGACGCCGCGCCTGGTGCAGGGCGAAAACATCGCACAGACCTATCAGTTCATCGCCACCGGCAACGCCTCGCTGGGTTTTGTGGCGCTTTCGCAAGTCATGGCAGACGGCAAGATCACCAGCGGATCGGCCTGGCAAGTGCCCACCAACCTGTATGAACCCATCCGCCAGGACGCAATACTGCTCGAACCCGGCAAAGACAGTGCAGCCGCTGCGGCGCTGCTGAAATACCTGCGCGGCGACAAGGCACGCGCCATCATCCAGTCGTACGGCTATAGTTTCTGACCGCCTGCGGCACACTCGCCCCCTTCCAGCCCCCTTTCATCTTCATGCCCTTTTCCAGCGCCGATCTGGCGGCCATCGGCCTCACGCTGCGACTGGCGGGCACCACCATGGTGCTACTGCTGGTGCTGTGCACGCCACTGGCCTGGTGGCTGGCGCACACGCCGTCGCGCTGGCGTGGCCCGGTGTCGGCCATGGTGGCGCTGCCGCTGGTGCTGCCGCCCACGGTGATCGGGTTCTATCTGCTTGTCACGCTGGGCCCCAACGGGCCCATGGGGCAGTTCACGCAGTGGCTGGGGCTGGGCACCCTGCCCTTCACCTTCTGGGGCCTGGTGGTGGGCTCGCTCATCTACTCGCTGCCTTTTGCCGTGCAGCCGCTGCAGCATGCGTTTGAAGCCATAGGCCAGCGCCCGCTGGAAGTGGCGGCCACGCTGGGCGCAGGCCCGCTGGACCGCTTCTTTACGGTGGCGCTGCCGCTGGCGCGCCCCGGGTTTATCACGGCCGCGATCCTGAGCTTTGCGCACACCGTGGGCGAGTTTGGTGTGGTGCTCATGCTGGGCGGCAACATCCCGGGCGTGACGCGCGTGGTGTCAGTGCAAATCTATGACCATGTCGAGGCGCTTGAATACACCCAGGCCCATTGGCTGGCCGGGGGCATGGTGCTGTTTTCGTTTGTGGTGCTGCTGGGGCTGAACCTCACGCGCCGCCGGATTCCCTCCATGGTGCAGTGATGGCAAGCAGTACCTCTTCGGCGCAGATCACCGCGCAGCTTTCAGTGGTGCGCCCCGGCTTCACGCTGGACGTGAACCTGCAGCTGCCCGGGCATGGCGTGACCGCCCTGTTCGGCCCGTCGGGCTGCGGCAAGACCACCTGCCTGCGCGCCATTGCCGGGCTGGAGCGCGCACAGCCTGGACGTGTGGCGGTCAACGGTGATGTATGGCAGGACGATGCGCAGAAAATCTGGCGCGCCACCCACGAACGCGGCCTGGGCTATGTGTTCCAGGAGGCCAGCCTGTTCGACCATTTGAGCGTGCGCGGCAATATCGACTACGGCTTGCAGCGCACGCCAGCCGCCCGCCGCAAGGTGGCGCTGGAGCAGGCCGTGGACCTGCTGGGCATCGCCCCCCTGATGGACCGCAAGCCCCAGGCCCTGTCGGGTGGCGAGCGCCAGCGCGTGGCCATGGCGCGCGCGCTGGCCACCAGCCCCCGCCTGCTGCTGATGGACGAGCCGCTGGCGGCGCTGGATGCACAGCGCAAGGTCGAGGTGCTGCCCTATCTGGAACGGCTGCACCACACACTCGATATCCCGATGCTGTATGTGAGCCACGCCATCGATGAAGTCGCACGACTGGCCAGCCACATGGTGTTGATGCGCGAGGGCCGCGTGCTGGCGCAAGGCCGTACCAACGAGCTGATCGTGCGCCTGGATCTGCCCCTGGCCCACGGCGACACGGCAGCCACCGTGATCGAAGGCACCGTGCAACAGCACGATGCACACGACCACATAGCCACCGTGGCTTTCAGCGGCGGGCAGCTATTGCTGGTGAGCCCCAAGGCCCACGCCATCGGCGAACCCATACGACTGCGTGTGCAGGCGCGCGACGTGAGCCTGGCGCTCACCGCCCCCAGCGACACCAGCATTCTCAACGTCCTGTCAGCTACCGTGGTGGCACTGGGTGAAGACAGCCCCGGACAGACGATGGTGGTCCTTGATGCAGGTCCCACGCGTTTGTTGGCGAGGGTCACGCAACGCTCGGCCCAGGCCCTGACGCTGGCGCCTGGCCAACCTGTATTTGCACAGATCAAGGGCATTGCCATCGTGAACTGACGAGGGCGAAATCCAGGCGCATTGCTGAAGACCCCATGTGCTGCCCCGGTGGCCGCCAGCGCCTCCCCTCGGTCGTATGATGACCGGCAAAACAAGGATGGGAACAAGGGGAGGAAATGGTATCAATCTGGCATGACGCCACACTGGCGTTTGCGGTGGGGTTTCCGCCACTGCTTCAAAGCCTGCTGTTCTGGATCTTCGCTTCGCTGGTGGTTCATGTGTGCCAGCGCCTGGTTGAACACACGGCGTTTTCGGTCGATCCATCGAGCCGCCGCATCAGCGCCTCGCACGCCGCTCTGTGTATTGGCTGCATCGTCTGGGCCCTGGACGTGGTGGGCCTGTTCATGTACGACGAGTTGGCGCACCATGTGCTCGAACTGGCGCCCGCGCTCAGCGGCCTGCTCATCATGGCCGTGAGTGCGCGCTTCACCATTCCCACACTCAGTACGAGCACCAGCAAGGCACGCATTCTGTGCGCCGGTGTGTGGCTGGCGTGCGGCATGCTGGCCGCACACTTCACAATCACCTGGGGCCATGCGCAGAGCTTTTCGCAGGTGAACGGGCTGGCCATCGCGCTGTCGATAGCGACCGCCGTGGGCATTGCGACCTACACATCCATCCGCCACCGCTCAGCCAAACTGAGTGTGCTCACCCCCCACTACCGCGCGCAGACCTGGGAAGACAAGATGCTGTGTGGCGCTTCTATCCTGATGCTGCACTGGATGCTGGTCAACACCTTTGCACTGAACCTGGGCGACCCGCGCGGTGAGTCTGACGGCATCGCCCTGCTGGTCATCGTGCTGGTGTTTGCCATTGCTGTAGCGGTGGAGCAATTGAGCAATATGCGCTGGGATGAAGGTCGTCAGCAACTTTTGCGCCGCGGGCTGTCGATGATGCGGTCTTCGGCCAACGTGCAAAACGCCCAGCGCGACATGCAGCTCTCGCTCATTGCAGACCATCTGCACGGGCTGCTTCGGCCAGAAAATCTGGCGCTGCACTTTCAGCCCATCGTCGATTTTCACCAGCGCGGGGTGCAGTTCGAGGCACTGCTGCGCATGACCGACAAGACCCTGGGCCCCATCAACCCCGAAACTTTTTTGCTGGTGTGCGAGTTGCAAGGCAAGACGGTCGAAGTGGATCGCATGATCCTTCGCAACGCGCTGGACAGCGTGAAAGCCTGGCAAGCCCAGGGGCTCACCGACATCACCATCAGCGTGAACGTGGCCCCCATCACGCTGCTGGACGATCGCTTCGCCCCCTGGCTGCGTAGAGAACTCACCCAACGAGACCTGCCACCACGCACCCTGAAACTCGAAATGACCGAACACGCCATCATTGCACTGGGCTCTGAGATGGTGGCGGCCATCCACGACCTCAGCACCATGGGTGTGGCCGTGCTGATGGACGACTTTGGCGCTGGGTATTCGTCGCTGGGCATACTGGGCGATCTGCCCATCGCGGGTATCAAATGCGACCGCCTCTTCGTGCGACAGCTGCCACAGGACAGCCGGCGGCAGATGCTGCTGCGGCACATCAGCGCGCTGGCCGGTGAGTTCGGCCTGTCTGTGGTGGTGGAAGGTGTGGAGACCGTGGAGGAGCTGCAGACGCTGGCCGCCATCGGACTTCACTGCATCCAGGGCTACGTGTTCAGCAAACCCATTCCGGCAACCAACGTGCCCGACTGGTACCACGCCCACATGCCGCACCAGCGCGCAGCGCTGCAGAGCGTGCTACACCCGGCTGATTCGGCCACGGCAGTGGCACACACACCGTTTTTAGCGCCCCGCCCCACCCTGGCACCGTCGTCCAACCACTGATTCATGGCAACACTCAAAACACTGGTGCTGGGCGGTTACGGCAACTTTGGCGCACGCATCTGCCGCGCACTGGTGGGCGACACGGCCACGCGCCACCACACCGCCCTGCTGGTGGCGGGCCGCGATGCCGCCCGCGCCCAAGCCTTGGCGGACACCCTGGGCCACGGCGCCCAGGGCGTGGCTCTCAACCACCAGGCCCCAGGCCTGGCAACCACCTTGCGCCAATGGGGGGTGGGCCTCGTCATCCACACCGCAGGGCCTTTCCAGGTGCAGGGCTACAGCGTGGCCCAGGCGGCTGCCGAAGCAGGCGCGCACTACATCGACCTGGCCGACGGCCGCCGCTTTGTGTGCGATTTCCCGGCCGCGATGCAGGCCGCGTTTGCCGCGGCCGGGCGCACCGCCATCGCTGGCGCCAGCACCGTGCCCGCGCTGTCCTCGGCCGTCATCGACCACCTGTGCGCAGGCTGGCAGCACATCGACAGCATCGACATCTGCATCGCCCCCGCGCAGCGTGCACCCCGCGGGCAGGCCACGCTGGCGGCGGTGCTGAGCTACTGCGGCCTGCCCATTGATGTGTGGAACGGTGGCCGCTGGCAGCCGCAGCGGGGCTGGGCGCAGCCTACGCCGGTCCGGTTCCAGCGGCTGCGACCGCGCCTGGGGGCGGTCTGCGACATCCCGGACCTGGAGATCTTCCCCGCCCATTACCAGGCCCGTGACCGCGTCACCTTCCGCGCCGCACTGGAGGTAAGCCTGGCGCAAAGAGCCTTCGCCACCCTGGCCGCGCTGCGCCGTTGGGGCGTGCTGCCCCACCCCGAAAAGCTGGCCTGGCTGATGCACCACGCGGGCGGCGCGCTGGACTTTCTGGGCACACCGCTGGGCGGCATGGTGGTGCGTGTGGCGGGCGCCGATGCACAGGGCCAGCCCCGCCGGCGCGCCTGGCACATTGCCGCAGACCACGACCATGGCCCCGAGATCCCCTGCATGGCCGCGATCCTGCTGGCCCGCCAACTGGCGGCCGGGCAGGCGCTGCCAATAGGCGCACACACCAGCACCAGCCTGCTGCCCCTGGCGGCCTTTGCAGCCGAGTTTGCGAAGTGGGGCATGGTGACGGATGTGGTGGAGGAATGAAGCAATGGCCCACCAGAAAATGATCTTCCCCATGCCAGCGCGGGCCGACGTTGTGTTCGATGCCTTCCACTACCACGAGTGGCGGTGCCAGTGGGATTCGCTGGTGCGCCGCACCAGCGTGGAAAGCGGTGCGCCTTGCCCCAGTGTGGGCGCCACCACCGAGAACCTGGGCGCCGGTGCATTGCGGGCGCTGTCCATGCGCACGCAGTTCGTCAGCTATGACCGCCCGGTGCTTGCGGCCGCCGTCATGGTCGGCCGCTCGTTTCCCTTCACCCAGTGGGCCGCCTCCATGCGCCACCAGGAGCAGGGCCCCCACCAGTCCCTGCTGATCTACACCTACACGTTTCAAGTGGGCCCGGCACTCTTTCGGGCTGTTCTGGAGCCTGTGGTGAACTGGATCTTTGTTCGAAAGACACGCCAGCGGTTCCAGCGCCTGGCGCAGTTCCTGGCAAGCCGCGCTGCCGACATTGCAGACTGGCAACAAGCGCAAGGGGTAGATCCTGCCGCCGCGCGCAAGGTCAATCCATGAATCGCTCGTCTGCGAATCTCCTGCGCACCAGCCTTGTGGTCGTCTGGCTGGCCACCGCCTTGGTCAGCGTGTGGGAGCTCCACGGCCAAAGCCGCGAACTGCTGGCGGGCCTGCCCACTGCATGGACAGAAGGCGTTGCAGCGTGGCTGCCCACCGCCATCATCCTGGCCGGTGCGGCGGCCGACGCCATCCTGGGGCTGTGGCTGGCGCTTCGCCCCGGCCGCAAGGCGTATGGGGCGGCACTGCTGCTGATGGCCGCCATGACAGTGCTGGCCACGGCTATACACCCGGCGTGGTGGCTACACCCCTTCGGGCCGCTCACCAAGAACCTGCCGATTGCCGCCATCCTGTGGGTGCTGCTGCAAGGCACGACCACCTCGCCGCCAAAGCCATGAGCCTGTACCTCACCCTCAAATGGCTGCACATCATCTCCAGCGTGCTGCTGGTGGGCACCGGGCTGGGCTCTGCGTTCTACATGTTCTTTACCAACCGCAGCGGCAATGTGCAGGCACAGGCGGTGGTGACGCGCCTGGTGGTGCGCGCGGACTGGTGGTTCACCACGCCCACGGTGTTCATCCAGCCCGCCACGGGGCTGGCCATGGCCGCCATGGCCGGGCTGCCCTGGAGCACGCCGTGGCTGGCCGCGTCCATCGCGCTGTACCTGGTGGCCGGTGCCTGCTGGCTGCCCGTGGTGTGGCTGCAGCTGCGCATGCGCGATATGGCGTTAGAGGCGGCGCAGGGCGACGGGGTGCTGCCGCCGCTGTACTGGCGCTATGCCCGCTGGTGGGAGGCACTGGGCTACCCGGCGTTTGTGGCCATGGCCGTGGTGTTCTACCTGATGGTGAACAAGCCCGCGCTGACGGTCTGAACGGCACCCTGCGGACTATCATCGCCCCATGCTGATCGAGACCCTGGACACTGCCCGCGACCTGGGGCGCTTGAAGGAAATCCTGGGCGTGATGGTGCGCCACGGGTTTGGCGACACCGTGCGCCGCCTGGGCCTGGCCGACCGGCTGGAGCGCGCAGGCCAGGCGCTGAACTGGACCCACGCGGCAGACCTGGCCCGCGTGGAGCCGCCCGTGCAGGTGCGCCTTGCGCTCGAAGAGCTGGGCCCCGCGTTCGTGAAATTCGGCCAGATCCTCGCGGGCCGGGCCGACCTGTTCGGCCCGGAGTGGATTGCAGAATTCGAGAAGCTGCACAGCCACGTACCCGCAGTGCCCATCGACGCCCTGCGCCCGCAACTGCGCGAAGACCTGGGCGCTGAGCCCGAAGCCGTGTTTGCCTGGTTCGACACCACGCCACTCGCCGCCGCTTCGATTGCACAAGTGCACCGCGCCCGGCTGCAGGACGGCACCGAGGTGATCGTCAAGATCCGCCGCCCCGGCATCACCGACATCATCCACGCAGACCTGCGCCTGCTGGAGCGGCTGGCGGCGCTGGCAGAGGCCGAACTGCCCGCGCTCAAGCCCTACGGGCCCCAGCAACTGGTGCGCGAGTTCGCGCGCTCATTGCGCCGCGAGCTGGACCTGGCGGGCGAATGCCGGCAAGCCGAACGCATTGCCAACAACATGGCCACGCTGCCCCACATCGTGATCCCGCGCGTGCACTGGGACTACACCCGCGAGCGCATCAATGTGCAGGACTTCATCGACGGCATACCCGGCGGCGCCCTGGCGGCGCTGACATCCGAGGCCGGCTTTGACCGCACCGTGCTGGCGCAGCGGGGCGCGCAGGCCGTGCTGCAGATGATCGTCAAGGACGGTGTCTTCCACGCCGACCCGCACCCCGGCAACGTGTTTTACCTGCCAGGCAATCGCATCGCCTTCATCGACTTCGGCATGGTCGGCCGCCTGTCGCAGCGCCGGCGCGATGAGCTGCTGCAGCTGCTGCTGGGCATGGTGGAACACCAGCCCCAGGCCGTAGCCGATGTGCTGCTGGACTGGACAGGCGACGGGCCGGGCATCAACCGGGGCCAGCTCGAAACCGAGATCGAGGCCTTTGTGGACCAATACCACGGCATGCCGCTGGCACAGCTGAGCCTGGGCCAGATGCTGGCCGACGTCACCGCCATCCTGCGCGAACACCGCCTGGGCCTGCCGTCCGATCTGGCACTGCTGATCAAGGCGTTCATCTCGCTAGAAGGCATGGGCCGCAATCTCGACCCGGCGTTCCACATGGCAACCGAGGCCCTGCCGCTGCTCAAGCAGGTGGCGCGCGACCGCTACCAGCCCAAGGCGCTGGCCGGGCGGGCCTGGAGCACCTTGCGGCGCGCGTTGGCCACCGTGGAGCAACTGCCGGACGACTTGGGACGGCTGCTGCGCAACGCGCGGCGCGGGCACCTGCAGGTGGGCATCGAGCTGGCCCACCTCAAGCGCGTGGGCGACCAGATCGACCGGTCGGCCAACCGGCTGGCCATGGCACTGGTGATTGCGGCGCTGATCATCGGCTCGTCCATCGTGATGACCGTGAAGGGTGGGCCTACGCTGTTTGGCCTGCCAGCGTTTGGTTTCCTGGGGTTCTTCGGCGCCGTGGTGTGTGGCCTGTGGCTGGTGCGTGCCATCTGGCGCAGCAGCCATCACCGCGATGATGACTGAGCGCTGCAGACAGCGGGTCTAAAAGGCACACGCAGCCAGACGGCAGCCTACGTTCAGGGCTGCCCAAACCCCAACCGTTGCAATACTGCCTGAGAAAGCGGTTGGCGCAGCGCACTGGCAAACGCCTGCGCCGCAGCAGGCGCATCGGCACGCACGGTCAGGCCATAGGCTGCACCCACCTGCAGCGCCGCAGGCAACTGCACCACGCGCAGGCGCGGCACTTCAACCTGGGCAGCTACCGCGTTGGTGCAATAGGTCAAAAACACATCGGCCTGGCGCTGGTTCATCACCCAGGCATAGGTGCCCCGGCCCGCAGGCGGTTTGGGCGAGTCCGCACCACCCGTGAGCTTGAGGGCCTTGGCGTCCAGTTGGGCATAGGCACCCGGTTGCATCTTGTCGGCCTTGCGGAACAGCGCCCAGGCGTAGTCGCCCGACGGGTCGGCCTTGGGCGTGGAGGTGCCCACGCGCACATCGCTGCGCAGCATAGTGGCCAGCAAGGTGTCGGGGGTGGCGCTGATCTGCTCGCTGGTCAGCGCACACAGCGCGTTGCGCGTGAACACCACAGGCGCCTGCCAGCCGCCCCGGGCCGCCAGGCGCTGGGGGTGGTCGGTATCGGCCGAGGCAAAGACCTGTGCGGGCTCGCCCTTTTCGATGCGCTCGCGCAGCAGGCCCGACGCACCAAAGGTCAGCGCCACCTTCTGGCCCGTGCGGGCCTCGTGGTCGCGCGCGATCTCGGTGAAGGCCTCGCGCAGGCTGCCGGCGGCGTACACCTGCACGGGAGCAGCGTCAGCCATGGGAGCCTTGGCGGGCGCCACCGCACAACCGGCCAGCGCGATGGCTAAACCGGCAGCTGCGGCGGCAGCCACCCTCTGGGAGCGTTGTGCCATGGCTGCTGCTCACTGGGCTGCGTTCGGGAAGAACAGCTGCTCGCCGCCGATCTTGTAGCCCGCAATCGCCTGCTGGCCGACGGGCGACACCACCCAGTCCACAAACTTCTGCGCGTCTTGCGTCTTCACATGCGGGTGCTTGGCCGGGTTCACGACCATCACGCCGTACTGGTTGAAGAGCTTGGTGTCGCCCTCGACCAGAATGGCCAGGTCCGCACGGTTCTTGAAGTTGAGCCAGGTGCCACGGTCAGCCAGCACGTAGGCGCCGCTCGATGCCGCAATGTTGAGCGCAGGGCCCATGCCGCAGCCACATTCCTTGTAGCCGCTGCCCTTTGAGGCATTTGCGGCATCGGCGCCCGCGAGCTTCCAGTAGCGCAGCTCGGCCGCGTGGGTGCCGCTCTTGTCGCCGCGCGAGATGAAGTTGCCATTGGCGGCAGACAGCTTTTGCAGGGCCTGCACGATGTCCTTACCTTTGGTGCCCACCGGGTCGTTCTTGGGGCCGATCAGGATGAAGTCGTTGTACATCACGGGGTAGCGCTTCACGCCCCAGCCATCGGCCACAAACTTTTCTTCGGCCACCTGGTCGTGCACGAACAGCACATCGGCATCGCCCCGGCGCGCCATATCGAGCGCCTGCCCGGTGCCCAGCGCCACCACTTTGATGTCCAGCCCACTGGCCTTCTTGAACTCGGGCAGCAGGTAGCCAAACAGGCCTGATTGTTCGGTGGACGTGGTGGACGCCATGGTGATGCTCTGCGCGAAAGCAGAGCCAGACGCTACCAAAACAATAGCTGCCAGCGCTTTAGATACAAGCGCTACAGTGCGAAAAGGCTTGAAATTTTTCATCGCCGGGCCGCCCCAAGATGAAAAAGCCCCCTTGGGGGGCAGCGACCACACGAAGTGGGAAGCGTGGGGGTCAATTTTCGTCATGCTAACTCTCCTTTGACAAACAAACGGGCGGCCTCGGGCAACGGGCCGTTGAAGAAATCATGTACGGGCAAATCGGCCACCAGTCGGCCATGCTCCATGTAGATCACGCGGCTGGCCAGGCGCTTGACCTGACCCAGGTTGTGGCTGCTGAACACCATGGTCACGGGGTGGGCCGGGCCTGCCGCGCCATGGCTGGCGGCAAACTCGGCCATCAGGGCCTCGACCTCGCGTTTGGCGTGGGGGTCGAGGCTGGCCGTGGGTTCGTCCAGCAGCAGCACATCGGGCCGCAACGCCCAGGCACGGGCCAGCGCCACACGTTGCTGCTGGCCGCCCGACAGGGTGCGTGCGTTCTGAGCGGCAATGTCCTGCAGCCCCACGCGCTCCAATGCGGTGAGGGCCTGAAGCCGCGCATCGCGCCACCGTGTGCCGCGCAGCCACAGGGCCAACGCCACGTTGTTCTGTGCGCTGGTGCGCAGCATGTGGGGTCGTTGAAACAAAAGTGCCTGGCGTTTGCCGGCATCACTGCGCAGCTGCCCGCCGGTGGGGGTCAGCAGGCCATGCAGCACCCGCAGCAACGTGCTCTTGCCGCTACCGTTGGCCCCCACCAAAGCCAGCCGCTCACCGGCGGTCACGCGCAAGTGAATATCCATGAGCGCGGGCACGGGGCCATAGTGTTTGCTGACGTTGAGCAGTTCAAAAAGCACCGGGGCGGGAGTCTTTGACACGGATGCGCACGTGGAGTCCCCCTCGCCTCCCCGCATGCCGACGGGCACGGCGCTCATGCGGCCAAGCGGGGCGCAGCCGCCCCAAAAGCAGCCCCGTCCACCCGCTCGCGCCAGCGCCGCAACTGGGCGATCAGCACATTGAGTACCAGCACCACGCCCAGCAACACCAGCCCCAACGCCAGCGCCAGCGGCAAATCGCCCTTGCTCGTCTCCAGCGCGATGGCTGTTGTCATGACCCGCGTGAATCCATCGATGTTGCCGCCCACGATCATCACCGCACCCACTTCGGAGATGGCGCGACCAAATGAGGCGATCAGCACGGTGAGCAGTGCATAGCGCTCGTCCCACACCAGCAGCAGGCTGCGCAGCAGCGTGCCAGCCCCCAGCGAGTGCAGCTGCTCACCATGCGATCTGTCGGCATCCTCCACCACCTGCCGTGTGAGTGCCGTCACCACCGGCAGCACCAAAATAACCTGCGCCATGACCATGGCCTTGAACGAGAACAACCAACCCAGACCGCCCCACGGCCCGCTGCGGGACAACAACAAATAGACGGCCAGCCCCACCACCACCGATGGCACGGCCAGCAGCGTGTTGAGCACCGCCAGCACCGCGCCGCGCCCCGAGAAACGCGCCACACCCAGCCAGCCGCCCAGCACCAGCCCCAGGCCACACGACAACGCACTCGCCGTGGCGCTGACCGCGAGCGACCTGCTCACAATGGACCACAACGCCGGATCGGAAGAAGTGATGAGCTGCAGTGCAACAGAAACAGACTCGGAGACGGTGGACATGCAAAAAAGGGTGTGAGGGATCGGCTATCGTAGGCAGCCACACAATGTCCAGCCATATGTAATCCCGTGCATAGGATCCAACTTCACTACACCTTGAGCCTGGCCGCCGGCGATGCCCTCATCCGCAACCCGCTGCCAGAGATGCTCGAAGCCGTCGTTCGGCAAGGTTCTATCTCGGGCGCCGCACGTGCACTGGACCTGTCGTACCGCCATGTCTGGGGCGCTCTCAAACGCTGGGAAGACCAGCTCGGCGGCGAGCTCATCATCTGGGGCAAAGGCCAGTCGGCGCAGCTCAGCGAGTTCGGCACCAAGCTGCTCTGGGCCGAGCGCCAGTCACAAGCGCGCCTGGCGCCTCAAATAGAAGCACTGCGTGCGGACCTGGAGCGCGCCTTCGCCGTGGCGTTTGACCCCAGCGCCCATGTGCTCACCATTTATGCCAGCCATGACGATGCACTGACAGCCCTGCGCGCGCACGCCGCCCAGCCGGGAGTGTCAGGGCAGGACGGCGCACTTCATCTGGACATTCGCTTCACCGGCAGCGTGGATGCGATCCGCGCACTCAATGAGGGGCGCTGCACCATTGCGGGCTTTCATACGCTGGAGCAGCCTTCACCCGACTCCCTGGCGGCAGCCAGCTACCGCCCGCTGTTGCAGCCCGGCCTGCACAAGATCATCGGTTTTGCACGCCGCACCCAGGGCCTGATCGTGGCGCGCGGCAACCCGCTGGGTCTGCGGTCGCTGCAAGACGTGGCGCGCACGCATGCACGTTTTGTGAATCGGGCCCTGGGCACCGGCACACGCGTGTTGCTGGGCGACCTGCTCGCGCAAGCGGGGCTTGGGCCTGAGAGCCTGCGAGGCTATGACCAGGACGAACCGTCGCACACGGCCGTGGCGCAGGCCGTGGCCGCCGGTGTGGCCGATGTGGGGATGGGTATCGAGATGGCAGCGCGTGCGCGGGGGCTGGATTTTGTGCCCCTGGTCCACGAGCGCTATCACCTGGCCTGCCTCAAGTCCATGCTGGAGCAACCAGCCACCCTGGCGCTGCGCAACCTGCTGCAAACCCCCACCTGGCAAGACCAAATGGTGCTCCTGCCAGGATATGCCCCCATGCACTGCGGCGAAGTACTGGCCATGAGCCAGGTGTTGCCGTGGTGGAAATTTCCGCGAAAAAAGCGGGCACCAGCGCCTAGGCAAAAACCCTAATCGCTTCTTTTTTTATAGCATTAAGCCGAATATCCACCGAGGGATAACACCGTCACGATGCCGTCAGACTCGGGCTAGAGTGCTCCGTAGAATCGCGCCCTGTAAAAGTTTGTTGGTCCCCGACTATCCTCGGTAGGGCCGGCTATTTGTGCGCGCAGCCTTTTTATTGGAGACACCATGCAGGCTCTACTCAGACTTTCAAGGGGAGTCGACTGGCTCAACACCCAAGTCGGCAAAATCGTTATCTGGCTCATTCTTGGGTCGGCAGGCATCAGCGCGCTCAACGCGATCGTGCGCAAGGTGTTCGACACCAGCTCCAACGCCTTCCTGGAAGTGCAGTGGTATCTGTTCGCCGCGTCTTTCCTTCTGGCTGCGGGCTACACGCTACTGCAAGGCGAACACGTGAAGGTGGATGTGCTGTCGAGCCGTTTCGCCAAACGCACCCAGATCTGGATCGAAATCTTCGGGTTTCTCTGCTTTCTCACCCCCATGTGCCTGGCCGTGCTCTGGTACGGCACGCCCTTCTTTCTGCGTGGCCTTGCGTCCGGTGAAATGTCGAGCAATGCGGGTGGCCTGATCCGTTGGCCCGTGTACCTGATGATCCCCGCCGGCTTCACGCTGCTGCTGCTGCAGGGCTGGTCTGAGCTCATCAAACGCGTGGCGTTTCTGCAGGGCCTGATCGAGGATCCCACGGCCAAAAAGGCCGAAAAATCGGCCGAAGAAGAACTCGCCGAAGCCATCCGCAACCTTGCTGAAGCCGCCAAAGGCAGCAGCCAGAACAAAACCCTGGGCAGCTGAGCGGAGAAACCACCATGGAATTCATCACCCACAACCTCGCCCCGATCATGTTCGGGGGACTCATCCTGTTCCTGCTGGTCGGCTTTCCGGTCGCTTTCAGCTTGGGCGCCTGCGGCCTGTTTTTCGCCTTCATCGGCATTGAGCTGGGCGTGCTGCCCCAGGCGCTGCTGCAGGCTTTGCCACTGCGCATCTTCGGCATCATGCAGAACGACACGCTGCTGGCCATACCGTTCTTCACGCTCATGGGGCTGATCCTGGAGCGAAGCGGCATGGCCGAGGATTTGCTGGACACCATCGGCCAACTGTTTGGCCCTATCCGCGGTGGCCTGGCACTGGCCGTGATTTTTGTGGGCGCCTTGCTGGCGGCCACCACGGGCGTCGTGGCGGCATCGGTCATCTCGATGGGCCTGATCTCGCTGCCCATCATGCTGCGTTATGGCTACGACCGGCGTCTGGCCGCAGGTGTGATCGCCGCATCCGGAACCCTTGCGCAGATCATCCCGCCCTCGCTGGTGCTGATCATCCTGGCCGACCAACTGGGCCGCAGCGTGGGCGACATGTACAAGGGCGCCTTCACGCCGGGCCTGATGCTCACGGGCTTTTACGCGCTGTACGTCATCATTCTGGCTTTCATCAAGCCCGAATGGGTGCCCGCCCTGCCCCCCGAGGCCCGCGCGTTCCGCGAGAAAAATGGCAAAAGTGGCGTGATCTCTCTGCTGGTGGTGACTGCCGCCAGCACAGGCGCTGCACTCTACATGGCCGAACACATGGCCGCACTGCACACCTGGTGGTCGGGCGAAGTGGTGACGAGTGTTCCGCTTGACGAAACCATCGTGGTGGCCATGTGTTTTGGCGTGGCGCTGGCCTTTGTGATTGCGATGGTGAACAAGGTCACCAAGCTGGGCCTGCTGTCCAAGATCGCTGAACGCGTGACCTTTGTGCTGATCCCCCCGCTGCTGCTGATCTTCCTGGTGCTGGGCACGATCTTCATGGGCGTGGCCACACCGACTGAAGGCGGTGCAATGGGTGCCCTGGGCGCCTTCGTCATGGCGTCGATCCGTGGCCGCCTGAGCTTCTCGCTGCTCAAACAGGCGATGTACACCACCACCAAGCTGTCTTGTTTTGTGGTGTTCATCCTCGTCGGTGCAACCATGTTCGGCCTCACCTTCCAGGGTGTGGACGGCCCGGTGTGGGTGGAGCACCTGTTGACCGGCCTGCCCGGCGGGCAGCTGGGGTTCCTGATCGTTGTGAACCTGATGGTGTTCTTCCTGGCTTTCTTCCTGGACTTCTTCGAACTATCTTTCATCGTTGTGCCCTTGCTGGCCCCGGTGGCCGAAAAACTGGGCATCGACCTGATCTGGTTCGGGGTGCTGCTGGGCATCAATATGCAGACCTCGTTCATGCACCCACCCTTTGGGTTTGCACTGTTCTACCTGCGCAGCGTGGCACCAACGAAGGAGTACGTGGACAAGGTCACCAAGAAGGTGATTGCCCCTGTGACAACCATGCAGATCTACTGGGGCGCGGTACCGTTCCTCGTGATCCAGATCACGATGGTGGCGCTTGTCATCATCTTCCCGGGCATCGTCTCCAGCGGGCTGGACAAGAAAGAGGTGTATGACCTGGACAAGGTACGCATGCAAATGGAAGCCGACATGCCCGCATCGATGGTGGAGCCTGATCCCGCTGCCGACATGCAAGGTACACCGTCCTCTGAGCCCTCCTCTGAGCCGTCTGCAGAGCCTCCAGCAGCAGATGATCCGCTCAAAGACATGCAGGACTCGATGGCCAACCCCGCCAAAAAGGAATGACCTGCAGCCCAGCGCAAGGGGGCTGGCCTCTTGCGCGGGCACAGACCGGTGTTGATACCCACCCCCTATCGACCCCAAGCCCTTGCAGCCAGCGTGCTGCAGGGGCTTTTTCTTTGGGGGTGCGTGGCTGCACAGTCTCATCCAGACAAAGGTATCCATGCGCCGAGCACCAGAGACCGTCATGCGAGGGATGCGAACCCGAACCAGTGGAATATCAATCCAAGGCCGCAGCCGCAGGGCCTTGGGTACGTACGCAGCCAACGGAAGACACGCCCCTGCAAGCGAGCGCGCATCCATAAGGCAACACGGCCGAATGCTGTCTGCCGCGCACGGTGCGTGCCATGCCACAACAATCGGGGGCAAAAAAAACCGCCGAGCAATCACTCGGCGGTCCCTTCTGTCGCAGCGGGCAGCGTCTGGCGCTGCCGGCCTGGGTCAGAGTTTCTGTGACGACATGAAGGTGTCGAAACGGGCTTCGGCGAAGCGGAACCACAGGATTTCGTCGCGCTGGAAGTTGCGGTAGTCGCTGTAGATTTTTTTCCAGTCGGGGTTGCTGCCGGCCAAATCGGCATACACCTCCATCGAGGCCTTGAACGAGGCTTCCAGCACGGATTGAGGGAAAGGCAGCACCTTGGACTTTGCAGCCACCAGCTGCTTGAGCGCACCTGGGTTGCGTGCGTCATAGCGGGCCTGCGTGGTCACATGCGCCTCATGCGCCGCAGCCTGCACGATGGCCTTGTTTTCGGCCGACAGCCCGTTGAAGGCCTTGTCGTTGATGTAGAAATCAAGGTTCAGGCTACCCTCCCACCAGCCGGGGTAGTAGTAGTAAGGCGCGACCTTGTTCAAGCCCAGCTTCAGATCGTCATATGGACCAATCCACTCGGCGGCATCAATGGTGCCCTTCTCCAGTGCCTGGTAGATTTCGCCTCCGGCGATGTTCTGGGGCACACCGCCCATGCGTTCGATCACGCGGCCGGCAAAACCACCCACCCGGAACTTCAGACCCTTGATGTCGGCTGGCGACTTGATCTCTTTACGGAACCAGCCGCCCATCTGCGCGCCCGTGTTGCCGCCGATGAAGTTGATGATGTTGTACTTGGCATAAAACTCACGCATGAGTTTGGAGCCATTGCCGTCCACCATCCACGCAGTGAGCTGGCGCGAGTTCATGCCGAACGGAATCGCACCGCCAATGGCGAATGCTTCGTTCTTGCCGAAGAAATAGTACGGCGCGGTGTGCGCCATTTCCACCGTGCCACTCTGTACGCCGTCCACCACGCCAAATGCGGGCATCAACTCGCCAGCGGCATGCACCGAAATTTCGAACTTGCCGCCCGACATTTCCTTGACAGCCTTGGCGAACACATCGGCAGAGCCAAAAATGGTGTCAAGCGATTTTGGGAAACTAGAAGCAAGGCGCCAGCGCACGGCAGCCTGCGCATGCACAGCAGGTGCGACGCCAGCGGCCAACACCCCGGCAATGCCGGCATTTTTGATCAGAGAACGACGATCCATGAACATCTCCTGGTAATACACAGGCACTCGTGGCGCACTGTGTGACAAAAAAACCGGTACTGTTGCCGCTCGCCGAGCGGCAACCCCATACCGGTTCAAAATACGCTGGCGGGAACAGCGCGCGTACACGCCCTCCTGCGCAGCCGTATGGCTTGCTTACAGCTTCACGCCCGTCATGTAGTTGTCGAAGCGCAGCTCGGAATAACGGGCCCACAGCAGCTGGTCACGCTGGAATGCACGCATGTCCTGGTGAATCTTCTTGAACTCTGGCGACTTGGCTTCGTGCTCGGCAAACACTTCCATGGAGGCCTTGTAGCCTGCATCCATGATTTCCTTCGAGAAAGCCTTGAGCTGGGTCTTGGCACCCACCAAACGCTTGAGCGCGATGGGGTTGAAGGCGTCATATTTGGCAGTCATGTCGCGCGCAGCAACCGCCGTGGCGGCATCCACCATGGCCTGGAACTCAGGCGTCAGGGCTGCATAAGCCTTGGCGCTGATGAAGAACTCCAGCTCGGCACTGCCTTCCCACCAGCCGGGGTAGTAATAGAACGGGGCCACCTTGTTGAAGCCCAGCTTTTCGTCGTCATAAGGGCCGACAAATTCGGTGGCATCCAGCGTGCCTTTTTCCAGTGCCTGGTAGACGTCACCGGCAGGCATGTTCTGCGCCACCACGCCCAGCTTTTGCATGGCCTCGCCGAACAGACCTCCACCCAGACGCATCTTCAGGCCCTTCAGGTCGGCCACGGTCTTGATCTCTTTGCGATACCAGCCACCCATCTGCGTGCCGGTATTGCCTGCGCTGCGGCTCTTGATGTTGTAGTTGGCATAGAAAGCGTCCATGAGCTTGCGGCCATTGCCGTGCTCCATCCACGCATCCATCTGGCGGGCCGTGAGGCCAAAAGGCACAGCACAACCAAAGGCAAAAATCGGGTCCTTTCCGGTGAAGTAGTAAGGCGCTGTCTGCGCCATCTCGACCGTGTTGTTCTGGATGGCATCGACCACACCAAATGCAGGCATCAGCTCACCACCCGCATGCACCGACACTTCAAACTTGCCACCCGAGAGGGCCTTGATGGTTTTTGCGAACATCTCGGCGCTACCGAAAATCGTGTCGAGCGACTTGGGGAAGCTCGATGCCAGGCGCCAGCGCACCGTGGCTTGCGCATGCGCTGCGGGCGCGATGCCTGCGGCCAATACGCCAGCAATTCCGGCATGCTTGATGATGGAACGACGATCCATGTAATGTTCTCCGAGATAGGTGAAGCCGGCCCACGGCAGCATGCTGCGGTGAACAAACCGGCGTTGTTTACGTGACAGATTGTAGAAATGCCCCCGCGCGAGCCCTTGGGGGTTTTCCCGCGAAAAAGCCCGCGTGCGCGGCAGTCTTCAGACTTTTGCAAGCAATCGCACCACCAAAGGTGGCACGCGCGGCGCAAACGCCACCGGCATTATTGCGGCGCGGCCGCACCCATACCAAAACGCACCGCTATGGCCCGTTGAATTCCTGCGGCATCCAGACCTTGAAGGGCCAGCAATTTGGCAGGGTCACCATGTTCGATGAACACGTCCGGCAGGCCCAGTTGCAGCACCGGGCGGACAATGCCCGCGGCGTTGAGTGCCTCGGTCACGGCGCTGCCCGCGCCGCCCATGATGGCGCCTTCTTCGAGCGTTACCAGCGCGTCATGGCGCTCGGCCACCTCGCGCAGCAGGGCTTCGTCAATGGGCTTGGCCCAGCGCATGTTGACCACCGTGGCGTCGAGCGCCTCGGCGGCTTCCAGCGCGGGGTACAACAAGGTGCCAAACGAAAGGATGGCGATGCGCGGCGCCTTGGGGTCGGAGCCCAGGCGTTCGCGGCGGATCTCGCCTTTGCCAAATGGCAGACTGTCGAGCCCCGCCAGGGGCGCTACACCCGCACCGCTGCCGCGCGGGTAACGCACAGCGACGGGGTGGTCCTGCTCGAAGGCACTGCTCAGCAGTTGGCGGCACTCGCGCTCATCGGCCGGGCAGGCCATGCTCATGTTGGGGACGCAGCGCACAAAGGGGATGTCGTAGGCCCCCGCGTGGGTGGCGCCGTCAGCGCCCACCAGGCCCGCACGATCGAGCGCGAACACCACAGGCAGGTTCTGCAGGGCCACGTCGTGGATCATTTGGTCGTAGCCGCGCTGCAAAAAGGTGGAATAGATGGCCACCACGGGCTTGACGCCTTCACAGGCCATGCCGGCCGCGAAGGTCACGGCGTGCTGCTCGGCAATGCCCACGTCGTAGTACCGCTCCGGAAAGCGTTTTTCAAACTCCACCATGCCCGAGCCCTCGCGCATGGCCGGCGTGATGCCCACCAGGCGCTCGTCGTGGGCCGCCATGTCACACAACCATTGCCCGAACACCTGGGTGAATGTGGCCTTGGGCGGGGCGCTGCTCTTGACCAGGCCCACGGCGGGATCAAACTTGCCGGGGCCGTGGTAGGCCACGGGGTCGGCCTCGGCCAGTTTGTAGCCCTGGCCCTTTTTGGTCACCACATGCAGGAACTGCGGGCCCTTCAGGCCCTTGATGTTCTCCAGCGTGGGGATCAGCGAATCGAGGTCGTGCCCATCGATAGGGCCGATGTAGTTAAAGCCAAATTTCTCAAACAGCGTGGCGGGCACCACCATGCCTTTGGCCTGCTGCTCGAAACGCTTGGCCAGCTCCAGCAACGGTGGCACGGGCTTGAGAACGGTTTTGCCCACGTTTTTGGCCGCCGCATAAAACTGCCCGCTCATCAGCTGTGCCAGATAGCGGTTGAGCGCGCCCACAGGCGGGCTGATGCTCATGTCGTTGTCGTTGAGCACCACCAGCAGATTGCAGTCGGCCACGCCTGCGTTGTTCAGCGCCTCAAAAGCCATCCCGGCACTCATCGCACCATCGCCAATGATGGCGACCGCATGGCGGTTTTCGCCCTTGCGCTTGGCGGCCAGCGCCATGCCCAGGGCGGCAGAGATGCTGGTGCTTGAATGTGCCGTGCCAAAGGTGTCATACACGCTCTCGGCGCGCTGCGGGAAACCCGAGATGCCGCCCATCTGGCGCAGCGTGTGCATGCGATCGCGCCGGCCAGTGAGTATTTTGTGCGGATAGGTCTGGTGGCCCACGTCCCACACCAGCCGGTCCTCAGGGGTGTTGAAGACGTGGTGCAGCGCCACCGTCAGCTCGACAGTGCCCAGGTTCGAGCTCAGGTGCCCACCCGTTTTGGCAACGCTCTCAATCACGAACCCGCGCAACTCGGTGGCCAGCGTCTTGAGGTCAGCGCGCGAGAGTCGGCGCAGGTCCGACGGGTCGTTGATGGTCTGCAGCAGGGGGAAGGATGTCGTGGACATTTACTATTCTTTTAATAGCTGCCAGCGCTTTATATATAAGCGCCAGAGGCCTGTTAGACACTTAATTCACCACAAGGTGGCCAACACTCGATAAAGCCATGGGGCAGCAAGACGGTCGAACGATAAAGGCTTGTGCGGCATCAAAAAGATCGGTTCACCACCATGTCGGCCAGCGCAGCCAGCGCCCGTGTATCGGGCAAGCTACTGCGAACCAGCGCCGCCTGCGCCTCGCCCAACAGATCCTGGGCATAGGCCTGCGCCCGCGTGAGCCCGAGCAGAGAGACGTAAGTGGGCTTGTCGGCCGCAGCATCCTTCCCGGCGGTTTTACCCAGCGTGGCCGAATCGGCCACCACATCAAGGATGTCATCCACCACCTGAAACGCCAGCCCCATGGCTGCGCCATAGTCCGACAGCGCCTGGTAAGCGCCAACCTCTGCCTGGCCACACACGGCGCCCATCAGCACACTGCCTTGGAGCAGCGCGCCGGTCTTGAGGCGGTGCATGTGGCGCAACTGATCTTCGGTCAGCGCTGTTCCCACGCTGGCCAGGTCTATCGCCTGCCCTCCGGCCATGCCGGCTGATCCCGCAGCACGGGCCAGCAAACGGCACAAGGCAGCCTGGGTGGACGCTGCGATGGCGGGAGCGCTAGCAGCGACGTCTTCATCAGGTGTCAGCAACTCAAAGGCAAAGGCCTGCAGGGCATCGCCCGCCAGCAGGGCCTGGGCTTCGCCAAACTGCACATGCACCGTGGGTTTGCCGCGGCGCAGAACATCGTTGTCCATACACGGCATGTCGTCGTGCACCAGGGAATAAGCGTGGATGAGCTCCACCGCACACGCAGCGCGGGTGGCGGCATCGCCCACCGACACAGCCACAGATGCACCCCTTGCGCTACCAACCGCCTCATAGGCCGCCAGCACCAGCAAGGGCCGCAGGCGCTTGCCGCCATCGAGCACCGCGTAACGCATCGCATCGCCCAGACCGGCGGGCGCACCGTGCCCCACCCATTGCGACAAGGCCTGCTCCACCCGGGCCAGGTGCCCCTGGCTCCAGGGGGTCAAATCAAAGGACTGGCCCACCGCAGGTAACCCCTGTGAACCCAGTGAAGTCGACAACACGCTCATTCCTGCGTCCATGGTTGTAGCTGGCCTTCATCCAGCACCTTGATCTGGTCCTGCACGGCATCCAGGCGCTGGCGGCAAAAGGCCAGCAAGGTGGCGCCGCGCTGATAACCCGCCAGCATCTGGTCCAGTGGCAACTGGCCAGACTCTATGCGGGCCACCAGTTGTTCCAGCTCTTCCAGTGCCGCCTCATAGCTGGCAGGTGCGGCGGGAGAAGCGGGAGTTGCGGGGGCCTTGGGCATGGAGAGAGCGGCAGAGCGCGGGTGAAAAACGGGTGATTTTAGGCGCACGTTGGCAGCACAAGGGTGGAGCACAGCCCTTGGAACCTGTTCACAGCCCATCAAAAGCCGCAGACAGTCCGCCCACAGGTTCAGACCGGCATCCGCAGGGCATCGCCAGAGCACGGCGGCAACCGTCGCGCCCCGCCCCCTCTCTACGCCCTTCCTGTCAATACACGTAAGTGGGATGCGGGAATAACCCCACCACCTATAATCCCATTATCGCCAAGCCGGCTAGTCCACCTAGCCGGTTTCTTTTTTTCCAGATGCGCCCCGGCGCACCTCCCTGTGGGGAGTCTTTAGGTCAGGTCACCCATGTCTGATTTAAGTCTTCGACTGCAGCAGGCCGCAAGCCAACTACCAGTTTCAAGCTATTTTGACGAAGCGCTGTTTGAGCGCGAGCTCCGCACCATCTTCCAGCGAGGGCCCCGCTACGTGGGGCACCAATTGGCCGTGCCCAATGCGGGCGACTACTATGCCCTGCCCCAGGAGGGTGAGGGCCGCGCGCTGGTGCGCAACGCACAGGGCGGGATCGAACTCCTGTCCAACGTGTGCCGCCACCGCCAAGCGGTCATGCTCAAGGGCAAGGGCTCGCTGAACAGCCAGCAAAAGGGCAGCGCAGGCGGCAACATCGTGTGCCCCGTGCACCGCTGGACCTACAGCCCCAAGGGTTCGCTCCTGGGCGCGCCCCATTTCGCGCACGACCCCTGCCTGGACCTGAACAACTACAAACTGCGCGAATGGAATGGCCTGCTGTTTGAAGACAACGGCTACGACGTGGCCGCTGACCTGGCGCAGATGGGCCCCCGCGCCGATCTGAGCTTTGACGGCTACGTGCTGGACCATGTGGAGCTGCATGAGTGCAACTACAACTGGAAGACCTTCATCGAGGTCTACCTGGAGGACTACCACGTGGGCCCGTTTCACCCGGGCCTGGGCAGCTTCGTCACCTGCGACGATCTGCGCTGGGAGTTTGGCACCAACTACTCGGTGCAAACCGTGGGCGTGGCCAACCAGTTGGGCAAGGCGGGCAGCCCCGTGTATGAGCGCTGGCACGAAGCCCTGCTGGCCTACCGCAACGGCGAGCCGCCCAAACATGGCGCGATCTGGCTCACGCTGTACCCGCACATCATGGTGGAGTGGTATCCCCATGTGCTCACGGTCTCGACCCTGCACCCGATCAGCCCCACCAAGACGCTGAACATGGTGGAGTTCTACTACCCCGAAGAAATTGCGGCGTTTGAACGCGAATTCGTCGAGGCACAAAAAGCCGCCTACATGGAAACCTGCCTCGAAGACGATGAAATCGGCGAACGCATGGACGCTGGCCGCAAGGCCCTGCTGGCACGCGGCGACAACGAGGTCGGCCCCTACCAGAGCCCCATGGAAGACGGCATGCAGCATTTTCACGAGTGGTATCGGGGAATCATGGGCGCTGACAGCGCCGGGGCCGCAGCGGACCACAGCACGTCAAAACCCTGAACACCACCCCAAAACACCGCCAATCCACAAGCAAGCGCCTGCTTGCTCTCATTACAATAGCTGCCAGCGCTTGAACAACAGGCGCTCGCAGCTATTTTTATTTCAAACCTTGTGCCCCTGCGCCTTCAGCGCCACCGGGTGTTTTTAGAGAATTCGCAGACCATGCAAGCCCTCTGGATGGTGTTGGCCGCGTTCCTGTTTGCCAGCATGGGCGTGTGCGTCAAGATTGCATCGGACTTCTTCAACTCCGCCGAGCTGGTGTGCTACCGCGGGCTGATCGGCATTGTCATTTTGTCGCTGCTGGCGCGCTCACAAAAGGTGACGCTCGCCACCCAGTATCCGGGCATGCATGCCTGGCGCAGCCTGGTGGGGGTGGCGTCGCTGGGGGCCTGGTTCTTTGCCATTGCCCACCTGCCACTGGCCACCGCCATGACGCTCAATTACATGAGCAGCGTGTGGATTGCCGCCTTTCTGGTCGGAGGCACGCTGCTGGCATGGCGCCCCTCGCCCGCCACACCCCGCCCCGCGCTGCAGGGCACCTTGGTGGTGACCGTGCTGGCGGGATTCGTGGGGGTGGTGATGATGCTGCGCCCCAGCCTTGACCAGAACCAGGCGTTTGCAGGCCTGATCGGACTCCTGTCGGGCATGTCGGCCGCGTTTGCCTACATGCAGGTGGTGGCGCTGTCGCGCCTGGGCGAACCCGAATCACGCACGGTGTTTTACTTCGCGGTGGGCTCGGCGGTGGCCGGTGGCGCTGCGCTGCTGTTCACGGGCACCTCGGCCTGGCCGGGGTGGCAGGCGCTGTGGCTGTTGCCCATTGGCGTACTGGCCGCTGGAGGCCAGCTGTGCATGACCAAGGCATATTCAAGTGCCAAGACACAGCGGGGCACTCTGGTGGTTGCCAACCTGCAGTATTCAGGCATCGTGTTCGCCGCCATCTACAGCGTGCTGCTGTTCGGCGACAAGATCCCCACCATCGGCTGGGTCGGCATGACACTTATCGTGGGCAGCGGCATCGTGGCCACCGTGCTGCGCGCACGCGCTGCACCCGGCACCCCAGCAGAAGAACATTGATACGAATCGGCAACGACACGGCGCACCGAGACAGACACAATGGTGCCTTAACCCCCATGCCCATGCGTTGCCCCATGCCATGGCACCCACTTTTGCACAGCCTACGCCGATGACCCCTTACACCACGCTCATCTCCGCACCCGATCTTCAATCGCTCATCGCCTGCGGCGTGCCGCTGATGGTGTTTGACTGCAGCTTTGACCTGGCCCACCCAGCGGCGGGCGCCGGTCAATATGCCGAGGCCCATGTCCCCGGCGCTGTGTATGCGGATTTGGACAACGCCTTGAGCGCCAAACACGGCGTGCCCGGCGCCACCGGCACCCTCACGGCACAAGAAGCCGACATGCCTGCATCGGGCGGCCGCCACCCGCTGCCCAGCCGCGAGCGCTTCGCGATCTGGCTGTCCAGTGTGGGATTTGCCAACAACATGCAGGCTGTGGTGTATGACCGCCAGGGTGCCAATTACTGTGGCCGCCTGTGGTGGATGCTCAAATGGGCCGGGCACGATGCCGTGGCCGTGCTCGACGGCGGGCTACAAGCCTGGCAGGCCGCCGGGGGGGCCGTGAACAGCGGCGAAGAGCCCGCGCACTTCCAGTCCAACTTTCAGCTGAACGCCCCCCTGCGCCGACTTGCCACGGCAAGCGACGTGCTTGCAGACCTGCAGCAACCCGGCCAGACCGTGATCGACGCCCGCGCAGGCGCCCGCTACCGGGGCGAAGTGGAGCCGCTCGACCCCGTAGCGGGCCATATTCCCGGCGCCCTCAACCGCCCATTTGTCGAAAACACCGGCGCCGACGGCCGCTTCAAGCCCGCAGCCGTGCTGCGTGTCGAGTTTGAGGCCCTGCTGGCGGGGCGCAACCCTGCCTCGGTGGTGCACCAATGCGGCAGCGGCGTGAGCGCAGTGCCCAACCTGTTGGCCATGGAAGTCGCAGGTCTTGGAGAATCCGCCCTGTTTGCAGGCAGCTGGAGCGAATGGTGCTCAGACCCCACGCGCCCGGTCGAAAAGGGTTGAACAGCGCTGACTGCGGCGCCTAAGAACCTGTTCAAAATCTTTTAGGGGATCGCATTGGAGTGCAATCGGGATGAGTGGATGCTTCGGATGCGCAGCATGGGCTCGTGCCCATGCAAGCAGCCGGGGCGCCAAATTTCCGAGTTCATCGGCCCGATTTCACTCCAACCCTTCGGGCAAGTGCCTTGCCGGACGGTCTGCTGCGTTGCGGCGCTTGTGGATAGCCGAGCTATCCACTGCACCCCGCGCCTTGCAGCCCATCCCGGCAAGGTACTTGTGCGACCCCGAAAAGATTTTGAACAGGTTCTAACGAACGCTGCAAGTTGCAAAAGCGCAAAAAAGATGGTTTTGCAGGCGCTATCAAAACCATGAGCAGAATTCAGGGCCTGATGCCTGCCAGCGCAGCAGGCGCGCCCCCCTGAAAAGCCAGCCGGCGCCTGATCTGCGTGTAAGGCAAACTCCTACACAGCCCACCGCGAAACCAGACACGCGGCACAGCCAAACCCCGACTTAATTTCTGATTGGGGCGGTTTCACAATCCATTTCAACGGATCACGCAAAACCTGCAGTCAGCAGACAACGCAAGAACCGAACTGGAAAAAGGAAGCTGCCATGACCAACGAACAAATCCTCGCTGAAATCCGCGAAGCCAACCTCACCTACCTGATGTTGGCCCAGACCCTGATTCGCCAGGACAAGGCCGAGGCCGTCTTTCGCCTGGGCATGAACGAAGAGTCTGCCGATATTCTCGCATCGCTGTCGGCGGCGCAAGTGATGAAACTGGCCTCCCGCAACACGCTTCTTTGCAGCTTCCGCGTGGATGACAACCTGGTGTGGAGCTTGCTGACCAACCATTCGGCCAAAAAGGTGGGCAACGATGCCACCAACACGCTGCACGCCAATATCCTGATGGCCAGCCGCGTGTCGGAAGTGCTCTGAAGCACCCGCGCCCCTTCGCCCTCCTGCCGCCACCGAAAGCCCACCATGTCCACACCTGCCAAAGCCCCTGCCAAGAGCGTCCTCAACGAGTCCAAGCAGATCGAGCGCGCCGCCATGCTGATCAAGATGGGGGCCCGCATGCAGGTGCTGGAGTCAGAAACCACGCTGTCCTATGAACGCCTGATCCGCCTGTACAAGGAGATCGCGGGCAAGTCGCCGTCCAAAGGGCAACTGCCCTTCTCGACCGACTGGTTCCTGACCTGGCAGGAAAACATCCACAGTTCGCTGTTCCTCAATATCTACGAATACCTGTCCAAAGGCGTCGACCTGGACGCAGTCGAACTGCTGACCAAGGCCTATCGCCTGTACAACGAACAGGTAGCCACCGCCGAGATCGACCCGCTGCTGTCTTTCACCCGCGCCTGGCGCCTGGTGAAGTTCGTGGACGCCGGCATGCTCACGCGCACCAAGTGCTCGCAGTGCAGCGGCCAGTTTGTGACCGAGCTGTATGAAAACCGCCACTTCACCTGCGGCCTGTGCAACCCACCCGCACGCGCCGGCAAGAGCAAAACCGCAGGCGCACTGATGTTGCATTGAAAAATATCAATCAAAAGTGCCTCTAGCGCTTAGTGGATAAGCGCTAGCAGCTATCAATTTGATATTTATTTCACCATTAGCAGCGCTAGACAGCGCGCCAACCCAAAGCCCCACAAGGGGCTTTTAGCTTTTTGTCTTGCGTCTGGATTCGCTCAGCGCCCGTTCAGCAAGGTGCGCACGTTCTCATCCACGGGCACCGCATAGTTGTATGCCGCCACCACGGTGTTGCCCACCGGGTTCACCAGCTTGAGGGTGATATACAGCGCCGACGCCGACACCGCATACGTGCCCACTACCACAGCCTGGGCATTCTGGGCCTGGCTCACCTCACGCACTTCACGCGACAGCAGCAGTTCCCCCTGCTCGCGGTGCAGCACGAGGTTTTCGCGCAGCTTCACCTCTGTCACCCGCAGGCCGCGCTGCACCATGCGCCCGGCAATCTGCTCGGCAAAAATGCGCCCCAGGCGCGACGACTCGGCGAGCCGGTCCACATTGACCAGCGTGGCCGCCAGCACGGGCTGGCTCGCGTCCAGCGGCGCATTGAGCAACAAGGCATCCGTGGCGCGCTCATTGACCTCAATGAGATCCACCCGCGAAGTACCCGTGGCACGGTCACCGTAGTAATAGCCGTTGATCGCGCTGGCGCAGCCTTGCAGGCCAAGGGTGGGTATGGCCGCCGCCAGGAACAGGGCCATGCGCCACAAGGCTGCATGGCGTGGATTGCGTTGTGTCCGCGTCATGGCGCCACCACCCGCCAGGTCTTGATCGCAGTGGGCGCAGGCGGCGGCACAGAGACAGGCTCCCGGGCTTTGTACAAACTGGAATCGTCCGGCTCGATGTAATACACGTCGGCCGTGCTTGCCAGATAGCGGTTCCCGCTTTCCAGCGACGTCGTGATGAGCACCTCGGTGCGCGTGGGTCCTCCGGCAGCAGTACCATCCATGGTGTATTGCGTCAAATCTGTCACCACTCCCAGCGCAGTAACACCCGCCAGCATCGCGCCCGCACTTTGCTGGAACAGATACCAATCGCGTGCCACGCCAACCCCCAGCGCCAGGCGTGTCCAGGGCATGGGCGCCACGTTGTGTACGCGCGCTTGGTGTTGCACCACCTGGGTCTCGAACGTGAGCGTGACAGCGGTCGGCTCGGTGGATAGCGTTACGCCGCGGTCCAGCAACCGGGTGATCAGCAGCTTGCGAAAGCCGTTGTTAAAACTCGTATCGCCAGGGTTCACCGCCACATAGATCGGATACTCTCCCGCAGGCCATGCTGCAAGCTTGCCCTCGATGCGGCTGGCCACGTCGTCGGCCAACACGTCCCAGTGGTGCACGGCGCGGGCCTTTTTCTGGTCGGTGGCGGGATAGTTGTCGGCGCGCGGCACGTTCAGCGACGAGCAGCCGCCAACCAGCGCCAGCAGCCCCGCCATCGCGAGCCGCCGCACACCTGCGGAGCGTTGAGGTTTCATGCGCACACGCCCCTTGTCATGTTGAGATGCCATCGAATTGCATCGCGCCATCGTACGGCCCGGCCATAAACACCATCGCGAGAATAAAGCGGGTTTTGCGTAGCACTTCCACCACGCCGCCGCCCAAGAGAGATAGCCGCCTACAAACCAGCCGACCGCGCTCCCCCACAATCCGGCCATGACCGCGCCTTCCACCCCCACGCCGACACCCGCCCCAGCCACCACAGCGGCCGAGCACTCCGAATCCGCCAGCGCGGTGGCCGCAGCATCACCATCCACACAAAGCAACGACGCGGCACCGCCCGAAGCCGCGTCCCCGACGGCCGCCTCCACCATGCCGCCGCCCCTGCAAGCCCCACTCATGCTCCACATGCCCGTGGATGTGCGCAACCTGTCGTTGGCATTGCTGGCCCTGTTTGCCAGCCTGGCGCTGCTGCACTGGGCCAGTGCAGTGTTCATCCCCATCATGCTGAGCCTGCTGCTCACCACTGCGCTGCGCCCGGCAGTGGAGGCCATGAAGCGTTGGCATATACCGCGTTGGCTCGGCGCGGGGGTGTTGCTCATCGCCATCGTGTCGAGTCTGGCCAGCACCGCATGGTCGCTGAGCGATGGCGCGTCGCAGTTGGTGGAGTCACTGCCCGTAGCGGCCAAAAAAGTGCGCGACCGCATCAAGGCGAGCTCTTCCACCGCCAGCCCGCTGGACACGGTGCAAAAAGCCGCAGCCCAAATCGAACAAGCCGCGAATGACAGCAACGCCGCGCCCACCCGCAGAGGTGTGCAACGCGTGGTGGTGGAGCGCACGCCGTTCAACGTGCGCGACTACCTGTGGAGCAGCACCATGGGCCTGATGTCGGCGCTGGGGCAACTGACGGTGGTTATTTTTCTGACCTTTTTTGCGCTGGCCTCGGGCAACCTGTTTCGCAACAAATTGCTGCGCATTGCGGGCACCAGCCTGGAACGGCGCAAGGTCACCATCCACGTGCTGGAAGACATCACCCACCAGATCCAGCGCTATCTGCTGGTGCAGGTGTTCACCAGTTTGCTGGTGGGGGTGGCCACGGGCCTTGCCTACTGGGCGCTGGGCCTCGAAAACGCCGCCGTGTGGGGTGTGGTGGCGGGGGTGCTCAATCTGGCACCCTACATTGGCTCCGCCCTGGTCACAGGGGGATCGGCCCTGGTCGCGTTTTTGCAATTCGGCACCGTCGACATGGCGCTGGCGATTGGTGGCGCATCGCTGGTCATCCATACCCTGGTCGGCAACCTGCTCACCCCCTGGCTCACCAGCCGCACCAGCAGCATGAGCCCCGTGGCCGTGTTCGTGAGCGTGCTGGCCTGGGGCTGGCTGTGGGGCCTGTGGGGCCTGCTGCTGGGCATCCCGGTGATGATGGCCGTGAAGGCGGTGTGTGACCGGGTGGAGGATTTAAAGGCGGTGGGCGAGTTGCTGGGGGACTGAGCGCCTGGCCCGTGGCCGTGACGGCCCGCGCCCCTGCCCCAGGCGGGGGTCGATCACCCCGTATTGCGCAACCCCGCCGCAATCCCGTTGATAGAGATGTGAATCCCGGTCTGCACCCGCTCGTCGCCCTGCCCCGCGCGCCAGCGGCGCACCAGCTCCACCTGCAAATGGTGCAGTGGGTCGATGTAGGGGAAGCGGTGTTTGATGGAGCGCGCCAGCGCGGCGTTGTGCATCAGCCGCTGTTTGTCGCCGGTGATGCGGGTGAGCGCATCGGCCGTGCGGTGCCATTCGGCTTCGATGGCGGTGAACACCTTCTTGCGCAGGCGCGCGTCCGTCACCAGCTCGCTGTAGCGCGACGCCAGGGCCAGGTCGCTTTTGGCCAGCACCATGTCCATGTTGGACAGCAGCGTGCGGAAGAACGGCCACTGGCGGTACATCTTTTGCAACAGTGCCAGCTGGCTCTTGGGCTCTTTGCCCTGCGTGTTCACAAAGGCGTCCACTGCAGATCCAAAACCATACCAGCCCGGCAGCGTGAGGCGGCACTGCCCCCAGCTGAAGCCCCAGGGAATGGCGCGCAGGTCTTCGATCTTCTGGCTGGCCTTGCGTGATGCGGGGCGCGAGCCGATGTTCAGCTCGGCGATCTCGCGGATGGGGGTGGAGTTGAAAAAATACTCGGTGAAGCCTGGGGTTTCGTACACCAACGCGCGGTAGCTGCCCATGCTGGCCAGCGAGAGCTGCGCAGCGGCGTCCAGAAAGGCCTTGGTGGCCGACTTGGTGGGCTGCAGCAACGTGGCTTCGAGCGTGGCGGCCACCAGGGTTTCGAGGTTGCGGCGGCCGATCTCGGGGTTGGCGTATTTGGAGGCGATGACCTCGCCCTGCTCCGTCAGGCGGATCTGCCCGCGCACTGTGCCAGGGGGCTGCGCCAGGATAGCTTGGTAGCTTGGGCCGCCGCCCCGGCCCACGGTGCCGCCCCGGCCGTGGAACATGCGCAGCTGGATGCCGTGGCTGGTGGCCAGCTCGTCAAACAATTCCACCAGCGCAATCTCGGCGCGGTACAGCTCCCAGTTGCTGGTGAAGATGCCGCCGTCCTTGTTGCTGTCGCTGTAGCCGAGCATGATGTCCTGCTCGCCCCCGCTGCGCTGCACGAGTGCGGCCACGCCAGGCAAGGCATAGAACTCGCGCATGATGGGGGCGGCATTGCGCAGGTCTTCGATGGTTTCGAACAGCGGCACCACGATGAGGTGGTTCTTGGACTCGGCGTCCAAGGTTCCATCCATCAGGCCCACCTCCTTTTGCAGCAGCAACACCTCCAGCAAATCGCTCACCGTTTCGGTGTGGCTGATGATGTAGTGGCGGATGGCCTCGTGGCCAAACCGCTCGCGCATCACGCGGGCGGTTTCAAAGATGGCCAGCTCGCCCTGGGTGTGGGCCGAATACTGTGCACCCACCACGCGCAGCGGGCGGGCGTCATTGAGCAACTTGACCAGCAGTGCACGTTTGGCAGCCTCCTGCAGGTCCTGGTAATGCGGTTCGATGCGGGCCGTGGCCAGCAGCTCGGCCACCACCTCTTCATGTTTGTCGGAGCTTTGGCGCAGATCCACGGTGGCCAGGTGAAAGCCGAACACCTGCACCGCACGAATTAAGGGGTGCAGTCGCTCTGCCGCCAACGCGGCCCCTTGGTGGGACTGGAGCGACGCCTCGATCACGCGCAGGTCCGCCAGAAATTCTTCGGCGCTGGTATAGGCGTTTTGCGGTGCCACCGCATGGCGCGCGGCCTCACCGCCGGTCAGGTCCTTGAGCGAGGCGGCCAGACGCGCGTAAACGCCGGTCAGTGCGCGTCGGTAGGGCTCGTCCACGCGGTGCTCGCTGGTGTCGGGCGAGCGTTGTGCCAGTGCGTCCATCTCGGCGGACACCTGCACCAGGCGGGCCGACAGCGACAGCTCGCCGCCCAGAAAATGCACTTCCGTCAGATAGTGGCGCAGCGCCACCTCGGCCTGGCGGCCCAGCGCGTATTGCAGGGTCTGCGCGGTGACATTGGGATTGCCGTCGCGATCGCCGCCAATCCATTGGCCCATGCGCAAAAAGCTGTGCACAGGGTACTGGCCCAGCTCGTTTTCGAGGTCCGCATAGATCTTGGGAATCTCGCGCAAAAACGTGGATTCGTAATAGCTCAGCGCGTTCTCGATCTCGTCGGCCACTGTGAGCTTGCTGTAGCGCAGCAGGCGCGTTTGCCACAGTTGGGCCACGCGGGCGCGCAGCAGGGCTTCATTGGCGGCCAGCTCGCGCGGGGTGAGCGCGTCCTTGGCGCTGTTGTAGAGCTGGGCACGCACCTGGATGCCATCGCGCACCGCCAACAGTTGTGCGATGTCACGCTCGGCGTCCAGGATGCTCTTGCGCTGCACTTCAGTGGGGTGTGCCGTGAGCACTGGCGCCACATAACTGTTGGCCAGCGTCTGTGCAATGGTCTTGGGCGCAATGCCGGCCCAGCGCAGGCGCGACAGGGCGACCTCGATGCTGCCCTCTTGCGTGTCGCCCGCGCGCTCGTGCACGGCGCGGCGGCGGATGTGGTGGCGGTCTTCGGCCAGGTTGGCCAGGTGACTGAAGTAGGTGAAGGCGCGGATCACGCTCACTGTCTGGTCGCCCGACAGCGACTTGAGCAGCTTCTTGAGCGCGCGGTCGGCCTCCTGGTCGGCATCGCGCCGGAAGGCGACGGAGAGCTTGCGCACCTGCTCGACGAGTTCGTAGGCGTCCACCCCTTCCTGCTCGCGGATCACATCGCCCAAAATACGGCCCAGCAGACGGATGTCATCAATCAGGGGCTGGTCCTTGTCAGGTCTTTTCATGCGGGAGTCTCCGGAAATGAATGGAGCGATCCGGCGCCGCATGCCTGCATGACCACAGGCCGCACCAGCCCCGGTGCGGGCGCATGCTAGCATCCTGAGCCGCTGAATAATTACAAACAGGTTACGAACTTGAGCGCCTTGCAAACACCCCCCATCGTCATCGCCACACGCGAAAGCCGCCTGGCACTTTGGCAGGCAGAACATGTGAAGGCCCTGCTCACAGCCCGTGGGCACAGCGTGCAATTGCTGGGCATGACCACCAAAGGCGACCAGATCCTGGACCGCTCGCTCAGCAAGGTGGGCGGCAAGGGCCTGTTTGTGAAAGAGCTTGAAACAGCGCTGGAAGAAGGCCGTGCCCACATCGCCGTGCATTCGCTCAAAGATGTGCCAATGGAGCTGCCCGAAGGCTTTGCCCTGGCCTGCGTGATGGAGCGCGAAGACCCGCGCGACGCCTTTGTGTCCCCCCGCTATGACAACCTGGACGCCCTGCCCCAGGGCGCCGTGGTGGGCACCTCCAGCCTGCGCCGCCAGGTGTTGCTGCAGGCCCTGCGGCCCGACCTGAAGATAGAACCCCTGCGCGGCAACCTGGACACGCGCCTGCGCAAACTCGATGAAGGCCAATACGACGCCATCGTGCTCGCCGCAGCCGGGCTCAAGCGCCTGGGGCTTGCATCGCGCATCCGCGCCACGTTCGAGCCTGCCGCCATGCTGCCCGCCGCTGGCCAGGGCGCCCTGGGTATCGAGGTGCGCAGCGACCGCCAGGACCTGATCGACGCCCTGGCGCCCCTGGCCCACCAAGCCACCTGGCTCACTGTGGCCGCAGAGCGCGCCGTGAGCCGCGCCATGGGCGGCAGCTGCTCGATGCCACTGGCCGCCCACGGCACACTGACCCACGGCGTGCTGCAACTCGACGCTGCCTGGGGCGACCCCGATGGCAACACGCCGCTGGTGCGCGCACAGTCCAGCGCCGCCGTCACCACCCTCGCACAGGCCGAAGCCCTGGGTGATGCCATCGCCCAAAGCCTGCGGGCCGGTGGCGCCCGGGGCGTGACCCCCCACCCCGGTTGACCCGCCCCCGCGCCATGCCCCGGGTGATCGTCACACGGCCCGCGCGCGAAGCCGCGCACTGGGTCGATCAGCTGCAGGCGCAGGGCATCGACGCCATCGCACTGCCACTGATTGCCATTGGCCCGTGCACCGATGCCGCCGCGCGGCACGCCTTGATGCAGGCCCAACAGCAGCTCGGCTACTACCGGGCCCTCATGTTTGTCAGTGGCAATGCCGTGGTTCATTTTTTTGAACAAAAAGAGCCTTTAGCGCTGATAGATAAAGCGTTAAAAGCTATCAAAACAAGAGCATGGGCACCAGGCCCCGGCACCACGCGTGCGCTGGTACAGGCGGGGTTTGCACCCGATCGCATCGACGGCCCGGCCCCGGATGCGCCGCAGTTTGATTCCGAGTCGCTGTGGCAACAGGTGGCCCCGCAGATTCAGCCGGGGGACCGCGTGCTCATCGTGCGCGGCTGCTCCGGCGGCGTCCATGACAACGCCCAGGGCACAGGCCGTGACTGGCTGGCGCGCCAGATCGACGCTGCGGGTGGACAGGTGGACTTCGTGGTGGCCTATGAACGGGGTGCGCCCCGGCTCACGGCCGCCGAGGTGGCGCTGGCGCAACAGGCCACACAAGACGGCTCCATCTGGTTACTGAGCAGCTCTGAAGCCGTGGGCCACCTGGCCCAGGCCCTGCCCGCCCTGCGGTGGGAGACCGCCTGCGCGCTGGCCACCCACCCCCGCATCGCCGATGCCGCGCGGGCAGCGGGCTTTGGCACCGTGCGGGAATGCCGCCCGGCGCTGGAAGACGTGGTGGCATCGATAGAATCGGGGGCATGAGCTCCGCGCCTTCCAACGATCTGCCCCCCGTGTCCGGTGAGGCGCCCGGCGTTGCGCCAGCAGCCGCACCGAATGGGCGCTCTGCCGCCACGCACACGGCCAGCCTTGCGCCGGCCCCCGCAGTCGCCCCCGGGCGCAGCAATGCGGTCACCCTGCTGCTGGGGGCCATGGCGGCGGCGGCGCTCGCCAGCAGCGTCATGCTGTGGCAAAAGCTCAGTGCCATTCAAGAGCAGCTTGCCCGCCAGTCGGCCGATTCGGGTGCGCTGGCCGTCGAGGCCCGCGCCATGGCCCGGCAGGCGCAAGAACTGGTGCGCGACACCGCCGCCCGCCTGTCCGTGACCGAAGCCCGCGTGAGCGAAGTGGCTCTGCAGCGCAGCCAGCTCGAAGAGCTCATGCAGAGCCTCTCGCGCTCGCGCGATGAAAACCTGGTGGTAGATATCGAATCGGCCGTGCGGCTTGCCCAACAACAGGCGCAACTCACAGGCAGCCTCGAGCCGCTGGTGGCCACGCTCAAAACCGCGGCCCAGCGCATTGAACGCGCCGCCCAGCCCCGCCTGGCACCGGTGCAACGCGCCATTGCCCACGATCTTGACCGGCTGACCCGCGCCAGCGTGACCGACACGGCCGGACTGCTCGGCCGGCTCGACGACCTGGTACGCCAGGTGGATGAACTGCCCGTGCAAAACGCCGTGGCGCAGGCGGCAGCCACCAAGCGGCTGCTGGCCACCCCCAGCACACCGCCTCCCAAACCCGCTGGCGAGGGCAATGTGGCCTGGTGGCAGTCCGCGTTGCAGCGCAGCTGGAGCGTGGTGCGTGACGAAGCGCGTGGTCTGATGCGCGTCAGCCGCATCGACCAGCCCGAAGCGATCTTGCTGGCGCCGGAACAAACCTTTTTCCTGCGCGAAAACCTCAAGCTCAAACTGCTCAACGCACGCCTGGGTGTACTGGCCCGCCAGTTTGACTCGGCACGCGCAGACCTGGCTGCGGCCACAGCGGCCCTCAACAAGTATTTCGACCCGGCGTCGCGCCGCACACAAAACGCGGCCACCGCGCTGCAACAGGCCCAGATGAGCATCAAGGCCGCCGAGCTGCCGCGTCTGGACGAAACCCTTTCTGCGCTGGCCACGGCCGCAGCGGGGCGCTGAAGATGGCGCAGCAACACCCCTCTGTGGCGCACAGCCCGATGGATCACTGACATGCGCGCAGCTCTTTGGCTTCTTGCACTGTTTGGCGTGGCTGTGGCCACGGCCCTGTTTGCGGGCAACAACCAAGGCACGGTCACCCTCTACTGGCCGCCGTACCGGATCGACTTGTCGCTGAACCTGGTGATTCTGCTGCTGGTGGGCGGCTTCGCCACGCTCTACGCCGCACTGCGTGCGCTGGCGGCGCTGCTGGAGCTGCCTCACCAGGCCCGCCGCTGGCGCGTGCAGCAAAAAGAGCGCTCGATGCACGGCGCCCTGCTGGATGCCCTCACGCACATGCTTGGCGGCCGTTTCATTCGCTCGCGCAAAGCCGCTGTGGCCGCGCTCTCGCAAGAAAGCGCCCTGGCCGCTGGCGGCGATGCCGTTCCCCACGGTGCCCAACTGCGCGCGCTGGCACACATGATTGCGGCCGAAGCATCACACGCGCTGCAAGACCGCCCCACGCGAGACAGCCATCTGGGCGGCGCCCTGCAAGAGGCGCCCATGCGCGGCACCGTCAACGAACAGGAAATGCACGAAGGCACCCAGATGCGTGCAGCGCGCTGGTCGCTCGACGACCGTGACGCAGGGGCCGCACTCGACCGCCTGGCCGCCTTGCCCCAAGGCGCCGCGCGGCGCACGCTGGCCCTGCGCATCAAGCTCAAGGCCACTCGCCTGGCGCGCCAAACGCAAGAGGCACTCGACACCGCCCGCCTGCTGTGCAAACACCGGGCCTTTTCACCCAGCGCGGCGCAGAGCATCGTGCGCGGCCTGGCCACCGAACTCATCAACAGCGCCCATGACACGGCGCAGCTGCAGCAGATCTGGCTGTCGCTGGAAACGTCGGAACGCAACATGCCCGAGTTGGCCATCCACGCCGCCCAGCGGCTGGAGGCGCTGGGTGGCGACGCCACACAGGTCCGCGCTTGGCTGCTGCCCGTCTGGGAACGCATGGTGGAGCGGCCCGACGCGCTTTCCGACCAACATGCGCTCAAGCTCGTGCGAACCCTGGAGGCGAGCCTCGACGCCCTGGATGCCCCCTGGCTGGCCCGTATCGAATCGGCACAACAGGCCAACCCCCGCGACGCCCGCCTGCAATACCTGGCGGGCATGGCCTGCCTCAAACGCCAGCTGTGGGGCAAAGCCCAGCAGTTGCTGACGCAGGCGGCTCAACAGATGGGCGACACCCCGCTGCGCGCCAGTGCCTGGCGCCACCTGGCGGAACTCGCCGAGCAACGCGGCGACGACAGCGCCGCAGCCAGTGCCTGGAAACAGGCCGCGCTGGCGCACTGACGAGCGCACGGGGCCACGGCACCGCCGCGTCATGGCGTGGCGGCGTGGCGCCATGAAGAGCCATCGCAAAGCCGCACCACCCACTGGCTCTGGCGCCAGCGGCGGGCAGCGCGCCTTCATCGGCCCCCGTCTATGCACCGCGAAAGCGGCGCCAACACCGATCAACGCCGCCTCATTGTCGAAACTGCCACCGTGCCTGCCTGCCTACCTACCTGCCGACCTGACAGGGCAATGCCCTGGCGCGTCTCACAAGCGTTACCGCCGTGTGTGGGCACAACATTGGGGAACTTTGATTGATTGAACCTCATCAATTCATTTTTTTTGAATTGAACCGTCAATCTGCCTGAAGCCTGGCAGCGCCCTGGTTTCCTACACTGGCCTACCCCTGAACTACGGCCACCGCGCCCGCCACACGGCAGCCGACTGGCCCCACCTCATTGCCTGCTTGATGAACACTCCGTCCCCCGCCACAGCGGACTCCCCCCGCCGCTACACCCGCACCGCCATGCTTTTGCACTGGGTATTGGGGCTTGCACTGATCGGGCTGTTTGGTATGGGCATCTACATGGCCGACCTGCCGTTTTCGCCCCAGCGGCTGAAGCTGTACAACTGGCACAAATGGGCCGGCGTGAGCCTTCTGGTGTTGTCTGCACTGCGGCTCGCGTGGCGGGCCACCCACCGGCCGCCACGCCTTCCCGCAGCACTGGTCAAGGCCATGCCCACTTGGCAAAAATTGGCACACCAAGGCACCCACCACCTGCTTTATGTGTTGTTTCTGGCAGTGCCGCTGATTGGCTGGGCCTATAGCTCTGCCGCTGGTTTCCCCATCGTGTTCCTGGGCCTGTGGCAATTGCCCGACTTTGTGCCCGTGAGCAAGGATCTCGCCGAAGCCATCAAGCCCTGGCACCAGTACTCGGCCTTCGCCATGGCAGCCCTGGTGGTGGCGCATGTGGCGGCAGCGCTCAAGCACCAATTCATCGACCGCGACGGCCTGCTGGCCCGCATGCTGCCCGGCAAATGAAACACCCCATGCGACGCCTTCCCCTCATGGAGGCGACGCCTTCGCTGCGGGGCGGCCCTTGGCTTGCACCCCTGGTCTGGGCCGCGCCAGTTTCAGGCGCTTCGCGCAGTGCCATAGATCACTGATACGGCTTTCACTTTCTGTGTTTTGAACGGAGTTTCCGCATGTATTTGCCCTCTTCCCTGTCCCGCATCGTGCTGGGTGCCGCCCTGGCCGCTGGTGCCCACGCCGCATGGGCGCAGCAACAACTGGTGCCCGCCCAAAGCGAAGTGCAATTCACCGCGCGCCAGATGGGTGTGCCGCTGGACGGGCATTTCAAGAAGTTCAGCGCCCAGGTGGCGTTTGACCCCACCAAGCTGGCTACCAGCAAGATCACTTTCACAGTCGACACCGGCAGCGCCACGCTTGGCTCGCGCGAGACCGATGCCGAACTGCCCAAACCCGTCTGGTTCAACGTGCCCAAGTTTCCGCAGGCGCAGTTCGAGTCGTCCGCCATCAAGGCATTGGGCGCGGGCAAGTTTGAAGTGGCCGGCAAGCTCACGATCAAGGGCAACGCCCAAAACGTCGCGATCCCCGTGACGCTGACCCAGAGCGGCGCCACCACCACCGCCACAGGCACCCTGCCCATCAAGCGCCTGGCCTTCAAGATCGGCGAAAACGAATGGGCCGACACGTCGATGGTGGCCGATGACGTGCAGGTCAAGTTCAAGCTGGCGCTGACGGGCGTGGGCAAGCTCTGACAAGGCCCCCTGCGACCGCCATCCATTCACGCAAGTCGCACGCCCCGACGCATACCGTTTTCGTTTTTTTCATCAGGAGTTTTTTCATGCGCAAATCCCTCTTCGCCCTGGCCGCAGCCGCCTGCTTGTTCACCGGCATGGCCCAGGCCCAGTCGGCCAACTACGCCATTGACCCGACCCACACGTTTGCCACGTTTGAGATCAATCACTTTGGTGCCACGGTGAACCGGGGGCGCTTCGACAAGAAGGAAGGCACGGTTCAATTCGACAAGGCTGGCAAGTCGGGCAAGGCCGAGGTCACGTTTGACGTGACCTCGATCAATACCGGCACGCCCGCGTTTGACAAGCACCTGCAAAGCGCCGACCTGTTCGATGCCGCCAAGCACCCCACGATGAAGTTCGTCTCCAGCAAGTTCGTCTTCAACGGCGACAAGGTGGCCAGCGTGGAAGGCAATCTCACTTTGCTGGGCAAAACAGCCCCCATCACACTCAAGGCCAACCAGTTCAACTGCTACGACAGCCCCATGCTCAAGCGCGAAGTGTGTGGCGGCGACTTCGAAGCCACCATCGACCGCACCCAGTGGGGCATGAACTACGGCGTGGAATGGGGTTTTGCCAAGAACGTGCGCCTGGTGGTGCAGATCGAAGCCGTGAAGCAGCAATAAACCGGCATTCAGCACGACGCGACTGTCTGCGGGGGCGTTGCGAACGCCCTGCCTCACCAACCACCCACGGCAGCGATGCCCTGGGTGGTTTTTTTTTTGGCGCTGCGAGATGTGTCATGCGGGAATCAACAATTCACTTAACGTAAATCAATTACGAATAGTAGAATTAGAAATACCCCATGAAGGAGCCCCCGCATGAACGACGCTCTCAAGCCCGATCTGGCCACTTTGCCTGCCCCTGCGGCAGTCCAGCAACTGCACCACTACGCCTACAAGGCCCGCGACGCCGAGGAAACACGCCACTTCTACGAAGACATCCTGGGCCTGCCGCTGTACCACATCATCCAGAGCGACTACGTGCCCAGCACCGGCGAATACTGCCCTTACACGCACTTTTTCTTTCGCCTGCAAGACGGTTCGTTCATCGCCTTCTTCGACCTGGGTGACGACGTGAAGGCCGAGCCCTCGCCCAATACGCCGCTGTGGGTCAACCACATCTCGTTTCGCGTGGACACGGTGCAGGAGCTGGAGAACACCAAAACCCGCCTGCAGGCCTTTGGCGTGGAGGTGCTGGGCGTCACCGACCACCACATCTTCAAGAGCATTTATTTCTTTGACCCCAACGGCATCCGCCTGGAGTTGACGGCACAGCTGGCCGATGCCCAGGCGATGGCCAAGGACAGCACCGTGGCCCACGCGCGGCTCAACGAGTGGACGGCGCGCAAAGAGCAGTGGCGCAAGGAACGTACTGCGGGCAACACCGCCGACCCGCTCAAACCCCAGCAGAACGACAGGCCCGAGTTCGTGCGCAAATAAGTGCAAAGCGCCGCCCGCCCAGGGGAGGGAGCGCCTTGTCAGGCTCCAGAAATATGGGGAAAACAGGCTCTAGCGCTTTATTGACAAGCGCCAACAGCTATCAAAAATATAGCTTACAGCTGATGACTACCAACTGACGGTTGATGGCTCGCCACCCTGGCGACCTCGGCGGGGTTGGCCGCCAGCGCCTGTTACTGGGCCTGTTACTGGGCCTGCTGATGGGCCCGCATGATCTGGTGGCGCTGCCAGTAGTGCGCCACCGCTGCGTTGAAGGCGTCTTTTTCCTTCTTCAGCCCGGACAACTTGATCTTGCTGGTTTTGGCCCCCAGCATGCCTTTTTCTGGGTGAACCACCACCAGGGCGTTTCCAAAGCTGCTTTCCTTGAACTGCAGCGACTTGATGGCGTCCCAGAACACCGTGGTTTCGTCGGCAGAAGTACGGATGCCGTCGATGCTGATCTCCACCGTATCAGCCCCCTTGAGCGCAAAGACCACGGGTGGGAAGTACTGCAGCACCAGCGCTCGCTCCTCGTCGTTGGCAGGCTCATAGCGATAGGCCAGGCTGCGCTCGTGGTCCTGGGCAAACTGCTGCTCGTACTCGCTCCACAGCCGCTGCTCGATCGCGTCGGCCGTAACGATCTCCTGCACCCAGGTGGCAGCAGGGGCACGCACGGCGATGGCGCTGTAATCCTGCGCCTTGAGCGCCATGCCCACGTTGCGCAAACGCTCGGGCATGGCAGGGTGCGAGTCGAACGGGTGGGGCACATTGGCCGTCTTCATCGCCCCCAGAAAATCGTCGGATGCCGCATACGGCGCCAACCCCTTGGCCACAAAGTGCGCGATGCCCAGTGTCGTGTTGTCGTGCCGCTCGCTGCGGCCAAACAGCTCGTCTTCGATCTTGGTGCGGTACTGCGCATAGGCGGCAATCTTGACCAGCGACTGGGCAATGGCTGCGGGAGACACCAGCTTGGCGGCGATGCGATCGGCCTTGAACTCGCGCGCGCGGCTGTCGCTGGCCAAGGCGATCTCGAAGATGGTGCGGTACAGATCGAGCAGCGGCGACACCACGGCCGTCAGCCCGCCGGTGCGCATGGCGTGGCGGTAATGGTCAAACTGCACCAGCTTGGGGCCTAGCTGGGCGCTGCTTTGGGTGTCGCCCCCGCGCAAATGGGCCAGTTCGTGGCCAAACACGGCATCGGCCTCCGACTGGTCAAGGATGCGCAGCAGCGGCAGGCTCACAAACAGCGTGCGCCCCGTGAGCGTCTGGTTGCCCACGGCCAGCGGGGCTTCGGTGACGAAGAAGTTGGCATCAATGCCCGCCACGATGTGCTGCGGCGGCTCGGTCTTGAGGCGCTGGGCCATGTGGCGAATGCGCTTCCACAGCAGCGGTGCATCGGCCTCTGACACCAGCTCGCCCACGGCGCGGCTCTCGGGCTGCACGCGCCTGAAAATGCCCGCCACTGCAACGAACACCCCGGCCGCCACGGCCAGACCGACCACGATGATGAGCTTGGGTGAATACTTGTGGAAGAAAAAGGCGGTCACCCAGAACGACAACCACACCGCCATGGCGCCCTGCAGCACCAGGGCCACCGCGCTGGCAACCGTCGTCAGGCGCCAGCCCGTGACGAAGCTCTTGTATTGCAGCTTGCGATCGACGAAGGCCAGGGCGCCCAACCCCAGCACGGCCAGCAGCAGCGCGGCCCCGGCCATCAGGGTCCACAAAGACACCTTGCGGGCCATGTTGAACTGCCACACATCAGAGAACCGTGCGCACAAGGCCTCTCGGTAGTCCTGCGCCTCGGGGTCGGTGCTGCCGCAGATGGTGGACGGCGGATTGCGGCGGTAATAGTCCTTGCGCGCCTGTTTCTCGGCGGGCTGCATGCCCTGCCCCAGGTCGATGCGCTGGCCGATGCCCTCGACAAAGCGGGCGTCCTGGTCGCGCTGCGCATACCCGGCGAACACGTAGGTCACCGCAGGAAGCACAAACAGCGCGAGCAGCGCATACACAAAGACCTTGGCCAGGCCCACTCGCAAGGCGGATTGAAACGTCATGGGATTCGGATGGTTGTTATGGCCCAGCCAGCGGTACGCAGGGCGCGAAGCCCTTTCGTGTCCGTCTTGGCGAAGACCGTTGTTGTAGGTGGTGATCCGGCAAACACACATGGAGCTCAGTTCGCGTTGCCGCGCCCTCCTCGCTCCATGGGGCGCGATTATTGGGGCGCACAGACGGCCTCGCCGAGGCACAAGGTAACAATTGGATAGAAACGACCGACAGGCGGTCACAAGACGTTGCGCGCAGGCCATTGCCCCGTCAGGCCGCACCAGCGTGGCACTCCCTTAAAATGCTCGGCTCACCCTCTTGTCTGTCGAGGCGCCCTAGCGGCTGCCTCCTGCACCACCACACCATCCATGAGCACGCCCCTGCAACAACCCGGCCTCGAAAGCCTGTCCAAGTCCTTTGAACCCGCTGCGCTGGAAGCCCACTGGGGCCCCGAATGGGAAAAGCGGGGATATGGAGCAGCCGGGCATCGCGGCACGGGCGCACCCCAGGCGGGCGAGCCCGCGTTTTCCATCCAGTTGCCGCCCCCCAACGTGACGGGCACGCTGCACATGGGCCATGCGTTCAACCAGACGATCATGGACAGCCTTACGCGCTACCACCGCATGAAGGGTTTCAACACCGTCTGGGTGCCCGGCACCGACCACGCGGGCATCGCCACGCAGATCGTGGTGGAGCGCCAGTTGCAGGAACTTGGCATCAGCCGCTACGACATGGGCCCCACCCCGCCCGAAGCGCGCAAGAACTTTGTGAGCAAGGTGTGGGAGTGGAAGGAAAAGTCCGGCAACACCATCACCACACAAATGCGCCGCATGGGCGACAGCGTGGACTGGAGCCGTGAATACTTCACCATGGACGACAAGCTCTCCAAGGTGGTCACCGACACCTTCGTGAAGCTGTACGAGCAGGGCCTGATCTACCGCGGCAAGCGCCTGGTGAACTGGGACCCGAAGCTGCAGTCCGCCGTGTCGGACCTGGAAGTCGAGAGCGAAGAGAAAGACGGCTCGCTGTGGCACATCGCTTACCCGCTGGCCGATGGATCGGGCAGCCTGACGGTGGCTACCACCCGGCCTGAGACCATGCTGGGCGACGTGGCGCTGATGGTGCACCCTGAAGACGCACGCTACACGCACCTGATCGGCAAAATGGTGAACCTGCCCCTGTGCGACCGCCAGATCCCGGTGATCGCCGACGAGTACGTGGACAAGGAATTCGGCACGGGCGTGGTCAAGGTCACTCCCGCGCACGACCAGAACGACTACGCCGTAGGCCAGCGCCACAAGCTGCCCATGATCGTGGTGCTGACGCTGCAAGCCACCATCAACGAGAACGCGCCGCCCAAGTACCAGGGCATGGACCGCTTCGTGGCCCGCAAGGCCGTTGTGGCCGACCTCGAAGCCATCGGCGCGCTGGTCGAGGTAAAGAAGCACAAGCTGATGGTGCCGATCTGCACCCGCACCGGCCAGGTAATCGAGCCCATGCTGACCGACCAATGGTTCGTGGCGATGAGCAAGGTCGGCGAAGGCGACGCCACCGGCAAGAGCATTGCGCAAAAAGCCATCGATGCCGTGGCAAGCGGCGAGGTGACCTTTGTGCCCGAGAACTGGGTGAACACCTACAACCAGTGGATGAACAACATCCAGGACTGGTGCATCAGCCGCCAGCTGTGGTGGGGCCACCAGATTCCCGCGTGGTACGACGAAGACGGCAACGTGATCGTGGCTCGCACTGAAGCCGAGGCGCAGGCCAAAGCCCCAGGCAAAACGCTGCGCCGCGACGAGGACGTGCTGGACACCTGGTACTCGTCCGCCCTCGTGCCCTTCAGCACCATGGGCTGGCCCGAACAAGGCACCGCCGAAACCGACGACTTCAACCTGTACCTGCCCAGCAGCGTGCTGGTCACGGGCTACGACATCATCTTCTTCTGGGTCGCCCGGATGATCATGATGACCACGCACTTCACGGGCCGCGTGCCGTTCAAGCATGTGTACATCCACGGCCTGGTGCGCGACGCGCAGGGCAAGAAGATGTCCAAGTCCGAAGGCAATGTTCTTGACCCCGTGGACCTGATAGACGGCATTGCGCTGGAGCCGCTGCTCGACAAGCGCACCACCGGCCTGCGCAAGCCCGAGACCGCGCCCACCGTGCGCAAGAACACGCAAAAGGAATTCCCGGAGGGCATTCCTGCCTATGGCGCCGATGCGCTGCGCTTCACGTTCGCAGCACTGGCATCGCTGGGCCGCAGCATCAACTTCGATAGCAAGCGCTGCGAGGGCTACCGCAACTTCTGCAACAAGCTCTGGAACGCCAGTCGCTTTGTGCTGATGAACTGCGAAGGCCAGGACTGCGGCTTGAAAGAGCACACCAAGGCCGACTGCCAGCCCGGCGGCAGCTCCCACGGCTACATGGAGTTCAGCCAGGCGGACCGCTGGATCAGCTCGCTGCTGCAAAAGACCGAGGCCGAAGTCGCCAAGGGCTTTGAGGAATATCGCCTGGACAACGTGGCCAACACGATCTACGACTTTGTCTGGAACGAGTACTGCGACTGGTACCTGGAGATCGCCAAGGTGCAGATCCAGAACGGCACCGAGGCCGAGCAGCGCGCCACACGCCGCACGCTCATCCGCACTTTGGAAGCCATCCTGCGCCTGGCGCACCCCATCATCCCGTTCATCACCGAAGCCCTGTGGCAAACGGTGGCGCCCGTGGCAGGCTTGAAGGGTGCGTCGGTCAGCATCGCCCGCTACCCCGAGGCACAGCCCGAGAAGATCGACGACGCCGCGATCGCCCACATGGGCCGTGTGAAGGGCATCGTGGACGCCTGCCGGGCACTGCGTGGCGAGATGAATGTCTCGCCCTCTACCCGCCTGCCCATGTACGTGGTGGGCGACACCGACTTCATGCGCGGCGTGGCCCCCGTGCTGCAGGCCCTGGCCAAGCTCAGCGAGGTCAAGGTGTTTGACGACGAGGCTGCCTGGGCTGCCGCCGCGCAGGCCGCCCCCGTGGCCGTGGTGGGTGACGCCCGCATGTGCCTGTACATGGAGATTGACGTGGCGGCCGAAAAGGCCCGCCTGTCCAAAGAAATCGCCCGCATCGACGGCGAGATCACCAAGGCCAACAACAAGCTCTCCAACGAAGCCTTTGTGGCCAAGGCACCTGCCGCCGTGATCGATCAGGAGAAAAAACGCATCGCCGATTTCGGCGTGACGCTGGGCAGATTGCGCGATCAGCTGACACGCCTGGGCTGATAACCACGCAATACTGGCCTACGCACGAAGCATGGGGCCCGCCCGCCGCGGGTCCCATTTCATCCGATACGCCTGAAGGAAACCCATGACTGTTGCCACCACCGTCCGCAAAGCCGTTTTCCCCGTCGCCGGCCTGGGCACACGTTTTCTGCCCGCCACCAAGGCGTCACCCAAAGAGATGTTGCCCGTGGTGGACAAACCACTGATCCAGTACGCCGTGGAAGAAGCCTATGCCGCCGGCATCCGCCACATGATTTTTGTGACGGGCCGCAGCAAACGCGCCATCGAAGACCATTTCGACACCGCCTACGAACTGGAGGCCGAGCTGGAGGCCGCAGGCAAACAGGAGCTGCTGGCGCTGGTGCGCTCCATCCAGCCCGACGACATGGACTGCGCCTTTGTGCGCCAGCCGCGTTCGCTGGGCCTGGGCCACGCGGTGCTGTGCGCCGAACCCCTGGTGGGCCGCGAGCCCTTTGCCGTGCTGCTGGCCGACGATCTGATGGTGGGCCCCCCAGGCGGGCAACCCGTGCTGGCGCAGATGGTGACCGCCTTCCGCCAACAAGGCCGCTCGGTGATTGCCGTGCAGGAGGTACCGGAAGACCAGGTGCACAAGTACGGCATCGTGGCCGGCGAGCCTGCCGGTGGCCCGCTGATCCGCATTGAACGCATTGTTGAAAAACCCAAGGCCGACGTGGCGCCCTCGCGCATGGGCGTGGCCGGCCGCTACATCCTCACGCCGGGCGTGTTCGACGAGATCCGCAACCAGCCGCGTGGCGTGGGCGGCGAAATCCAGCTCACCGACGGCATCGCCCGCCTGATGAACCACGAAGCCGTGTACGCGTTCCAGTACGAAGGAAAACGCTACGACTGCGGCAGCAAGGAAGGCTTTCTGGAAGCGACGGTGGAACTGGCCTTGCAGCACCCGCAGGTGGGGGCGCACTTTCGCGCGTACCTGAAGGCATTGGCGCTGTAATTCACTGCCCTTCAATCGCTACGTTTTTAATAGCTGCTAGCGCTTACTCAGTAAGCGCTAGCAGCTATTTTTATGACTATCTACGGCGCAGAACGTGAATGAACTCTTCGCCCACCGTCTGCTGCTCTACCAGCTCATTGCCCGTCTGCTTGGCAAACGCCTGAAAGTCGCGCAGTGAGCCACTGTCGGTAGCCACCACCTTGAGCAGCTGACCGCTGGCCATGTCGGACAGCGCCTTTTTGGCCTTGAGGATGGGCAAGGGGCAGTTCAAACCCCGGGTGTCGATTTCTTTGTGAATGTCCATGGTCGTCAATCCTTTGGCGGCGTCGCGGCCGGAGCTTGTTCGTCCAGCCCGCGCCGCCGTTCTGCATTTTCTTCAGCGGTGAAAAACACGGGTTCGTGGCCCCGCGTGCGCAGCCAGTCGGCCAGCGCATAACCCGTACCTGCGGGCCAGCATTTGAGGTCGGGCAGATCGTAGAGCCGGTAGTCCACCAGCTCGGGCGACAAACGCACCTGCCCCGAGGCCACCACATGGTAGGCAATGATGACCTGGTTCATGCGCAGAAACTCATACGCGCCCACCAGGGTGGTCGATTGCACATCGAGGTTGGTCTCTTCCTTCACCTCGCGTGCAATGCCTTCCTGGGGCGATTCCCCGGCCTCCATGAAGCCGGTGATCAGCGCGAACATCTTGCCCGGCCAGGCCGCATTGCGTGCCAGCAGCACCTGGCCATTGATCTCCACAATCGCAGCCAATACCGGCGTGGGGTTGTTCCAGTGGGTCCAGCCGCAGGCGGGGCAGCGCAGCCGCTCTTTATCGCCCCCGTCCTCTGCCAACGTGATGGGTTGCAGCACGGTTCCACAGTGGGTGCAATGTCGGGCTTCGTAATGCATAAACTATTATTTTGATAGCTGCTAGCGCTTATGTATCAAGCGCTAGCGGCCATTTTTATCAAAAATGGGCGCCGCATGCGCTCAAGGCGTCACAACGTTTCCCATCCCATCGCGTCCCATCGCGTGGCGCTCACCGCATCACGCGGGGAACACGCCCGTAGAGAGATACCGGTCGCCCCGGTCACACACGATGAACACGATGGTGGCGTTGCTGTCGCGCGCGGCAATCTGCTGTGCCACCCAGCAAGCCCCAGCGGCCGAGATGCCGGCAAAAATGCCCTCTTCACGCGCCAGGCGGCGGCACATCTCTTCAGCGTTATCCTGGCTCACCGACACCATCTCGTCGACCATGCTCGCATCGTAGATCTTGGGCAAATACTCTTGCGGCCATTTGCGAATACCCGGGATACGCGAGCCCGCCTCCGGCTCTGCGCCAATGATCCGGATAGCCGGGTTCTTTTCTTTCAAGAACCGGGACACGCCCGTGATGGTGCCGGTGGTCCCCATGGCGCTCACGAAATGGGTGATCTGCCCGCCGGTCTGCTCCCAGATCTCAGGCCCCGTGGTTTCGTAGTGGATGCGGGGGTTGTCCTGGTTGGCGAACTGATCGAGCACCTTGCCTTCGCCGCGCTTTTGCATGGCCTCGGCCAGATCGCGCGCATGCTCCATGCCACCACTTTTGGGCGTGAGCACCAGCTCGGCCCCAAAGGCCTTCATGGTCTGCGCCCGCTCGATGGACAAATCCTCCGGCATCACCAGCACCATGCGGTAGCCCTTGATGGCCGCCGCCATGGCCAGCGCAATCCCCGTGTTGCCCGACGTGGCCTCGATCAGCGTGTCGCCAGGGCGGATATCGCCACGCTCTTCAGCACGGCGAATCATTGACAGCGCGGGCCGGTCTTTCACAGACCCCGCAGGGTTGTTGCCCTCCAGCTTGCCAAGTACCACATTGCCACGCGCCCCGTTGCCCTCAGCCCCAATGCGCTGCAACACCACCAGTGGCGTGTTGCCCACTGCATCTTCAATCGTCGGATATTTCATGCTCCCTACTGTGCCATAATTTGGGTCTTCACGAATTCCCGCCCGGGTGGTGAAATTGGTAGACGCAGGGGACTCAAAATCCCCCGCCGCAAGGCGTGCCGGTTCGATTCCGGCCTCGGGCACCACAGATAAGGCCGCACAGTTCCTAGAACGTGCGGCCTTTTTCTTTTCCCCTATGAGAAGTGGCTTTGACTAGTGCACAGACGTGCGCCGAAGTGTGCCGGAATCCGGGGGTATGCGGGGGTACATTTGGGGGTGTATTTCCAAAAAGTGGGGGTACATGCCCCAGCCGGGGGGTACAAAAAGCGGCCTGGCGCTGCCCGACCGGCGCCAGCTCGCAGGCTCGCCACGCATCAACACCGCCACGCCGCCAGGAGGTACCCCCTCCCCCCAAAACCTGCGCGCACAAAAATTTGTCTAGACGGTCGGTTTCCGGCTTGTGCGTCTCAGACTTTTTAGCCCCCCTACCCACCAAGGACGGCCGGTTACCCCCCCTCCCCCGGATTTCCCGACTGCGCGCGCGTGATTAAGCAATCGGTTTCCACCTGTCGCATCAGGAACTTCTAGGCCCTCCCTCCCCCTTGTCAGCGAGTCCCAGCCGCGCCATTTTTCGCCCGCAAATGTGCATCGACCCTCGCGCGTTCGCCACCATTCCTTCGCCCTCTTGCATTTTTGCGTGGGAACAGTGGGAACAGTGGGAACACCGCATAAACAGGGGCTTCCCGCGTTCCCACTCAGCTTTTTACCGGTGGGAACAGTGGGAACAAAAGCCGTGGAAATGGCCGTTTTCTGCACATTTCCGGGCATCAAAGCCCACGATCAGGGAAAAACTCAGAGCCCCGAACGTTCAACACGGTAAAAACGCCGATGCACCTTTTGGTGCATGTTTGCAATTTGCAGCGCGGAAGGGATTCATGCCCCGCCCCCACGCGGGCGGCCCGACTGGCCATTTCCTGGCACGCACGCACAATGGCCCGTGCACACGTATGCATGCACGGGCCTGGCCAGTTGGTGGAGGTGGCGCCCTACACGTCCAAGGCGAACAGCGCCGGGGGTATGTGATAGCAGCGTGAGAGCCCCAGGCCGGGCAGGCGCTGCCTAGTGTCGAACGACCGGCCTGCGCCTGGCATTAGAGCCCCATGCGCCAGAAGGACGCTGGCCACGGCCTGATAGTCAAAGCCCTGGCACACCTCGGCGCGGAACACCTCGGGCAGCAAGAAGTATTCAACGCTGACCGCCTCACCGTCGACCGGGGCCATGCGCTCCCCATACTCCCGCTGGTGCTCTGCATCGCTCTTGATGGGCTTGCCGTCCTGGTCAACCATGCGACGAAAGCCCGCACGCTGCAGCGTCTTAGCATTGTGGTCATCAGATGCACGGTGCCACCACGTGAAGCGGCCTTCACCGTGCGCCTCCAGGAACCGGCGCACGGCTCGCAGCATGGCTGTTACCTCACCGTTGCCAGCCCCACCACGCGCAGCCAGCCAGGCGTCAAAGCACGCGCGTGCACCGCGTGCGCTCTCGCCCGCTGGCCAGCCCGTAAGCCCCGCTTCTGTGGCCAGCTCACCAGCTACACCCACCAGCGCAAAGCGGGCGCCCACGCGCTCCACCTGACCCGATGCACCATCAGGCACCCACTCACGCGTAAGAGCCTGCACAGCCGTGCGCAGGCGCTTGCCCAATCCCTCGGCATTCGAGCATGCCCATTCGATAAATGCGCGGCCTGGTGCGCCGTGGCACGCTTGCGCCTCACGGGTCAGATAGCTGGAGAACGCAGCCCCGCCCGCGAAGTCGTGCAGGTTCTCGAAAGCCCCCAGCCCTGCGCCTGCATCGGCCGGAATGTCCGCCATGCGCACCTCTTGCCCTGTGCGCGTGCGCTTCATGCCTTCGGCCATGTGGTCAGCAAGCCCCAGCTCACCAGCGCTGAGGAACAGCAGGCGCCAAGACAGCCGGGCACGTGGCGCACCGTTGCGGGTGGCGCGGGCCTTGCTCTGTTCATTGGCCAGCATGTAGGCGCATTCCCCGGCGACCTTGCCTTCCACCTGCGCCAGCTCATCGAGGATCAACAACGAATCACAGTGCTGCGCGGCGATGGCTTCGAGCGCGTTGTCTGTGGTGCGCCAGCGCTGCATGTAGCTGGCGCCACCGTACACGCTGGCAGCCAGGCGCAGGGCCGTGGTCTTGCCGCTGCTGCTGTCGCCCCGGATATGAAAGCCCCCGCTCTCCATGCCTGCAGGGCGCAACAGCGGCCCGGCAAAGGCGCTGGCTACCGCAAACACCAGCCGGGAATTGCCCACGCACAGAGCGCCAATGCGATCACGCCAGGCGGCTGCGTCGTGCTTCACGCGGAAGGTGTTCTCCATCTGGCTTTCACTCTGGAACACGATGCGCTCGGCATCGTCGCCGATGGTTTCATGGGGCAGCACGAAGGCGCGGCCGTGCCAGCCGATGCGGTCGGTGCAGCTTGCAAACTCGCCCGGCTGGCGGGTCTGGATGTACTGAGTCAGCAGGTTGCGGGCCGCAGGCGATGGGGCGATGCGCAGCCCCATGTTCAGCAGCGCGGCGCGGTATTCACCCCCATCACCCGACAGCATGCGGGCGGGCATGGCCCATTGCTTGGGCTTGCCCAGCGGGTCGGCAAAGGCCAGCAGGTAGCCCCAGCCTGCGCCGTCCTGGTCGCGTGTCAGGGCCTGCACATCCAAGCGACTGCACACCCACTGCGGGGCCTTGGGTTGCCCGTCTTTGTCGACTCCGGCATGGAACACGCCCGCATCACTGACGCTGAAGGGATCGAAGGGCCGGGCGTCGTCTTGGGGCTCATGGCCGCCAGCGTGGCCACCGTGCCCACCACCGGCCCCGTGGGGCTCGCGTGGTGTGCGTGTGGTGGCTTTGCCTGCCTTGGTGTTTTGCGCAGCTTGCTGGGCGCGTTCGGCCTGCTCTGCCTGGTGGCCCGCAATGGCGGCGTCTACGCAGGCGCCCACGGCCTGCAGCTCCTGCGCTTGTTGCATATCGTTGAAGTCGCTGCCGCCATCGGGCAGGCCCTCGGGGAACACCGCCAGGCCGCGCACTGCACGGGCTGCGGCTTCGGCTTTCACGCGGCCGGTGTTGGTGCCGGTGCGGGCCTCGGTGGCTGCATCGTCGTCGCCACACAGGACCAGCAGAGCGGCCCGGTGTTGCTGGCGCAGGGCCTTGGCAACGTGCGCCAGGTTGCCCGCATCAAAGGCCACAGCAACGGGGCGGCCGGTGGCCTGGTGCAGGCTGGCGGCCGTGGCGTAGCCCTCTGCAATCAGCAACACCGAAGCCCCGGCCGGATCACCGCACCAGTGCCAAAGCCCCGACTTGCGCCCGCCCTTCAAAAACAGTTTGTCGGTGCCATCGGCCGGGCGCTCGGGGGCTATGCGTTGCAGGTTCCACAGATCCCCGGCCGCATCGCGCAGCGGCACCAGCAAACAGCCATCGGGCGCAAAGCGCACGCCATGGGCCTGCACTCCTTTGCGGGCCAGGTAGGGGCTGGCGCCGGTGTCACTGGCTGCATCCCACTGCGCCGCCGCGTCAAGCGCTGCGGCCGCGTGTGCGGCCTGCTGGCGGGCCTGTTCTGCCTGGTGGCGCTCTACCCTCTCGCGCTCACGCTGCGCCAGCACCTCGGGGCTCGGTGCGGCCGGGGCTTCGCTGGCTTTGGGCAGCACAAAGCCGTGTTCTTTGGCCAGGTGCAACAGCGTGCCAATGCCCACCCCGCCGCCCGCCTTGATGCTGCGCCAGGTGCTGCGTGTGGCGCGTGGGTCGTGTCCTTCTGCGGTGGCGCTCCACGCTTCAAACAGGTCTTGACCGGTGGCGTCTGGAAACTCGCTTTTGATGGCCATACCCACCCGCGCCCAATCCTCACGTGCCAGGCTGGCGGGGATGTGCGCCAGGGCTGCGCGGATCAGGTCGGGGGTGATATGGGTTGTCATGCGTCAGTTGTGTTTGCTGGTGCGCTGGCGGGCACACGAGCCCCGGCAAAGCGCTCGGCAAGATAGGCAAGCGCACTGGCATGCATGTGCGCAGCAATGAGGGCGGGGCGTGCCTCATCTGCAACCTCATGCGCCAGGTTCATGACCGAATCAATGGCATCCGAAAGCGCACGGTCTGCAAAGTCCGAAGCTCGAAAGCAGCGCTCCACGTCTGAGGCGGTCAAGGCTTCCCACTTGTGGGGCGTAAAGTCCAGTTCATCCGCATTCATGGCGCGGCCCTCCACGGTGCGGGCGTTCATTGCTGCACCTCTGCACCCGTGGCGCTTGCGGCTGCAATGCGGTCTTGCACCCACTGCAACACGGCCGCCTCGGACCACGCTACATGCCGGGCAGACAGGCGCACAGGTTTTGGGAAACTGCCGTTTGCGATCATTTGATAGACGGTTGACTTTTTGCAGCCAGTTGTGCTTTCAACATCGGGCAGGCGGATCAGACGATCACGGGGAACGACTGGGCGAGATTGGTGAACTACTTGCATTGCGGTGGTTTCTTTCCATCGAAGTCCCCGCATGGCCAGGACGGCACGGCGGGCTTGGATGGATTGCAAACCGGCAAAACTTGCCGGGCAAAGTAGAGTGTTTGCCGGGCTGCAAACCCGCATGAATGCTTGCTGTGCCCGGCAAAGGCCCGGCAAAAGGGACTTAACGTTTCACCACCGCAAAGGCATTGGCCGAAATGGGATTGCCTTGGCTATCGCGCCATTGCTTTACTCGCCGCCTAATTTCCCGATCCGGCAACCCCGTTTTCTCAGCCATCAATTGCATGGGTGCTATCTCGCCGTTAAATTTCGTGCGCAGTTCTGCCAGGCGTTGCCCATCCCATTCGGGGGCTATGTCCTTTTGAGCAAGACGCTTGGCGGGCGCAGCGCTGAGCACGGGCGTAAGGGTGGGGTCTTGCACTAGCGACAGCACCACCGCAGCAGGCGCAGCCACTGAGCCCCAACCCCACAGCTCGTGCGCCTTGTCCATGCGTATGGCCAGTGGATCAAGACAGTTGGCCGCGAAGTAATTGCACTCACTCGGGGACGCAGAATCGCCCCAAAGATCGCGCATGTGCGACAGCGCACCAGCAAGGCCGCAGTCCTTCGGGTCGGGATTGGACTCGCGCCCAATGATGATCGGGTGCCAGGCAAAGTCATCACTACTGGTCAGCAAGCGCGCCAATTTGCCATCCGACACCATGTAAAGCCATCCTGCAGCATCGGGCGCCTGCAGCTTCTCACAAACATCATCGACCGCCATACTGCACGGCACCTGTTCGGTGTCCATGAGCCACTGCACAAGATCGGCCAGGCCCACCAGCCGCCCAGCTTTGGACCGGTCAAACGCCATGTGTCCATGCTTGCCCTTCAATGTCCATCCATGGGGATGACCTCGCCCGGCGCGAGCTTGCTGGTGCTATCTGTCATGGTTTTCCTTTTCTGAGTTCGCTTTGCCGGGGCGCCCTACATCAGCCGGTTCTCTGCAAAGCTGAAAGAGCCCCGGCCGCCAACAATGATGTGATCCAGCACCCGCACATCAACAAGCGCTAGTGTTTGTTTGAATGCCTGCGTTAAGGCCTTGTCTGCTGCGCTGGGGGTTAGTGATCCGCTGGGGTGGTTATGTGCCAGAACTACGGCCGCAGCGTTGTGGTGCATCGCTGTTTGAACAACCTCACGGGGGTAAACGCTGGTTTGCGTAAGCGTGCCCGTGAAGTGGCATTCAAAAGCAATCACCCCGTTCTGGCTGTCGAGGTACAACACAGCGAAGCGCTCGCATGGGTCAGCACCAATGTGCAGCGCTATGTAATCCCTTGCAGCATCAGGAGATGCAAGCATGTGGCCAGGCTCACGCAACCGGCTACCCAGAATTGCGAGGGCACGCTCCACGGTGGAACGCTCTCGGGCCTGCAGGCCATAGCGCCAGCTTTGAACGCCATCTGCAACACCGTAGGCGGGAACAGTCTCACGCGCACGCAAACGTGCGGTGCGGGGCTTTGCTGTAGGGGTTGCAGCCATTACTAGCCCCTTCCTTTTGTGGAGCCAATCGACGCGGTGCCACTTGCATCACATGCCAGGTCGAACCCCGTTTGAATGGATGCCGCCAGGGCGCTCGCCGCGTCCAACACATGGGCAATAGCCCACGGTGCATCTGGCTTGTCTCCCTCCCCGATGGAAATAGCAACGTCTGCAACGCTCGCGCCAGCGGCTCCAATGAGAAGGGACAACGTTTGCAATGCATCCGACAGCGGTATGCCCGACTGCACTGCAAACAGCTCAGGAAGGCCGCCCATGCAAAAGGGCTGATGCGCTGTAACTGCCTGCGCAATGGCAAGGCCAGAGGCTGGGGCTTTGGTTGTGGTCGCCATGGCTCAGGCCCTCCCTTGCAGAGCATCCGCACAGGCAAGCAGCTCAACAGCCACGGCCCGCGCTTGCTCGGGCGAAAACTCCAGGTACACGCTCATGCAGTCGCGCAGCATGGACAAATCGACAAGGCGCGTTGATCGTGTGGCGGCGATGCTCAAATGCCCAGCGCCAGGCAGGTTTGCAGACGACTCGCGCACCCGGAGCGATCCGGCCTGATGTTCGCGCGTGGTGAAGGTAATGCCGCTCATGCTGCACCCCCTTGCGTGCTGGGGCTTGTGCACACGTCTGCACTGCCCAGGCTTCGCAGTGCTGCCAGGGCCTGCACTGCCTTGCGGGCTGCGCCTGGCACATTGGCTTGTGGCTGGCGCAGGTAGTGCAACGCCATGGCCAAGGCGTTGTGTGCGTCTGCATACAACTGGATCGGGTCGGGGGCTCCAAGGCGGGCGCCTTGGAGGCTGGTGGGCGCAGCGCTGCGGCTGGCCAGGGTGATGACGGTTGTCATGGCTTCTTGCTCCTATTCGAGACTTGAAACCACCGGCCGCGTTTTCAAGCGCGACAGGTGGGCGGGATGTTGAAAACACGCGAATAGACGTGCGCCAGGTGTTGCCACTCTGACCATCCCGCCCGAAACTTTGAACGCGGCACAGGGCCGTGTTTGCAGAATGCAGACGTGACAAAACCTCACTATCGGGGAGGTTGCGCCGCTATTCGAAAAGGTGTTTTCAAGCACCGACCCCGTTAGGGGCTACCCTGATTATGCATGGCAGTTGGCAACGTTGGCAACTGCGGCAGGGGGCGCCTCTTTCGCCCACGCGCTGCGGGCTGGGTACCCTGCACCAGTAAGGCAGCGCCTTTGACTGCTGCCGCAGCACGCTCACGCTCACGCTCTAAAGCTGCGCGCCGCTCTGCGGCTTGCTCAAGCGCCAGGACATGCAAGCGCTCGTGAAACGCTTGTGCAGGGATCACCCAGCGCCTACCGAACTTCACGCCGGGAAGCTGCCCCGCGTTGAATTGCACGGCTGCGGTATCCGGGTCACATTGGAGCAACTCTGCAACCTGTTCAATGGTCAATATCTCGGCCATGGCGTGCTCACGTCCAGGACTTCCACAGCGCAAGCGCAGAGACTGCCAGCGCCAGCCACGACACCCAAACGGCACGCGCTGCAGCATCTGCCTGTCTTATGGCAGACCCTTCCGGCGTTCGCATGTAGGCTTTGTGCCGCCGCTTTGCCTCGCGCCTGACCCAGCGCACCACTTCTGCATGCTCTTGCGGGTCTGAAAAATCGCCACGCGCCAACATCTGAGTGATGAGTGGCAGCCCCTTACTTGTGTTGCTCAAAGCGATTAAACGCTTTTCCAATTCAGGCTTCATCTATCGCCTTTCAGCATAGGTTTCAAAGTCACGGGTTTTCAATCATCCCCAGCAGGCGGCACCAGATACGCGGCCTGCAGGCGCTGCAAGTCCTGCAGATACCAGTGCCCCGCACGGGGGCTGGGTGGCGCCTGGTGGGCGGCTTGGAGACGGTGCAAGTCCAACAGCAGCCCCAAGTGCTGCGGCACCCATCCGGGTATCTCCACTCCCTCATTGCGCCAGCGGCTGGGGGTGTTGCGATGCAACCCAGTAGCCCGGCAAAACTCGCTTACCTTCCAGCCCAGCGCCTCAAGCGCAGCATCGAATTCATCAAGCGTCATACGTTAGTGCCCTTCCTAAAATTGCAATTGTGGCATGAACTCCCGATAGTGTGCAAAATATATGCATAGCGCACACTATTTAACATAACGCCCGTCGTATCTACTGTGCATTGTGGATAACTTTCGCACATTATCGGGAAACATAGCATCCATGCGGGTTTGCGGCCGGTGCCCATTTGCCTATTTTTTGCGCACGATAGATGGAAAAGTTATCCACAGCGATACGACGCCACCACCCCTAGGGTCGCCCGCATCTGCGCATGCGGCAACATTTGGGAATGATTCTCAATAAGTAAATTTGCCACGTCATCGGCTAGTAAATGCAGGTGCACACGTGTGCATGCCCGCCCGTCCCGGTAGGTGGTTCCAGGGGAAGGCCCTCACGCGCTCATTTCCACAAATGTGCATGCACGTGCGCAGCGGACGGCGGCGAGCGAAGGCGCTGGAGACAGGGCAGCGAAGGGGCAAGAGCAGGGAAAACAAGGGTATGTATGAGTGAATTTTCTCACTATGTAAAAGTGTTCCCACTCTGTTCCCAGAGTGTTCCCACGTTGTTCCCATTGGCGACTATCCAGTAAGCCGCGCAATGCCTACATTCCGTGCGCTTGTTCCCACTGTTCCCACGGTTTTCAGTGGAATGGTTCCGAAGGAAATGCAATAGACCATCCCCGCGCCCATGAAAAAAGGGCCTCGCAACCCTTGTGGAGTGGTGCTGGAGCGGGCACTCAGGCGGCACGCTGGGGCATCTTCACCACGTTGCCCGCCTTGCGGCCGTCTAGGTAGTCGGCCCACCACTGCATCAGGCGCTCGCGGTCCTTCATGTAGGTGCTGCGGTGATAGGCGGCGCGGATTTCGTTTTGCTCCTTGTGGGCGAGCTGGCGCTCGATCACATCGGGGTTCCAGCCGCACTCATTGGCCACCGTGGAGAACAACGCCCGAAACCCGTGGGCCGTGGCCGTGTTCTTGTAGCCCATGCGGGCCAGGGCCGAATTAAAGGTGTTTTCGCTCAGGGACTTGCTTGGGTAAACGGGGCTGGGGAAGGTCAGCTCACGCCCACCGCTCAGGGCCTGCATGCTGCGCAGCACCTCCACGGCCTGGTGTGACAGGGGCACGCGGTGCTCTGCCCGCATCTTCATGCGCTCGGCAGGGATCACCCACAGCGCCGCATCAAGGTCGAACTCTGCCCACCGTGCCCCGCGCACCTCGCCCGGCCGCGTGGCCGTGAGGATCACCATGCGCAGGGCGTGCACGGTGTGGGGGTCACCTTCGTAGGCGTCCAGCTTGCGCAGGAACTCGGGCAGCTCCTTGTCAGCCATGGCGGCCCGGTGTTGCACCTCGCGGGGCTTGAGGATTTCAGACAGCACCAGATCCAACATGGGGTTTGTGGCGATGCGCTCATGGATCACCGCCCAGCGGTACACCGCCTTAACCCGCTGCAGCACCCGGCCTGCCTGGTCGGATGCGCCGCGCGTTTCGATCTTCACGATGGCGTTCCGCACCTCGCCCGGCTTGATGCTGGCCATGGGCCGGGCGCCCAGCGTGGGGAAAATGTCGGCGGCCAAAGACCCCAACACGCGCCCCGCCGTTTCGGGCTCCCACCGGGCCGCCTGGTGCTGGTGCCAGGCACGCGCCACGGCCTCAAAGGTGTTGATCGATTCGTGGACGGCCTGTGCCTTGGTTGCCTTGCGCCGCTCGCTAGGGTCGCCGCCGCTGGCGAGCATCGTGCGGGCGTCTGCAGCCTGGTCGCGTGCATCCTTGAGCCCCACGGCTGGATACACTCCCAGCGCAAGCAGCTTCTCTTTCCCCCCATGTCGATATTTCAAACGCCAGTAACGCCCGCCCGCTTTGGTCAGGTCCAGGAACAACCCGCCACCGTCAAAGTATTTGCCGGGCTCGGTCAGGTTGCGCAGTTTGGCGTCTGTCAGCTTCATGGTGGGGGGTATCCTTCGCAGTCTGGGGGTACATTTGGGGGTACATTCTGCGAAAAGTCAAACCACACCCAGCATTCATGCGCGTTTCAAGGCAAAGTGCGGGTGCGGCCTCGCCACAGATAAGGCCGGTAGCTTCCACGAGCTACCGGCCTTTTCGTTGCCCGTGTGAGACGTCTAAAGAGCCGGCAAGCTACCGCGGCCGCAATAGCCAAGACCTGATTTTTTGTCGCGGGCACGGCGGCGGCACAGCGACATTCCCGCCATGACCACACAAGACCTGATCGCACATGCCACGGTACTCGCCTACCGGCTGGCGGGGTACGCGCTGCAGAACATGGCGGAAGACGCCGCCTTGCTGGCGCTGATGTTCTGTTGAGTGCGGTGAATGCCTTGCGGCCCCCAGTCAATGTGGGTTGGTGCAGCGCGTTCAGAACGCGGCCCTGGCGTTCGCACCCATTAGCGCACCACCAGCATCAAAAATCCTGCTCGTAGCCCTTGAGTGACTGGGGCCAGCCACACAACCTGGGGCTTGGCCTGGGTCAGCACTTTGTCGAGCTGGGTACGCACAGCGCCATAGATACAGCAAGCGCGATCGGGGACGATGGAAGACAGCGATCGCTGCTGCACAGATTGCAGCAGCTCGTCGTGCTGGGGCAGCATGGCGTCACAGTGCCATTGGTGCAATTCGCCCAACGCACCATGCAGGCGCTCTGCCTGGATTTGCGGCGGGTCGAGAGGCGTATCAGTGTTGCAGGCCAGGGACGCCCCGCAACCACCGCCTGCCAGGGCCAAGACCCGGCCCAGGCAACAGGATTGACTGCCGCCAGACGCCCGCTGCCACAGGCCTGTGGGAAAGCCGGCGCCCAGGTGCGCGGGTCTGCCTCAGTTGTTCTCTCGGCGTATCAGTTGGCGGCCGCTGGCCGTGATGGCAAGCTCGCCACCCGCACCCTTGGTGATGAAGCCCCATTCCAGCAGACGCCCCGAGACATGGTCCTTGAGTGCGTGGGGCAAGGTAATGACTTCGCCCATTTCGAGTTGCTTGAGGGTCTCGATCTCATCCACGGTGGGATCGAAATGCGGAGCATGGTAAGTGGTCATGGTGGTCGCTCTCGAACAAGGTTGGTGAAAGACAGACTTCCGCGCCATCAGATTAGTTCAGCGCCGGGGTGCGCGCAAGCGCGTCATCCCGCAGGCGAAGGCGCTCCTGCTTCGGCCATGCCCTGCAGCCACCTGGCGAAGGTGGTCAGCACCGGGGGCTGCGCCTGCGCCGGGCTGACGAGGTAATAAGCGCGCTCGCCGCGCAGGGGGCGGTTGCAGGCAACCACCAGCTCGCCGCTGGCCAGCTCGGCCTCGATGAGCAGCGGAGGCATCAGCGCCACGCCCATGCCATGCGTGGCGGCCACGGCCAGCATGGAGAACAGCTCATAGCGTGGGCCATCGAGCGCGTGCGGGGCATCGACCCCCATCGCATCAAACCACTGGCGCCAGCCATACGGGCGCGTGCTTTGCTGCAGCAAGGGCAAGCCGGCCAGCGCCTCGGCCGCCACGGGCTGGTGGGCACGGCCCCGGCCCCGGGGCGCGGCGGATTCAAGCAGGCGCGGGCTGCACACGGGCACCACGTCTTCGTGCATCAGCAACTGCGCCTGCACGCCGGGCCAGTTGGCGACCTGCTCGGGTGTGCCCGCGTACAGCGCAGCATCAAAGGTCGTGTCAGCAAACAGAAAAGGCCGCGTCTGCGTATCGATGTGCACCACGATGTCGGGATGCGCCTGCGCCAGTTGCGGCAGGCGGGGGATGAGCCACCGAGTGGCAAAGGTGGGCACCGCGGCCAGCGTAAGGGTGCCGCCCTCACCCTGGTGGGCCATCACGTCCAGCGTATCGCGCTCCAGCCCCTGCAGCCAGCGCGCCACCTGGCGACCATAGTGCGCACCCGCAGGCGTCAGCACCACGCCGTGGCGTGTGCGGCGAAAGAGCTGCACGCCCAAAAACTCCTCCAGCGCCTGGATCTGGCGGGACACGGCGCTCTGGGTCAGCGACAGCTCCTGCGCGGCGCGGGTGTAGCTCTCGTGGCGGGCGGCGACTTCAAAACAGGCCAGTGCCTGGGTCGATGGAATGTTGCGGCGCATGATGAATAGGAACTTGTAGTTGACCTTTCCACCATGGAGCGGTGGCCCGCAAGTATTCCATACATTCCATAAACGCATGTCTGGATGAAAAGAACTCGCTTGCGGGGCACCACGCCACAACCTACGATGCACCCCAGACCCGTTTCTTTTCACGCTTCTTTCGACTTGGAGACACACATGGCCCACGCCGCTTTTCAATGGGATGACCCTTTCCTCCTGAGCCAGCAACTGACCGACGACGAGCGCGCCATCCAGGCCGCTGCCGCCGCCTACTGCCAGGACAAGCTGGCGCCCCGCGTGCTCGACGCCTTCCGCCACGAAAAGATGGACGTGAGCATCTTCCGCGAGATGGGCGAAGTGGGCCTCTTGGGCCCCACCATCCCCGAGCAGTACGGCGGCCCCGGCCTGAGCTACGTGGCCTATGGCCTGATCGCCCGCGAGGTGGAGCGTGTGGATTCGGGCTACCGCTCCATGGCCAGCGTGCAGTCGTCGCTGGTGATGGTGCCTATCCATGAGTTCGGCACCGAAGCGCAAAAGCAGAAGTACCTGCCCAAGCTCGCCACCGGCGAGTGGATTGGCTGCTTTGGTCTGACCGAGCCCGACCACGGCTCCGACCCCGGCAGCATGGCCACGCGCGCCTACAAGGTCGATGGCGGCTACAAGCTCAAGGGCAGCAAGATGTGGATCACCAACAGCCCCGTGGCCGACGTGTTCGTGGTCTGGGCCAAGGAAGTGTCCGAAGGCGGCGCCGTGGGTCCGATTCGCGGCTTTGTGCTGGAAAAGGGCATGAAAGGCCTGACGGCACCCGCCATCCACGGCAAGGTGGGCCTGCGCGCGTCGATTACCGGCGAGATCGTGATGGACGACGTGTTCGTGCCCGAAGAAAACGCCTTCCCTGAAGTGCAGGGCCTCAAGGGCCCCTTCACCTGCCTCAACAGCGCCCGCTACGGCATTGCCTGGGGCGCCCTGGGTGCGGCCGAGTTCTGCTGGCACACTGCCCGCCAGTACACGCTGGACCGCAAGCAGTTTGGCCGCCCCCTCGCCGCCAACCAGCTCATCCAGAAGAAGCTGGCCGACATGCAGACCGAGATCGCCATCGGTCTGCAGGCCTGCCTACAGTTTGGCCGCATGAAGGACGCGGGCACGGCCAGCGTGGAAGGCACCTCCATCATCAAGCGCAACAGCTGCGGCAAGGCGCTGGACATTGCCCGCCTGGCGCGCGACATGATGGGCGGCAACGGCATCAGCGATGAGTTCGGCGTGGCCCGCCATCTGGTGAACCTGGAAGTGGTGAACACCTATGAAGGCACGCACGATGTGCATGCCCTCATCCTGGGCCGCGCCCAGACGGGTATCGCAGCATTTGCATGACACCCCCCTGAGGCGCCACCGCTCGGTGCTTCCGCCAGAGGCCGCAGCCCTTCGGACCGTCCAAGCCTGCACTGGCAGGCTTGGAGCCGAGGCCCTCAGCCCCTTCTCTCGGCTTCGCCGGGAAGGGGGACGACGCCCTCGCTGCGGGGCGGCCCTTGCTCGGCGTCCCTGGCTTGGAGACACGCCCACCTCACCCCTCATGCCAATTTCACACGTTTTTGGCCTCCAGCGCTTGATGTACAAGCGCTAGCAGCTATCAATTTAATAGTTCACTAACCCCATGACCACACCCACCCCCAACGCAGGCGCCCTCGCAGGCATCAAGGTGCTCGACCTCTCCCGCGTGCTGGCCGGGCCGTGGTGCACGCAGATCCTGGCGGACCTGGGCGCGGACGTGGTCAAGGTAGAGCGCCCCGGCGTGGGCGACGACACGCGCCAGTGGGGCCCGCCCTTTTTGAAGGACGCCCAGGGCAACGACACGAACCAGGCCAGCTACTACACCGCCTGCAACCGCAACAAGCGCTCAGTCACCATCGACATGGCCTCGCCCGAAGGCCAGGCGCTCATCAGGCAGATGGCGCAAGAGGCCGACATCGTGGTGGAGAACTTCAAGGTCGGCGGCCTGAAGCAATATGGCCTGGACCATGAAAGCCTGCGCGCACTCAACCCGCGCCTCATCTACTGCTCCGTCACCGGCTTCGGGCAAGACGGCCCCTATGCCGAGCGTGCGGGCTACGACCTGATGGTGCAGGCCATGACGGGCCTGATGAGCATCACCGGCCAGGCCGACCACCAGCCCGGCGGCGGCCCCATGCGCGTGGGCGTGGCCGTGATCGACCTGTTCACCGGCCTGTACGCCAGCAACGCCATCCTGGCGGCGCTGCACGTGCGCGACAACGCCACGAACGGCACGGGCCAGGGCCAGCACATCGACATGGCCCTGCTCGACGTGGGCATGGCCTTGCTGGCCAACCAGGCCTCGGGCTTTCTGGCCACCGGCAAGGCGCCCGGCCGCATGGGCAACAGCCACCCCAGCCTCGCGCCCTACCAGGACTTCCCCACGCAGGACGGCAACATGCTGCTGGCCATCGGCAACGATGGGCAGTTCCAGCGCTTTTGCGCCGCCGCCGAGCAGCCCCAGTGGGCCAGCGACCCGCGCTATGCCACCAACACCCTGCGCGTACAAAACCGCGTCACGCTGATCCCCGCCATGGAGGCCGTGACCCGCACGCGCACCACGGCCGACTGGATCACGCTGCTGGAAGACAAGGCCGTGCCCTGCGGCCCCATCAACACCATTGCCCAGGCGTTTGACGACGCGCAGGTGAAGGCCCGTGGCCTGGCCGTGACGCTGCCGCGCTGGAAGGACGGCGAGGCCGCCACCGACAACGTGCAGCACATCACCGGCGTGGCCAGCCCGCTGCGCCTGTCGGCCACGCCACCCGTGCTGCGCAACGCCCCGCCCGCACTGGGCCAGCACACCGACGAGGTGCTGCGCGAGATGGGACTAGACCCAGCGCGCATTGCAGCGCTGCGGGCCAGCGGGGTGCTGTAGCCACACCCACCCGGCACCGACCTGCGCGGCGCCCCGCCATGCAACGGCCTTGCCCTGACCGGCAAGGCCGTTTTTGTTTGCGCCATTTGAATCAAATCAGGCCCTGGCGCTTATCTATCAAGCGCTAATAGCTATCAATTTGATAACAAGACAAGAGAATGGAGGCGCCCGCGTGTGTTCGCCCCTTGGCAAAAAAGGCATATACAAAAAATTACATAGCTCTCCATAATGGGAGCGGGAATCTCTCCGGCGCGGCGCACAGCACGCGCCGGTTGACCGAGACAAAAGGCACAGTGGGACAACCGCCGCAACGTACGGGGATGTCAGGCTGCGCCGCATGCACCTTGCCCCGCCCCAGCGGCGAATCGTGGACCCCACAGGAGTTCTCCATGAAGCTCAGCCTCAAGCTCCCCCTGACCTTTACCGTGTCGCTGCTCTTGCTGTTTGCGGCGGCGCTGTTTGGCATCAGCCGCCTGAACCAGGCGCTCGACACCTACGAGACCACCGTGGCCCAAAGCTTTGAGCACGAGCGCATGGCGGCGAGCATGCTCAATAACTTCAAGGTGCAGGTGCAGGAGTGGAAGAACGTGCTGCTACGCGGCAAGGACCCGGCGCAGCTCACGCGCTACTGGGCCGCGTTTGAAAAGCAGGAACAGGCCATCAAGGACGAGGCGCAAAAGCTCATCGCCGCCCTGCCCGCAGGCGAAGGCCGTGAACGCGTGCAGCAGTTTGCCCAGGCCCACGAACGCATGGGCGCCGCCTACCGCAAGGGGTTTGAGGCCTTCAAGGCGGCTGACCACGACCCGCATGCCGGCGACAAGGCCGTGGAGGGCATGGACCGCGAGCCCTCGCAACTGCTGGACCAGGCGGGCGACCTGATCGCCAAGGCCAGCAGCGCGGTGGCCGAACGTGCCGCTGCCTCCGCACAGCGCGCCACCACCATCAGCCTGGTGGTGATGCTGGTGGTGTGCGCCCTGGGCATTGTGGGCGCCATTGCCTTCAGCCGCACCGTGGTGAACCCGCTGGACAACGCGGTGCGCGTGTCACAGGCGGTGGCCAGCGGCGACCTCACGGTGGCGCGGCAGGTGCAGGGCAAGGACGAAATCGCCCTGCTGCTCAATGCCCTGCACGACATGCAGATCAGCCTGTCGCAGGTGGTGAGCAATGTGCGCAACAACGCCGACAGCGTGGCCGCCGCCAGCACCGAAATCGCGCAAGGCAATAACGACCTGAGCGCCCGCACCGAGCAGCAGGCCAGCGCGCTGGAAGAAACCTCGGCATCGATGGAAGAGCTGAGTTCCACCGTGCAGGCCAATGCCGAAAACGCCCGCACCGCCAACCAGCTGGCCGTGAACGCCAGCACCGTGGCCGTGCATGGCGGCGATGTGGTGGCCGAGGTGGTGACCACCATGAAGGGCATCAACGACAGCAGCAACAAGATTGCAGACATCATCAGCGTGATCGACGGCATCGCCTTTCAGACCAATATCCTGGCGCTGAACGCCGCGGTGGAAGCCGCCCGCGCAGGCGAACAAGGCCGGGGCTTTGCCGTGGTGGCTGGTGAAGTACGCAACCTGGCAGTACGCAGCGCAGAAGCCGCCAAGGAAATCAAAGCCCTCATCACCGCCAGCGTCGAACGCGTGGAACAAGGCACCGCGCTGGTGGACAAGGCGGGCGCCACGATGAACGAGGTGGTCAGCGCCATCCGCCGCGTGACCGATATCGTGGGCGAGATCAGCGCCGCCAGCAGCGAGCAGAGCGCAGGCGTGGCCCAGGTAGGGGACGCCATCACCGAAATGGACCAGGCCACGCAGCAGAACGCAGCGCTGGTCGAACAGAGCGCGGCGGCGGCCGACAGCCTCAAGGTGCAGGCGCAGCAGCTGGTGCAGGCGGTGGCGGTGTTCCGACTGGCGGACTCCGACGCCAATGCACCAGCGCGGGCCCGCATGCCCGCCCCCAGGCATGGCCCGCCTCGGTTGGCCGCTGGCTGAAGCTGAGGCGCCACGGAATTTTTCAGGCCCAATGGGCCGGATGCGCTCGTCAATAAAGCGGCAGCAGCTACATAAACGATAGCAACCAGCGCACGGCAGAAACTCAGTCTTCTACCAGCATGGGGGCTGCCTGCTGCGCGGTGGCCAGCGTGGGCGATGCCAGTTTGCGCAAGTAGGCCATGGTCTGCAGGCAGGCCTGGGCCACCTCGGTGCCCTTCTTCACGAAATGCTCGCGGAAGAAGCGCACATGGTCTTCGTGCTCATGAAAATCGCGCGGCGTGAGCACGGCGGACATCACGGGCACGCCGGTGTCCAGCTGCACCCGCATCAGGCCGTCGATGACGGCGGTGGTCACAAACTCGTGCCGATAGATGCCGCCGTTGACCACCAGCGCACAGGCCACGATGGCGTCGTAGCGCCCGCTTTGCGCCAGCCGCTTGGCCAGCAGCGGGATCTCGAACGCACCAGGCACCTCGAACTGCTCGATTTGCCCTGCAGGCAACCCGCTGCGCGCGAACTCTGCGATGGCGGCATCGCGGGCCTGGTGAACGATGTCCCGGTGCCAACTGGCGCAGACGACCGCAACCCGTTCGCTGCGGTGCGCTGTCGCTGTCCGGCCGCTCTGATCGGCGTTGGCAGCAGCGGCATGGTGGGAATGGAAGGACGACTGATTCATGGATTTTCTCGAACAAAGAAAAGGGTTACCAGAATCAGGGCGCGCGCGAACAGGGCCACTCGCACGGCAAGGCAGGTGCTCATACGCATGCGGGCCGGCGAGCCGCCCCAAACCCGCAGACACGCCTGACCCAACGATCAGACAGCCCACACGGCCCGGCACCACACGCCCGACACGCGCACACAGGCAACCACCCCGGCGGGAGGCCCATGGCTTCGCGATCTCTTTCATCCGGACTGTGACCGTCGGCTCTGGCATCGCACCAGATCTGCTGACCCTGCAGGGCACAAAAACAGCCCGGCAGGCGCTCGCGGGCTCCTGCAAACCTTTCAGGCCACAGATACCGCCGGTGGGGAATTTCGCCCCGCCCTGAGAACGCAATCGGCCCCGGAAAGACTCCGTGGCCGATCACAGGATTCTAGGCGGCACAGCAACGCTGCGTCAGCGATCAAAAAACCCGGCTATAGCGCACCTGCACGAAGTCTTCTCCCGGGTTGGGTTTACGGATGCCGCCGTTGGAGACGTGGCGCAGCACCAGCGCCAGCTCGTGCTGCCGTCGCGCCCCAAAGTTGAAGCCCACACCCTGGTGGTCGGAGAAATTGAAGCGCGTACTGAAGGTCTTGTGCCGCGTTGCATAGTGGCCGTCCAGCACCGACACGCCAATACCGCCTTCCATGAACCAGGCAGAGCGCCCGCCGTCGAAGCGCAAGCGCAAAGTGGGCACCACGGCCAGTTGCGTCCAGTGCCGACGCCCCTGCGCCGCCGCGCCTTCTGGCACGCGCCAGTGGGCGATATGCGTGTCCCAATGCCCCGTCAGCTCGCCACCCAGTACGTTGCTGCGCCACCCCCAGGGCCACTGCACCCCCACCGAAACCAGGCCAACATCACTGGCGGCCCGCGCACCATCGATAAAGATACGGCGGGGCTGCGGCGCAGCGGTTTGTATCGAGGAAAGCGACGCAGCGGTGGCACTCTCCTGCGCACCTACAGGGACCGCCAAGGCGCACAAGCCAACGAACACTGTGCATCCACAAGACCCCCGCAGATGCTGTGGAGCCAGGGGCCCAAGGTCATGCCTTGGGAGGGACAAAGGCAGAAACAGGAAGATGGAACGCACGGCAAAACTCCTATAAAAAGGGGCTGGCAGGGCAACACTATCCAATTTACACAAGCGCCGCAAACGCTAAAGCCCACCAGCAGCGCAATGCACTGCCGGCAAAGGAAGGCAACGGGGCGTCAGCGCGGCTTTTCGAACCCGCTCTGGGCCCAGGCCGTGGCGCTGTCGGTGGTGAGCTTGAACGTGGGCGGCACGGGCACACGCGCCAGCTCTTCGCCCAAATCGTCCATGGCGCTCAGCGTGGCGGTGGCGCCCTCTTCATCCGGCACGATGGCCATGGCCACGCGCAGGCGTTGGCCGTCGGCGGTGGTGATGGTCACGTTCTTGTTGAGCTGTGCGTGCAACTGCTGCTCGTGGCGGCGCAGTACCTCGCTGGCGGTTTTGACCAGGGTATTGAAGGCCGACACATCCAGCGGCTTGGGGTTTTTCTTGTCGCGCCCCATGGTCCACGGCCCCACCAGTGCGGGCTCGGACTCGCCGCGCAGCGTCATGGACACGGCCCAACCGTCATCGTCTTCGTTCTTGATGACCTGCGCCGTCCAGCGCTCGTCGCTCCACAGGCGGGGTTCCTGGATGGGGGTGGGGGTGTCGTCGGCAAAGTCGGTCATGGGGCAGCAGGCAGGTTTCGGTCAAAGGGCGCAGAGCATAACGGCGCGGGGGCTGGGGCATGAATGAACGGCCGTAGCAGGCGCCATCACCCCCCCAAAATGCCCCCTGTTCAATAACTGTTGGTTATTGATAAACACATCCGTCTCCCGCCATTACGGCGCGTCAAAGCCAAGGCCTGCCGTCTCGCGCAGCACATCCATGAAAGCCTGCGCCGCTGGCGTGGGCGGCTCGCCCAGGCGGGTGATCAGGCCATAGTCGGGCATGCGGTCTGGCAGCTCGACCTGGATGCGTGCCAGCAGGCCCTTGTTCACGTATCTTTCAACCAGCGCGGCAGGCTGCAGCGAAACCATGTTGGTGGTGTGCATCAGCTCCAGCGCAAACAGAAAAGAGGGCGTCTCCACCAGCCCCGACGTCGGCGCCAAGCCGGCGCCACCAAAGATATCGTCCGACACCTTGCGTACCGCCGTCGAGGCGGGATACAGAATCCACGGCCAGTGGGCCAGCTCGGTCAGCGCCAGGTCCATGGCGCCGCGCAGGGGATGATGCAGGCCCGCCACCACCTGCAAAGGCTCCGCAGACAGGCGCTCGTAGTGAAACTGGCTGCGCTGGGCCTCTTCGGTGAAGCGCCCGATCATCAGGTCGATCTTGCGTTCGGCCAGCCACTCCACCAACTGGTCGCTGCTTTGCTCCAGTATTTTCAATACCAGCAAGGGGCGAAGCCGCTGGATCTCAACGACCGACGCGACCAGCAGATGGGCCGCCGACCCCGTGATCGCACCAATCGTCAGGTGACCATGTCCGCCCTGCTTGAGGGCATTGAACTCGTCCACAAACTGGCGCTGCCCGTCGAGTGCCGCGTTGGCATAGCGCAGGGTAAAGAGCCCCAGCTCGTTGGGCCGCATGCCGCGCGACAAACGGTCGAACAAACGCGCGTCCAGGATCTCTTCGATGTCCATCAGGATCTTGGTGGCTGCGGGCTGGGTGACGTGCATTTGTTCGGCCGTCAACCGCAGATTACGGGTGCGCCCGAGGATGTCGAGAAACTGCAAATGCCGAAACCGCAGCCGCGCACAGGCCTGCGCCAAAGACAAGGGTTTCCCCGGAAAAACGTCTGAACTCATAAGTGTTTGGAATGGATCGTAGCAAAAGATTCAGTGGACCCAGGCAGATGCCAGACCTAATCTTCGGCCTGCGTCAAGACGGCCCCGCCAAAGGGATCGCGGGCGCCGATGGGTTGCCTCATCGCGATACAGCCATTCCAACGGAGACAAACATGAAGTTCAAAACCCTCGCCCTGGCCGCCACGGTGCTGGTAGCCCTGGCCGCCCCGGTGTCTGCGCAAATCAAGGAACATGTGTTCAAGGTCGGCATCGGCCTGAGCGAAGACCATCCCCAGGCTCTGGCAGTCAAGTACTTTGCAGAGCAGTTGGCAGCCAAGAGCGGCGGCAAGATGACCGCCAAGCTGTTTGCCAGCGGCTCGCTGGGCAACGATGTGAGCATGACATCGGCCCTGCGCGGCGGCACGCTGGAGATGACGATTCCCGACTCGTCCACGCTGATGTCGCTGATCAAGCCCTTTGGCGTGCTGAACCTGCCGCTCACCTTCAACAACGAGCAAGAAGCCGATGCCGTGCTGGACGGCCCCTTTGGCCAGAAGCTGCTGGCCATGCTGCCCGACAAGGGCCTCATCGGCCTGGGCTTCTGGGAGAACGGCTTTCGCCACGTAACCAACTCGCGCCGCGCCATCAACAAGGCCGACGACCTGGCGGGCCTGAAGCTGCGCGTGATCCAGAGCCCCCTGTTCCTGGATACCTTCAACGCGCTGGGCACCAACGCCACGCCCATGCCGTTTACCGAGCTGTATACCGCCATGGAGCAGTCTGCCGTGGACGGGCAGGAGAACCCGCCCGCCACCATCCTGGCCAGCAAGTTCTATGAGGTGCAAAAGCACCTGGTGCTGTCACGCCACATGTACAGCGCCTGGGTGCTGCTCATGTCCAAGAAGGCTTGGGACGGCCTGTCGCCCCAGGAGCAAAAGATCGTTCAGGAGGCTGCGCGCGAAGCCACCGTGTACGAGCGCAAGACGATTCGCGCATTCAGCGAAACCGCGCTGGGCGAGCTGAAGAAGGCGGGCATGCAGATCACCGAGTTGCCCGCCGCCGAACAGGCCAAGCTGCGCGCCAAGCTTCAACCCGTGCTGACCAAGTACGGCCGTGAATTTGGCGAAGCAACCACCAATGAGCTGATGGGCGAACTGACCAAGGCACGCGGCACTGCAGCCACTGCTGCAAAGTAGCCCTGCGTGGCCCAGGCACGCAGCACTGCTGCGTGCCTTTCGTGATTTCGTGATTTCGTGATTTCGTCGATATTTCTCGCCGCAGGTATCCCATGGACAAGACACCCCGCCGCCCTTTCCGCTCGCGCGACTGGTTTGCCGACCCCGCGCGCTCCGACATGACCGCGCTCTATCTGGAACGCTTCATGAACTATGGGCTAACGCCCGAAGAGCTGCGCTCGGGCCGGCCCATCATCGGCATCGCGCAAACGGGCAGTGACCTCTCGCCCTGCAACCGCATCCACCTGGACCTGGCGCGCCGCGTGCGCGACGGCATCCGCGACGCGGGCGGCATTCCGATGGAGTTCCCCGTCCACCCCATTTTTGAAAATTGCCGTCGCCCCACGGCCGCGCTGGACCGCAACCTGGCCTACCTGGGGCTGGTGGAAATCCTGTATGGCTACCCCATCGACGCTGTGGTGCTGACCACGGGCTGCGACAAGACCACACCGGCAGGCATCATGGCCGCCTCCACCGTGGACATCCCGGCCATCGTGCTCTCGGGCGGGCCCATGCTCGACGGCTGGCACGACGGTGAGCTGGTGGGCTCGGGGACCGTGATCTGGCGCAGCCGCCGCCAGCTGGCGGCAGGCGAGATCGATGAAGAAGAATTCTTGCAGCGCGCCTGCAGCAGCGCCCCCTCCGCAGGCCACTGCAACACCATGGGCACGGCATCGACCATGAACGCCGTGGCCGAGGCGCTGGGCCTGTCGCTGCCTGGCTGCGCCGCCATTCCGGCGCCCTACCGGGAACGCGGCCAAATGGCCTACGAGACCGGGCGGCGCATTGTCGAGATGGCCTATGAAGACCTGCGGCCCTCGCGCATCCTCACGCGCGAGAGTTTTCTGAACGCCCTGTCGGTGGTCAGCGTGGCCGGGGGATCCAGCAATGCGCAGGTGCACATCATGGCCATGGCGCGCCACGCGGGCGTGGTGCTGGAGGCCCAGGACTGGACCGAACATGCCTACGACCTGCCCTTGCTGCTGAACATGCAGCCGGCGGGCCAGTTTCTGGGCGAGCGATTCTTTCGCGCAGGTGGCGTACCCGCCCTGATGTGGGAGCTGCAGCAGGCGGGTCGCCTGCACGGCGACTGCGCCAGCGTGACGGGCAAGACCATCGGCGACAACTTGCAAGGCCGCGAAACGCGCGACCGCGAGGTGATCAAACCCTTTAGTGCGCCGCTGATGGAGAAGGCCGGCTTTATGGTGCTTAGCGGCAACCTGTTTGACTTCGGCATCATGAAGACCTCGGTGATCTCCGAAGCCTTTCGCCAGCGCTACCTCAGCCAGCCGGGCGCGGAAGGCATCTTTGAAGCCCGCGCCATGGTGTTCGAGGGCGCGGACGACTACCACGCCCGCATCAACGACCCGGCACTGAACATCGACGAAGGCTGCATCCTGGTGATGCGCGGCGCAGGCCCCATCGGCTGGCCGGGCTCGGCCGAAGTGGTGAACATGCAGCCGCCCGATGCGCTGATCAAGCGCGGCATCAACACCCTGCCCACGCTGGGCGACGGACGCCAGTCGGGCACGGCAGACAGCCCCTCCATCCTCAACGCGTCGCCCGAGAGCGCAGTGGGCGGTGGCCTGTGCTGGCTGCACAGCGGCGACACGATCCGCATCGACTTGAACACAGGCCGCTGCGACGCGCTGGTGGCGGCTGATGAGATCAAACGCCGCCAACGTGAGCTGCCCGCACCGCCCGTACCCGCCAGCCAGTCGCCCTGGGAAGCGCTGTACCGCGAGAAGACGGGCCAGCTGGTGGATGGCGCCACGCTGGACTTTGCGCTGCAGTTCCAACGCATCTCTGAAAAAACCCCGCGTCACAACCACTGAAGCGGGCGATGCTGACCACCACGCAGCGCAGCATGCGGGCCCCGCATTGAACCCTTAAGGATTTCGAATGAACAACATGACAACGGCCCGTGCGGCCGGTGCGGACACGCACGCCCAGGTTTTGCCAAACGATGGCCTACAGGGCACGCTGGTGGGCCGCGTGTGGACCCACGGCGCCATCCCCGGCCCGGCCGTGGTGGCGCTTCGGCCCGAGGGCGTCTTCGACCTGAGCGACAGCTATCCAACCATGAGCACCCTGCTCGACACGGAGTTGCCCGCACAGGCAGTGCACAACACACTGGGGCGTCGTATCTGCGGTGTGGACGCGTTGATCCGGAACAGCCTGCCGGGCGAACGCCAGCCCACGCTGCCCTGGTTGCTCGCCCCTTGCGACCTGCAAGTGGTGAAGGCGGCAGGCGTCACGTTTGCGACCAGCCTGATCGAACGCGTGATCGAGGAACAAGCGCGGGGCGACGCGACCCGCGCGCAGGGGTTGCGCAGCCAGGTGATCGGGCTGATCGGCGAGAACCTGGCCGACATACGCCCCGGATCGCCCGAGGCCATGGCCCTGAAAGCACTGCTCCAAGAAAAAGGGCTGTGGTCCCAGTACCTGGAGGTCGGCATTGGCCCCGATGCCGAGGTCTTCACGAAGGCGCCGGTGCTGGCGTCCGTAGGCTGTGGCGATGACATCGGTATCCGGGCGGACTCCGCCTGGAACAACCCCGAGCCTGAGGTGGTGCTGGCCGTCAACAGCCGGGGCCAGATCGTGGGCGCCACGCTGGGCAACGACGTGAACCTGCGCGACATCGAGGGCCGCAGTGCGCTGCTGCTGGGCAAGGCCAAGGACAACAACGCATCGTGTGCCATTGGCCCCTTCATCCGCCTGTTCGACGCGGGCTTCGGCATGGAGCAGGTGCGGAGCGAAACCGTGCACCTGCGGGTGGCGGGGGTGGACGGCTATGAGCTGCGCGGCATCAACACCATGGCCAGCATCAGCCGCGACCCGACCGACCTGGTGGCACAAACGCTGGCGGCGCACCAGTACCCCGATGGCTTCATGCTGTTCCTGGGCACATTGTTCGCCCCCATTGAAGACCGCGACCAGCCTGGCAGCGGCTTCACCCACAAGCTGGGCGACGTGGTCACCATCCAGAGCGCCTGGCTGGGCGGCCTGCACAACCGCGTGACCCACAGCGAAACGGCGGCGCCATGGCGTTTTGGCTTGCGAGCCCTTGTCAGCAACCTCTGGCAACGCGGCCTGCTGCGCGGCACAACGCTTTGACCCCCCTGGGCCACTGCGGGCATCGCCCCGGCGGCCCGTCCCCCGATACCAAGAATTGAATGGCCTGAGCCATCACGGAGACACCACCATGCTCAATGCACTCATCGACCGGTTTTGCCAATGGATCAACCTGCTCATCGCGCTGGCCCTGGCCGTGATGGTGCTGCTGGTGTTTGGCAACGTGGTGCTGCGCTACGCCTTCAACTCCGGCATTTCCGTCAGCGAGGAGCTGTCGCGCTGGCTGTTTGTGTGGATCACCTTCCTGGGGGCCATCGTGGCAGTGAGGGAGCACGGCCACCTGGGCACCGACATCGTGCTTGCCAAGCTGCCCCCCATAGGCCGGCGCGTGTGCCTGGTGGTCAGCTACGGATTGATGCTGTTTTGCACCTGGCTGCTGTTCAGCGGCGCACTGGCCCAGGCCCGCATCAACCTGGATGTGGAGGCACCGGTCACGGGGGCTTCCATGGCCATCTTCTATGCGTCGGGGGTGGTGTTTGCAGTGGCGTCGGGCCTGTTGCTGCTGATGGACCTCTGGCGCCTGCTGTCTGGGCAGATCCGCGACGACCAACTGATTCAGGTGACCGAGTCGGAAGACCTCGCATCGATCGAAGCGCTGCACCTCGATCGCACCGACACCCCCAAATAACTCGCCCCAGGAGCAATATCCCATGACCGTTTTCATCTTTCTGGGCTCTTTGCTGGCGGCCATGGCCATCGGCGTTCCTATTGCCTATGCGTTGCTGGTGTCTGGCACGGCGCTGATGTGGCACCTGGACCTGTTTGACGCGCAAATCCTGGCGCAGAACGTCATCAACGGCGCGGACTCGTTCCCGCTGCTGGCCGTGCCGTTTTTCATGCTGGCGGGCGAGATCATGAATGTGGGTGGGCTTTCCCAGCGCATCGTGACGCTGGCGCTCACGCTGGTGGGACACAAGCGTGGCGGCCTGGGTTTTGTGGCCATCCTGGCGGCGTGCATGCTGGCGGCGCTGTCTGGCTCTGCGGTGGCCGACACTGCGGCCCTGGCCGCATTGCTATTGCCCATGATGGTCAAAGCGGGCCACGACAAGGCCCGCGCCGGGGGGCTGATTGCCTCGGCCGGCATCATCGCCCCCGTCATTCCGCCCTCCATCGGTTTTGTGGTGTTTGGCGTGGCGGCCAACGTATCGATCAGCAAGCTGTTTTTGGCGGGCATCGTGCCGGGCCTGCTGATGGGGCTGTCCATCGCCGTGGCGTGGTACTGGGTGTCGCAGCGCGAGAATATCACCCCACCGCCCAAGACGTCGGGCGCAGAAAAGCTGCAGGCGCTCAAGGAATCCACCTGGGCCTTGTTTCTGCCGGTGATCGTGATCGTGGGTCTGAAGATGGGCGTGTTCACCCCCACGGAAGCCGCTGCCGTTGCCGCTGTCTATGCACTCTTCGTGGCCACCGTGGTGTACCGCGAGCTCCACTGGCGCCAACTCACGGCGGTGTTTGTGAGCGCTGCCAAGACAACAGCCATCATCATGTTCCTGGTCGCGGCAGCGATGGTGAGTGCCTGGCTGATCACGGTGGCCGATATTCCCCGGCAACTGATCGAGATGCTCAAACCCCTGATGGGCTCTCCCACGCTGCTCATGATTGCCATCATGGTGCTGGTGATGGCCGTCGGCACGGCGATGGACATGACGCCCACCATCCTGATCATGACCCCGGTGCTGATGCCTGTCGTCAAGGCGGCAGGCATCGACCCCGTGTATTTCGGCGTGCTGTTCATCATCAACAACGCCATCGGCCTGATCACCCCCCCCGTGGGCACCGTGCTCAATGTGGTGGCGGGGGTGGGAAAAATGCGCATGGACGAAGTGACCCGGGGCGTGATCCCGTTCATGACCGCCCAGTTCATCGTGATGTTCCTGATGGTGCTGTTCCCGTCCATCGTGCTGGTGCCCATGCGCTGGTTCATCGGTTAGGCCCCGCACCGGATACACACACCCAACCCCATCATCGTCGCTTCATCCTCGAACCATGAACCCACTTCGACTTGCGAACAAAACAGCCTTTGTCACTGCCGCTGGCCAGGGCATTGGCCGCGCCACCGCCATCGCGTTTGCGGCCCAGGGCGCCCGCGTGATCGCCACCGACATCAATGCCCCAGCGCTCGCGTCGCTGCAAGATGCCATCGGCTGCACCGTGCACCCCATGGACGTGACCGACCCGCAGGCCATCGCTGCCGTGGCCGATGCCACAGGCCCCATCGACGTGCTCTTCAACGGTGCAGGGTTTGTGCATGCGGGTACAGTGCTCGACTGCACCGAGGACGAATGGGCCTTTGCATTCGATCTGAACGTGCGATCGCAATTTCGCACCATCCAGGCGTTTCTGCCCGGCATGCTGGCCCAGGGTAAAGGCTCCATCATCAATATGGCCTCGGTCGCGGGCAGCATCAAAGGTGCGCCCAACCGCTTTGTCTATGGCACCACCAAAGCCGCCGTGGTGGGCCTGACCAAGTCGGTGGCGGCCGATTTTGTGGGCCGGGGTATTCGCTGCAATGCCATCTGCCCAGGCACCGTCCTGTCGCCGTCGCTGCAAGAGCGCATCAGTGCACAGGCCAAGGCCACAGGGCAGAGCCTGGCCCAGGTGGAGTCAACTTTTGTGGAGCGCCAACCCATGGGACGGCTCGGTCGCGCCGAAGAAATTGCCGCGCTGGCCGTGTACCTGGCCAGCGATGAATCTGCCTTCACCACAGGGACCGCCCAGATAATCGACGGTGGCTGGTCTAACTAGTTCACAAGGAACCACTGACATGCGACTTTTGCGCCACGGCCCCAAGGGCCAGGAAAAACCCGCCCTGCTGCACACCGATGGCACGGTGCGCGACCTCAGCGCCGTGCTGCCCGATATTGGACCCGGCACGCTGTCACCCGATGGCATGGCAGCGCTGGCCCGCATCAACGCGTCCGCCCTGCCCGTTGTGCCCCAGGGACGACTGGCAGTGCCATGGACAGGCATGCGCAAGTTCATTGCCATCGGCCTGAACTATGCCGACCATGCGGCCGAGGCGAACATGCCCCTTCCCAAAGAGCCCATCATCTTCACCAAGACCGTGGACTGCGCCGTCGGCTGCAACCACCCGGTGGTGTTGCCACAGGGCTCGGTCAAGAGCGACTGGGAGGTGGAGCTGGGCGTGGTCATCGGCACGCGGGCGCGCTATGTCAGCGAAGCGGATGCGCTCAGCCATGTGGCGGGCTACTGCACCATCAACGACGTTTCAGAGCGCGAGTACCAACTCGAACGCGGCGGCACCTGGGACAAGGGCAAGGGCTGTGACACCTTCGGCCCCATCGGTCCCTGGCTGGTCAGCGCCGACGAAGTGGGTGACCCCCAAAACCTGTCGATGTGGCTGGACGTGAACGGCGAGCGCCAGCAGACCGGCAGCACCCGCACCATGATCTTCACCGTGGCCCAGTTGGTCAGCTACCTGAGCCGCTTCATGACGCTGGAGCCGGGGGACCTGATCACCACAGGCACCCCGCCCGGTGTGGGCATGGGCAAAAAGCCTGCACCGCAGTTTCTCAAGCCTGGCGATGTCATGACGCTGGGCATCGAGAAGCTGGGCGATCAAAAACAAACAGTCTTCGCCTGGGACCCCAGCCTGATCGACGGCTGAAGAGCCTCACAGCGCGGGCGGTACGAACAGCGCGGCAGCCTGCCTGCACCCGCCCGACACGGCCATCACGGCATGAGGCCTCGCACCCCCGAAAGCTCCGTGCGGTGATGGGCCCGAAGCCAAGCCGTCAGCTGGCCACCGTGAACCGCTTTTGCACGTGGCGCGGGTGTTCCAGCTCGTCCACGATGGCCACGGCCAGGTCGGCCACGCTGATGCCGCCCGGTACCTCGCCGTTCATCAGGGGGGCGTCCGCACCCAGGCGGTACTGACCGGTGCGCTCGCCGGGGGCCAGCAGGATGGGAGGCGACAGGAAAGTCCAGTCCAGCGCGGTCTCGTTGCGGATCAGGTTCAGCGCTTCGCGCGCTGCCAGGGCGCCTTGCTTCCATTCGGCCGGGAACTGGGGCGTGTCCACCAACTGCACACCGGGTGCCACAAAAAGGCTACCCGCACCACCCACCATCAGGAAGCGGCGCACGCCAGCCTGCTTGGTGCCATCCAGGATGGAACATGTGCCCTTGAGGAACTCGTCGTGGATGTTGGGGTTCTCCCAGCCGGGGTTGTAGGCGCTGACCACCGCATCGTGGCCTGCCACCGCGTTGGCGACCTGGGTGGCATCCTGTGCGTCCCCCGCAACCACTTTCAGGCCTTCGCGGGCAGCGAGCTTGGCCGGGTTGCGCGCCAGCACGGTTACACGGTGACCGCGTTGCAGGAGTTCGTTCAGCACCGCCGAACCGACAAAGCCGGTGGCGCCAATGAGGGCGATATTCATGTCTGTTTCCTTCTCGATGATGGACCATAAGGTCGATGCAGTGAGAATAGGAGCTTGTCAAAGCAAGCGGTAGAGGGCTTAAATCACCTTGTCTTTGAAGTACCACTTCACAATCAGCCATCATCCATAGCCCTCCCTCTCCATGGAAGACCTCAAACGCATGGCGGTGTTTGCCGCCGTGGTGCAGCACGGCTCGATGAGCGGCGCCGCGCGCGCCCTGGGCATGAGCACCTCGGCCGTGAGCCAGCAGGTACGCAAACTCGAAAGCGATGGCGGCGTCACGCTGCTGCACCGCTCCACCCGCAAGCTTGCGCTGACCGAGGCCGGCCAGCGTTACCACGCGCGCTGCGCCGCCATGTGGGCGGCAGCCGAACAGGCGCGCGCCGAGCTGGCCGCTTCGCGTGACGCACCCAGTGGCGAGTTGCGCCTGTCAGCCACCGTGGGCTTTGCGCGCCACATTGCACCCGCCCTGGGTGAGCTGCTGGCCGCCCATCCCGCACTTCGGCTGCGGTTGCTGGTGGACGACTCTCCCATCGACCTTATCAACGCGCGCATTGACCTGGCGGTGCGCTTTGGGCGCCTGCAGGATTCAAGCTGGGCCGCGCGGCGCCTGTGTGGCATGCAGTGGGTGCTGGCCGCTTCGCCCGAATGGGTTGCGGCACATGGCCTGCCGCAAGAGCCCCAAGCCTTGCTCGCCCACAGCTGGCTTGGCTTCGCACGAGAAAGTGGCGGGCTGCTGATGGACCTTCGAAGCCCTGCGGGTGAACCCAGGGCACTGCGGGTAGAGCCCCGCATCGCAAGCAACAACCAGCTGTCCATCCAGCAAATGTGCGAGGCAGGGCTGGGCCTGGCACTGGTGGGGAGCATGGATGCCAACGAAGCCCTGCAGGCGGGACGACTGGTGCGGCTGTTGCCTGAGTGGTCTTTTGGCACGCTCGACATCTGGGCGGTGACGCCCCAACGCGATGCCCAGCCCGCCAAAGTGCGGCAAGCGATTGCGGCACTGCACAGCTACTTGCGGCAGTTGCCGGGTATCACGGATTGAATCGGGCCGCCCCTGGCAGCGTCGGTCAGCGCCTGCTGTGCGTCAAGCGCCCACTGGTTCGGCCACCGAGGGAGCCGGTGACGTCATACCCCGCCAAAGCGCACGCTGGTGAAACAAGCGAGGGTGCCCCCAGCGTGCCGCCCCTGTGCAAACCCTGTCCAACACCCGTGCAACATCGGGTCTTCGCCCCTTGGGCAAAAAAAATAGGCGAACCGAGGTGACGTTCTCCTCCTAAAATTTGTAAACGCGCGTATCTGCGCAAAGGAAAACGCCATGACGAAAGCAGTGCAGCAGGATATCGACGAGCGGACCAACCTCACCAGCACCAATAAGTTCGAGCTGCTGCTTTTTCGCTTGGGCACGGACAGTGCCTTGGGCAAATCCGAGTTGTTTGGTATCAATGTCTTCAAGATCCGCGAGATCGTGGCAATGCCCAGCATCACACCGATTGCGGGTACCACGGCGCATTCGCTGGGGGTGGTCAATCTGCGCGGACAGGTGATCCCGGTGCTGGATCTGCCGTCCATTGTGGGCTGCAAACCACAGACCGGCCTGAACATCATGCTGGTGACCGAATACGCACGCACCACACAGGCCTTTGCCGTCGAGTCGGTGGAGGACATCGTCCGGCTGGACTGGAAACAGGTCCTTTCGGCCGAAACCAGCGGTGCTGCAGGCAAACTGGTCACCAGCATTGCGCGCCTGGACGGCAACACCGACGGGTCTCGCCTGGCCCAGGTGCTGGATGTGGAAGCCATCTTGCAGATGGTGTCGCCGTCGGACGGCCAGGAGGTCACGGCTGAAAAAGTGGGCGCCAAGCTCAAGCTCAAGCCCGGCTGCATCATCCTGGCGGCCGACGATTCGTTTGTGGCGCGCTCGCTCATTGAGCAAGAGCTCAAGGCACTGCAGGCGCCCTATGAAATGGTGAAGTCGGGCAAGGAGGCCTGGGACCGCCTCAACGCTATAGCCAAGAGTGCCGAGGCCGAGGGCAAGACGGTGCTGGACCGCGTCGCGATGGTGCTGACCGATCTGGAAATGCCCGAAATGGATGGTTTCACCCTCACCCGCAACATCAAGCAAGACGCCCGTTTTCACGGCCTGCCGGTGGTTATCCATTCGTCCCTGTCTGGCTCAGCCAATGAAGACCATGTGCGCAGCGTAGGTGCCGATGGTTATGTGGCGAAGTTCGTGGCAGAAGACCTGGCTGAAACGATCCGCCAGGTGCTGCCCAAGTAAACCCGGCAACCTCAACCGCGCCAGGGTCGCTGCTGACAACCAAGCAGCAGACCAGGGGCGCGCAAGCCAGCGCTTCAAAAGCGGGTCGCGCCATAAAATTCGACAAAAAGGGCCTCTAGCGCTTATATAGAAAGCGCTAGCAGCTATCATTTTTGAATAGACAGCGGCACCCACCAACGACCGCGCAGGGGAGCTTTACCACCCGTTCACGCCTGCCTTGCACGCTGGCGTCAACCAAACGGTGTCGGCAAACGCTAAATGGATTCGCCCCATGCGTGCCTGCATCGAATTTGTAACACGCACCGGTTCGGCTTTTCAACGGCTTTACGGACACAGCGGAACGCGCTCCGCGCGCAGGAGTCTGACCCCCATGACCTATACATTCGCTCGCCTCCTTGCTGCCACGGCCCTGGGAGTGCTCGTGACCGGCTGCGTCGCCGTGCCCGGGGATCCCTATTACGAGCCACCGCGCTACCAGACATACGAGCAGCCCGGCTACATCTACAGCGCCCCGCCCACCGTGTACCAGTCGGCGCCCATCTACCGCGCCCCTCCGGTCATCTACTTCGCCCCGCCACCTGTGATCTACCTGCAAGGGCGCGACCGGGACAACAACCGCTGGGACAACCGGCGCGACAACAACGGCTGGAGAGACAGAGACCGCGACCATGCAGAACGGGACCGTGGTGACCGCGACCGCGAAGCCCGTGATCGGGCGCAGCGCGATCAACAAGCACGTGAGGCAGACCGCAGGGCCCGCGACCAAAACAACGCCCGCCAAGATCAAGCCCGCCGCGAACAGGCCGAACGTGATCGCCGCGCGGCAGATGACCGGCGCGACCGCGACAACCGTCCGCCTCGGGCCGCACCGGACGACAATCGCGGAGCCCCGCCCGGATGGCGCCGTAACCAGTCACCCAACAGCTTCGATAAACCCTGAGAGACCATGAGCGTTGTCTAACCACTCCCCCTGTTCTGGCCTGTCATGAACCGCATCCACCACCTCATTGCATGTCTGTGTGTTGCCACCCTGGGTGTCAGCGCCCAGGCCCAGGTGGTGCGCTGCACTGACGCCAAGACCGGGAAAGTCACCTACACCGACGGTCAATGCGCAAGCGGCACCACCGCCCTGGAGGTGGAAGCCCGCAAAACGCCCGAACAGATCCAGCTGGAGCGCGAACAGGCAGCGCAGGCACTGGCGAACAAACAAGAGCGGCTGCAGGCAGAGACTGCCGCCGCGCAGGCGGAGGCCGCTCGCAACCCACCACCGGCCCGCACCAAGCGTGCCAACGCACAGGACTATGCGCTCACGCAGGAATGCACCCGTTCGCGCCGCAATCTGGACATCGTGCTAGGGGACGCGGGCAATGGCACCTACGAGCAAAACCTGCGCATGCAGGCCGCCCAACGGCAAGTGGACCTCGATTGCCTGGGCCCTGAAGGCTACGCACAGGTCGAGAAAGCCCGCGCAGCAGGTGCATCCAATGCTGCGCCCCCCGTGGTGGTGGTGCCGCCGCCTTATTACCCTGTCCGCCCCGTGCATCCCCGCCCCCCCCCACCACCGCCGCCGAAAAACTTCACGCAGTGCAACGTGTTTCGCTGCTATGACGGCAAAGGAAACAGCTACCCGCGCTGAGCCGGTGCTGGCGACGATGCTGGTGCGATGCGCTCACCTATCGGCGCGGGCCGTTATTCCTAGGCGCGCAAGCCGTCCGCGACGCTGGGGTAGCGCAGCCGCAGACGCAATTCCTGCACCATGCGCTGGCTGTCCAGCCGGCGCGACTCACTCATGAAGCTCAGCAGCATCAGTGACAACTGTTCTTGCGCGGTGCTGCGCGGCACACGGGGTGGGCGTGGCAGTTCATAAAGATCCGCAGCAAGGTCAAAATAGTCCCCCATCTTCATGTGGGTGGAATCGCTCACGTTGTAAACGCGCTGGGGTCGGCCGCGCCACAGGGCCGCCACACACACGCGCGCCAGATCGTCGGCATGGATGTGATTGGTAAAGACATCGTCTTGCGCGCACAGCACCGGGGTGCCCCGGCGAAGGCGCGCCTCCGGGGTCCCGCCCTCACGGTCGGCCGCATAGATGCCGGGGATGCGCAGCACGCTGGCCCGTACCCCCGCACGGCCGAGGTGCCGCACAGCCCGTTCGGCGTTCACCCGTCGCTGCGCCCGGGGAGTGGCGGGTGCCACGGCCCGCGTTTCTGGCACCAGGGCGCCCTGGCAATCGCCATACACACCGCTGGTGGATGCATAGACCAGAGACACGGGCAGGCTGCGCAGACGCAGCGCACGGGCCAGCGCCACGGTGCGCGGGTCCCGCCACCAGTCGCGCCCGCCCGCACCTTCCCCGGGGGGAGGCGCAAGGTGCAACACCCGCGTGGCTACGCCGGAAAGCCGCCGCAAGGTGTTCATGTCATCCAGATTACCCACCAGTGGCACAGCGCCCTGGGCACGCAACCGCGCTGCCTTGTCGGCACTGGAGGTCAACGCCAGCACCTGCATGCGTCCTGCACCCGGGCCCGTGCGCAAATGGCGCAACACGCGCTGGCCAACGTCGCCGCATCCCACAATCAGCAAACGTTCACGGCGAAACCGTGCAGGCAAGGCTCCGAGGGGGTTTTGGTTTGAAGGCAAAATCGGGTCCGTTTGCATGTATACAACACGCCCGAGGATACCCACAACATGACCAGCGTAGAGGCGGCCGCCACCGCAGCATTTCAAATTTCGGTGCAGCCCAGCGGGCGCGCCTTCAGTGCCAATGCAGGAGAAGCCATTTTGGCGGCGGCCATTCGCAGCGGCGTGGGCCTGCCCTATGGCTGCAAGGATGGCGCATGCGGCTCGTGCAAGTGCAAAAAACTCAGTGGCATCGTGCAGCATGGAGAGCACCAGTCCAAGGCCTTGTCGGCCGACGAAGAAGCCGCTGGGTTCGTGCTGACCTGTTGCGCAAAGCCCTTGTCTGACGTGGTGCTCGAATCACGCCAGGTCACGGACGAAAGCGCATTTCCGATCAAGAAGATGCCGGTGCGCGTTGCCAGCCTGGTTCAAAAATCGCCGGACGTGATGCAGGTGCGGCTGCAATTGCCCGCAGCCGACACCTTTCGCTACCACGCGGGCCAGTACATCGAATTCATCTTGCGCGACGGCGCACGCCGCGCGTACTCCATGGCCAATGCGCCCCACACGCAAGCCGAAATGCCCGGGTTGGAACTGCACATTCGCCACATGGCGGGCGGCAAGTTCACGGACCATGTGTTTGGCGCCATGAAAGAAAAGGAAATCCTGCGGGTGGAGGGGCCGTTTGGCAGCTTCTTCCTGCGCGAAGACAGCGACAAGCCCATCGTGCTGCTGGCGTCCGGCACCGGTTTTGCGCCCATCAAGGCGCTCATTGAGCACATGCAGTTCAAAGGCATCACCCGCCCCACCCGGTTGTACTGGGGCGGCCGCCGCCCGAACGACCTCTACATGCACGACTGGGTACTGGCCCGCGCCGCCGATATGCCCCACCTCACGTACGTGCCGGTGGTGTCCAACGCGCTGCCCGAGGATGGCTGGAGAGGTCGCACCGGTTTTGTACACCAGGCTGTGCTCGATGATTGCGCCGACCTCTCGGGCCACCAGGTCTATGCCTGTGGCGCGCCCGTGGTGGTGGATTCGGCACGTGCAACCTATTGCGCCCAGCGGGGTCTGCCGCCTGAAGAGTTCTATGCGGACTCGTTCACCTCTGAAGCCGACAAACACGGCGCATAGCCGCATGCGCAGGGGCCCGTGAACGCACCGCAGGCTATGCCAACCGGCGCTCCGCGCCAGCCCCCTGCCGCGGGCCGCATACGCCATGCGCTGCACGGCACAGGCCCGATGGCGGCCGTGTTCTGCGTGGCCGTTGCTATGGTGCTGGGCGCGGGTGAATGGGCCCGGCGCGACGCGCTCGATACCCAATGGGACAACCTGCGCCGCAATAGCGAAGTGCAAGCGCTGGCGTTGCGCGGCGTGGCAACCCGGTACAGCTACCTGCCGTTCACGGCCGCGCAGCAGCCCCATGTGATGGCCCTGCTGCGCAACCCGCAGTCGCAGACCGCCCGCAACACAGCCAACGCCTACCTGCAGACCGTGAACACGAATGCCGGCTCCGAGGCCCTGTATGTCATGGACGCCCACGGGCTGACGCTGGCCGCCAGCAACTGGGATACCGCCACCAGCTTCGTCCACCAGAACTATGGCAACCGCCCCTATTTCCGTGATGCCCTGCAGGGGCAGGCCGGGCGGTTTTATGGCGTGGGCAAAACCACCGGCGAGCCCGGCCTGTTTGTATCGGCCCCCGTGTATGACGGAGAAAAAATCGTGGGCGTGGTGGCCGTCAAGGTAAACATGCAGCCCATCGTGGACACCTGGTCCCAACTGCGCGACCCGGTGTTTGTGACAGACCAGCGCGGCATCATTTTCTTGGGATCGGTGCACCACTGGCTCTACAAGACCACCCATGCCCTGCCGGATCAGGACATCCGGCAGTTGCAACACGACGAACAATACGGCGGGCACTGGGTGCCGCAGCCCGTGCCGTGGAAGGTGCTGCGCCAGCGGGAGGACGAGCCCGGCGCGCAGTTGCGTGTGCCCCAGACCCGCAGCGATTACCTGGCGCTGGCCGAGACCCTGCCCGACCTGGGCTGGACGCTCACGCTCACCGCCGACAGCAAGGTGGTGGCGCAGGCGCGGCAGCAGGCGTGGGCGCTGGCCATGCTGGCCTCTGGCCTGTTGGTGCTGGGCGCGCTCTATTGGCAATTGCGCGAGCGGCACTTGCGTGAAAACCGCCAGGCCCGCATCGAACTGGAGCAAAGGGTGCTTGAACGCACGCACGCCTTGCAGCAGGCCGAGGCGTTTCGCCGGTCCATGGAAGACTCCTTGCTGGTCGGCATGCGGGCCCGCGACCTGGAGGGCCGCATCGTCTACGTCAATGCGGCCATGTGCGACATGGTGGGCTACAGCGCCCAGGAACTCATTGGCCGATTGCCTCCCTACCCCTACTGGCACCCTGACGAACTGGCACGCCATTGGCAAGACAGCGAGGCCGCGCTTTCGGGCCAGGCGGCGCCACAGGGCTTTGAATCACAGTTGCGCCACCGCGATGGTTCCGACGTACACACCATGGTTTACACGGCACGACTCATCGATGGCGACGGGCAACACATTGGCTGGATGAGCTCGGTGGTCGACATCACAGACCAAAAGCGCTCGGAAGAACACCAGCAGCAGCGCGAGGCCCAGCTGCAACGTGTGCAACGGGTCATCACCGTGGGCGAGATGGCATCCACGCTCGCGCACGAGCTCAACCAGCCGCTGGCAGCGCTGGTCAACTACGCTGCTGCTGCGCGCAGCATGGCGGCCCAGGGCCGCACAGAGCTGCTCAACGAGAGCCTCACGGCCCTTTCAAACCAGGCACTGCGGGCTGCGGACATCGTGGGGCGCATTCGCCGCTGGGTACGCCAGCACCCCGAGACCCGCGATCCTTGCGACCTGAATACCGCAGTAGAGCAGTCGCTGGCGCTGCTGCTGCAGGCAGAAGCCCGGCGACACGGCATTCCCGTGCGCCTGGCCCTGCTGCCAGAGCCTTTGTTCGTCAACGCCGACCGCGTGCTGCTGGAGCAGGTGATTCTCAACCTGGGGCTCAACGCCCTGCAGGCCATGCAGGCCCTGCCCCAAAGCCCAGGGCGCCCCATACACCCCCCTGAGTTGCTGCTGCGCACCACCGTCGGCTCTGGGCACGTCTGCCTTCAGGTGCTCGACCGGGGCCCGGGGCTGCCGCCTGACGTGGCGCAACGGCTGTTTGAGCCGTTCTTCACCACCCGCGCTGACGGCCTCGGCCTGGGTCTGAACATCTGCCGCTCGATCGTCGAGAGCATGGGCGGCGAAACGCTGGCACGCAACCGCGAAGGTGGCGGGGCCCTCTTTGAAATCAGGCTTCCCCGCGTTGCCATTGCACCATGACCGACACCTCCCTGCCCCATCCCGCATCCGTTTGCATCGTGGACGACGATGAAGGCGTACGGCATTCTCTGGCGGCCCTGCTGCTGGCCAACGGTCACCGGCCGCGCACATTCGCCAATGGGCCCGAATTCCTGGCCCAAGTGGACTTGACTGTGCCTGGCTGTGTGCTGCTGGACCTGCGCATGGACGGCATGAGCGGGCTGCAAGTGTTTGACGCCATGCGGCAGCGCGCCAGCGTACTCAAAACCGTGTTTCTGTCGGCGCATGGAGAGCTGGCCGCTGCGGTCACCGCCGTCAAGCAGGGCGCCGTGGACTGGCTGGAAAAACCCTGCAATGAACAGACCCTGCTGGCCGCTGTGTCAAAGGCCATCAGCCTGTCGCAGGACTGCGCCCAACACGAACGCCGGAGACACCTGCTGCGCGAGCGCTGGAGCGGCTTGAGCCCGCGCCAGCAGGAAGTGGCGCGCCTGCTGGCCACCGGCATCAGCAGCAAGGAGACCGCCCGTGCCCTGGCACTGCGCGACCCCGAACGCCCCATCGACCCACGCACCGTGGACACCCATCGCTCGGCGATTTTCCTCAAACTGGACATTCGCTCGTCGCACGAGCTGGGCATGCTGGTGGAGGATCTGGGTTTGTCCGAAGGGGTTATCCGTACGCCCTGACGGGCGCTCGTAAGCCATCTTTTCATTTTTTTGCACAATGTCACCATGAAGCGCAGAAACCTCCTCCTCACCAGCGCCGCTTTTGCCGCGGCTTTTTCAACCCCTTTCACGGCATCCGTGGCGCTGGCCCAGGCTACCGGCCAACCCATCCGGCTGATCGTGCCCTATGCCCCCGGCGGTCCCATCGACGTGACAGCCCGTGCGCTGGCGGAGCGCGTGCGTGACTCGCTGGGCACGGTCATCATCGACAACAAGGGCGGTGCAGGGGGCAACATCGGTGCCGACGCCATCGCCAAGGCCGCGCCCGACGGACTGACCATCGGCATCGCCGCCACGGCTACCCATGCTGTCAACCCGTGGCTGTATACGCGCATGCCGTACGACGCCGCCAAGGACTTTGCCGGCATCACGCAGATGGTTCGCGTGCCCAACGTGCTGGTCATCAATGCCGCCAAGGCCGAGCAGCTCAAGATCAACACCGTGGCCGACCTCATCGCGTACGCCAAGACCCACCCCGCCAAACTCAACTATGGCAGCGGTGGCAACGGCAGCGCGGGCCATCTGGCGGGCGAGATGTTCAAGCAGCGCGCGGGCATCTTCGCATTGCACATCCCCTATCGTGGCGCCAACCCGGCCCAGCTCGCGCTGCTGGCAGGCGAGGTGGACTTCAACATCGACAACCTGGCCGCCGCAGCGCCCAACATCCGCGCGGGCAAACTCAAGGCCCTGGCCGTGACGTCGCTGGACGCCTCGCCCTCGCTGCCCGGCGTGCCCCCCCTGTCGGCCACATTCAAAGGGTTCTCGATCGACACCTGGTGGGGGCTGGTGGCGCCCGCCAACACACCTAAGCCGATCATCGACAAGCTGAACAAGGCTTTTGTGGCGGCCCTCAACGCGCCAGAGACCAAGACCCGCTTCGGCCTGCTGCTGGCCGAGCCTGTGACCAGCACACCACAACAGTTCGACAGCTTCATGGCCAGCGAACGCGCCAAGTACCAGCAAGTGGTGAAGGCATCCGGCGCAAAGGTGGATTGATCGCCTGGGCCCATGGGCGCCACCTCTCGGGGCGCACGCCCTCAGCGGCCCGGCTAAGCCGCTGGCACTGGCCCGGATTGGGCCGGGCCGGACCGGTCCGTACCGGTCTGAGTCGCACTAATTTTAAAGAAAATGGCTGCTAGCGCTTACTGCATAAGTGCTAGCAGCTATATTTTTTATAGCACACCTGCGCGCGACTACACCCCTGTGCCGCGAGCCCAGTCGGCACTATCAAAGGGTTCGATGGCTTGCCCGGCCACCGCCTGCAACGCGTCGGCGCCTACCCGGGCCGGCTCCAGATCGGCCAGGGGCCGCAATACAAAGGCGCGTTCGGCCATGCGCGGGTGCGGCACCACGAGGTCTGCGGTATGGATCACCTGGTCGCCAAACCACAGGATGTCCAGGTCCAGCGTGCGCGGTGCATTGCGATAAGGGCGCTCGCGGCCCGCTGCGTGTTCAATGGCTTGCAGGGACTTGAGCAGCGCATGGGGCGCGAGGCTGGTAGACAGCTCGGCCACCGCGTTGAGGTAATCCGGCCCGCCGGCGTCTACTGGCGCACTGCGGTACAAGGGCGATACACGCACCAAGCGCGTGCTGGGCAACGCATTCAGCGCCAACACGGCGGTGCGCAGGGTGGACTGCCGGTCACCCAGGTTGGCGCCCAGCCCGATAAATACCGGTGACGGTGCAGCGCTGTCGGCGCCATGAACATCGGCCGGACGAATATCTCCAGGCACCAGGCTTACTCGCCAGCGGTTGCCGCCGGACCACCACCTTCGCCACCACCCGCATCAGCGCCGGGCTTGCGGCGACGGCGGCGGCGCTTCTTGGGCGCACCGCCCTCTGGCGCGAACCCAGCCGCATCGCCTGCATCTGCCTCGCCCTGCACAGCAGGGCCTGCCGCACGGGGAGGCTTCTGAGGTGCCGATGTTGCAGACGATGGCGCAGAGGGCGTTCCTGCTGCACCGCGCGCCACCCGCTTGACCACCGGTTGCGCCTTCTGGCGGGCCTTTTGTTCTTCACGGGCCTGGTCCATCAGGTCTTCGCGGCGCTCATCATCGGCCGACTGAAAATCCTGCCACCACTCGGCCAGTGCTTCTTCGACCTCACCCACATCGGCGCGCAGGCGCATGAAATCGAAACCCGCGCGAAAGCGCGGCTGCATCACCATCCCAAAGGGGGTGCTACCCACGCGCTTTTCAAAACGGGGCTGCATGACCCAGATCTCGCGCATGTCGGCGGCGAGCTTGCCGCGGCCGGACACGTCACCAATGCGGCGTTCAAACACCTCGTCAATGGCATCCTGCAAGGCAGGCAAGGTGTGTTCGCGGCGTGCCAGGCGGTCTTCCCAGCCCTTGCGCACGTCTTCCCACAACACACACGCCAGCAGAAAACTCGGCGCCACGGGTTTGTTTTCCTGAACACGGCGGTCGGTGTCCACCAACGCAGCCTTCACGAAGGCGGAGTCGGCGCGCTCCACGGCCACGTCCAGCAGCGGGTAAATGCCTGTGGCCATGCCCAGCTTGCGCAGCTGTTCGATGGTGGCAACGGCATGGCCTGTCTGCAGCAGCTTGAGCATCTCGTCGAACATGCGGCTCTGAGGCACTTCGGCCAGCAGGGCCTGCGACTGCACCAGCGGCGCGGCGGTCTTGGCGTCGATGCTGAAACCCAGGGGGCTGAGCTTGGCGGCGAAACGCACGGCGCGGATGATGCGCACCGGGTCTTCGCGGTAGCGCGTGGCCGGGTCGCCGATCATGCGCAGCGTCTTCTTCTTGGCGTCCTGCAAACCCTTGTGGTAATCCACCACGATCTGGCTGACCGGGTCGTAGTACATGGCGTTAACGGTGAAGTCGCGGCGCGTGGCGTCTTCGTCCTGCGGGCCCCAGACGTTGTCGCGCAGCACACGGCCACTGGCATCCACGGCATGCTGCATGCCAGACAGCTGGGCCTTGCTCGTTTTTTCGTTGCCCGCCACCTGCCCTGCGGCGGCGTTGTCCAGGTAGGCGCGGAAGGTGGAGACCTCGATCACCTCATGCTCGCGCCCGCGGCCATGCACCACGTGCACGATGCGAAAGCGCTTGCCGATGATGAAGGCGCGGCGAAAGAGCCCCTTGACCTGCTCGGGCGTGGCGTTGGTGGCCACATCGAAGTCTTTGGGGCGCAGGCCCAGGAGCAGGTCGCGCACGGCGCCGCCTACGATGTAGGCCTCGAAACCTGCCTGCTTGAGCGTGGCAACCACCTCGGCGGCGCGGCGGTCCACCAGCTCGGGGTTGATGCCGTGGACCGAGGCGGGCACCTCTTCGCGCTTGCCGAAGTGTGGTTTGCCGCCCGAGGTGCCGGGCGTCGATTTGCCCAGCAGTTTGTCGATGAACGTCTTGATCATGGGTAGAGAGTAATCAGGGGCGTGCCGGAGCACAGATGTCAGGGGGCATCCTGGCTGGCGGGGGCCGTGAACAGGTCCAGTATGCGCCAGCCGCGCTCCTGGGCCAGGGCCCGCAAACGCGGGTCGGGGTTGGTGGCCACGGGGTGGTTGACCTTTTCCAGCAAGGGCACGTCGTTCATGGAATCGCTGTAGAACGTGCTCTCCACATCGGCCCAGCCGAGTTGCCGCTCGGCCAGCCATTGTTCCATGCGCTGCACCTTGCCTTCGCGCATGGTCGGCACACCGTCGATCTCGCCGGTGTACCAGCCACTGGCGTCGCGCGCCAGTTGCACCGCCAGCAGTTGCTCTACGCCCAGCGCCTTGGCGATGGGCATGGTCACGAACTCGTTGGTGGCGGTGACGATCAGCACCTCGTCACCGGCAGACTGGTGTTGGCGGATAAGGTCCAGCGCCTGGGGCTGGATGGCCGGGCCGATCACCTCCCGCATGAATTGCAGGTGCGCTGCTGCAGCCGCCTCGGGACCGCGCAGGCGCATGGCCTCGGTGGCAAAACGCACGTAGTCGTGCACGTCGAGCGTGCCCGCCTGGTAGTGCGCATAAAACTCGTCGTTGCGACGCGAAAACTCCACAGGGTCGTTCCAGCCGATGCGAATCGTGAACTCACCCCATTCATAGTCCGAATCAAGCGGAAGCAGCGTGTGGTCGAGGTCAAAAAGTACCAGGCGAGGGCGATTAGTTTGCATTTCCATCATTCATTGCATTGCGCTTCGCTGACGGGCGGCAACGGCATCCCCATTGGCATTCCCACATTGCACAGCAAGGCGAGAGAAGGGAGACGCAGCGCAGCCGCACAGGGGACTGCTCCTCATGCACTTTCCAGCATGGTTTTGAGCAAGGGGATCGTGATGGCGCGCTGGGTGCGCAACGCAAAAGCGTCCAGCTCATCGAGCAGTTGCATGAGGCTACCCAGGTCACGCGAGAAACGGTTGAGCATGTAGTCCATCACGTCGTCACCCAGAAACACACCACGGGCATCGGCCTCCTGGCGCAACACGGCGCGGCGCTCGATCTCGCCCAGCAATTGCAGTTGAAAAACATGGCCCCAACCCAGGCGGCTGCGCAAATCGTCGCGCAGCGGCAAATCCGCCGGGGGCAGGCTCCCAGCAGCCAGCACCCAGCGCTGCGAGCCACTGGCAGGGCTGACGGCGTTCACAAACCAGTTGAAGGCCGTGGCCTGTTGCGCGGTGCTGTACAGGTGCACGTCGTCCAGGACCACGGCGGCCCAGCGCTCGTCAAAATCTGGCGGCTCGGCCACCGCAGGGTCGAGCCAACCCACGCTGGAGCCCTGGTCTCGCAATGCCTGCCGCACAGCATGAAGCAGGTGCGACTTTCCGCTGCCAGGCTCGCCCCACAAGTAAGTGGGCACTGGCGAACGGGTGGCCACGCTGCTGCCATCCCCTGCAGCCAGGCGCAGGTGTTGCAGCGCGGCCTCGTTCGGGCCCGCATAAAAGCGGGCGAGCGTGGGCCCAGTGGCCAGGCCAATGTCCAGCGCCAGCTGCTTCATGCGCAGCACCGGGACAGCAAGGGCAAGCCCAAGGGGATCAGTGCGGGAGCGGCGGGCAGGGGAAGGATCAGCAGCATCACAGGTGAATTGGAAGGCACTTGGCCGTAGGTGACTGCGGCGGGGCGCGGCGAAAAAGGGCGAACAATGGCAAACGGCGCGTTGTCAGGGCCCGTATCCTGCCGGGGTGGCAAGGGGGCTGGGCGACAATCGATCCGATTTTAGTCTGCCCCAAGCCCCTTGCGACGGCCACCCGGCTCTGCCCTTGAGATCACCACACCATGGACTACTCCCTGCCGCCCTCCAGGCGCCTGCCGGCCAGCATCTGGGCCCTGGGTTTTGTGAGCCTGCTCATGGACATTTCGTCGGAAATGATCCACAGCCTGCTGCCCGTCTTCATGGTCACCACGCTGGGCGTGAGCATGCTCACCGTGGGCCTCATCGAGGGGGCGGCCGAGGCCACGGCGCTCATGCTCAAGGTGTTCTCGGGGGTGCTGAGCGACTGGTGGGGGCGGCGCAAGCCGCTGGCGCTGCTCGGCTACGGGCTGGGCGCGTTGTCCAAGCCCCTGTTTGCCATTGCGCCCACCGTGGGCCTGGTGGTCACGGCACGCCTGATCGACCGCGTGGGCAAGGGCATCCGGGGGGCGCCGCGCGATGCACTGGTGGCCGACCTGGCGCCGCCCGGCATGCGCGGCGCGGCGTTCGGGCTGCGGCAGTCGCTCGACACCGTGGGCGCCTTTCTGGGCCCGCTGCTGGCCATGGGCCTGATGCTGCTGTGGGCCAATGACTTTCGTGCGGTGTTCTGGGTGGCCGTCATCCCCGCGGCCCTGTGCGTGACCTTGCTCGTGGTGGGCGTGCGCGAGCCAGAGCCCACCCCAGGTGCTGTACGCACCAACCCCATCCACCGCGTGAATCTGCGCCGCCTCAGTTCTGGCTACTGGTGGGTGGTGGCCCTGGGCGCCGTCTTCACACTGGCGCGCTTCAGCGAGGCGTTTTTGGTGCTGCGCGTGCAGCAGGGCGGCCTGCCGCTGGCCTGGACGCCCCTGGTGCTGGTGCTCATGAACGTGGTGTTTGCGCTGGGCGCCTACCCGCTGGGCAAACTGGCAGACAGCACCCGCCACACCACGCTGCTGGCCTGGGGGCTGGTGGTGCTGATCGCCGCCGATGCGCTGCTGGCCTTCAGCGACCGGGGCACAGTCGCCTGGCTGGGCATTGCGCTGTGGGGCCTGCACATGGCCATGACGCAGGGGCTGCTGGCCACCATGGTGGCCGACACTGCGCCCGCCGACCTGCGTGGCACGGCGTTTGGCATGTTCAACCTGGTCAGCGGCGTGGCGCTGCTGGTGGCCAGCGGCCTGGCGGGCCTGCTGTGGGACCGGCTGGGCGCCAGCGCCACATTTGGCGCCGGAATGCTGTTTGCCGCGCTGGCGCTGGCTGGTGTGTTGGTGCAGTCCGCACGGCACGGCCGCACCCCAAAGCCCACCGTACCGCAGGGCTGAAGTGGGGTGCCGAAGCCTGCCCCTTAAAATCCCTGGATTCCAGCCCGCCCGGCGGGCCTACCAGCACCACACCATCCATGAGCTCTTCTGCCCCCTCCACCCCCATCTCCTACAAAGACGCCGGCGTTGACATCGACGCGGGCGACGCCCTGGTCGAGCGCATCAAGCCGCTGGCCAAGAAGACCATGCGCGAAGGCGTGCTGGCGGGCATCGGCGGCTTCGGCGCACTGTTTGAAGTGCCCAAGCGCTACAAGGAGCCCGTGCTGGTCTCGGGCACCGATGGCGTGGGCACCAAGCTCAAGCTGGCGTTTGAATGGAACATGCACGACACCGTGGGCATCGACCTGGTGGCCATGAGCGTGAATGACGTGCTGGTGCAAGGCGCCGAGCCCCTGTTCTTCCTGGACTACTTCGCCTGCGGCAAGCTCGACGTGGACACGGCCGCGGCCGTGGTGGGCGGCATTGCCAAGGGCTGCGAGCTCTCGGGCTGCGCGCTGATCGGCGGCGAAACCGCCGAAATGCCCGGCATGTACCCTGCTGGCGAATACGACCTGGCCGGCTTTGCCGTGGGCGCGGTCGAAAAGAGCAAGATCCTGACCGGCAAGGACGTGGCCCCTGGTGACGTGGTGCTGGGCCTGGCCAGCCACGGCGTGCACTCCAACGGCTTCTCGCTGGTGCGCAAGTGCATTGACCGCGCTGAAAGCCAGGGCACCGTGCCCGCCACGCTGGACGGCAAGCCCTTCAAACACGCCATCATGGAACCCACCCGCCTGTACGTGAAGAACGTGCTGGCCGCGCTGGCTGCGCATCCCATCAAGGCCCTGGCCCACATCACCGGCGGCGGTTTGCTGGAGAACATTCCCCGCGTGCTGCCCGACGGCACCGCCGCCCACCTCAAGAAGGGCAGCTGGCCCCAGACCGAGCTGTTTGCCTGGCTGCAGAAGACGGCGGGTATCGACGACATCGAGATGAACCGCACCTTCAACAACGGCATCGGCATGGTGGTGGTGGTGGATGCCGCCAACGCTGAGGCTACAGCCGCCACGCTGCGCGCTGCGGGCGAGCAGGTGTACGCCATCGGCACGATTGCCGCGCGTGGTGAAAACGCTGCGGTGGTGGTGGCCTGACCGGTCAGCGCTGTTCTCTCTTTGCCCCTCTCCAGCCACACACCCGCCACACCCTCGCGTATGGCGCAGCGCCCTACCCCCCCCGCGCTCGTATCGCAGCCCGAGTCCAGCCCCCCGCCCCTGCGCCCCGTCAGCCGCGGCATCGTGCTGACCAGCTACGTGCTGGTGGCAGCCATGCTGATGCTGGTGATGTGGCGCGGCCTGTTGCCTGGCCTGCTGTGTGTGTGCCTGGGCTTTCTGCTGACCCGCACGCTCGCTCGCTGGTTTGCGCTGGGGCTGGGGCACATGCAGCGCCAACCCACGGCTTCGCCCAAAGGCGTGCGGCTCGCCCAGATCGCCGCCGCCGCCCTGGTGATGCTGGGGCCTCTGGCGCTGCTGGCGGTAGGGCTTACCCACTCGCGCGGCTACCTCGTGAACGCACCACAGCAATACCTGGAGCTGCTCAACTACATGGCGCGCACGGTGCTGGAGCTGCGCCTGAAGCTGCCGGCCGACATGGCCGCCCACCTGCCGGAAGGCGTGGCGGATATCCAGCGCACCATTGCCGCCTATCTGGGCGCCAAGGCCGGGGCGCTGGCCATGGCGGGCCGGGCATGGCTGGCCGGTGTGTTGTTTGCCTATGTGGGCCTCTTGATCGGTGCCCTGGCCGCCGTGCGGCCGCCCCTCGTTGCAGTGGGGCCGCTGGCCCAGCAGCTCAGGCTGCGCATCCGTCTTTTTGGCGAGGCGTTTCGCCAGATCGTGGCGGCCCAGTTCTGGATTGCGGCCTTCAACACCTTGCTCACAGCCTTGTTTTTGCTGTTCTTGCTGCCGCTGTGGGATCTGCGCCTGCCCTACACTCCGGTGCTGATCACCTTCACGTTCGTGGCGGGGCTCGTGCCCATCGTTGGCAACCTGGTGTGCAACGTGGTCATGACCATCGTGGGGCTGTCGGTGTCACCGCTGGCGGCGGCTGCCTGCCTGGGGTTTCTGATCCTTATCCACAAGGCCGAATACGTGATCAACGCCAAGGTGGTCGGCAGCCGCACCCACATGGGCGTATGGGAACTGCTGTCAGTGATGTTTGTGGCCGAAGCTGTGTTCGGGCCCGCCGGGCTGGTGGCTGCACCGCTGTTCTATGCCTACCTCAAGAAAGAGCTGATCGCGGCGCGGCTGGTATAGCCGCAGGCCGCGGCTCCGCAGGCTGAGGACTGGAGGCTGCGGCCATACACCGCACCTGCAGAAGCCTCATCGGACCGAAACGCCATGCGGCACCGCGGGTTCTTTGATGCCCAGCAGGTCTCCACCGAAGCCCGGTGTTCCTGCGGGTTTGTGCCGAGCAAAACGGCACAAGTGCAGCGGTACGCTGGCTGGGTCAGCAACCCAGCGCACACAACAACTTTTCGGCATCTGGTTTCTCCAGTCGCCGCCCATTCTTCGCATAAAAAAGTCTCCCATGACCATCGCAAAAAAACTCGCTTTTCTGGTGCTTAGTGCCGTGCTGGGCATTGCCGTGATGACGGCGTGGTTCCTGGTGTCCGAGCGGCAATTGATCCTGCAAGAGCGCCAAACCGGGGTGCGCCAGGTCGTCGAGGCGGCGCACGGCATTGCCACCCATTTTCACGACCTCAGCACCCAGGGTGCCATGCCCGACGATGAGGCGCGCAAGCGCGCAGCGGCGGCCATTGGTGCGCTGCGCTACAGCGGCAACGAATACATCTGGATCAACGACATGCATCCGCGCATGGTGATGCACCCCATCCGCCCAGAGCTCAATGGGCAAGACCTCACGGCCAACAAGGATCCCAACGGCAAGCAGCTGTTTGTGGAATTCGTGCGCACCGTGCAGGCCAGCGGTGCGGGCTTTGTGCCGTATCTGTGGCCCAAGGCGGGCAGCGACACGCCAGTCGAAAAGACCTCGTATGTCACAGGCTTTACCCCCTGGGGCTGGGTGATTGGCTCGGGCGTGTACGTCGACACGGTCAACACCACCATCTGGCAGCGCGCGCTGGGCTTTGGCGCGGTGGCGGTGCTGCTGGGGGCTGCCCTGCTGGTGGTCGGCACGCTCATCTCGCGCAACCTGATAAGCCAGCTCGGCGGCGAGCCGGCGTACGCGCGGGCCATTGCGCGCAGCATCTCCGAAGGGGACCTGGCAGTGCAAGTGATCACCCGGCCTGGCGACAAGGCGAGCCTGCTGCTGGACATGCAAACCATGCAAACCAGCCTGCACCGCATCGTGCAGCGGGTGCGCGACGGCACCGAACACATCGCCAGCGCTTCGCAGCAGATCGCTGCGGGCAATCACGACCTGTCAGCGCGCACCGAGTCCCAGGCCAGTGCGCTGGAGCAGACCGCCGCATCGATGGAAGAGATGACCTCCAATGTCAAGCAGAACGCCGACAACGCGCGCCAGGCCAGCGTGCTCGCCCACTCGGCCTCCGAGGTGGCCCGCCAGGGCGGCGCGGTGGTCGAAAAGGTGGTGTCGACCATGGGCTCCATCGACGCGTCGTCGCGCAAGGTGTCCGACATTACCGGCGTGATCGAAGGCATCGCTTTCCAGACCAACATCCTCGCGCTCAATGCGGCCGTAGAGGCTGCACGTGCGGGCGAACAGGGCCGTGGGTTTGCGGTGGTGGCCAGCGAGGTGCGCAGCCTGGCCCAGCGCTCGTCCGAAGCCGCCAAGGAGATTAAGGCGCTGATCAGCCACTCGGCCCAGGAAGTCAAGCAAGGCGCCCAGCTCGCGCAGGAGGCCGGCACCACCATGCAGAATGTGGTGAACAGCGTGGAGCGTGTCTCGTCGGTGATCGAGGAAATCAGCCAAGCCAGCCGCGAACAGACCGACGGCATCGAGCAGATCAACGAAGCGGTCTCGCAGATGGACCAGGGCACCCAACAAAACGCGGCCCTGGTTGAGCAGGCCACGGCGGCGGCCTCCGCACTGCAGCAGCAGGCGCACGAACTCAAACAGGTGGTGGAGGCCTTTCACCTGGAGGGCGAACAGGGCGGGAGCCACGGGGCACCGGTGACAGTGCAGCGGCGACTGGCCTGACCGCAAACAGGGGATGCAAAAAGAGGCGGTGACTGCGGGGTGAAAGCGAAGGGACAGCGGATGCAGGTTGCCTATGTCGGCCTTGCGTCTTTTTTTGCTACGTATTTGCTACGTAATATGTAGCTGCCACTCCATACCCATCAAGCGCAAGGGCCCGATTTGTCTTGCATCGTCATTTCTTGCCCAGAAACTGACGGGCCACAAAGGCCCACACCAATGCCGACGCATCGGGCCCCGCCGGGTCGCTGAAAGGCTGGCTGGCCGCACCGCCGCTCCAGGCATGTGCCAGGCCCTTGACCTCGCGCAGCGTCACCACGGTGCGGCCACCCGCCTTGAAATCCGTCACCTGCATGGCGTGGCGCTGGCCGCGTTGCAGCGTGCGCACCGGGCCCGCGCTGGCGCCCAGCGCATCGGCCCACAGCGCCGCCGTGGCAGCGGCATTGCGCAGCGACACCACACCGTCCGCGTCGCCGTGCACCACCAAAAGTGGTGGCAAGGCGCGGGTCGCCGTGGCCTTGTGGGCGGCGCCCACCACCGCCGCCGCGTCCTGCGGTTGATCCGCCCCGCCGCGCTGGGCCGCAGAGAGCAAGGGCACCACTGGTTCGGGCAGGTGCGCTTCGCGCCGCCCCTGCATGGCCACCATGGCGGTGCCCGATGATTCCGCCGTGCCCGGGGCCACGCCCGAATGCATGGCCACGGCACAAAACCGTGCCGGATAGAGCGCCGCCATCCACACCGCCATGCTGGCACCTGCCGACAGGCCAGCCACCGCCACCCGGGCAAGGTCGATGGGCTGGCGGCGGGCCACCAGATCCACGGCGGCCAGCAGTGTGGCGGCCTCGGCGTCGGCTTTGCCGCTGCGCCGCTCAAACCAGCTCCAGCAGCCGTGTGCGTTGGCCACGCGCTCTTGTTCGGGGTACAGCACAAAAAGGCGCTGGCGCGCCGCCAGCCGGTTCATGCTCGACAACACCGCCAGGTCGCGCCCGGTTTGCCCGCAGCCATGCAACATCACCAGCAGGGGCAACTTTTCTCCCGCTTGCAAAGCCAGGCCGGGTGGCACATACAGGTGATAGCGCCGCGCCCCCGCTGGCCCTGGCGCTACACCGGCCAGCCATTGACCGCGCTCGGGCCCACCGGGTCGGCGGGCGGGACGCCGCACGGGCGCCAACACCTTCACGCGCGCAGGGCGCGCGGGCCGCACCGGCTGCGTCGCACGCACCAGCGCTTTCAGGTTGCGCTGGTAGGCCCGCGTCAAGGCAGCCAGGGTGAACAAACGGGTGCGTGGGGCCATGAATGAAAAGGGTCCGGGGCCGGAATGGCCAGATCAGGGAAAACCCCAATCACCTTAACAGTTTCTCGTGGCTGCTGCTGGTTGGCGCTGACCGCTACTTTTTTCATAGCTGGTACCGCTTGATGCACAAGCGCCAGCAGCACTTTTTCTTTGTAAAAAATTAGCAGGCCACGGATCACCGCCTTTTGCAGCCCGATGGTTAATCATGGCTCAAAATGATCGACTATTGTCTGCACCGGGACGGACTCCAGCCTGTAGCGCTTTCAAAATAAGCGCTCTACCTCACAACCTCCCTAAGAACCCTCCATGAAAATCTGTCTGATTGTGATTGATGTCCAGGAATCATTCCGCCACCGCCCCTTCTTCACGGAGCACGACCTGCCCGCCTACCTTCAGGCCCAGAACGCGCTGATCAACGGGTGTGTCGCCCAGGGCATCCCGGTGGTGCGGGTGTTCCACAGCGACGGCCCCGAGGTGCCCGAGAACCCGTTCTCGCAGGCCTCAGGCCAGGTGCGTGCGCTCGACGGCCTCGCTCCTTTCGATGCAGCCGCCACCTTCACCAAGTCGCGCCACAGCGCCCTGGTGGGCACCGGGCTCGACGTCTGGCTGACAAGCCATGGCATCCAGCGCCTGATCGTGAGCGGTATCCGCACCGAACAGTGCTGCGAAACCACCACGCGCCACGCCTCGGACCTGGGCTGGGACGTGGACTACGTGACCGAAGCCACCTTGACCTGGGACATGGTGCAGCCCGACGGCCAGGTGCTGGTGGCGGCCGACATCAAGACCCGCACGGCCACCGTGCTGCAGGGCCGCTTCGCCACCCTGTGCACCGTGCAGCAGGCGCTGGACCGGGCCACCGCATGAGCAGCAACTCCCCCACCCACGGCGCACGCCCTTTGCAAGTGGCCATCCTCGTTTTCGACGACGTAGAGGCCCTGGACCTGGGCGGACCCTACGAGGTGTTCACCACCGCCAGCCGCATGCACCAGCGCCTGCACCCTGGCGCGCCCGCCCCCTTTGAAGTGCGCTGTGTGGCCCGCAGCCTGGACCCGGTGCGCGCCCGCGCGGGCCTGCGCGTGTTGCCCGATGCGGACTTTGCCACCGCCGCCACGCCCGATGTGCTCATCGTGCCGGGCGGCGTGGTCGATGCCGCCGCGGCTTGCCCCGCCACCCGCGCGTGGGTGGCCCAGGCGGCGGCCAGTGCAAAGATCACGGCCTCGGTGTGCACGGGCGCCTTCATTTTGGCGGCGGCGGGCGTACTCACCGAAGGGCCCGCCACCACACACTGGGAAGACATCACCGACCTGCGCGCGCAGTTTCCGGCGCTCGACGTGCGGGAGAATGTGCGCTGGGTGGACCGGGGTGCGCTGGTCACGTCCGCGGGCATCAGCGCTGGCATCGACATGAGCCTGCACCTCGTCACGCGCCTCGTCAGCGCCGCGCTGTCCGAGCGCACCGCCCGCCAGATGGATACCCCGTGGAACAAGAATCCCTGACCCCTCTTTTACCGCTGCGCCCGCCAAAGGCGGGGGCGCGCCACCCGTGGCCTGGAGGGCGCTAGTTTCTAAGATTGCGAACGGCACAAACAACCCATGATGCAGGACATGCCACCTTCTTCTCCCATCCATGTGTACTTCGCCCTGCTGCCGGGCAGTCTGGTGCTGGACTGGGCAGGCCCGGCCGAAGCCCTGCGCATCGCCAACCAGGCCTTGGTGAACCAGGGCCAACCCGAGCGTTTTGTGCAGCACTTCGTGAGCCCCACACCCCAATCGGTGACATCGGTCGGCGCGGTGGTGACAGGGCTGGAGCCGCTGCCCACCACCCTGCCGACGCCCGCCTGGGTGGTGCTGGTGGGGTTGGCCGGCAAACACATCGACGTGGAGGGCGAAGAGGCCCGCGCGCTGCTGCACTGGCTGCGCGGGCTGCGGCCCGTGGCCGGGCAGCTGGATCTGATCACCGTGTGCGCGGGGTCGGTGCTGGCCGCCCATGCCGGGCTGCTGACCGGGCGCCGCGCCACCACCCACCACCTGCACCTGGATGAGCTGGCGGCCGTAGACCCGCACTGCGACGTGGTGGCCAACCGTGTGTTTGTGGCCGATGGCGCCGTGTACAGCAGCGCGGGCGTGACGACCGGCATCGACCTGCTACTGCACCGCATCTCCGACACCTGCGGCCCCGCGCTGGCGGCCCAGGTGGCGCAATCCATGGTGGTGGCGCTGCGCCGGGGCCCCAACGACCCGGAGTTTTCGCCCTTTCTGCACCACCGCAACCACCTGCACGCCAGCCTGCACCGCGTGCAGGACGCCGTCGGCCAGCAGCCGCAGGCCGACTGGAGCGTGCCCCGCATGGCGGAAGTGGCGCACACGTCGCCCCGGCATCTCACGCGGTTGTTTCTGGAGCATGCGGGCATCGCCCCGCTGCAATACCTGCGCCGCATCCGCCTGGCCACCGCCGAGGCGGCGCTGCAGGCGGGGCGCAACGTGACGCAGGCAGCGCTGATGGCGGGTTTCAGCTCGGACACCCAGTTGCGCCGCGCCTGGCACCAGTTCGGCCGCGAGGGAACCCCGTCACAGGGCAGCCCGGGCCGCGTGCATTGAAAAAATAGCGCGCCGACGTCAGGCAGGAAGAGAGATCGCTGTTTTGGCCTGGCCTGGTTTGGCTTGGTCTTTTTTGGCCTCTAGCTCTTTACCAACAAGCGCCAGGTGCTATCAAAAACATATCAAAATCAGCATACCCCGCGACGCGACCCCACAACGTTCACACCTGCCTGGCACCTGCGGGCGATCGTCGCGATGCTCTGGCTTTTAGTGCGCTCAATACACCTCGGGCACATACATCGACGCTGGCACGGGCTGGCGCAGATACTCCGGATTGCGCACGCGCTCGGGCAACACCACAGTGGGGTGGGGCACTTCCTGATAGGGCAGCTGTGAGAGCAGGTGCGCAATGCAGTTCAAACGCGCTTTTTTCTTGTCCACCGCCTGCACGATCCACCACGGCGCCTCGGGAATGTGGGTGCGCTCCAGCATGGTTTCCTTGGCCTTGGTGTAGGCCTCCCAGCGCACGCGGCTTTCCAGATCCATGGGGCTGAGCTTCCATTGTTTGAGGGGGTCATGAATGCGCCCCAAAAACCGCAGGTGCTGCTCGTCGTCCGTGATGGAGAACCAGTATTTGACCAGCGTGATGCCCGAGCGCACCAGCATCTTCTCGAACTCGGGCACGGTGCGGAAGAACTCTTCGTACTCGTCGTCCGAGCAAAAGCCCATCACCCGCTCGACGCCCGCGCGGTTGTACCAGCTGCGGTCAAACAGCACCATCTCGCCCGCCGCAGGCAGGTGCGCCACGTAGCGCTGAAAGTACCACTGCGTGCGCTCGCGGTCGTTCGGTGCGGGCAGCGCGGCCACGCGGGCCACGCGCGGGTTCAGGCGCTGGGTGATGCGTTTGATGGCGCCGCCCTTGCCTGCGGCATCGCGCCCCTCAAACAGGATCACCACCTTCTGGCGGTTGTGCTGCACCCAGTCCTGCAGCTTGACGAGCTCGCCCTGCAGTCGAAACAACTCGGTGAAATATTGCTGGCGCGCCAGCTTATCGGTGGGCAGCAAGTCGCCGCTGCCATCCACGTTACGGTCTTCGATCTCGAGCTCCAGCTCTTCGTCATAGCTGTCGATCAGGTCGTTGGCGATGCGTTGCATCAGCTCCTGCGTATCGAGTTGGGTGTTGTGGAACATGGGATGTCGTTGCGCACACAAAAATGGATACGCCATAGTGAACCTATTGCGTGACAAATCAATGACAGCACAGTGACGAGGCGATATTTGTCATGACACCGTCACATCGACCCGCCACCCTCGCAGCCGTGCCGTCTTCCGCCCCGCCCCCTCTTGCCGCCACCAGCCTGGCCCACTCCAACGTCCACAACCCCCACTATGGGGGCGACGCCGCAGGGCTCATTTGCGGCTATGTGCTGCGCGCCGATGCCCCACCACGAGAGGTCGATTCGGTGCAGGCGGCACAGTGGCTGGCAGCGTGGCCCCGTGGCGCCACCGCACCGGGTGGAGAGTTTCTGTGGCTCCATTTCAACCTGAGCCAGACCCAATCCGTGCGCTGGATGGAGCGATACGCCGAGCTGCCCGAGGCCTTCTTTGATGCCATCAAGGACCGATCCGTGTCCACCCGCATCGAGCGCGACGACGACACCCTGATTGCCGTGCTCAATGACGCGCATTTCGACTTTGCCTTCGAGCCCTCGGACATCGCCACCTTGTGGACCAGCGTGGCGCCGCACCTCATGGTGACGGGCCGCACGCGCCCCCTGCGGTCCGTGGACGCGTTGCGCACGGCAGTGCGCAACGGAAACGCGCCAAGCTCCAGCGTGGCACTGCTGGCCGAACTGATGCGCACCCAGGCCTCGGGGCTGGTGGACATCGTGCGGGGGGTGACCCAGCGCATCGACGATGTGGAAGACGAGCTGCTGGCTGGCCGGCTGGACCACAAGCGAGCCCGCCTTGGTGTGTTGCGGCGCCTGCTGGTGCGTCTGCAGCGCCTGCTGGCGCCCGAACCCGCCGCGCTGTTTCGCCTGCTGCAACACCCCCCCGCATGGATGGGCAACGACGACGCACAAGAACTGCGCGATTCGACCGAGGAGTTTTCGGTGGTGCTGCGCGATATGCAAGGCCTGCAAGAGCGCATCAAGCTGCTGCAGGAGGAGATCGCCGCCAACGTGCAGGAGGTCAACGGCCGCAGCCTTTTTGTATTGACGGTGGTGACGGTACTGGCCCTGCCCATCAACATCCTGGCGGGGCTTTTTGGCATGAACGTGGGTGGCGTGCCGCTGGCCGACAACGGTCACGGCTTCTGGATCATCGTGGCGGTGGTGGCCGCCTTCACGCTGGTGGCGGCCTGGCTCACCCTGCGGGGCAACCGCGAGCCATAGCACTTCATCACGCACCGAAGGTAATTGGTCGCGATGGGTAGCAGCCACCGAGTTGCCGGGCACCGGGCCCTCTACAATCCCGCCCCTTGCCTTGCTTGTCGGACTGCCCCCGCCCCACCATGAATATCGTCGTCAACGAAGAACTCAAAGCCTATATCGACCCGCTGACCCCCGACGAACACGAGGCCCTGGAGCGCAGCATCCTGGCCGATGGCTGCCGTGATGCGCTGGTGCTGTGGGGTGATGTGCTGGTAGATGGCCACAACCGCTACGGCATCTGCCAAAAGCATGGGCTGCCGTTTCAGACCGTGCAAAACCCGCGCTTCCAGTCGATGGAAGACGTGCACCTGTGGATGATCGATCAGCACCTGGGCCGCCGCAGCGTGTCGGACTTTCAGCGCGGCGTGCTGGCCTTGCGCAAACGCGAAATCGAGACAGACCGGCACAGCCGCAAGGCCACAGCCGCAGCCACCGATGGGCCCGGCGATACCGCCAGCCCCGGCGTGGCTGACAGTGCCCCCGGCAACGAAGCCGCCAGCGCGCTGCCCGCACCCACGCCACTGACCAGCCGCGAGGCCATTGCCAAGGCCGCGCGGCTGAGCAGCAGCCAGGTGGTGATGATCGAAAAAATCCAGAAGCAAGCGGCGCCCGAGCTGGTGGCCGCCGTCAAGTCCGGCACCATCTCAATCAACGCTGCGGCCGCCGTGTCCACGTTGCCCGCTCAAGAGCAGGTAGCGGCCGTCGCTGCGGGCAAGAACGAGCTCAAGCAGGCCGCCAAGCGCGTGCGCGAACTCAACAAACGCAAACCGCGCGATGAGGCGTCTTCAGAAGAAAAGCCTGCAGCGGAAACAGGGTTCAGCGCCGAGGAAGCCGCCGACGAACTGCACACACTGCGCCGCCGCGTGGCAGAACTCACGGTCGAAAACACCGAACTGCACCGGCAACTGGCGCAATTGCAGGCCGACCTGCCCGCAGGCACCCCGCCGTTCTGAACGCCTGTGTTGCGGTAGGGCCGCCGCGCTGTGGCTTCGCATTCCATGGAGTCGAGAGTGGGCAGCCGCGCGGCAAGGTGATCCAGCCATCATTCACGATGGGCGGTGAACGCAAAACCGATCAGCCGTTGGCGTTGCGCAGCACGCTGAGCCGATCGGCAATCAGGTCGGTATCCAGGCCGTCTTCGGCATGGGAGAGATAGGTTTCCAGGTCGGCCACGGCTTCTTCGGTGCTGCCGCGCTCGGCATGCACCAGCCCCCGGTCGCGCCGCTCGCCCCACGCCTCAGGCAACAACACCACGAGGCGATCAAGCACCGCAATCAGGCGCTGCCCGTCGTGCTGGGTGCGGTGCACCTCCTTGAGGTTGCGCAACATGCGCGCAATGATGTCGCGCGGCGTGGCCGCCTGCAGGTACAGGCCCAGCGGCACGTCATAGTCGTCCACCAGACCGTTGCGGCGCTTGTAGGGCTCCAGCCGCTCGGCCAGTTCTTCATGGCTCAGCGATTGCCCCGATAGCGGGTCAATCACCACCTGCCCTTTGGGCAACAGCACCTTGACCATGAAGTGCCCCGGGAACGCAATGCCGCGTGCATGCAGGCCCAGCCCCTGGGCGAGCTCCATCCACAATACAGCCAGCGAGATCGGAATGCCCCGCCGGGTACGCAGCACAGCGTTGAGATAGCTGTTTTCGGGGTCGTAATAGTTGTTGATGTTGCTGCCAAAGCCCAGGTCTGCAAAGAAGAACTGGTTGAGTGTGCGCAAGCGCTGCAAGGCCTGCGCATCGGCCGGCAGGCGGCGCTGGATGCGGGCCAGCATCTGGTCTACATCGCCCAGCAACTGCTGCACATCGAATTCGGGGTATTCGTCCTGGGCCAGGCTGGCGGCCGCCTCCAACAGCGGGAAGTGGTCGTCACTTTGCACCAGAGAGGCGAAGTACTCCAGCGAGGTAGGGATGGAAAGGCTCAGGGGCATATCACAGTTGTAGTGGGCCGACTACTTGCCGTCAAGCCACAAAAAGCCGGTTTACGGGGGATATTTCGGGGCGCTTTTGCGGGTGGATTGCGTCGTTTCCTGGCGTTTTCCGGCATTCGTTGCCGTTGGCCGCAGTGGCCCGCGCCGGCGATGCCAAGCGGCAGGCAACCTTCAGCGCCGTACCAGCTGGCGCAGCTTGAGGCCCGACACCCACAGAGCCCCAAAATACACGGCCGCAGCCGCGCCAATCAGCACCGCCATCAGCCCCACGCGCTGCAGCCTGTGGCCTTCTTTCATGGCCACCCAGTCGAAATGCTGCGATCCCCACAGCAGCAGCACCGCCATCAACGCGCTGGCAGCGATCACCTGCAGCGCAAACTTGCCCCAGCCCGGCAAGGGCCGGTAGCTGCCGCGCCGCAGCAGACCGATCAACAACCAGGCGGCATTGATGAGCGCGCCGATGCCAATGGTCAATGTCAGGGCCGCATGCTGCAGATAGGGCACCAGGACCAGGTTCATCAACTGGGTCAGCACCAGCACCGCCACCGCAATGAGCATGGGGGTGCGCATGTCGTGTTTGGCATAGAAGCCAGGCGCCAGCACCTTGATGGCCACAATGCCCACCAGGCCCACGCCATAGCCCGTGAGTGCCAGTGTGGTCTGCTGCACGTCGCGGTCGCCAAACGCGCCATAGTGGTATAGCACCGCCACCAGCGGCCGCGAGAAAACCAGCAGGGCTACCATGCACGGCACGGACAGCAGCACCACCAGGCGCAGCCCCCAGTCGAGCATGGCCGAGTACCGGTCATCGTCCTGCTTGGCGCGGGCGCTGGCCAGCTGCGGCATCAGCACGACCCCCAGCGCCACGCCCAGCAGCGCGGTGGGCAGCTCCATCAGACGGTCTGCGTAGGTGATCCAGCTCACGCTGCCGGTGGCCAGATGCGAGGCAATCTGGGTGTTGATCAGCAGCGAGACCTGCGCCACGCTCACCCCCAGCAGGGCTGGCAGCATCAGCCGCGCGACCTTGCGCGTGGTGGGATCGGCCCAGGCCGCACGGATGGCCGCCCAACGCACGCCGATGCGCGGCAACAGTCCCAGACGCACCAGCGCAGGCACCTGGATGGCCAGTTGCAGCGCGCCACCCAGCATGACCCCAGCCGCCTGGGCGTAGATAGGCTCAATGCCATGGCGGGAAAACCAGGGTGCGCCCACCATGATGGACAGGATCAGCGCCATGTTGAGCAACACTGGCGACGCCGCAGGCACGGCAAACTTCTTCCAGGTGTTGAGAATGCCCCCTGCCAGCGCCACCAGCGACATGAAGCCGATGTAGGGAAACATCCAGCGTGTCATGGTGACAGCGGCGTCAAAACCCTGGGGCGATTGCTGGAGCCCGCTGGCCATGGCCCACACCATCCACGGCGCACCCAGCACGCCAGCGATGCACAAGAGCACGAGTGTCCAGGCCAGCAAGGTACCGACATGGTCGATCAGCGTCCGGGCGCCGTCGTCGCCCTCCTGGGCGCGGGTGGCAGCGAGCACCGGCACAAATGCCTGGCTGAATGCCCCTTCGCCCAGCACCCTGCGGAACAGATTGGGAATGCGGAACGCCACATTGAAGGCGTCCGTCATGGCGCTGACCCCGAAGACCGAGGCCATGAGCAACTCGCGCACCAACCCGGTGATGCGGGAGACGAGGGTCAGGAGGGAGACGGTAGAGGCGGCTTTGAAAAGTGACACCGCAAGGAGTGTATTCCCCCTGAGCCGGGCCGCGCCTCAGGGCCGTCCAAGCCCGCGCGGGCAGGCTCGGAGCCCCCACTCCTCAGCCCCAGAGGAGGAACGCAGCCGCTGGTCTGGCAACGCCAGTGCCACTGCGTGCACTGGCGACAGCGCCGCGCAGAACCACCGCCACAGCCGCTGAAAGCCGGGCTAGGCTATAATCGCGGGCTTTGCTGGCATCATCCTCAGACTCAAGGAACTAAAACATGGCATCCGCTAAACCCAAGAAGAAGAACCCGCGCCTGGCGTCGGGCCGCAAGCGCGTCCGTCAGGACGTCAAGATCAACGCTGCGAACACCTCGCTGCGCTCCAAATACCGTACCGCTGTCAAGAACGTCGAAAAGGCTGTTCTGGCTGGCGACAAGACCAAGGCGACCGAACTGTTCGCCAAGATGCAAGCCGTGGTGGACACCGTGGCCGACAAGGGCATCTTCCACAAGAACAAGGCTGCTCGCGATAAGAGCCGTCTGTCTGCCAAGGTGAAAGCCCTGGCACTGGCCGCCTGACCCACTTCAGGCAAACAGCCCGAACGGCACCAGCCGTTCGCCGTTTGTAACGGGTGCGCTGTCAGCAACGAAAAAACCGCCTTCGGGCGGTTTTTTCGTTGCTGAAAAGAAAATAGATCAACCGACCAACCGATCAAAACAGCAGCCCCCTCATGTGCCAGGGAGGCCGGTCAAGTCAGCTTGGAAGGGACGGCGTCAGGCAGCAGGCAAGCCTCAGCCACCTGCAGGTTGTTATCGCGGGCAAAGTTGATGACGAAGTCCCACGCCATGGGTTCGTAGTCGCGCAGATCGCGGTGCACCACCACACACTTCACGCCATTGAGCGTGGTGGGAATACACCACGGCGAATAGCTCAGGTGGCTACCCGGGCGGGCGCCACCGGGGCGGAAACTGCTCATCACCCCTGCCAGCCGCTCGGCCCAATCGCTGGGGCGAAAGGTTTTCCCGTCATGGGTGATGCCCTGAATGAAGACTTCTTTGGAGGTGGGGGAAACCATCGGGGATTGGAGTGGTAAAAGGCGCGCCAGACGCAGGATCACTGCATGCTGCACTGCAGCGTGACATTCTAACTCTTATATAAGAGCTGCCCCACATCCCTGCGCCAGCGCTGACATGGAACCCGAAAGCGCGGCCACGCGCTGCATTGCAGTGATGCGCAATCGTCAACAGACGATCATCAACCACCCCCTAGAATCGTGTCTCGCTTTTCGGGCTCATGGCCACAGGCCAGGTCCTCACCGTATCGTCTGGAGATTTCTGCATGACCGCTTTCATTGAGGCCGCTTCGCCCCACGTGATGAACACCTATGGCCGCGTGCCCATTGCACTGGCCCGCGGTCAAGGCTGCCGAGTCTGGGACGTCAATGGCAAGGAATACCTGGACGGCCTGGGCGGCATCGCGGTCAACACGTTGGGCCACAACCATGCCAAGCTCGTGCCCGCCTTGCAGGAGCAGATCACCAAGCTGATCCACACCTCCAACTACTACCATTCGCCGCTGCAGGAGCAACTGGCGACCAAACTGGTGGAGCTGTCGGGCATGACCAACGTGTTCTTCTGCAACTCGGGCCTGGAGGCCAACGAGGCTGCCCTGAAGATCGCACGCAAGTTCGGCGTGGACAAGGGCATCGCCAAGCCCGAGATCGTGGTCTATGAGAAGGCCTTCCACGGCCGCTCGATTGCCACCATGTCGGCCACCGGCAACCCCAAGATCAACAGCGGCTTCGGCCCGCTGGTGGAGGGCTTCATCCGCGTGCCACTGAACGACATCGAAGCCATCAAGAAGGCCACCGAAGGCAATCCCAACGTGGTGGCCGTGTTCTTCGAGACCATCCAGGGCGAAGGCGGCATCAACTCCATGCGCGTGGAATACCTGCAGCAGCTGCGCAAGCTGTGCGACGAACGCGGCTGGCTCATGATGATCGACGAGGTGCAGTGCGGCATGGGCCGCACCGGCAAGTGGTTTGCCCACCAGTGGGCGGGCATCGTGCCCGACGTGATGCCCCTGGCCAAGGGCCTGGGCTCTGGTGTGCCGATCGGCGCCGTGGTGGCAGGCCCCAAGGCCGCCAACGTGCTGCAGCCCGGCAACCATGGCACCACCTTTGGCGGCAACCCGCTGGCCATGCGCGCCGGGGTTGAAACCATTCGCATCATGGAAGAAGACGGCCTGCTGCAAAATGCCGCCACCGTGGGTGGCCATCTCAAGGCCGCCCTGCAACGCGAACTGGGCACACTGCCTGGCGTCAAAGACATCCGGGGCCAGGGCCTGATGCTGGGCATTGAGCTGAACAAGCCCTGCGGCGCACTCGTGGGCCGCGCGGCTGAAGCGGGCCTGCTGCTCTCAGTGACAGCCGACTCCGTGATTCGCCTGGTGCCCTCGCTGATCCTTACCACTGCCGAAGCCGACGAAATCGTCGCCAAACTGACCCCGCTGGTCAAAGCCATTCTGGCTGAGTAGTTAGCCAGCCGCGAGACATTGCATTCATGAAACATTACCTGCAGTTCAACGACCTCACCGCCGACGAATACACCTACCTGTTCGAGCGCGCCGCGCTCATCAAGAAGAAGTTCAAGGCCTACGAAAAGCACCACCCGCTGGTGGACCGCACGCTGGCCATGATCTTCGAGAAGGCCAGCACGCGCACGCGCGTGAGTTTCGAGGCGGGCATGTACCAGCTCGGCGGCAGCGTGGTGCACCTGACCACGGGCGACAGCCAGCTGGGCCGCGCCGAGCCGATCGAAGACAGTGCCAAGGTCATCAGCCGCATGGTGGACCTGGTGATGATCCGCACCTACGAACAGACCAAGATCGAGGACTTTGCCGCCAACTCGCGCGTGCCCGTCATCAACGGTCTGACCAACGAATACCACCCCTGCCAGATCCTCGCCGACATCTTCACCTTCATCGAGCACCGAGGCTCCATCCAGGGCAAGACGGTGGCGTGGGTGGGCGATGGCAACAACATGGCCAACACCTGGCTGCAGGCCGCATCGCTGCTGGGCTTCAAGGTGCATGTGAGCACCCCCAGTGGCTACGAAGTTGATGAGAAATTGGCCGCAGGCGCTGGTGGAATAAGCGCTGATAGCTATCAATTTTTTAGCAACCCACTCGCAGCCTGCCAGGGTGCCGACCTGGTCACCACCGACGTGTGGACCAGCATGGGCTACGAAGCCGAGAACGAAGAACGCAAAAAAGCGTTTGCCGACTGGTGCGTGGACACCGAAATGATGGCCGCCGCCAAGCCCGACGCCCTGTTCATGCACTGCCTGCCCGCCCACCGCGGTGAAGAGGTGGAGGCCGACGTGATCGACGGGCCGCAGTCGGTTGTCTGGGATGAGGCAGAAAACAGGATGCATGTGCAAAAGGCACTGATGGAGTACCTTTTGCTGGGCCGGGTGAACTGAAGAACCATTCACCCATCGCGCCTCGGCGCCACAGCCCGCCCTTGCTGGACTGGTGGCCCTGGCGCCGCGCGGGGGGCGCGCGAGAAATCGCCGCCCAAGGCCCCCCTTCAAGTGCGCGAGCGCCCCCGCTTGGGCATCATCATGGTCTGGGTGCCATCCGATGTTCCGGCGGCTCTGTGTGGCACGGGTGCGGCTGCCGTCTTGCCACCCGCCGAGCCACACCCGTCGCAACTGCTGCAGCCCCCACAACCGGCGGCCTTTTCCATGGCGGGATGCACCCGCCCCAGCCGTCGGCGCAAGCCCGCGGGCAACCAGCGCCACAGCACATACACGGCCGCCATGGCCACGATGACACCCACGGCCCATTCTTGTGTCATGCCCCACCTCCCATGGCCACGGCAACGCGGTAGGTGATGTAACTGGCCCCATACGACAGCGCAAACAAGTACACCACCATCAACACCGGGTAGCGCCAGCCATTGGTTTCGCGGCGCACCGCAGCGATGGTGGAGATGCACTGCGGCGCAAAGATGTACCACACCATCAACGACAAGGCGGTGGCCAAAGACCATGACCCCGCGATCAGAGCGCCCAGCTGATTGGCCACTTCGTCGCCAGTGGCAGACAGCGAATACACCGTGCCCAGCGCGCTCACTGCCACCTCGCGCGCAGCCATGCCAGGCACCAGGGCGATCGCGATCTGCCAGTTAAAGCCGATGGGCGCCACAATCACTTCCAGCCAGCGGCCCAGCTGACCGGCGTAGCTGTAGGTGATGGCGGCCTGGTCGGCCCCGGCTGGCGCCCCTGGGTAGGTGGACAAAAACCACAGCAACACGGTCACGGCCAGGATGATGCCGCCCACCCGCTTGATGAAAATCATCGCGCGCTCAGACAGCCCGAACGCCAGGCCACGCACGCTAGGCCAGCGGTAGGCCGGCAGCTCCATCAACAGAGGCGTCGCCCGCCGGTCACGGCGGGCCAGCTTGGCGACCGCAGCCACCGCCATCGCACTCACGATACCCGCCACATACAGGCCGAACAGCACCACGCCCTGCAGGTTGAAAACCCCAGCCACCGTGCGCTCGGGGATGAAGGCTGCAATCAACAGCGCATACACCGGCAGGCGCGCCGAACAGGTCATGAGCGGCGCGATCATGATGGTCACCAGCCGGTCGCGCCAGTCGGTGATCGACCGCGTGGCCATCACCCCTGGCACGGCGCAGGCAAAACTGGACAGCAACGGAATAAAAGACCGCCCCGACAAGCCCACCGTGCCCATCACCCGGTCGAGCAAAAACGCGGCACGGGGCAAATAGCCCGAATCTTCCAGCGCCAGGATGAACAGGAACAGGAACAGAATCTGCGGCAAAAAAACCAGCACCCCCCCGGCCCCGGCGATCACACCGTCGATCAGCAGGCTGCGCAAGGGGCCGTCGGCCATATGCTCATTGATAAGGCCCGCCAGCATGGCCATGCCCGATTCGATCCAGGACTTGGGCAACTCGGCCCAGCTGAACACAGCCTGGAACATCAGGAACAGCGTGGCCCCAAGAATCAGCATGCCCCAAACGGGGTGCAGCACCAGGGCATCAATGCGGTCGTCGGCCCGCAAACTCACCGCAGGCACGCGCACCGCCAGATCCATGATGCGGCGCACCGCTTGGTGGGTGCGAATCACATCGGCCTGCGCCTGAAGCTCCTGAGCGTCCAGCGCGGCATCGGCACCGGGTAACACCTGCGGCCGCTGTAGCTTGTCGGGGGACACGGTGTCGAGCCATTGCACCAGCTCCTGGGCCCCGTCGCCGCGCACGCCCACCGTGGCCAGCACCGGCATGCCAAGTTCGCGCGCCAGCGCCTCGCGATCGATCTCTATTCCCTGGCGCCGGGCCACGTCCATCATGTTGAGCACCAGCACCATGGGCAAACCCAAAGCGCGGGCCTCCAGCACGAGGCGCAGGTTCAGGCGCAGGTGGGTGGCGTCGGTCACACACACCAACAGATCCGGCAGCGGCTCACCGGCACGGCGGCCGCGCACGATGTCGCGCGTGATGACCTCGTCCAGGCTGTGTGCATGCAGGCTGTAGGCACCCGGCAAATCCAGCACGCGCACGCGGCGGCCAGTGGCGGTTTGCAGCAGGCCTTCCTTGCGCTCCACCGTCACGCCCGCATAGTTGGCCACCTTCTGGCGCGCGCCGGTCAGCAGGTTGAACAACGCTGTCTTGCCGCAGTTGGGGTTGCCCAGCAGCGCAATACGCAGCGGGGCGTCGGCCTGGGGCGTTGTGATCGTCGACGCGGCGGCACTCACTGCACACCCCCTGCTGCGGGCACCGGCAACTCGCGTTGCACCTGCACCATGGAGGCTTCTTGGTGGCGCAGCGCAAACGTGGCCTGCCCCACGCGCACCGCAATAGGATCCCCCCCAAAGCCGCCGCGCGCCACGACACGCACGGTTTCGCCGGGCATGAAGCCGATTTCCAACAGCCGCAACAGCACGCCGTGCTCCTGCGGATCACGGGCAGGCAACAAGCCTGACACCACGGCCTGGACCTTCAGTGGCAACTCATCCAGGCCAATGGAGGGAGGATGCCCCTCGCGGGAATGCAGTCTTGCCGCAGCACCGTCGTCCATGGTTTTCATGCCATTTCATCCATTACAAATAATAGTGATTCGCATTTTACTCCTGCCGCAGCGCGATTGCGTGGCTTACCGAGGGCACGAAAACATTCCCTGACCACGGTCAAGAAAACGGAGCAGAGGACACAACAAGCAAGGCGGGAGGCGGAAGGCTGGCGACGGAGGTGGACCCAGCGGCGCCACGCAGGCCTTCATTGAAAAGACAGTGACCAAGGGGAACCCACATGGAATCCACAGACCGTCACCTTCGCAAGACCCAAGCCCGCGGCGCCAGCGATGCATTGCTTTAGCATTCCGCAGGCTCGCGCAGAACAAACATCGCCCCACCCCGCCAGACCCACTTTTGGCAAACCCACCATCCCATTTCATCGCCATGCCCGATTCCGCCCACCCCTGCCTCAGTTGCGGCGCCTGCTGCGCCAGTTTTCGCGTGGACTTTGCCGTGGAGGAAACCCAGGCCATGGGCGGCACCGTGCCTGATGGGCTGGCCGTGGAAGTCACCGCCACCACCTGCCGCATGCGCGGCACCGACCACGTGCCCGCACGCTGCGCCGCGTTGACGGGCAAGGTGGGGGGCCAAGTGGGCTGTGGCATCTACGAATGGCGCCCTTCGCCCTGCCGTGAATTCGAAGCGGGCGACCCAGCTTGCCAACGGGCGCGCATGCGGCACGGGCTGCCACCACTGGCTGCGGAGTGGGCGCTTTGACCTGAGCGCAGGGGGCGACACCGGTATCGCGGCCTCTCGGTATCGTTGAAGCCTCCACAAAACCACCCTGGTGTTGGAAATAACCGACACCACGGCTTTTTCGGGACATGCAAACTTTGTCCCATGTCAACGCCTTCCACCTCCACCGCCCGTCGGCTCTGGGACATCTCGCCGCCCGTGCACGCGGGCAGCCCCGTATTTCCGGGCGATACGGCCTACAGCCAGCAGTGGTGCGCCACTATCGGCCCAGGCTGCCCGGTCAACGTGAGCGCCATCACGCTGTCGCCCCACGTGGGCGCCCATGCCGATGCACCGCTGCATTACGACGCAAGCGGCGCCACCATTGGTGACCTGTCGCTCGACGCCTTCCTTGGGCCCTGCCGCGTGATCCACGCCATCGGCTGCGGCCCGCTCGTCACCTGGGACCACATCGCCCATGCGGTGGACAGCGCCCTGCCCCCGCGCGTGCTGGTGCGCACCTACGCCCAGGCCCCTGCGCGATGGGACGGCCAGCTCACCGCCTACGCCCCCGACACCATCGAGCGCCTGGCGGACAGGGGCGTGTTGCTGGTGGGCATCGACACCGCCAGCATCGACCCGGCCGACAGCAAGACGCTCGACAGCCACCAGGTCATCCGCCGCCGAGGCCTGCGTGTGCTGGAGAACCTGGTGCTCGACGAAGTGCCTGAAGGCGACTACGAGCTGATCGCCCTGCCGCTGAAGCTGACCACCGCCGACGCATCGCCCGTGCGCGCCGTGCTGCGCGAGTTGATGTGACCCCCCTGTGCCGCTTCGCGTCACCCCCCCAAAGGGGACGCCACCCGAGACCCGGCAAAGCCGGTTCCACGGTGGCACTGGTATCAGCAGCATCGCTGTATTGCAGGGATGCCGCCCGATAAAAATTTCAAACCTTTTTGGCCTCTAGCGCTTATCCCATAAGCGCTACCAGCTATCAAAACAGAAGTAACTGACCTTGACCGCCATGACCACTACCCTCCAAGACTGCCGCGCCCTGGATGCGCAAGACCCGCTCGCGCCGCTGCGCGGCCACTTCAGCCTGCCCGCAGGCGTGATCTACCTCGACGGCAATTCGCTGGGCGTGTTGCCCAAGGCCGCCGCCGCACGCGTGGCCGATGTGGTGGCGCGCGAATGGGGCACGGACCTCATCCAATCGTGGAACACCAACCGCTGGTTTGACCTGCCCCAGCGCCTGGGCAACCAGCTCGCCCCGCTGATCGGCGCGGGCAAGGACGAAGTGGTGTGCACCGACAGCACCTCCATCAACCTCTACAAAGTGCTCAGCGCCGCGCTGAACATCGCCCGCGAAGACGGCCCCACGCGCAAGCGCATCGTGAGCGAGCGCAGCAACTTCCCCACCGACCTCTACATCGCCGAGGGCCTGTGCAAGGAGCGTGGTTTGGAGCTGGTGCTGGTGGAGCCCGAAGAGATCACCGCCGCGCTGACCAGCGACGTGGCCGTGTTGATGCTCACGCATGTGAACTACCGCACCGGCGCCATGCACGACATGGCCGCCATCACCGCTGCCGCACACGCCCAGGGCATTTTGTGCGTGTGGGACCTGGCGCACAGCGCGGGCGCGGTGCCGGTCGACCTGAACGGCGCAGGCGCGGATTTCTCGATTGGCTGCGGCTACAAATATTTGAACGGCGGCCCTGGCGCACCGGCCTTTGTGTGGGTGAATCCACGCCACGCCAATCGCTTCTGGCAACCGCTGTCGGGCTGGTGGGGCCATGCCGCGCCCTTCCAGTTCACCCCCGACTACCAACCCGCCCTAGGCATCACGCGTTACCTGTGTGGCACGCAGCCCATCATCAGCCTGTCGGCCCTGCAGTGCGGGCTGGATGTATTCACGGCCGCCGAAAGCCTGGGCGGCATGGCCGCGCTGCGCACCAAGTCGCTGGCGCTCACCGACCTGTTCATCCAGCTGGTGGAAGAGCGCTGCACAGGCCACGGCCTGGGCCTGGCCACGCCGCGCGACCATGCCCAGCGCGGCTCGCAGGTGTGCCTGACGCGCGACGAAGGCGCAGGCGTGGGCGGCCAGGGCAGCGGTGCCTATGCCATCGTGCAGGCGCTGATTGCACGCGGCGTGATTGGCGACTTCCGCAAGGGGGATGGCGGCAAAGGCCCGCACAAGGACATCCTGCGCTTTGGCTTCACCCCGCTGTACATCGGCTTTGAAGACGTGTGGAACGCGGTGGAGCACCTGCGCCAGGTGCTGGAAAGCGGCGATTGGCAGCAGCCTCAGTTCAACCAGACCCACGCAGTCACCTGATCGGCAAGGAGATTGACCATGTGCCCCTACTCGCAAACCCCATCGCAAGCCCCTGACAGCAAAGCGCCAGCCGCCGCCCTGCCCGAATCCATCGTGCACGAAGAACGTGCCCAGCTCGACTTCAGCCAGAGCATGAGCTATGGCGACTATTTGCAACTGGACGCCATCCTCAGTGCCCAAAAGCCGCTGTCGCCTGCGCACGATGAGATGCTGTTCATCGTGCAGCACCAAACCAGCGAGCTGTGGATGAAGCTCATGCTGCACGAGCTGCGCGCCGCCATGGGCCACATTGCCGGCGACGAACTGCAGATGGCCTTCAAGATGCTGGCGCGTGTCTCCAAGATCATGGAACAACTGGTGCACGCCTGGGATGTGCTGGCCACCATGACGCCACCCGAGTACACCGCCATGCGCCCTTACCTGGGCCAGTCCAGCGGCTTTCAAAGCTATCAATACCGCAGCATTGAATTCGCCCTAGGCAATAAAAACCGGGCCATGCTCCAGCCCCATGCGCACCGCCCCGACCTGCTGGGGCAAGTGCAGGCCGCTTACGAAGCGCCCTCGCTGTATGACGAGGCCCTGCGCCTGCTGGCGCGGCGGGGCCTTCCCGTGCCCGCCAGCCACCTGGAACGCGACTGGACCCAGCCCTATGCAGAAAGCGACGCGGTGGAACAGGCGTGGCTCGTGGTGTATCGCAATCCGCAGCAGTATTGGGACCTGTACCAGCTTGGCGAAGAACTCACCGATCTGGAAGACGCCTTTCGCCTTTGGCGCTTTCGCCATGTGACCACCGTCGAACGCATCATCGGATTCAAGCGCGGCACGGGTGGCACCGGCGGGGTGAGCTATTTGCGCAAGATGCTGGACGTGGTGCTGTTCCCCGAGATCTGGAAGCTACGCACGGACCTATGAGTAGCGAACCTTGAGCCGGCCTGGTCTCGCCCTGGTCTCACTCGTGTCCCTCAGACTCCGATCTAGCCGCTGCAAAAAAGGCCTGTCCGCGTGAGCGGACAGGCCTTTTTATAAACAACCACAGCGCTTGATGGCCGCACTCTCCAGGTCCTGGTACAGGCCCAGGCCCCGGTAGCAGATCCTCTGAGGACATGCTGCTTGAGGCGCTGAAGCCTTCAGCCTTCACGGCAGGATCAAATTGTCGCCCTCACGCACATTGGCCCGCTGCTCGCGACCGCCCACAGAATAGGTCACCCACAGCATCTTGGTGACCCGGGGCGCGGGGTCACACCCGCCACACAACTCATTGGTGACCCGCACCGCCAAGCTGTTGTCCTGGATGATGGAACGCAGGCGCCCGGTCACATCGACCATGCGGCCATCAGCCCCATAAGACCCGTTCAAAATAACCAGCTGGTAGCGTTGCTGCTCACGGTAATCGCCCTGCGGGTTCCCCCCCTGGTTACCGGCACCATTCCAGCCGCCGTTCCAGCCATCACGCCCCCAGTTGCCACCACCCCAGCCGCTGAAGCGGGCACCATCGATGGTCTTGCCTTCGGCGTATTCGAGCATCTGGGTCTGGCCATCGCGGGTGCGCACATAAATACGCAGGGTCTTCGTCTTGCGGGGATGGGGGTCCACGCCAAAGGTGTCGTTGGTCAGGGGAATGGCGCGGTCATTGCGTGCCAATTCGCGCAGGCGCTGGGTCACGTCTACATGGCGCTCCGGGGTGCCGTAGATGGCTTGCAGGATCCGCAGCTCGCCGTCATCGCGGCCGTTGTTGTTTCCGCCTTCATTGCCTTGCCAGCCACCGTTATGCCCACCCTGGCCCCAGTTGCCACCACGCCAGCCGACGAACTGGGCCCCGTCTACCGTAGAGTCCTCGCGGTACTCAAACGTGCGCGTCGCGCCGTCGGGGCCACGGGCGTAGATGCGCAGTGCCTTGGTACGGCCACGGTCGGGGTCGGTGCCAAACACCTCGTTGCTCACCCGGAAGGCCTGGTCGCTGCGGGCCAGTTGCTTGAGCCGGTCCGTCACATCCACACTGCGCTCCGCCGTGCCGTAGCTTGCACTCAAGATTTGATAGGCGCCCTCATCCCGCTGGGCAGCGGCAGGGGCGATCAGTCCGAAAAATAACAGCAGGACAGCCCAAAGGCCGTGAAGGGGGTTGCGAAACAACATAGAAATCTCCTTGAATATCGGACTCATCGCGGGTGCGATGCTGAACTGGAATGGAACAGGAACGGGGCGCTTGCCTTTAACGGTCGCCAGCACTGCGGGTTGACGCCGCAAGCGACTGCCCACGCCCCGTGTGCCGAGCAGGCCCTCCCAAAGTCCTGCTCCCCTACAGATGCTGCGCGCCCTGCGCGCGTGTCAGCAACGCCCCTTTACCAGCGGTGTTGACACCTTTCCACGCCGGCAAAGGCAAGTCAATAGGCCGATGCCTTCGGCGAACGCCAGGCAACAGCGCGCTTGCATTGAAGCCACCGCTGGGCTAGCCCTCGGCCAGGTTGGTCGCGTGTGCCGTAAAACGGCCCAACACACCGTGTCCGAGGGCAGGCAGTCTGCTCATCCAGGGGCTGATCCACATGCGCCCGGAGGCGCTGCGGGCCGGTGCTCGGTCCCAGTACCCGGCACCGCACACCCCACCCGACGGTGAAAGGTCAACGTTCGCACGACGCCAAGGGCCGTGAATTCGGCACGCCTATCGCCTATCACTTTTCGCGCGCCCCCCGGCGACAGCGAACCATCCGCAGGGCTGGTAGCCTCTGCGGGGTACAAAGCCGCAGCGGCTTTTTCTTCTGCCCCCCTTCCTGGAGCCCCCACCGTGCAGGTGCACCTTTCCCCCACGCCAGCCCCGCTGCTTTCTTCGCGCGCTGCCTGGGCCATGCTGCTGGCGCTGGTGTCGGGGTTTGCGCTGAGCCAGGCGTTTCGCACCATCACGGCCATCATGGCCACCGGATTGCGGGCCGAGTTCGGCTTGTCGGCCCAGGCGCTGGGGGTGTTTGCAGGTGCGTTTGCCTTCGCCTTTGGCACCATGCAGCTGTTCATGGGCATCGGCATCGACCTCTATGGCGTGCGCCGCACGCTGCTGGTGGCTTTTCCGCTGTGCATCGCGGGTTCCGTGCTCTCGGCCATGGCACCGGGCTATGGCACGGTGCTGGTCGGGCAGGTGCTGATTGGTGTGGGCTGCGCCCCTGCTTTTCTGGTGTGCACGGTCTTCATCGCGCGCTACTTTCCTGCGTCACGGTTTGCCATGGTGTCGGGGGTCGCCATGGGCGTGGGCGGGCTGGGCATGCTGTTCACGGGCACGCCGCTGGCCTGGCTGGACCAGCAGTCATCATGGCGCATGGGTTTTGCCGTGTTGGCAGGGCTGGCCATGCTGGCGTGGTTGCTGATTTTCTGGAAGGTGCACGAACCCGCTCTCCCCGCGCACCCCGCCCACAGCGCCCCGCACCGCGAGTCTGTGGCGGGCGCGGTGCGCAGTTTTGGCGCGCTGTTTTTGGTGCCCCATACAGCCGGCATCCTGCTGCTGGCGCTCACCACCTACGCGTCGTTTCTCACACTGCGGGGGCTGTGGCTGGGCCCCCTGTTGATCGAGCGCCACGGCTATTCACTGGTGGCCAGCGGCAACGTGGCGATGCTGTCGTCTCTGGTGTCGCTGTTCACGCCCGCCTATTTTGGCCGCATGGACCCAGGCCCCGCACGGCGCAGACGATGGCTGGTGGCGTTCACGGTGTTGATGGCCGCCGTTTTCGCCACCCTCGGCCTGGCTCGGTCAGAGTGGCTGGACGTGGGCGGCTCCATCGCCGTGGGCCTGCTGGCGGGCTACATGGTGCTGCAGTATTCCGACGTGCGCTCGGCCTACCCCGCCGCGATGACGGGGCGCGCCATGGCGGTGTTCACCATGGCCATGTTTTTGGGCGTGGCGTTGATGCAGTGGGTGACCGGGCTGGCTGCATCGCTGGCATCCGAGCGCGGGGCCGACCCCTATGTGGCCGTGATGCTGACCATTGCCGCCATGCTGGCGGCCAGCGCACTGGCCTTCAGGCTGCTGCCCGCTCCCGTCCGCGCCGATTGATCCGCGAAGACTGGGTGCTGGCGCCGCCCTGGCGCCACATTGGTCCCCATCAGCCCCGCACGCCATTTCTGCTAAAAATTAGAAGAAAACAGGCTGTAGCGCTTATGAATAAAGCGCAAGCAGCTACACATTCAATAGCAAACTACAGCGAACTCGCCCCCGCGCCATCGCCCCGGTACAACCACGGCACGTCCAGCAGGCGGGCGCCCAGCAGGCGCAGCGACAGATCGCGGCCCCAGCGCACGGGGCCCGTGGCGTGGAAGATGCGCCCGTTGCGGGTGGAGCGGGCCTGCACCCGCGCGTTGCGCTGCCAGCGGTTGAGTGCATAACGCGTAAGGCGCAGCGGCATATCCAGGTCGTGCATGGCCAGCGCGCGCTGCAGCTCGGCCGCGTCTTCAATGGCCATGCCGGCCCCTTGCGCAAGGTAAGGGCGCATAGGGTGGGCCGCATCGCCGAGCAGCGCCACCACGCCACGTGCCATCTCGCTGGCGCCGCGCACCGGTGGCCGGTCGCACAAGGGCCACAGGCGCCAGCCCGGGTTGCCCACGGGGCCGCCATGGTCGGTCACGCTGCGCACCAGGTCTTGCAATGCGGTACAGGTGCCTTGCAGGGCATGTTCGAGGTCCGCCGCATTGGCACTGTGGTCCCAGCTCTCCAGGTTTTGGGGTGCCGGGCCTTGCACGATGACTACCAGGTTTTGCAGTTCGCCCCGGCGCACAGGGTATTGCACCGCATGCAGCCGGGGGCCCAACCACGCAGTGACCTGGGCCGTGCGCAGCGCCTCGGGCAGCGCGTGCTGGGGCACCATGGCGCGGTAGGCCAGGTGGCCCGTCACCCGGGGCGCCGTGGAGCCGAGCAGTTGTGCGCGCGTGCGGCTCCAGAGGCCGTCGGCGCCGATGAGCGCATCCCCCTCCACCTCTTTGCCCCGGCTGGTGCGCACCGTGACGACGTCGTCGGCATCGACGAAACGCTCGATCGCCTGGTCAAGATGCAGTTGTGTCTGGGTGCCGTCCGTCACCGCGGCCAGCAACAGGCCATGCAGATCAGCGCGGTGGATGGTGGCATAGGCGGCGCCATACCGATCGACCGCCGTGGTCCCCAGCGGCATGGCGCCCAGCTCTTTGCCGCTGACGGCATTGCGCACCTGCAAGCGCGTGGGAAACGCCGCCACGGATTGCAGCGCCTGCTGCAACCCCCAGGCCTGCAGCCGCCGCACCACGTTGGGCCCGATCTGCACGCCCGCACCCACTTCGCTGAAAGCGGTGGCCCGTTCGTACAACCGCACATCCAATCCCGCACGCGACGCACCCAGGGCCGCCGCCAGGCCGCCAATGCCACCGCCAGCGATCAGCACCTGTTTCTTCATCACCGGGTCGTCTCCAGATGAAGCGCGCCCCCTTTGGGAGGCTGCGACCACACGGAACTCAAGGCGTGGGAGGAGTTTGTCATGCCTGCATTGTGAACGCAGCGACAGGGGTTGCCAGCACAACGCTACAACGCGGGGCGCAGCGCCCGCTCAAGCATTTCAGCGGGCATGGGGCGGCCAAAGAGGTAGCCCTGAAACGCATTGCAACCGTGGCGCTGTAAGAAATCAAGCTGGCCCGTGGTCTCGACGCCCTCGGCCACTACGTCCAGGTCCAGGCTATCTGCCAACGCCAAAATAGTGCGCACGATGGCTGCATCGTTGGGGTCGGTTTGCAGGTCGCGCACAAAACCCTGGTCGATCTTGAGCTGGTCCAGGGGCAGGCGCTTGAGATAGCTGAGCGACGAATAGCCCGTGCCGAAGTCGTCCAGCGAAAAGCCCACCCCGTAGCGGCGCAGGTGCTCCATGCGCGCGATGATGTCCTCGACATCAGCCATCAGCAGGCTCTCGGTGAGTTCGAGTTTGAGGCGCTCGGGGTTGGCACCGGTGGCATCCAGCGCACCCAGCACGCACGCGACAAAATCAGGCTGGCGAAACTGGCGCACGCTCACGTTCACCGACAAGAAGAAATCGCGGGTGAGCGCGCTGCGCGACCAGGCCACCAATTGCGCGCAAGCGGCCTCCAGCACCCACTGCCCCAGCGGCAGGATCAGCCCGGTCTGCTCGGCCAGCGGTATGAACTCGGCCGGCGACACCATGCTCCGGCGCGGATGCCGCCAGCGCACCAGCGCTTCCGCGCCCTGCAGGCGGCCCTTGCCGTCCACGATGGGCTGGTAGAACAACACCAGTTCCTTGTCGTGCAAGCCCCGGCGCAGGTCTGCCTCCAGCGCCGCGCGGTGGCTCGCCGCGATCTGCATGTCGGGGTCGAAAAATCGCTGCGTGTTACGGCCCGCCGCTTTGGCCTGGTACATGGCCAGGTCAGCCTGTTTGAGCAGTTCGTCCACGGTGCAAGCCTGTTGGCCAAACAGGGCGATGCCAATGCTGGGCGTGCTGTGGTGGCTCAGGTCCCCCAGGGCATAGGGCTTGCCCAGCGTCGTGGCGATATGGCTCGCCACCAGCGCCGCTTCAGCGCTGGCTTGGGGCGTATCGGCGCTCAGCCCTTCCACCAGCACCACGAACTCGTCGCCGCCAAAGCGCGCTACCGTGTCGGACTCCCGCACGCACGCCTTCAGACGCCTGGCCACCTGCAGCAGTAGCTGGTCGCCCGTGTCGTGGCCCAGGGTGTCATTGAGATCCTTGAAGTTGTCAAGATCGATAAAAAGCAATGCGCCTTGGTTGCGTGCACGCGCCACTGCCAGCGTGGCGTGCTGCAGCCGGTCCACCAGCAACCGGCGATTGGGCAGGCCGGTCAAAGCGTCATAAAACGCCAGCCGTTCGATCTGTATTTCTACCTGCTTGCGCTCGGTAATGTCGCGCCCCACGCCGCGGTAGCCGCGCAGCGCGCCGCTATCGTCAAACACCGGCACACCGCTCACAGAAATCCAGTGCAGGCTACCGTCGGGCCGCTCGCGCTGCAGTTCGAGATCGCGAAAGGGCTGGTGCGAAGCGAGAACCGCACGGTGCACCGCCCAATCGGCGTCGGTCATGTTGAGCGCCCCCAATTCCCAGCGCGTGTGCCCGAGCACGTCCGACAAGGGGATGCCGTTCACGCTCAAATCGCCAGCGAGCTGCACAAACCGGCCTTCAGCGTCGTGCTCCCAATACCAGTCGGACGACAGATCGCTGAGCGAGCGAAACCGTGCTTCGCTCTCGCGCAGCTCTTTTTCCACCCGCACGTAGTCACTCACATCGGCAAAGGTGCGCACCATGCCGCCATTCGGCAGCATGCTGGTGCGCACTTCGAGCGTGCGCCCGTCGCGGGTGGTGCGCCAATACAGCGCTGGCGACACCGCCACCGCCCCCTGTGCGATATAGTCGTGCCCACGCTCGTCCACCAGACCGTAGTTTTCACCAAAATCGCCGCGCTCGGCCTGGCTTCGTGTCAGCTCAGCGAGCGTGGGACGCGTGGCCATCAGCGACTCGGACAGGTGGAGCAGCTCCAGCACACGCTGGTTGTAGACCGTGATGCGGCCATCGGGACCGGTCTTGAAGATGCCCTGGCTCATGCTGGCCAGCGTGGCCTGCAAGTTGGTGCGCTGTTGCTGCAGCATGGTCAGCGCTTCATGCCAGACGCGGGCATCCACCACCCGCACCGGATGCTCGCGCGCCTGCGCTTTTTGCATCAGGGACGCCAGCCGGTTCAGCAACTCGTCCAAGTGCAAGACACCATCGGCCTCACGCAACACATAGTCACCCAGTCCACAGCGAAAAGCACGTGCGGCCAGCGCCTCCTGGGTGGCATCAATGCACATCAGCACCGGGCGGCCGGCGCATAACTCCAGCACCTCGGGCAATTCACGGTCTGACGGTTTGAGACACAGCACCACAGCGTCCCAGGCCTGCGAGGCCAGCGGTGTCATGGCGGTTTCGGGGGTGGGGCTGTTGACCACGCGCCAAGCCGGAAAGCGGGTGGCGACCAATCGCCGCGCTGCCGCTGCGTGCTGGGTATCGACATCAACCCATAAAACGCTCGCGTGGGTCATGGCGCACGCAGCTCAGGCATGGCGGTCAAGGGCGGTGCTGCGCCGCCAGCAAGATGCTCACGCGCAAACAGGTCCACAGGCCCCGGGCGGCCAAAAAGAAACCCCTGAAACGCCTCACAGCCATGCAGCCGCAGGAACGTCAGCTGCCCCACCGTCTCCACCCCCTCGGCCACCACCTGCAGGTCCAGGCTCTTGGCCAACGCAAGAATGGTCCGCACTATCGCCGCGTCGTTCGGGTCCGTCAGCACGTCCCGCACGAAGCTCTGGTCGATCTTGACCTGGTCGAGCGGCAGGCGCTTGAGGTAGCTTAGGGACGAGTACCCGGTGCCAAAGTCATCCAGCGCAAACCCCACGCCTTCGCTCTTGAGCTGCACCATGCGTGCGATGGTGTCTTCGATGTCTCCGAGCAGCAGGCTTTCGGTCAGTTCGAGTTTGAGTTTGCGTGGGTCGGCGTTGTGGTTTTGCAGGGTCTGCAGCACTTGGGCCACGAAGTCCGGTTGCCGAAATTGCCGGGCGCTGACGTTGACGGCGACCGTAAGGTGGGCGGTGCTCGGGTGTCGGCCCCAGTGCTGCAGCTGTTCGCACGCGGTTTGCAGGACGTATTGGCCCAGGGGCAGGATGAGGCCGGTCTGTTCGGCCAGGGGGATGAAGTCGCCGGGGCTGATCATGCCGCGCTCTGGGTGGCGCCAGCGTACGAGGGCTTCTGCCCCCAGCAGTTGGCTTTGGTGGTCCACCACGGGTTGGTAGTGCACGAGCAGTTCACCCCGCGCCAGGCCTTGGCGCAGGTCTGCTTCCAGGTTGGAGCGGGCGTTGACGGCCGCTTGCATGTCGGGGTCGAAGAAGCGCTGGGTGTTGCGCCCTGCGGCTTTGGCCTGGTACATGGCCAGGTCTGCGCGTTTGAGCAGTTCGTCCACCGTGAGGCGTTCGTCGCCAAACAGGGTGATGCCGATGCTGGGGGTGCTGTAGTGCTGGCCGCCATCGAGCGCGAAGGGCTGGTTCAGGCTGGCCAGGAGTTTTTCTGCGATGGTTTCTGTCTGGTTGGCTGCGCTTTGTACGTCGGGGGCCAGGGCTTCGAGCATGACGACGAATTCGTCGCCCCCGAAGCGGGCGACGGTGTCGGCTTCGCGCACGCTGCCCACCAGCCGGGTGGCCACTTGTGCCAAGAGCTGGTCGCCCATGTCGTGGCCCAGGGTGTCGTTGAGGTCTTTGAAGTTGTCGAGGTCGATGAACAGCAAGGCCCCGAGGTTCTTGGTGCGCTGGCATGCTGCGATGGAGCGTTGCAGGCGATCCAGAAGCAGCCTGCGGTTGGGCAGCCCTGTCAGCGCGTCGTAGAACGCCAGGCGCTCGATCTCTTGCTCTGAACGCTTGCGGTCTGTGATGTCGCGACACACGCTCAGCACGCCCGTCACACGGCCGTGTAGATCGCGGATGGGGGTCTTGATGGTCTCGAAATGGCCCTGGTAGCCATCTTCGACAAAAGTGAGCGTTTCTTCATACACCAGTGGCTGCCAGGCCTGCATGGCGCGTTGGTCGTACTTGCGAAAGCGTTCGGCCTCGGCCGGGGCCACCAGGTCGAAGTCGTTGCAGCCCACGATCTGCCGCTCGGGCCGGCCTGCAAACCGCTCGAACACCGGGTTGACCGACAGGTACACCCCGTTGGCGTCCTTCAAAAACACCATGTCCGGCATGGCGTTGACCACGCTGGCCAGGTTCGCCTTCTGCTGGGCCAGTTCTTGCTCAATGCGCTTGAGTGCGGTCAGGTCGTAGGCAAACAGCACCACGGCAGGCACACCTTGCGCCGCGACGGTTTCTGGCGCGATGGTGGTGTGGCGAAACTGCATGCCGTCGGGGCCGTCGATGCGGTTTTCAAACACCGCCGTTTCGCCCGCAAAGGCCTTTTCAAGTTGCGGCCGGATGCGCGTAAACACTTCGGGGGGAATCACGTCCTGCAGTCGCTGCCCTTCCAGATATTGCGGTGTGGTGTACAACCAGCGCGCCTGCTGTTCGTTGACGTACAGGACGCGCAAATTCCGATCGATCCGCGACACCCCGCCCGGCACATGGCGCAGCGTGTTGGCCATGAGCGCCTGATGGGCGTTTGCCGCCTCTGCAGCCTGGTGGTGCGCAGTGATATCGGTCTGCACGCCGTCCCACAACACGCGGCCATCCTGAAGGAGGCGCGGCGATGAATTCAGGTGCATCCAGCGCACCTGCCCGTCCGTCCTGCGCAGGCGAAATACCGCCTCCAGGCTGGTCATGGACACAAAGGACTGCCTCTCTGCTTTCCGCAAGCCGTCGATGTCTTCGTCCAGGATTTGCCGGTACAGCACACCCGGGTCTTTCAGCACCTCTTCGACACGGACCCCGTTGAGCCGCTCGATGGCATCGCCCATGTGCACAAAATGCACACGGCCATCAAGCTCGCGCACCACCTGGAACAAGACACTGTGGGGCAAGTTGCGCCCCAGCAAAGACAGGCGGTCTTCGCTTTCGCGCAGGCGGCTCTCGGCCTCTTGGACTCGTGCAAAAGGCCGGCGAATACCGGCATCAAACACGGCCTGATAAAGCAGCGCATAGCCGATCACCCGGAACCCATGGGCCAGTGAGCCGCCAAGGGGCGAATGCCCGCCCAGTGCCCCCACGGTGAGCTCTCCACAGAGAAATGCCCCGGCCGCCCACGCCAGGAAACGATCGCGCGGCAGGTGGTCGTGGCGGTGGGCACGCCGGAACAACCACAGGGCGATCCCCGCCAGGGCCACCACCAGCGCCAAGGCCACCCTCTGGCGCAGCGCACCATCGGCCGCCTGGGCAAACCACCCTGGCAGGGGGCCCATGGCAGAGCCGACGATCACCAGCGTAAGCCCCCCGGCAACCGCCAACCACACCCTGCCCGTGCCCGGCGCCGACAAACGCGTGGCCGTCAGCCCCAGGGTGAGCATTTCAGCCACCCGCGCCCAAGTGCTCAGCCACAGCGAGACATCGGCACTGCCCGATGGCATGTGCACGGGGCCGGAGTGCACCAGCACACCATGCAGAAAATTACAGGCCGCCGCCACGCCGAACCCCACCACAAGCACGTTGGCCCGCGCCTGCTCAGGGGCTTCGAGGGTGTGCAGCGACACAGACACCACCAACAGCCCCAGCAAAACCGCCACCAGCTCCAGAAACGGCTCCATCCCAAACGGCATGCCCGCTCTCTCACCCAGTATCCGCGCCAGCGGCAGGATCACCAGCGCCAGCGCGGCCACCAACAGCACCATCGTGACGGCTGGCGCATCCGGCAAAAGCGGGCGCGCGGGCTGAAGGTTGTTGGGGGGCATACGCAAAAAGGGGCGGCGGGATGAATCGTTATTTCGTCAGTACGGCATAAGTGTATCTACGCGTAAGGAAATAACCAGGGCACCAACCCAGAGGGAGAACAAGGCAAGGCCGCCACAAAAAAACGGGGCCGAAGCCCCGTTGCGATGGCGTGCAGCAGCCTGACGCTCACGCTTGCAGCAACTGGCGCAGGACAAACGGCAGGATGCCCCCTGCCTGGAAGTAGTCCACCTCAATCGGTGTGTCGATGCGCAGCGTCACCGTGACCTCCTGGCGCGTGCCGTCGCCGCGGTGGATCACCAGCTGCGCATCGCTTCGTGGCGTGAGCGCGGCATCGGGCACCACGTCAATGACTTCGTTGCCCGACAGGCCCAGGGATTCCCACGAATCACCCGCCTTGAACTGCAGGGGCAACACACCCATGCCCACCAGATTGGAGCGGTGGATACGTTCAAAGCTCCTGGCCACCACGGCCTTGATGCCCAGCAACTGCGTGCCCTTGGCGGCCCAGTCGCGGCTCGAACCCGTGCCGTACTCTTCGCCCGCAAAAATCACCGTGGGCGTTCCCTGTGCCATGTATTGCATGGCCGCATCGAAGATGAACATCTTCTCGCCCTGCAGCGCGCCCTCGTTCTGGAACACCGTCACGCCGCCCTCCTCGCGCGAGCCATCGGCCGTGGCCGGAATCATGAGGTTCTTGATGCGCACGTTGGCAAAGGTGCCGCGCATCATCACGTCGTGGTTGCCACGGCGCGCGCCATAGCTGTTGAAATCGGCCTTCGCCACCCCGTGCTGCACCAGCCACTGGCCTGCCGGCGAGCTTTCCTTGATGGAGCCTGCGGGCGAGATGTGGTCGGTAGTGATGGAGTCGCCAAACAACGCCATGATGCGCGCGCCATTCACAGACGGAAGTTTGACGTCATTTTGGCCTCCAGCGCTTTTATCATCTGCGCCAGCAGCTACGTTTTTAATAGCGAACTGTGCAAAAAACGGTGGCTCGGCGATATAGGTGCTGCCAGGCCAGGTGTAGGCGTTACCGCTCACACCCTTGATCTTTTCCCACAGCTTGCCGGGCTCGGTGGTGACCTTGGCATAGTTTTCGCGGAAAGCCTTGCCCTTCATGGCGTACTTCATCAATGACTGGATCTCGTCGCTGGTCGGCCAGATGTCGCCCAGGTAGATGTCCTTGCCACCTTTGCCTTTGCCCACGGGCTCGGTCATCAGGTCCTTGAGCACCGTGCCCGCGATGGCATAGGCCACCACCAGCGGCGGGCTGGCCAGGAAGTTGGCCTTGATGTTGGGGTGGATCCGGGCTTCGAAATTGCGATTGCCAGAGAGCACCGCAGCACATACCAGGTCGTTGCCGGTAATGACTTCATTGAGCTCAGGCGTCAGGTCGCCCGCATTGCCGATGCAGGTGGTGCACCCGTAGCCGGCCAGGGCAAAGCCCAGCTTCTCCAGGTAAGGCATCAAACCGGTTTCGGTGAGGTACTCGGTCACGATGCGCGAGCCCGGCGCCAGCGAGGTCTTGATGTGCGGCTGCACCTTGAGACCTGCCTCCACCGCCTTTTTGGCCAGCAGGCCCGCGGCCAACAACACGCTGGGGTTGCTGGTGTTGGTGCAGCTGGTGATGGCGGCAATCAGCACATCGCCATTGCCGACGGTGGGGTCGGCACCTTTGGCGGGCATAACGGCTGCGGCATCGGCGTGGGCCGTGGCCAGCGCGGGTTTGTTGCTTTCCATCTCGGCCACAAAACGCGGTGCGCCTGCAGGAGCTGGCTTGTCCGTGGGAGCGGCCGCCTGCACCACGTCCTGGCCCCGGTGGATATGGTGGCGGGTATGCAGCAGCTCGGCCGGGCGGTTAAAGCCGTTTTGTGCATTCGGCTGGCTGAACAGGTCGGCAAACTGGCTGCTGACCTTGCCCAGTTCGATGCGGTCTTGTGGACGCTTGGGGCCGGCCAGACTGGGAGTGACACTGCCGAGGTCAAGTTTCACGACCTGCGAATAGTCCACCTCACCCGCCAGCGGCACACCAAACAGCCCCTGGGCCTTGAAGTAAGCCTCAAAGGTCTCGATCTCGCCCTTGGTGCGGCCCGTGCCCTGAAAGTAGTCGATGGTCTTTTCATCGACCGGGAAGAAACCCATCGTGGCGCCATATTCGGGCGCCATGTTGCCAATGGTGGCGCGGTCGGGCAGAGAGAGGGTGCGCGTGCCTGGACCAAAGAACTCGACGAACTTGCCCACCACCTTGTGCTGGCGAAGCAGTTCGGTCACGGTCAGCACGAGGTCCGTGGCCGTGACACCTTCGCGCAGTTGCCCGGTCATCTCGAAGCCCACCACATCGGGCGTCAGGAAATACACGGGCTGGCCCAGCATGGCGGCCTCGGCCTCGATACCGCCCACGCCCCAGCCCACCACGCCGATGCCATTGATCATGGTGGTGTGGCTATCGGTGCCAACCAGCGTATCCGGGTAGTAAATGCTGTCCTTGCCCTTGTGCACGCCACGCGCCAGGTATTCGAGATTGACCTGGTGCACGATGCCAAAGCCCGGCGGCACCACGCGAAAGGTGTCAAACGCCTGCATCCCCCATTTCATGAACTCATAGCGTTCGCGGTTACGCTGGAACTCAAGCTTCATGTTCAGGTCGAGCGAATTCTTCTTGCCGTAGTAGTCCACCATGATGGAGTGATCGACCACCAGATCCACCGGCACCAGCGGTTCGATCTTTTTAGGGTTTTTGCCCAGGCGCGCGGCCACACTGCGCATGGCGGCCAGGTCCGCCAGCAGCGGCACCCCGGTGAAATCCTGCAGCACCACACGCGAGACAACAAAGGGGATCTCGTCCTTGCGTCCGGCATTCGGTGCCCAGTGCGCCAGTTGCTGCACATGCTCGGCAGTGACCTTGTGGCCATCACAGTTGCGCAACACCGATTCGAGCACGATGCGAATGGACACCGGCAGTCGGTTGATTTGCGGGAACTGCCGGGCCAGCGTGGGCAGTGAATAGAAGCGCCCCTCCTTGCCAGACGCCGTCTTGAATTTTTTGAGCGTATTACCGAACGCGTGGCGTATGGGTTTGGCAGGCGATGAGACTACCGGCTTGGACGACGAGGCCATGGCGAACTCCTTTGAAGCACAACAGCTTCTATTCTGGCACCTCCACACAATGGCGCCATTTAGGGTTGAACATGGGGGGCTCGCCCAAGACCAACCCCAAGGCGCTGGCATCCTGAGAACCTGTTCAAAATCTTTTCGGAGATCGCATTGGAGTGCAATCGGGATGAGTGGATGCTTCGGATGCGCAGCATGGGCTCATGCCCATGCAAGCAGCCGGGGCGTCCAATCGCCCGATTTCACTCCAACCCTTCGGGCAAGTGCCTTGACGGGCGGTCTGTGGCGTTGCGGCGCTTGTGGATAGCCGGGCTATCCACTGCGCACCGCGCCTAGCATCCCATCCCGGCAAGGTACTTGTGCGACCCTGAAAAGATCTTGAACAGGTTCTGAGAGAAAGCCGCGCGAAACGACGGACCTGGCTCGGTTTCTTTGCCACGTGTCCTGCAGCGCCAACACATTCAGACAGCGCCGATATCGCGCGGTTGTCGAATACGACGCTCAGGATTTGGACTGCGGAGTCTGTCGTGGCCCCAATACGTTCTTTTTGGAGAGCGTGGAAGAAAGGGCTATGCAAATACCAATTGCCGCAAGCGACTAGACAGGAGTATCTTGTGCGGCCTTGAGGTGCGTGGCGTGAAGCCACAAATGCAAGCGGCGTATGACAGCCTCCTATGCATATCCTGTAAAAACACCTTTCGCTGCGTTGCAGCCTTAAGCCCCATACCACTGTGGCGAGCCACTGGGGCATAGTTATTCCCCAGTCTTTCATACTTCGCCCATAAAAAAACCCGCATCAGCGGGTTTTTTTATGGAGAGTGAACCTCAATCGCTCAAATAGCGAACTTGGTGCGGTCTTCATTTTGAATCCACTTGGGGGCTTTGCCTCGCCCCGTCCACGTCTGGCCTGTCGCAGGATCACGGTACTTCGGGGCCACCTTGGAACCCGCCGTAGAACTGCGGCCGACTTTACCAGAACCCTTGCCCGATGGGAACACGTCTTGCGCGGTCAACCCATATTCGGCCACCAGCTTTTGAACCTGCGACACTGCGTCTGACAACTCGCGGTGCCGGGCTTCGCTGATTTGTTGCTCAAGAGCTTCGCGCTGCTTCAAAAGTTCTTTATAGCTGGTCATGGGTATGGAAAATAAGGGTGGTTCGGCTTGGACGGTACTGATTATATAAATAATCAACCGTTGGGAACGTCCATGTAAAATTTTTTATTAACGAAGGCTGCTGCAAGCGCCCTCCATTGCCGGATTTTTGAATGCGATGGTTTGTCTCTATCTTTTTTCTTGGTGCTGGCCCTATCAAAAGACTAGTACTTTGACAATCCTTTGGCGCCAAGACCAAGTAACCTGAATAGCAAGCCTCGCTTCAAACCCACCTCCATCGAGAATTCAGAAGGGCATGATGCGACGGTGGCCAGCCGGCCCCCTCCACAAAATCTCTCCTTCATTCCCTTCGAATGTGACGGATCGTGCAGATGTTTCTGCACGATCGGTCCCACGTTCCAAAAAACACCATGGCAATCTACTGTATTGGCGACATTCAGGGCTGCGACGCGGCGCTGGGGCGCCTGCTTGACGTGATCGGTTTTTCAGCCAGCCGCGATACCGTGTATTTGTTGGGCGATCTGGTCAACCGTGGCCCCGCATCTGCGGCCGTTCTGCGTCGCTGCATGGGGCATGGCGACGCCATCCGCTGCCTGCTGGGCAATCATGATTTGCACCTGCTGGCAACCGCCCACGGGGCTCGCAAACCATCGCGCCGCGACACCCTCGGGTCTATCCTCCACGCGCCAGACCGAACAGCCATGCTCGATTGGGTACGCCAACAGCCGCTGGTTCGCATCCATGAGCACGCAGGAGAGCACTTGCTGATGGTGCACGCGGGCGTGCTGCCCAGCTGGACCATCGCAGACACGCTGGACAGAGCCCGGGAGATCGAGACCGTTTTGCGCAGCAACAATCTGCCCGAATTTATGCACGCCATGTATGGCAATACGCCCGACCACTGGCGTGACGACCTGCAAGGCGTGGAACGCCTGCGGGTGATCGTGAACACATTGACACGGCTGCGGTTTTGTACGCCCGCAGGTGTCATGGATTTTGAAAGCGCCGAAAGTGCCAACGATGCCCCCGCCGGGTTACTGCCTTGGTTCGACGTGCCGGGCAGGCAGACGGCTGGGTCGCTGATCGCCTTTGGTCACTGGTCCACACTGGGCTTGCTCAACCGCTCAGATCTGATGGGGCTCGACACCGGTTGCGTGTGGGGCGGTTGCCTGAGCGCGGTGCGCTTCGGCGCCACACTCGCCGACCGCGAACTGCTGCAGGTGCACTGCGAACAGTCGCAAGCGCCCGGCTGACGACAAGGGTCAGGCAGAAGTCGGCTGCAACACGGCAAGCATCGCTGGCGACTGCCAGACACTACCGTCCTGCCCAGCCATCAAAACAGCCAGCCCCGCCATGCGCTCAGACATAGACCGGCCAGCCTGCATGCCTTGCACCATCAGCGCTGAGCCCAGTCCGTTGACAGTGCCCACGTCCCGCGCCACGAAAGTCACGCCATGCACCCCCGAGGTAGGCCGCCCGGTGCGTGGATTGAGCACGTGGTGCAACCGCTGGCCTTGGTAGAAGAAGCAGCGCTCGTAGTCACCCGAAGAAGCCACCACACCACCGTCGGCCAGCGACACAACCCCCAGCAGCTGCTGGGGCGAACGTGGATCGCGCACCCCCACGCGCCAGGCGCGGCCTTGCCACAGCCCTTGCGTCAAGACATCGCCACCGCCATTGATCATGGCGTTTTGGATGCCATGGGCTCGCAAGACCTGCATCCCCGCCTCCAGAATCGGGAGCTTGGCGATGCCCCCCAGATCCAGCGCCATTCCCTGGCGAGCAAGAAACGCGGTGCCCGCGTGGGTATCCAGTACCAAGCCCCGCGCATCTACCAAGGGCAGCTGACGTGCGATCTCTGTAGCGCCAGGCACAGTTTTCTCGCCAGCGCCGAAGTTCCACGACTTAAACGCCCCCACGGTCACGTCAAACGCGCCGCGAGTGGCCTGAGCGACACGCTGCGCACTTTGCAGCACCACCATGACCTCGTCCGGAACCACCACGGGCACGATGCCGGCAGCCGCATTGATGCGGCTGACCACACTGCCCGGCTGGTAGCGGCTCATCAGCGACTCCAGCCGCAGCATCTCCAGATAGGCCTGGTCCATGCCGTGGCGCAGCGACACACCGTCGGCGCCTTGCACGGACATGTCGACCTGCGTCCCCATCAGGGGCCGGGAGTCACGCAACGATGCCGAGCTTTGGTGGGCCGGTGCGCCCCCGGCCCAGAAACCGCCACCCAACAACGGCAGCGCCATGGCGAAGCGTCGGCGTGACAGATTTCGAGGAGAAAAGAGGGCTTGCTGCATGACGCCTCCGGTTAGATCGACTTGTCAGCCATGTAATCCACGGCGGCCTTCATCTCGTCGTCGGTCAGAGCAGGAGCGCCACCACGGGCCGGCATCATGCCTTTTGCGCCGGTAAAGCCTTCCATCGCATGTTTGTAGAGCGTCTCCTTGCCTTGGGCAATACGGGGGCCCCAATCGGCCTTATCGCCGGGCTTGGGAGCGCCGCCCACACCAGCGGCGTGGCACAGGGCGCAGGTTTTATTAAAAACGCTCTTGCCCAGTTCATTCTCGGCGGCAGGGGCTGCGGCAGCCACGGGCGCAGCAGCTAGCGCCTCGGCAGCAGGCGCGGCGGCGGTGGGTTCCGATTTTTTGTCTCCACAACCGCTCAGCAGTGCAGCCAAGATCGCCGCAGCGACCATCACAGTTTTCTTTTGCATCGTAAATATCCTGTTCTTAGTCCGTTAAACAACTGTCGATTCGCGCATCAGCGGTATGTAACTGCATCTTCATGCGTACAACCGTGAACCGGGTTCGGCCAGAGAGCCCGCCCTAGCACGACAACCCGCGCATCAACGCGCGCCAATCAGGTAAGTAACTGTATTGCGCGACGGCTCTCCTGGACAGGGGGAGGCGCCGCGAAAACATGATCCAGATCAAATTGATTCACGTTAGGCGAATCTATTATCACCGCCATGCAAACACCCATCGCCACACGAACACTTCGCCTGTGGGTGCTGGCGTGGTTTGTCATGGCGCTGTTCGCCGCGGTGGTCTCGCCGCTGCTGCAACCCAAGGCCATGGAAATCGTCTGCTCCGGCTCGGGTGCCATTCGCCTGGTGGTCAAGACGACCGACGGCATCGTCGCAGCGGACGCCGCAGGCATGCATTGCCCTTTGTGTCTGGCTGCCGACGCCCCGCCCGATGCCTATTCAGTGGCACTCGCCGCAGCCCCGCTGCCACCATTCCATCACCGCTATTACCAGCAAGTTTCCGCACTGGGCGGTTGGGCCTTGCGCCCGCCGGCACGTGCACCTCCCCGTTTTTCCTGAGCCATCCTAAAGAGGTAATTTCACCATGACCAAGCAAAAAGAAGATCTGAGCAAAGCAACCGTGGGCCTTGGGCGCCGCCGGTTCATCAACACCGCGGCATTGGCTGGGCTGACCGTGGGGGTCGCCGCCTGCAACGACAAACCTGCTGCTGGCGCCGCGCCCGCAGCGTCTGCTCCCACACCGGTGGCTCATGCAGCCTCCGAAGCGAGCAAATACGAAGTGCCACCAGGCCAACTCGACGACTACTACTCGTTCTCGTCCGGCGGACACTCCGGTGAATGCCGCATCTATGGCTTGCCTTCTGGCCGCTTGTTCAAGCGCATTCCGGTTTTCAACATGGATTGCCTCGTGGGCTGGGGCATCACCAACGAATCGAAAAAGATCCTGGGCACCAAGCCCGATGGCAGCCTCAAGTACCACACGGGCGACACGCACCACATCCACCCCTCGTACAAGGACGGCACGTACGACGGCAAGTACATGTTCGTGAACGACAAGATCCACGGCCGCCTGGCGCGCATCCGCATGGATACGATGGAGACCGACAAGATCACCGAAATCCCGCTGGTGCAGGGTTTCCACGGCACCTTCCCTGACAAACGTGACCCGGTGGACCCCGCCATCAACCACACCACACGTGTGTTCTGCGGCGCCGAATTCGCTATTCCGCTGGACAACAATGGCAAGAACATGGATGCCACGGCGGACTACCGCTCGGTCTTTACCTGCGTCGACGCAGAGAGCATGGAGGTGCGCTGGCAAGTGCTGATCGACGGCAATTGCGATCTGGTGGCCACGTCGTATGACGGCAAGCTCGCCGCCACGAACCAGTACAACACCGAGAACGGCGTGCACTATGAGGACATGATGTCTGCCGAGCGCGATGCCTGCCTGTTCTTCAACATTGCGCGCATCGAAGAAGCCGTCAAGGTCGGTAAGTTCAAGACCTACGGCGGCTCCAAGGTGCCGGTGGTCGATGGCACCAAGGCTGGCAACCCCGATCCCAAGACTTCGCTGGTGTGCTATGTGCCCGTGTCCAAGAACCCACACGGCGTGAACGCCAGCCCCGACGGCAAGTACTACGCATGCTCGGGCAAGCTCTCGCCCACCGCCACGCTGATCGAACACGCGCTTGTGCTCAAGTGGTTCGACGGCGAACTCAAGGACGCGCGCGAAGCCGTGGTGGCCGAGCCCGAAATTGGCCTGGGCCCACTGCACACCGGCTTTGACGGCCGTGGCAACGCCTACACCACGCTGTTCCTTGACAGCCAGATCGTCAAGTGGAACGTGGAAGCCGCCATCAAGTCCTTCAAGGGCGACAAGACGGCCAAGCCTGTCGTGGACCGTCTCGATGTGCAGTACCAGCCTGGCCATGGCTTCACCTCGATGGGTGAAACCAAGGACGCCGATGGCAAATACTTCCTGTCGGACAACAAGTTCTCGAAGGACCGCTTCCTGCCCGTCGGCCCGCTGCACCCTGAAACCGCGCAGCTCATCGACATCAGCGGCGACAAGATGAAACTGGTGGCAGACCATGCGGTGTACTCCGAGCCACACGACTCCATCATCATCCCGCGCAATCTCGTTCGCACGCGCCAGGTGTATGACATCAACGAGTTCCCGAACGCTGTGAAGGACCCCAAGGAATGCCGCGTGGAGCGCAAGGGAAAGAAGGTCACCGTGTACCTCACGTCCCAAGCGCCCACGTTCGGCTTGCGCGAATGGACCGTCAAACGTGGCGACGAGGTGACAATCATTCTCACGAACCTCGACAAAGTGGAAGATCTGACGCACGGCTTTGCGATTCCGAAGTACGACATCAACTTCATCGTCAACCCCCAGGAGACCAAGTCGGTCACCTTCATTGCGGACAAACCGGGGGTGTACTGGGCGTATTGCACCAACTTCTGCCACGCACTGCACCTTGAAATGCGCTCGCGCATGCTGGTCGAGGCTTAAGAAGCCTCACTCAGGGCAGCGCGGTCACCGGGCTGTGCTGCCCTTTTCTTTTCAGGACATCCGATGCTTTTGCCGAAATTCCGCCTCCTGTCGATTCTGTGGGTCGCACTCATTTTTGCGCTGACGACACTCCCTCCAGGAGTACAGGCGGCGGCGGGCAAAGGTGCTTACGAAGCCGAACTTCCGGCTGACCTGGCCACCGCCAAGGACATGTGCGCGCTGCTGCCGTGCCAGGACGTGTTCCCGGGGGCCACCCATTTTTCAGAACGCAAGGGCCAGCCGCCCTACGTTGAAGCCTATGACAAGGCTGGCGACGGCCGCCAGTTGCTGGGCTATGTGATGCTCTCGACCGACATCACCGACACGCCCGCCTACTCGGGCAAGCCCGTGGTCACGCTGATCGGCATGGACAAGACCGGCCATTTTGTCGGCGTGAAGGTGCTCAAGCACTCCGAGCCTATCTTGCTGCTGGGTATCCCAGAATCTGCGCTGCTGAAATTCAACGACCAGTACCTCGGAAAATCAGTCTCCGACAAATTGGAGATTGGCCAGTCGCGCCCCGACGACGAGGTCATCGGGCTGGACGCCATCTCTGGCGCCACCGTCACGGTGATTGCGCAAAACCAGGTCATGATGGCCTCGGGCTCGGCCGTGGCACGGCAAGTCGGCATCTTGGCGCCCACCGTGCGCGAGCCAGCACGCTACAAGGTGACGGGCGCCTCCCTCACCTGGGACGAGCTGGTGGGACGCGGTGCCGTGCAGCACCTGCGCGTCATGCCCGAGCAGTTGGGCCAGGACCGCAGCGCCGACCCGTTCATCGAGCTGTGGTTCGGTGACCTGAGCCACCCCGACATTGGCAAAAGTGTGCTCGGCGCCACGGGCTGGGACAACCTGCGGCAACAGATCAAGGAAGGTGAACACGCGGTCTTTGTCATCCGGACCGCAGGGCATGAGTCTTTCAAAGGCTCGGGTTTTGTGCGTGGCGGCCTGTATGACCGGGTGCAGGTCAAGCAAGGTGCCGATTCGTTCACCTTCCGCGATCTCGATTATTTGAACCTCTACGGCGTGCAAGCCGCAGGTGCCCCCCGCTACAACGAGTCGGCGATCTTCATCATCCGTTCCCAGGCCTTTTCAGATGCTTACCCCTGGAAGCTGAGCCTGTTGGGCAATCGTATTGACCGGGCCACGGGTGCCAAAAGCTTCACCAGCTTCGACACGGCCTATTGGTTGCCAGCCTCCATGCTCGAAGGCGGCCGCCCCAAGGTGGTCGAGCCCGATGCCCCTTGGGTGCGCATATGGAAGTCGCGCGCAGTGGCGATTGGCCTGTTCATCGTGTTGCTGGTGGCAGTGGGCGTGGTCTACGCCTACCGCGAACGGCTTACCCGCCTGTCCACGCACAAAAACAAGTGGCCGGTCAACGCCTTCAAGTACACCGCCTGGGGCCTTTCCATCGTTTTTGTCGGCTTTGGCGTGATGGCGCAGCCCTCCATCACGCAGGTTCTCACGTGGTTCCACGCCTTGTTGTTCCAGTGGACTTGGTCGCTCTTCCTTTCCGATCCATTCATCTTCCTGTTCTGGATCTTCATCATCGTCACCGTGTTCCTGTTCGGACGCGGCCTGTTCTGCGGCTGGATGTGTCCGTTTGGCTCGCTGCAGGAATCCATCTACAAGATCGCCCGTTTTGTGGGCCTGGGGCGCTTTCAGACCAAGCTGCCACAAAAATGGCACGACCGCCTGAAGTGGCTCAAGTACGCCATCTTCTTCTTCCTGCTCACGGTGTCCATGTTCTCCATGGGCCTGGCAGAGAAACTATCCGAGGTCGAGCCTTTCAAGACCACTTTTCTGGTCGGAGTGATGAACCGGGCCTGGCCTTATGGGTTGTTCGTCGCCGCAATCCTTGGCGTGTCCATCTTCATCGAGCGCCCGTATTGCAAATACATCTGCCCACTGGGCGCATCGCTGGCCATGCCCAGCACGTTCCGGTGGTTTGGCCTCAAGCGCAAGCAAGATTGCAATAGCTGCAAAGCCTGCGCCGTGGGCTGCGGCGCGCAGGCGATTGATGCCGACGGCCGTATCGACCACCGCGAGTGCCTGCACTGCCTCGACTGCATGATTCTCTACACCGACACCAAGGGCTGCCCGCCCCTGGCCAAAGAGCGCAAGCGCCGCGAAAAGGACGGCCTGGAAATGACGCCCATCGGCAAGAACGGCTATTTCATCCCGATCCACCCGGCGACCAGCTACACCGAGCAGATCAGCGCCAAGGCGGTGGGCGGGCCCGATCCACGCATGCCCACGCCGCCCATGCTGCCAGCGCACAAGAACGGCGCGCGCGGCTTGCAGTGGCTGTGGCTGGAAGTGCGCGACCACCTGTGGCCCTGGAGCAGCGAAGGCTGGCACTCGCAGCGGGCGCTGCAAATCGCCGGTCTCTCGCTCGCCGTGGCCGCCACGGTGGCCTGGGTTATGACGGCGATGGGCACGCTCTCCTCGGGTGCCATCATTGGCTGGTGGTTTGGCTGGAGCGTGTACGAGGTGCTGATCCGCCTGTCTGGCAAGCGCTATGTGAAGGACGGGCCGTGGTGGCGCGACCAGTACCGCGTCGCCGGCGTGGTGGACATGGTGAGCTATGTGGGCTTCAAGAATCTGATGATTGGTGCTGCGCTTTTCCTGGCGCTCAAGTCCATGGGCTGGTTGGTGATATGAAGGATGCCCTAGTCCGCCTGGCATGCGCGGCGCTCCTGTGTCTTGCGGCTACGCAGTCAGCGCGCGCCGCTACCGTGGTGGTGCAGCCTGGGCAAGACCTGCAAGCCGCCGTGCGGGCTGCAGCGCCCGGCGACGTGCTGGAGGTGCAACGCGGCTTTTACCGCACCAACCTGCTGATCGACAAGCCGCTCACGCTGCGCGGCGTGGACCGTCCCACGGTCAGTGGCGGCCTGGTCGGCGACACCATCCGTGTGACGGCGCCCGATGTCACGATCGAGGGGCTGATCGTGCGCGACTCGGGCAGCAGCCTGCAGGACCAGAACGCTGGCATCTACCTCTACCCTGGCGCACACCGCACCGTGGTGCAGCACTGCGACCTCACATACAACCTGTTTGGTCTGTGGATCGAGAAGGTGACGGATGTGCGCATCGAAGGCAACACCATTACCGGCAAGCGCGACTTTGATTCGGCGCGGCGCGGCAATGGCATCCAGCTCTTCAACACGCAGGGCGCGAAAATCATCGGCAACAACATCAGCTTCGTGCGCGACGCGCTCTATGTGGACGTGTCGCACCATGCAGTGTTCCGGGGCAACAAGCTGCACCACAGCCGCTACGGCACGCACTACATGACGTCGTACTACAACCTGTGGGAGGACAACGACACGTACCTGAACCGCGGCGGCCTGGCACTGATGGAGGTGCGCGAACAGGTAGTGCGCAACAACCGCGCCTGGGGCAACTCCGACCACGGCATCATGCTGCGCTCGGTGCAGGATTCGGTGATCGAGAACAACGTGGTCGCTGAAAACCAGCGCGGCTTCTTCATCTACGATGTGGAATACGTCACCCTGCGCGGCAACCTCGTGGTTCGCAACACCGTGGGGGTACACCTGTCAGCTGGCTCCACGCGCAACGTGGTGGAGGGCAACGACTTCATCGGCAACCGCGAGCAGGTACGGTATGTGGGTGCCCGCGACGAACGCTGGGGAGCCAAAAGCGGCAACTACTGGAGCAACTATCTGGGTTGGGACCGTGACGGTGACGGTGTAGGCGACGTACCCTACGAAGCCAACGATATGGTGGACCGCCTGACCTGGCGCCACCCCACCATCAAGCTGCTGCTGGCCAGCCCGGCAGTGCAGGCGCTGCGCTTGGTGGGTCAACAATTTCCCGTGCTGCGCGTGCCCACCGTGGTGGACCCGCACCCCCGCATGCAGCCGAGCCATTTCAACCTTGAACGGAGCCACTGGCGTGACCCGCAATCCTCCTCCCATTGACCTTCGCGAGCCCGCTGCCATCGAGGTACAGGGTGCGCACAAGCACTACGGTGCAATACACGCTGTCGATGGCATTGACCTGCGCATTGAGCGCGGCGAGATTTTTGGACTCATCGGCCACAACGGCGCAGGCAAAAGTACCCTGTTCAAGATGATTCTCGGCCTGGTAGCGGCCACCTCGGGTGATATCCGCGTGGGCGGCACCAGCGTGCAGGGGCGCGACTTTCGGGCCGCCCGTCGCCACGTGGGCTATCTGCCCGAAAACGTAGTGCTTTACGACAACCTCAATGGTCTGGAGACCCTGCGCTTTTTCGCCCGGCTCAAAGGTGCTCCGCTAGAACAGTGCCCCGCGCTGCTGGAACGCGTGGGCCTGGCCCATGCAGGCAACCGTGCCGTGCGCGAATACTCCAAGGGCATGCGCCAACGTCTCGGTTTTGCGCAGGCCCTGCTGGGCTCGCCACAGGTGCTGCTGCTCGACGAGCCTACCAACGGCCTGGACCCGCAAGCCATCCGCGACTTCTATGCCGCACTGCGCAACCTGCAGGGCGAAGGTGTCACCATCGTCATCACCTCGCACATCCTGGCCGAGCTGCAAGAACGCGTGGACCGCCTGGCCATCCTTGCCGCAGGCAAGCTGCAGGCCCTGGGCAGTGTGCAGGCACTGCGCGAACAGGCACAGATGCCACTCTCGATCCAACTGACGCTGGCCGAAGCCGATGTAGCCGCAGCACAGAACGCACTCAGTGCACTGCCCGACCTCACCTGCAGTGCAGCACCTCACGGCCTGCGGGTGGACTGCCCCCACAACACCAAGATGATGGTGCTCGCAGCCCTTGCCCCCCTGGGCGCTCGCGTGCTGGACGTGAACATCCACGAACCGTCGCTGGAAGACGTTTTCTTTGGCTTGCGCGACGCGTAATGGTCCGCCCATAAAAAGACAACACACCATGGAATTCACACAGATATTCACCATCGCGGCCAAGGAATTTCGCGACCGCATCCGCAACCGGTGGGTGCTGGCGGTAGCGCTCGTGTTCACCGTTTTTTCGCTGGCCATTGCCTACTTTGGCGGCGCGCAGCAAGGTACCGTGGGGTTTCGCTCCATCGAATTCACGATTGCCAGCCTGGTCAGCCTGGTCATCTACCTCATTCCGCTGATCGCGCTGCTGCTGGGGTTTGACGCCATCGTGGGCGAACGCGAACGCGGATCGCTTGATCTGTTGCTGTCGCTGCCCATCACGCGGCTGGAGTTGATGCTGGGCAAATACCTGGGGCTGGCCGCCGCGCTCACGCTGTCCACCCTGGCGGGATTCGGTCTGGTGGCTGTGCTGCTGTACCGGCAGTTCAGTTGGGCGGGCCTCTTTCACTACGGTGGCTTCATGATCAGCTCGGTATTGCTGGGCCTGGCATTCCTGAGCATGGCCGTGCTGCTGTCCGTCATCACCCACGAACGCACCCGCGCCTCAGGCCTGGCCATTGCCGCCTGGTTCTTTTTTGTGCTGGTGTTTGACCTGTTGCTGCTCGGCGCACTGGTGACCACGGGGGGCCGCTATGGCGGCGAGGCCATGGCCTATCTGCTGCTGCTCAACCCGGCCGACGTTTTCCGCATCCTCAACGTTTTCTCGCTCGATGACGTGCGCACCATGTACGGCTTGACCAGCATCGTCCCCCCTGCCCTGGCCAAGCCATGGTTGATGGGTGCGGTGATGGCGGGCTGGATCGTGGTGCCGCTGGGTCTGGCGAGCTGGAGATTCAAACCATGACAACGCAATACCAATCCGAATGCAGCTGCCGCGGGCGGCGCCAACTGCTGGGCTGGGCCATGCTCGCATCGCTGGGCACGCTTACGGGCCTTTCCGGTCTGGCGGGATGCACCCAGACCGATGGCAGCAGCGCCCAGGCCCTGGCGCCCGTGGAGATTGACCGCAGCACCAGTTGCGAGCTCGACGGCATGCTGCTGGCCGACTATCCCGGACCCAAGGCGCAGGTGCACTTTGCGGGGCAAGACAAGCCCTCGTTCTTTTGCGACACCGTCGAGCTGTTCAACACGCTGCTGGCTGGCGAGCAGGTCCGCGCGGTCAAGGCGGTGTACGTGCAAGACATGGGAAAAGCCGACTGGAATGCCCCGCAAGGTCACTGGATCGACGGCAAAGCCGCCGTGTACGTGGTGGGCGGCAAACGCACGGGTTCCATGGGGCCTACCATCGGCAGTTTTGCGCAAGAGACCGACGCAAAAAAGTTTGCGGCTGAATACGGCGGCAAGGTGTTGCGGTTTTCAGAAATCACGCCCGCCATGGTGGACTTGAGCGGCGGCGCCGGGCACGACACGCGCATGTAATCGGCCGGGGTCACACCTATATGTCAACGCCCACACGCCCACAGCGCGCCAGCACACGCACGACCACCCGTCGGCGCGTCGCGCTGGCGGCCTTGCTGCTGGGCACCACGGGTCTTGTGGCATGGCGCTGGTCGCCACAACCCCAAGCAGTCAAGCCACGCACGATGGAGGCGGGGGACGACGTGTGCATCGTTGCGCCCCCCACGCCATACGACCCCACCTTGGGCCAACCCCTGACAGCGCCGCGCGCGGTGCCCACCGACGCTCGGTGCCCAGTGTGTGGCATGTACCCGGCCCGTGCACTCGCGTGGGCAGCCCAGGTCATTTTTGCGGATGGTGACGCCTATTTTTTCGACTCCCCGCTGAGTCTGATGATGTACCTGGGCAATGTGGACCACTACACGCGTGGCCGCCGCCCCGATGACATCGTCGCCCGGTACGTGAGCGATACGACCACCGGCAGGTGGTTGGACGCGCTGCAGGCGGTGTATGTAGCAGGATCTTCATTCATGGGCCCCATGCGGGCGGGCAACCTGCCGGCCTTTGCGGATGGTGTGGCCGCGTTGCACTTCACGCAGCAACACGGTGGCACACCACGGGTATTCAACGAAATCGACGCGGCACTGCTGCGGTCGATGGCCCCTACCTTGCGGCCCGACCACGGCACACACACCAGCAAGACTGGCGTGATCAGCGTGGCTTGAGCGGAACCCCCAACAAGTCTTCTGGCCACGACGCGCCGCTTGGGTAGGGCAGCGCAGAACGGTCTCAAGCACGGCGCCTGTCCGAAACCGCTGCGTCGAGATGGACTGAGCGCGCTCCCTGCGTTGCGCCCGCCCCATCCAACGCCTCAAAAAGCATAGCTACCAAGCCTTACCAGCAAGGCGCAACAGGCTATTTGAACGCCCAACCGATCACTGCGTCGAGGTTTCAGGCTCGATGGCTTTGAACAACGCGGCCACCTTGCGTTTGGGCTTGATGTTGGCCGAAACCCCGCTGCGAGCTGGCGCTTTGGCGGCTTCCCAAGCAGGCGCAGCGTCGGGGCTGCTGCTGGCCTCATAGGGTTTTTCGAAAAAAGGATCGCGTGAGGCCACTGCGGGGCGAAACCCACGGTAGTTCTCGCGGGGTTCACGGCGCTCGCTGCGATCACGGGGGCTGGCTGATGGCAGGGCATCGCGCGGGTCGCCCGTTTCACCCGCTTCGCGCCATGCACGGCGGCCGTCGTTGATGCGGCCCTGGTTGCGAATGTTCGGGCGATCCTCGTCGTATTCGAGGGCTTCGATGTCGATTTTTTTCTTCAGCAGCTTCTCGATGTCGGCCACCAGGCGCGCATCACTGCCCGACACCAGCGTGACCGCCAAGCCAGAGGCGCCCGCACGGCCAGTGCGGCCAATGCGGTGCACGTAATCCTCGGCGTTGAAGGGCACGTCGAAGTTGAAGACCGCGGGCACATCTTTGATGTCCAGGCCGCGTGCGGCCACATCGGTGCAGACCAACAGGTCCACTTCGCCACTCTTGAAGGCTTCCAGGGCTTTGAGTCGCTCGTCCTGGCTCTTGTCACCGTGCAGCGCGGTGGTCTTCAGACCTTCACGCTCCAGGCTGCGGGCCAGGCGCGCACAACCGAGTTTGCTGTTCACAAAGATGAACGCCTGCTTGATGCCCCGGCTCTTGAGCACCTGGTGAATGGCACGGCGTTTGTCGTCGTCACCAGCACTGTAAAAGTGCTGTTCGACAGTGGAGGCTGTCTCGTTGGGCCGAGCCACCTCGATGGTGATCGGGTTTTGCAGGTAGCTGCCCGCCAGACGCTTGATCTCCGGCGAGAACGTGGCGCTGAACAGCAGCGTGGTGCGCTGCTTGGGCAGATACGACAGGATGCGCTGCAAGTCAGGCAGGAACCCGATGTCGAGCATGCGGTCGGCCTCATCGAGCACCACATATTCAACCTGGTTGAGCACCGCGTTCTTGGCCTCGATGTGGTCCAGCAAGCGGCCTGGCGTAGCCACCAGCACCTCAACGCCTTTTTTAAGCTCGATGGTCTGGGGCTTCATGTCCATGCCACCAAACACCACAGTGCTGCGTAGCTTGGTGTACTTGGCGTACAAGGCAATCTGCTGAGCGACCTGATCGGCCAGCTCACGGGTGGGCAACAGCACCAGCGCACGCACAGGGTGGCGGGCAGGCGATGTGGAACTACTCTCATGCTTGAGCAGGCGCTGCAAAAGGGGCAGCGAAAAAGCCGCCGTCTTGCCGGTGCCCGTCTGGGCCGCGCCCATCACATCCTGCCCGGTGAGCACCACCGGAATGGCCTGCTCCTGGATGGGTGTCATGGATTCGTAGCCCATTTCGGCTACGGCGCGCGCTAGCGGCTCTGCCAGCGATAAATTGGAAAAGGAACTTGTCATTTAGCCCTCTATTGTCGCACCGCTGGCCCAAAACGCATTTTTTTGGTTTGCTGGCCTCGGCAACTGCACCGCGCGTTTGCCCTCCATCCAGAGAAATGCTATTTTTTTGATAGCTATCAACGCTTACAAATAAAGCGCTTTCTGCACTTTTCTTGGAAATCCTTCAGCATGACCCGTCACTGCCGGGTTGTGGTAACCAAGCGTCTCGCCCCGATCTGGGCGAAGTTATTCATCGCCTTCAGGGCTGCTGCGGGGTGCGGGTGGGCCCGCGCGCCAAAACGCGCTCACGATAGCCCCGCCAGGTGCGCAGATCCTCGTTCAGCGCCCGCGCTGAACAACACCAAACGACACCATGCATGGAGCCCCAACACGGCCACCTGGCTCACGCGTGGCGCCAGCCAGGCGCCACCGCCGGTGCACATGGGACGGCCGGTGGCGCAAAGGGGCGCATAGGTGCGCATGGCCCATGGCTTCAAGAGCCTGTGCCGGCACTGGCCGAACAGGCTACAGGCTGCGGGCGGCAAACGTGTCGCAAGCCTTCACGTCGCCGTTCTGCAGCCCATTGTTGAACCACCGCTGCCGCTGGGCACTGGTGCCGTGGGTAAAACTCTCTGGCACCACCGCACCGCCGCTGGAACGTTGCAGAGCGTCGTCACCGATCTTGGCGGCTGCGTTCATGGCCTCCTCCACGTCACCCTGCTCCAGAATCTGGCGCGCAGACTGCGCATGGTGAGCCCACACACCGGCAAAGCAGTCGGCCTGCAGTTCCAGGCGCACCGACAAGGCGTTGTATTCGGTCTTGCTCACCCGCCCGCGCATCTGGTCGACCTTGGCGCTGATGCCCAATTGATTTTGCACATGGTGGCCGACTTCATGGGCAATCACATAGGCCTGCGCGAAGTCACCAGGTGCACCCAGCCGGTTTTTGAGGGTTTCGTAAAACCCCAGATCGATGTAAACCTTTTGGTCGCCCGGGCAATAAAACGGCCCCATGGCCGCCTGCCCCGTGCCACACGCGGTAGGCGTTGCCCCCCGAAACAGCACCAGGCGCGGGTCTTGGTACTGACCACCGCCCTCGCGGAAAACCCCTTGCCAGACGTCCTCGGTGTCGGCCAGAACGGTGGAGACGAACCGGGCCATCTTGTCGTCTGCGGGCGGGCGATGTGCAGGCGCCTGGGGCTGCACCTGTGCAGGCGAGCCCCCGCCACTGAGCAGGCCAAGAATCGTCAACGGATTGATGCCCAGCACCCAGCCACCCACCAAGGCCACCACGATGGTGCCAATGCCAATGCTTCGTCCGCCAAAAATTGGCGATCCCCCGCCGCCGCCGCCATCGCGGCGGTCTTCCACGTTGTCGGATTCGCGATTGCCTTCCCATTTCATTGCATGTCTCCAAAGCCCGCCCAACAGGGGCGATCCCATTAGCATATTACGCGCCAGCAAGGCGCTGCGAAGAAGGAAGGGTGTGTGTCGGGCAGACCGCCATCTGCGCCCCACTCTGAGCCACTGCGGCGCTCCCACGGTCGCCCATCGCCTGCAGCAAAACCCGTTGCAATGGCACGTGATTGGGCTTGTTAGCGCTTTCAAAGATGGGATCGCTGTGTACAGTGCGCCCATGTCTTTTGCGCACCGCCTTCAGCCGCAGGCCCAGGCCACGATCGATGCTGCCACCCCCACTGCCGCAGCCACTACGACGGCCACCATTGCCCGGCACGCATTGCGCCGCCACATCCCAACACAGCCCAGATCGCACGGTGGACGGACTTCGCCCGGGTTGGCCCGCCCACTTGCGCACGGCACCTGGGGCATGCCATGAAGCCAGTCAACCGCATCAACCGCTTCGCAGACCACGGGCTGCGCACGCAGATCGCGTTGGTGTTTGGCGCACTGGTCGTCTCCTTGGCCGTATTGCTGTCGCTGGGTTTTGGCGAGCTGCTCAAGCAGCGCACCGAGCGCGATGCGGGCGCCGCCCTTCAATTGGTGGCTGAAAACGCCAGCACGCTGCTCGCCAACGGTTTGCATCAACGCATCCGCGAGGCCACGGTGCTCGCCAGCGCCGAAATCATCTGGGCCAAAGGGCTTCATTCGCCCGAAGCCTTGCACATGCTGGAGCGCAGCAAGGCCATGGAACCCTACAACGCATGGATTGGCGTGGCCGACGCCCAAGGGGTGGTGCAAAACGCTACCGGGGGGATGCTGGTAGGTCAGACCGTGGCCCAGCGGCCCTGGTTCCAGCACGGTCTCAAGGGCGCCCATGTTGGTGACGTGCATCCGGCCAAACTGCTCGATGCCCTGTTGCCGCCCACGGCCTACGGAGAACCCAACCGGTTTGTCGACTTTGCTGCGCCGATCAACATCGGCCACACCATCGTAGGCGTGGTGGGCATTCATGGCAGCTGGGAATGGACGCGCGAAGTGCTGCAAAGCCTCACTCCGACATCGGCGCAGGAAAGCGCATTGGAGCTGTACATCTTCAACCGCGACGGTGAGCTGATTCTTGCGCCCGCCGCTCGCGGCAAGACCTTGGAAAACGCTGACATGCGACTACCCGAGGGAATCAACGTCAACAACGGCCGCGACGGCCGCAGCCTGCACACCGCCGTGGTGCGCTGGCAAGACGGCAAAAAGTACCTCACAGCGGCCACCCAACTGCAGGCACGCAGCGCTGAAAGCGACCTGGGCTGGCGCATCGTGGCACGGCAACCCATAGAGCTGGCGTTTGCCGAGGCGAACCACACCGTGCGAATGGCCCTCGCTATCGGGTTGGCGGCGGCGTTGCTGGCATCGTTGCTGGCCTGGCTGGCCGCACGGCGATTGAGCGTTGATCTGTATGCGCTCGCCGACGCCGCATCAGCCGTGGAGGCTGGCACACCAGGGTCCAACATCCCGGCCGTTCACAGCAACCGGGAAGTGACGCAACTGTCGCAGGCGCTGGGCCGCATGACGCACCGCCTGCTGTCCGCACACGAAGCCATGGAAGACACCGTGCGCCAGCGCACGCAAGAACTGCAAGAGGCCAACCACGCGCTCGACCGCCAGGCCCGCACCGACGTGCTCACCGGGTTGCTGAACCGCAGGGGTTTTGAAACCCAGATGGCCTTTGCACTGGCGCTGGCACACCGCAGCGGCAGGCCACTGAGTCTGATCACCGTTGATGTGGACCATTTCAAGCGCGTGAACGACACCTATGGGCACGAAACAGGCGATGACGTTTTGCAACGGCTCGCCTTCACCTTGAAGGAGCGGCTTCGCAGCTCTGACGTGGTGGCGCGACTGGGCGGCGAGGAGTTCGTCGTTTTGCTGCCCGACACCGACCTGGCGGGCGCACAAGCCATTGCCCACACCCTGGTGGCTGCGATGGATGAGCAGCGGGACCCGGTGGTGGGCCGCATCACCATCAGCGCGGGGGTCGCCACGCTCAAGGGGGCGGAGGAAGAAGGTGCAGACATCCTGCGCCGAGCAGACGCAGCCCTTTATGAGGCCAAGGGCCAGGGACGCAACCGGGTCTGTGTAGAAGATTGAGGCCGCGTTTGAGGGCGCGTACTGGCGCCGTACTACGCACCAATGCGCACCCATGCGCACGGATTCGCATGGGCGCGCACGGGGAGATCCGGGGCCTGAGCGAGGTCCCGCTGGGGCATGGCCACCCACCGGCACCGAGCCCCCGCCCAGCATGCATGAGATCGTGGGCGCCGCAGGGGCGTGTGCGGCGCAGCACGGCCAGCGCCCTCACACCGCCAGCAGCCGCACATCTTGCGCCAGAGAAAGAGCGGCCGCCACGGTGCACCCATCGGCCGCCGCCGTGTCGAAATACACCTGCAGGCGCGCCGACAGCGATACCAGCTCATCATCCTGGGACATCGTTGCGGCGGCCAGTTGCGCCTTGGCGTACTGGCAGTCTCCCAGCATCATGGCGGTGTTGACACACCGGCCATTCGCCGCCATCTTGAGGATGAAGGTGTTCAGCAAGTCACAAGGCCAATACCTTGTGAGCACAGGATGGGTGGAGGAATGGGTGGAGGAATGGGTGGCGGGCAGTGACGCGCCAAGGCCCTTCACAAAGCTGGAGGCATCGCTCTGGGGCCTGTCATCGGAAAGAGCACGACCCCGGGTCTGTGCGGGGTCCGAGGGTGCAGCAAAGGTCAGCATGGTGAACTCCTGGTTCGCGCCCCAGAACAACCCGGTGGCATCGTCCATGCTAAAAAATCCCCCCGCCACACCCATTCAGCCAACAGGTGCTGCGCATGTAGGACACGGGCCGACGCACCCGACAGACGGTGGCTCCCCCCCCGCGTTGAACAGCCCTTTCGCAGGGTATCAAGCCCTGGGCAAGGTCACCCCCACCTGCCCCTGGTATTTGCCGCCCCGGTCTCGGTAGCTGACCTCGCACACGTCGTCTTTGTCGCTCTCGAAAAACAGCACCTGCGCGCAGCCTTCACCCGCGTAGATGCGCGCAGGCAGTGGCGTGGTGTTGGAAAACTCCAGCGTCACGTAACCCTCCCACTCGGGCTCGAACGGGGTCACGTTGACGATGATGCCGCAGCGGGCATAGGTGCTTTTGCCCAGGCAGATGGTGAGCACGTTGCGCGGGATGCGAAAGTACTCCATGGTGCGGGCCAGCGCAAAGCTGTTGGGCGGGATGATGCAGCTGTCACCCTCGAAATCGACAAAACTCTTTTCGTCAAAGTTCTTGGGGTCCACCACCGTGCTGTGGATGTTGGTGAAGACCTTGAATTCAGGCGCACAACGGATGTCGTAGCCATAGCTGCTGGTGCCGTAGCTGATGATTTTTTTGCCATCGACCTCGCGCACCTGGCCGGGCTCGAAAGGTTCGATCATGCCGTGCTCGGCAGCCATGCGGCGGATCCACTTGTCGCTCTTGATACTCATCGGAGAACTCCCTGCACTGGGGCCCAGGTGGTCTGCCGGCAGACGGCTGGGCGCTATTAAATATGTAGCTGGTAGCGCTTGATTATCAAGCGCGGGAGCCGTATTTTGCTTGAAAGATGGCGCAAAACCCTCTCAGGTGGGCCCCACAGCTTGCACAGATTGCGCCAGATCACAGGCCCGTGACCAGCCGCCGGGGCGGGTACACCCGGGCCGCACCACGCGCCACCCTCCAGACGACGTGGTGATGGCGTTCGCATGAAAAATTCAAAATTGATAGCTGCCAGCGCTTATCCAATAAGCGCCAGAGGCCATTCAAGCACTGGATGCCTGGCTGATCACCGTGCGCTCGACGAGCCGGTCGTCACCCAGCACGATCATCGCAAACAACAGTTCATCCAGGTTGCGGGCCTGTCGGGTCTTGCGCTCCAGCAGCGCAGTGGCCGCCGGATCGAGCACCACAAAATCGGCCTCGCACCCCGGCTGCAGATTGCCCACCACCCCCGCCAGGCCCAACGCCTTGGCCGCACCTGCCGTGTGTTGCCACCACAGATGCTGGGGCGACAGGCTCAGGCCCGGCTTGCCGTTCGCTCCCTGCACACCCTCGACCGTGGTGCGCCCCACGTAGTAGGCCGCCAGCATGGTGCGAAACGGGCTGAAGCTGGTGCCGCCGCCCACGTCGCTGGCCAGGCCATAGCCAAAACCCATGCGATCAGCACCTGCGTAGTCAAAAAAGCCGCTGCCCAGAAACAGGTTGCTGGTGGGACTCACCGCTGCCACCGAGCCGGTGTCGCGCATCAGGGCGCGGTCCTCATCGTCGAAGTGGATGCAGTGCGCATACACCGCGCGCTCGCGCATCAGGCCAAAGTCGTCGTACACCGACAGGTAGCTGCGCGACGCCGGAAACAGTGCGCGTACCCAGTCGATCTCGTCACGGTTTTCTGCCACATGCGACTGGATCCAGACATCCGGATACCGCGCAGCCAGCTCGCCCGCACCACGCAGTTGGGCCGGGGTGCTGGTGGGCGCAAAACGCGGCGTGATGGCATAGCCGAGCCGGTCCACGCCATGCCAGCGCCGGATGAGGTCTTCCGTGTCGACCAGGCTCTGCTCGGTATCGTCGCGCACGCCGTCTGGCGAGTGGCGGTCTTGCAGCACCTTGCCGGTGATGAGCCGCATGTGCCGGCGCTGTGCTTCGGCAAACAGCCCGTTCACCGACGCCGGGTGCGAGGTGGAGAAAGTCAACGCCGTTGTCACCCCGTTGCGCAGCAGCTCATCCACAAAAAAGGTGGCCACCTGCGCGCTGTAGTCCTCTGCCACGAAACGTGACTCGTGGGGAAAGGTGTAGTTCTCCAACCAGGGCAGCAGCCCGTCTGCGGGCGAACCAATCACGTCGGTTTGGGGAAAGTGGATGTGCATATCCACAAAACCCGGCGCAATGATCCGGCCCGGCCAATGGGTCACGGCCACTTCGGGGTGGCGGCTAGCCACATCCGCATAGCCGCCGACATCCAGCACCACCTGCCGCCCCGACGCGTCGGGCCCCACCACCAGCAGGCCGTCCACCTCAAAAATGGCATGGCCTGCAGAGTCAAATCGCAAGAGGGAGGCGCGGTAGGCTTTTTGTTTTTGCATAGTGCTGCCGAGCTTACTGAAAAGCTTCGCCAGCAGAATACGCCTGCCCGCATACCCACCATCTGGCGTCAGGGGGTTTCCATGAAAGCGCAGGAGGCTCATGCAAGACCCCGCGCATAAAACGCAGCGCAATCCCACCTGCGCAGACCCAAGACCACCGGCTTTGTCGGGCCGGCGGTGCGCCGCCGTGCAACGGGGCGGCCGCTTACGCGAAACGGGAAAACCCGCAGTTCAGTCGAGCCGGGCGCCGGTTTGCTTGACCAGGCGCTCCCACACCGGCATTTCCTTGCGGTACGCCGCCTGGAATTTCTCGGGCGAGCTGTCTTCGATCTCGAAGCCCATCGCCACCACTTTCTCGCGCACGTCGGGCAACTTCAGCGCAGCGCCGATCTCTTTGGCCACCCGGGCCACCACCGCTTTAGGGGTGCCGCCCGGCGCGGCCACGGCCAGCCAGCCCGTGATGCGGTAAGGCTCGTCGGTCAGCCCTTGCTCGGCCAGGGTGGGCACGTTGGGCAACACCGTCATCCGCTTTTCGCCAATGACACCAATGGCCCGCAACCTGCCGCTGTCGATGTGGCCTTTGGCGGCCAGCGCGCTGGCAAAGGCCATCTGGATCTGCCCGCCGATCAGGTCCTGCACCATGGGAGCCTCGCCCTTGTAGGCAATGTGGTTCATGGCGCCCTGCTGCGACTCGCTCAGGTACGCGCCACCCAGGTGGGGGTACGAGCCGATGCCATAAGAGCCGTAGGCCAGTTTGGCCGGGTTGCTCTTGATGTATTGCAGCAGTTCGGGCCCATTCTTGGCCGCAACGCTGGGGTGCACCACCAGCACCATCGGGCCCATCGCCACGCGGTACACCAGCGTCAGATCGCGCTGCGTGTCGTAGGGCAACTTGGTATACAAAAACTGGTTGATCATCAACGAGGTGCTCAGCCCCAGCATGAGGGTGTGCCCGTCGGCGGGTGACTTGGCCAGTGCATCGGTGCCGATGATGCCGCCCGCGCCGGGTTTGTTGTCCACCACGATGGGCTGGCCCAGCCCCACGGCCATTTTTTCACCCAGCACGCGGGCCAACACGTCGGTGCCGCCGCCAGCGGCAAACGGCACCAGCATCCGGATGGGTTTGGTGGGGTACGGCGCTGCGGCCCCACTGGACGCAGCCGTTTGCGCCACGGCGGTGGAAGCTATCGAAAATATAGCTGCTAGCGCAGACCCCAAGAGCGCTACACGGCGATTTGGCTTGAATTTTGAAATCATTTTTGTCTCCTTTATGGTTATGAAAATAGGGCGCGCGTCAGGCATCCAGCACGCGCGTCTTCACGGGCAAGGGGGCCAGCGCCTGCTCCAGGCGGTCCCGCAGGGCGGCGTGCTGCGGCGTGGCCGCCACGATCTGCACGGTGACCCCGTGGTGTTCATCACTGCCCACGACAGGATGTTTGGGCGGGTCGATGCCCAGGTCGCGACAGGCCTCATCGACCCGCATCTGCACCACATGCCGTGCGGCCATTGCCCGCAGCTGTGGCTTGTAGATCTTGCCGACATTGGTCATGGGCATCTGCGCGATGATGGTGACGAGCTTGGGTTTGGCGGGCGCTTCGTCCACACGCTGTGCGGTGAACGCCAGCAGATCCTCCGCGCTGACGTGTTCGCCAGGGCGCAGCGTGGCGAAGACCACGGGCAGCTCGCCCGCATACGCATCAGGCGCACCCACCGCCGCGCACAATTGCACGGCGGGGTGCGCGCCCAATGCGTCTTCGATGGTTTTGGGATCAATGTTGTGCCCGCTGCGGATGATCAGGTCTTTCGACCGACCCGTGAGGTGGAGCCGCCCTTGTCCATCGACCCATCCCAGGTCGCCCGTGGCCAGCCAGCCATCGTGGGTAAAGGCCTTGGCGGTATCCGCCGGGTCGAGAAAACCCGAGAACACATTGGGCGACTTGAACAGCACCATGCCGGGTTCGCCCGCAGGCACGTCCTGGTCACTGGCGCCGCCCTGCGCATCGAGTGCAACGATGCGCATGTGGGTGTAAGGCATGGGAAACCCGACACAGCCCGCAGGCCCGACGACCCCAGGGGGCGTCACGGTCGAAATACCCGCCATCTCGGTCATGCCCAGGCTTTCGTGCACATGCAGGCCGAACAGGCGCTCAAACCGTGCGGCCAGTTCAGGGGGGAGCACCGCAGCACCGGTGCGGCAGTAGCGGATGGAGGAAATATCGGCCCCATCCAACGGCACATTGGCCAACGCAGCCAGCACCGTAGGAACAGCCGAAAGCGAGGTCGGGCGAAACTTCTCGACCAGGCGCCAGTAGTTGGCCACCACCTGCTTGTTGCGCAGCAGCGAGGTAGTGGGGATGATGGTTTCCACCCCGGCCGATAGCGACGACAGTGCAGCGGGCAGCACCCCGGCCACGTGGAACAGCGGGTACCCATTGATGGTGATGTCGTCGGCCGACAGCCCCTGCATCTGCACGCAACACCAGGCCGTGAAAACCTGCGCGCGGTGGCTGTGGCGCGCGAGCTTGGGCGCCCCGGTAGTGCCGCCCGTGTGAAAGTAGGCAGCAATATCTTCGGGCCCGATGTGGCGCCCGCTGACAAGATGGTCACCCGATTGCGCGGCACGCAACGTCGAAAACTCGAGCACCCCTGCGGGCAGCACGGGCGCGGCGCCTGGCAGCTCGTCGTGCGGTGCCACACGCAACACGGTGGTGAGGGTCGGGACCTGGCTGCGCAAGCGCAGCGCTTTGGACCACATGCCCGCCTCGCCGGCGCCTTCGTCCGAACCATAGGCAATCAGCACCTTGGCACGCCCAGCAGTCATCAGTGCCACCAGTTTTTCGTCCGTCAGCAGCGGGTTGAGCGGCTGCACGATGCCGGCCGCCTCACCGCCCCACAGCGCCAAATGGTGCTCCAGGCAACCGGGCAGCAATACGGCGACGGCGTCCTGGGGCCCCACCCCCAGCGCGTGCAGCAGGTTGGCGGTCTGATGGACACCCGTCAGCAGCTCGGCGTAACTCCAGCGGATCGGTGGTGTGGCAGGGTCCGCATCGCGCAGAAAGGTCAGCGCCGTCTTGGCACCAAACGCATGGGCCGCGTTAAAGAGGATTTCGTAGGTGCTGCGCACCGTGACAGCCTGGTCGAGCGGCGTCGCCTCTAGCTCGCGCACGTCGGCCATAGTGCGAATGGGGCGGATGGCCTTGAAAGGGAGCGCGGCTTTGCGCTCGGGGAGCAAGGTCTGCATGGGTGGGTTGTCTCCTGAAGGCGAAACAAATCCTACCTGCTGAAGAATATGCGCCTGTCGCCTTGGCATCACATGGCATCACACGGCATCTGTTGACGCCGGAGCACATCCAGGACGCCCCTCACCCCGAATGCCCCCACACGGCACCCACGAAATGGTGAACAAACACGTTCGCAGGATTTCAGGCCACCGCGCCCCCGCCACCGAGCCAGCTCACCCGCAAAATCTGCGCATCGCCCATGATGTGGCCCGCAGCAACCAACACGTGTCCCTGGTTGCCGTGCCCTTGTGGCGCTCTCGGGGCCCAGCCGTCGCGGCGATCGAGCCGGCATGGAATGCCGTCGCATCCACACGCTGGTGGAACAACGCCATGGCCAAACACCATGGCAACAACGGGTTGCCCGGAAGTTACTCCTGCGCGCCCAAGACGGCGCGTTGAAGAGCGCGGTCAGATGCCGCGAAACAACGAATCACTTCAAGCGCAACGCATGGGACACGGCGCCCAGGCGGAATGCACCCACTACATCCGCCAGGCGCGATGCCTGGTCCTTGAGGCTTTCGGCTGCAGCGGTGGACTCCTCCACCAGCGCCGCATTTTGCTGCGTCATCTGGTCCAGCTGGCTCACTGCCACGTTCACCTGGCCAATGCCCTGGCTCTGTTCGGATGCGGCTGCACTGATCTCGCCAATGATGTCGGACACACGACGCACCGAGTCCACGATGTCGGTCATGGTGCTGCCGGCGTTCTGCACCAGCGCGGCGCCCGACTCCACCTTTTCGACCGACACACCAATCAGCATCTTGATCTCTTTGGCCGCCTCGGCGGAGCGCTGCGCAAGCGACCGCACTTCGCTGGCCACCACGGCAAAGCCTCGGCCCTGTTCGCCTGCACGGGCGGCTTCCACCGCTGCGTTGAGCGCGAGGATGTTGGTCTGGAACGCAATGCCGTCAATGGTGCCGATGATGTCGGAGATCTTCTTGCTGCTGGCATTGATCTCATCCATGGTGCTGACCACCTGGGCCACCACCGCGCCACCGCGCTGCGCCACCTCGGCGGCCGAGGCCGCCAGCTGATTGGCCTGCCCTGCAGAGTCGGCACTCTGGCGCACGGTGCTGGTGAGCTCCTCCATCGAGCTGGCAGTCTCTTGCAGGCTGCTGGCTGTTTGCTCGGTGCGTGCACTCAAGTCCTGATTGCCCGTGGCGATCTGGGTGCTGGCGGTCGAGATGCTGTCCACCACGCCCCGGACCTGGGACATGGAGGTGTGCAACTCGGTGCGCATCACGTCCAGCGCACGCAGCAGGCGGCCGGTTTCGTCGCCAGCGTAGCTCGCCTGCGGTGCGCCCGTGAGGTCCATGTCGGCGATGGCTTCGGCAATGGCTTCGGCCCGCAACAATGGGCGCGTGATGCTGGTGGTCAACAACCAGGCCAGCAAGGCACCCAGCAGCAACGAGACGGCCGTGCAGATCTGCAGCAGCATCGAGGTCTGTGCCCGCAGCTCTTCGCTGTGTTTGCCGGCCGCATCCAGCTCAGCACGCTGGGCGTCCACCATTTGCTGCACCCCGGCGAGATACGCGCGCGACGTGGGCTCGAACTGTTCGTTAAAGACCTTGTTGGCACTCTCGGCGTCACCCGCCTGCTTGAACTTGCTCACCTCTTCGCGGGCAGCCAGATAGTTTTTGCGCAACTCGCCCACTTTGGCAAACAGTTGCTTTTCCTCAGCGGTATTCATCTTGGACTCGATGAATTTCTGCAATTCATTGGTGTCCTTGATCGATGCGGCCGTGGCCGGTGCGAAATAAGGAATCAGGCCGGGATCACTGCTTTTGGCAATGGCCGCCGCACGCTGCACGCCCGATGTGGTGTGGCGCAGCCAGTCAGAGCCCGCACGTTCCGTCTTGATGTTGTCGTTGACCATGCCATCGATCTCTTTGCCAAGCTGGCCCAGCTTGACCACCGCCACGACACTGCTGGCCAAAAACAATGCCAGGATCAGGCCCAGCACCACGGCCAACCGCTTGCCGATGGAAAGTTGATTGAGAAACATAAAAGCACTCCAGAAAGGAACAACGCACCAAGAATGTGCACAGGCATCTCCATGGCGGCATGGGCGGCACGCCGCGCAACGCCCCCACCGACCAACATCCTGCTACAAATACTCACAATTCTAGGTTTTTCGGGGTATACCCGCAAATTGCCACCCAAAAATCGGGCGGTCATGTCCCAAACCGGTGCACCCCAATCGCCCTTTCGCAAGGTGCTTCAAAGTCACCCGTCCCGTTTCAGCAGGGCTTCTGGGTGTTGCCTTAAGTCAACACACCGCATCCAAATGACAATGCAACGCGTCGAGGCGGCGCGTCAATCCTGCTCAAAAAACCGCTCGAAGGTTTCCTTGAGCTTGTGCTCCCACACGCGTTTTTCGGGATGGCTGGCAAAGCTGGCTTCAAAGCTGTTGAAAGCCAGCTGGTAGGCCTGCCTCACGGACATGCCGGTGGCAGCAAACACCTGTGTGAAGTTTTCGTTGATGTAGCCGCCAAAGTAGGCTGGGTCATCCGAATTGACAGTGGCGGCCAGCCCGGCGTCAAGGAGTTTGCCCAGGTTGTGGTCCGCGAGGTCCGGAAACACGCGCAGCTTCTGGTTGGACAGCGGGCACACGGTGAGCGCAATCCGGTCTTGGGCGAGGCGCCGCATCAGCGCGGCGTCGTGTACGGCCTGCACGCCATGGTCGATACGCTCCACTTTGAGCACATCGAGTGCACTCCAGATATACGCTGGCGGACCTTCTTCGCCCGCGTGGGCCACGAGATGCAAGCCCAGTTCCTTGCATCGTGCGAACACCCTCGCAAACTTTTCGGGCGGGTGGCCGACTTCGCTCGAATCAAGTCCCACGCCCACCACCTTGTCGATCAGAGGCAACGCCTGCTCCAGCGTTTCAAAGGCCGACTCTTCACTCAGGTGGCGCAGAAAACAAAGGATCAATGTGGCGCTGATGCCCAGCTCCTGGCGAGCATCTTCACAGGCACGGTGCAGGCCGTTGATGACCGTCTCCATGGCCACACCGCGTGCGGTGTGGGTCTGGGGGTCAAAAAAAATCTCGGTGTGCAACACGTTGTCGAGCGCGGCGCGGCCCAGATAGGCACGTGCCATGTCATAGAAATCCTGCTCATGCAGCAACACGCTGGCACCCGCGTAATAGATGTCGAGAAAGCTCTGCAGGTTGCTGAATGCATAGGCGCTGCGCAGCTCTTGCACCGTGGCATACGGCAGCTTCAGATTGTTGCGCTGGCCCAGCGCGAAGATGAGCTCGGGCTCCAGCGAACCTTCGATATGGATGTGCAGCTCCGCCTTGGGCATGGCACGCAGCAGATCGGGCAGGCGCTGGGCTGAGATAGGGGGCACTTTGAACATCAGCAAACTCCAAAAGTGATATCGGCGTGCCGCAGAAAGCGGCGATAGGCAGATGATGCCCGGACGGCGGCCCATGCAATGCAACCTGCCGCGCGGATCAGTTGGCAGCCGCTGCATGCAGTGATTGCCGCGCCGGAGCAGGCCGACCACCGCCACCATATTCTGAGCGGAAAAGCTGGAAAATTGTCAGTGGGCCATTTGAATTCGGCCAGCGACCGTATCCATGAAAAAAGGCCACCTGTGGTGGCCCTTGGCTTGTATCACGGCAGGCCAATGGGCCTGCCGCAGCGGCGGTTTATTTCTTGTCGCCGCCAGGAATCTTGCCTTCCACGCCCTTGACGTAGAAGTTGATTCCACCCAGGAATTTGTCGTCAGCCACGGCGTCTTTTTCCAGCACAGGTTTGCCGTCCTGGCCCACGATCGGCCCCTTCCAGATCACGAAGCTGCCATCTGCCAAGCCTTTCTTGACCGCTTCCACCTTGGCCTTGGTTTCGGCGGGAACGTCGTCGGCGATCGACACCAGGTCAATGGCGCCTTCCTTCACACCCCACCAGCTCTGGCCGGTGGACCAAGTGCCGTCGAGTGCGTCTTTGGTGGCCTTGATGTAGTAAGGGCCCCAGTTGATCACCGCCGATGCCAGGTGGGCCTTGGGGCCGTAGGCCGTCATGTCGGAATCCCAGCCGAACGCGCGCTTGCCTTTTTCCTGGGCTGTCTTGAGCACCGCGGGCGAATCCGTGTTCTGGAACAGCACGTCAGCGCCGCCGTTGATCAGCGAGGTGGCGGCTTCGGTTTCCTTCGGAGGGCTGAACCATTCGTTCACCCACACCACCTTGGTCTTGACCTTGGGGTTGACCGACTGCGCACCCAGCGTGAAGCTGTTGATGTTGCGGATCACTTCAGGAATCGGCACCGACCCCACCACGCCCAAGGTGTTGGACTTGGTCATGGCGCCCGCAATGACACCAGCCATGTACGCGCCTTCGTAGGTGCGGCTGTCGTACGTGCGCATGTTTTCGGCGGTCTTGTACCCCGTGGCGTGCTCGAACTTGACGCCTGGGTTGTCGGCGGCCACCTTGAGCATCGACTCCATATACCCAAACGTGGTGCCGAAGATCAGCTTGTTGCCTTGGCCTGTGAAGTCGCGCAGAACACGCTCGGCATCAGCCGACTCGGGCACGCTTTCCACAAAGGTGGTGATAACTTTGTCCCCGAACTCTTTTTCCAGCGCTTTGCGGCCGTTGTCATGGGCATACGACCAGCCACCATCGCCCACCGGGCCGACGTAAGCAAACGCGATCTTCAAAGGCTCGGCCTTGGGCGCGGGGGCTTCTGCTACCGGGGTGGGTGCAGGCGCCGGGGCCGGTGCCGGTTCTTCCTTCTTGCCGCAGCCCGCCAGGGCGGCGGCGGCCATGGCGGAGAGCGCGGCTACCTTAAGCAAAGAGCGTTTGGGCAGATCAGTCATGTTGGTTTCCTTGTTGAAGAAGTGAGGCTGGCAAAGTGAACAAAGTTCAGGAACGAAAACAGCAATTATGGGGCGCGCTATCACCGCGCAGCCCCCTTTTGAACGGGCAGCCCGCCTTGTCAGGAGCCCGGATAAAACGGCTTGCCGAGCGATGCCGGCATGTTGATGCGGATCCACGCCGGATTGCGAGAGATCAGCGCCAGCACCACGATGGTGGCCACATACGGCAGCATGCTCAGCAATTGGCTGGCCACCTGCACGCCTGAGGCCTGCAAATGGAACTGCAGCATGGTCACGCCGCCAAACAGGTAAGCACCAAGCAACACCCGTGCCGGGCGCCACGTGGCAAAGGTGGTGAGCGCCAGCGCGATCCAGCCGCGCCCGGCCACCATGCCCTCCACCCACAGCGGGGTGTAGACGGTGGAGATATACGCCCCCGACAGGCCACACAGGGCCCCACCCACCACCACGGCCGCCAGCCGGATGCGCCGCACCGGGTAGCCCAGCGCATGGGCGGACTCGGGCGATTCGCCCACCGAGCGCAGCACCAGACCGGCGCGCGATCGGTACAAAAACCAGACCAACCCCGCCACCAACAGCATGGTGAGATACACCAACGGATGCTGGCGAAACAGCGCCGGCCCCAGCAAGGGCACATCGCCCAGCACGGGAATCGCGTATTTGGGCAGTTCGGGCAGCTTGGCCTGCACGTAGCTGATGCCCGCAAACGCCGAAAAGCCCACGCCAAACAGGCTGAGCGCCAGGCCGGTGGCGTACTGGTTGGTGTTCAGCCAGATGACCAGCACACCAAAGACGGCGGCCAACAATGCCCCCGCGGCCATGCCCGCCGCAAAACCCAGCCAGGTGTTGCCCGTGTGCACCACGGTGGCATAGCCCGCAATGGCAGCGCACAGCATCATGCCTTCGGCGCCCAGATTGACGATGCCGGCCTTTTCGTTGATGAGCAGGCCCAGGGCCGCGATGGCCAGCACGGTGCCCGCGCTCAGCGTGGCGCCGATCAGCAGTGCGTAGGATTCCATCATTTGCCTCCCTTCGAGGCCACCCAGCGAATGCGGTAGGCAATCAGCGTGTCACAGGCCAGCAGCGTGAACAGCAGCAGGCCCTGGAACACGCCCGTGAGCGATTTGGGCAGACCCAGGCGCGACTGCGCCAGCTCGCCACCGATATAGAACATGCTCATGAGAATGGCCGAGAGAATCATGCCCACCGGGTGCAGGCGCCCCACAAAGGCCACGATGATGGCCGCGAACCCATAGCCCGCAGGCACATACGGCGTGAGCTGCCCAATGGGCCCGGCCACCTCCAGGGCACCGGCCAGGCCCGCAGCGCCGCCGGATATCAGCAGCGCCGTCCACAGCGCCCTGCGCGATGAAAACCCCGCATAACGCGCCGCCGCAGGCGCAAGCCCCCCCACCTGCTGGGCAAAACCCGCGCGGGTGCGAAACAGGAACACCCACAACGCCCCCGCACCGGCCAACGCCAGCAGCAGGCCAATGGACATGCGCGAGCCCTGCATCAGCCGGGGGATCTGCGTGACCTTCTCAAACGTCTTGGTTTGCGGAAAGTTGTAGCCCATGGGGTCCTTCCAGGGGCCATAGACCAGATAGCCCAGCACCAGCGTGGCCACATACACCAGCATCAGGCTCACCAGGATTTCGTTGGCATTGAACTTGTCGCGCAACAGCGCCGTGAGGCCCGCCCACGCCATGCCGCCCAACACCCCGGCCAGCAAAATGGCGGGCACGATCCAGGGGCCCGTGGTCTTGTCGGCCAGCAGCGCCATGCCGCCAGCAGCCACGGCCCCGATGACAAATTGCCCCTCGGCGCCGATGTTCCAGACGTTGGAGCGAAAACACACGGCCAGGCCGAGCGCGATCAACAGCAGCGGGGTCGCCTTGACCATGAGTTCGCCCAGCGCGTATTGCGACTTCACGGGCTCCCAGAAGAACACCTGCAGGCCCCGCACCGGGTCTTTGCCCAAGGCCATGAACAATGCCACGCCGATCGCGATCGTGATGGCAAGGGCCAGCAGCGGCGAGCCATAGGTCCACAGTCTCGAGGCCTGGGGACGCGGTTCGAGCTTAAACATGCTGCGCCTCCCCCGCCTGGGTTGGCGGCGCGTACCGTGCCGATGGATCGCTCGACAGATCGCGCGACAAGTGCGCCTGCACATCGGCATGCCACAGGCCGCTCATCCATTCGCCAATACGCTCCACCGTGGCCTCGGCGCGCGCCACGGAGGGCGACAGGTGGCCCTTGGCCACCACATGCAGCCGGTCGCAGATTTCAAACAATTCGTCCAGCTCCTCACTGACCACCAGCACGGCGCAGCCCGCGTCGCGCAGCGCCAAAATCGATCCCCGTATCTGCGCCGCCGCGCCCACGTCCACACCCCAAGTGGGCTGCGAAACGATAAGCAGCTTCGGGTTGGCGTCGATCTCGCGCCCCACAATGAACTTTTGCAGGTTACCCCCCGACAGCGACTTGGCCGCTGCGTTGGGGCCGCCCGCCTTCACGTTGAAGCGCCGGATGATGTCCTCGGCATGTTTTTGCAACGCGCCCACCTTGATCCAGCCGCTGCCGCTGACCGAATTGGTGCGTGTGAGCAGCAGGTTGTGCGCCAGGCCCATGGTGGGCACAGCGCCCCGGCCCAGGCGCTCTTCGGGCACAAAGTGCAGGCCCAGCGCACGGCGCTGGCCGGGGCCCATGCGGCCCGCGTTCTGGCCAGCCACCTGGATGCTCGCAGGCTCGGCACGTTGGTCTTCGCCCGACAGGGCGTAGAGCAATTCTTTTTGCCCATTGCCCGACACGCCCGCAATACCCACCACCTCGCCCGCCTTCACCTCAAACTGCAGGTCGACGAGTTGAACGCCAAACTGGTCGGCGCGCGGCAGCGACAGGCCCTGCACGCGCAGCACGGTGGCGCCGGTCTGCACGGCACGATGCTCCAGCGCGGGTGGCTCGGCGCCGATCATCAGGCGCGACAGGGATGCGTTGGATTCTTCGGACGGGTTGCACACGCCCGTGACCTTGCCGCCGCGCAGCACGGTGCAGGCGGTGCACAGCGCACGGATCTCGTGCAGCTTGTGGCTGATGTAGAGGATGCTGCAGCCCTCGCTGGCCAGCTTGCGCAGCACCACAAAGAGCTTTTCGACCGCCTGGGGCGTGAGCACCGAGGTGGGCTCATCCAGGATCAGCACCTTGGGGTTGGTGAGCAGCGCGCGGATGATTTCCACCCGCTGCATCTCGCCCACGCTGAGCGTGTGCACCGGGCGCAAGGGGTCGATGTCGAGGCCGTATTCGGCGGCCTTTGCAGTGATGCGCTGCGTCACCTCGGCCAAGGCCTGGCTCTTGTCCAGGCCCAGCCACACGTTTTCGGCCACGGTGAGGGTGTCGAACAGGCTGAAGTGCTGGAACACCATGGCGATGCCTAAAGCGCGCGCCTCTTGCGGGTTGCGCACCTGCACGGCCTGGCCGTTGAAGAAAACGCTGCCTTCGTCGGGCTTGACCGAGCCGTAGATGATTTTCATCAGCGTGGACTTGCCCGCACCGTTTTCGCCCAGCACGGCATGGATCTCGCCCGGCAATACCGTGAGCGACACACCACTGTTGGCCACCACGGCGGGATAGCGCTTGGTGATGCCTGCCAGCTGCAGCCGGGGCGGCGGCGACGCACCCGGGGCGGTAGGGTTAGGGGGTGAACTCATGCGGAGGATTGTCTCTCAGTTTTACAACTTGTTATAAGAGTGAAAACACCTGATGGCGCTTGTTCAGCATACGCAAGCAGCTATTCTTTTCGTAGCGATGAAGCCACCGTCTTCACGCAGTCGCGCAGCCACATGGCAGCAGCCGAGTGGTGCGTGCGCGCGTGCCACAGCTGGTAATACATCAGCCGGGGAAACGGCACGGGGCACGGCAGGATGGCGACCGGCAACTGCGTCACGTAACGCTCGCAATACTGTCGGCCCGTGGTCAACACCAGCAAGCTTGATGCCACGATGTTGGGGATGAGGCTGAAATGCGCGCAGCGCGCCGTGATGTGGCGCTGCAGCCCCAGACTGTCCAGGTGGGCATCGATCACGCCGCGCGCGCCCGGGTGGGTGGGCGTGGGCGCAATGTGTTCGGCCGCCAGCCAGCTCTCCACGTCCCAGCCGCGCCGCACGGCGGGGTGGTCCTTCCCCACCAGGCAGACCACTTCGTCGCCGAAAAGCCGTCCCATGTGCAGGTCATCGGGCGGCTGGGGCCAGTTGCCGATCACCACATCGACTTCGCCCTGGGCCAGATGCGCGTGGTAGTGCGCGTCGGCCGACAGGGGCAGTATTTCGATGGGGCACAGGGGCGCCTCGACCTTGATGCGCGCCACCAGCTGCGGCAGGAACAGCGGGTCCAGATAGTCGCTGGCAGCCAGGCGAAACGTGCGGGTGGCGGTGCGCGGGTCAAACCCGCGTGCATCCGAAAACAGCGCCTCGGCAGACCGCAAAATGGCGCCCGCCGGATCGACCATGCGCAGCCCCGCGTCGGTGGGCATCATGCTGGCGCCCGAGCGCACCAGCAGCGGGTCGCCCGACAGGTCACGCAGCCGCTTGAGCGCAGCCGACACCGCCGGCTGGTGCATGCCCAGCCGGACGGCGGCCCTCGATACGCTGCGTTCTGTGAGCACGGTGTGCAAGACCCTGATGAGATGGAGGTCTATCTTGTCGAAAAGGGCGTGGTCTCTCATAGCAGTGCGTGCATTGATGTCATAAGCTTGTACTTATGCAGGTGGCCTCAGTGCGCCCTACCCTCTGATGAATTGATAGCAATCGAAGAAGCGGCATCCGTCATGACCATCCAACCCTTGCAATTCCTGCGCCGTGGCCAGCCCGTGGCGCTGGGCAATGTACCACCCGACCGCACGCTGCTGCAGGTGCTGCGCGAAGACCTAGGGTGCACCGGCACCAAGGAAGGCTGCGGCGAAGGCGACTGCGGCGCCTGCACGGTGGTGCTGGGTGAGGCACGGGATGGCCAACTGCACTTCAGCGCGGTGAACAGCTGCATCCGCCTGGCGCACTCGGTCAACGGCATGGCGCTGTGGACGGTGGAGGACCTGGCGGAAGACCCATTGATCCAGCCCGTCAGCGACATCCAGCCCGTGCGCGACGCCACATCAGCGCCGCGCCAGTCAACCACACTGCATCCCGCACAAGAGGCGATGGTTCAGTGCCATGGCTCCCAATGTGGCTTCTGCACCCCGGGTTTCGTCATGGGCCTTTTCGGCATGTACCAAAAGTACATCGCCCCCACGCTCCCCACTGCGTGTGGTTCGCTGCCCCCCGAGGGGGCCCTCGCGCCTAGGGGCGGCCCGTCGGCGCTCGACCATGTGTGCCACGGCCAACCCATCACCCGCGAGCTGGCCCAAGAGGAACTCTCGGGCAACCTGTGCCGATGCACCGGCTACCGCCCCATTCTGGACGCCGCACAGCACATGGCCGCCCTGCCCGCCATGGCGGTGAACGAGCCTCTTTTGCTACAAAAACTAGAGCAGCTAGCGTTTAATCATCAAGCGCTGGAGGCCAATTCTTCTTATATTTCCCCCGCCACGCTGCCCGACCTGCTGGCCGCGCGCGCCGCGCACCCAGCCGCCCAAGTGGTGGCCGGCTGCACCGACGTCGGCCTGTGGGTGACCAAGCAGCACAAGCAGTACGTACAGATTCTGGATGTGACACGCGTGGCCGAGCTGCGCGCGGTTGAGGCCACGCCAAAGCACATCGCCATCGGTGCCGCCGTCACGCTGACCGAGGCCTTTGCGGCCCTGACGGCGCAATGGCCCCAGCTGCACACCTTCGCCACACGCTTTGCGGGCCTGCCCGTGCGCAACTCCGGCACGCTGGGCGGCAACGTGGCCAATGGCTCGCCCATTGGCGACTCGATGCCGCTGCTGATCGCGTTGCGCGCCCAGGTGGTGCTGGCCAGCCAGCGCGGCGAGCGCACGCTGGCATTGGAGAACCTGTACACCGGCTATCGGCAAAACGTGATGGCGCCCGACGAACTGCTGGTGCGCATCGTCGTGCCCCGGCCCGGGGTCACTGAAGTGCTTCGGGCTTACAAAATTTCCAAGCGCTTCGACGACGACATCTCCGCCGTCTGCCTGGTCATCAATCTGGATATCGAAGCCGCCGTGGTGCGCCGCGCCAGCATCGGCGCGGGCGGCGTGGCCGCCACCCCGGCCCGCGCGCGCCAGACCGAAGCCGCGCTGACCGGCCAGCCCTGGAACGCCGACACCATCTCCCGTGCCACGCAAACGCTGCAAGGCGAATTCAGCCCCATCTCGGACATGCGCGCCAGCGGTGCGTACCGCCGCACGGTGCTGGCCAACCTGCTGCAACGCTTCTGGCTGGAGAGCCAGGGCGAACAGACGGTGAGCGTGGAGAACTTTCGCCTGGAGGAAGCGGCATGAACCAGCGCGACGCTCTCTCCACAAGCCTCGCCGTGAGCCGCGACGCCGTGGATAGCCCGGTGGCCGCAGCCGCCGACACCCAGGCATCCGAGCCCCTCGCCAGCGCGCGCGCCATGGGCCAGTCGCACTTCCACGAAAGCGCCCGCGCCCAGGTGGCGGGCGCCGCCCATTACATCGACGACCTGCCCGAGGTGAAGGGCACGCTGTATGCGGCACCCATCCTCTCGACCGTGGCGCACGGCACCTTGAACGGCGTTCATGCTGACGCGGCCCTCGCCCTGCCCGGCGTGCGCGGCGTGGTGCTGGCCGCTGATGTGCCCGGCGACAAGCTGCTGGCCGCTTTTGCACACGACGAACCCGTGTTTGCGCACGACACCGTGCAGCACATCGGCCAGGTCATCGGCTTGGTGGTGGCCGACTCGGTTATGCAGGCGCGCCGCGCCGCGCGTGCCGTGAAGCTCGACATCACGCCCCTGCCCGCCGTGCTCTCGGTGCACGACGCACTGAAGGCCGAGAGCTATGTGCTGCCGCCGGTGTTCGTGCGCCGGGGCGATGCCGCTACGGGCCTTGCGCAATCGGCACACCGCCTGCAAGGCGCGTTCGAGGTGGGCGGGCAAGAGCATTTTTATCTGGAAGGCCAGATCGCCTACGCGCTGCCGCTGGAGCAAAAACAGTGGTGGATCTATTCCAGCACCCAGCACCCCGGCGAGGTGCAGCACTGGGTAGCGCACGCCCTCGGCATCGACAACCACGCCGTGCGTGTGGAATGCCGGCGCATAGGTGGCGGCTTTGGCGGCAAGGAGACGCAGGCCGGCCACCTGGCCGTGTGGGCCGCCGTGGCCGCCCACAAGTTCGGCCGCGCCGTCAAGCTGCGGCTGGACCGCGATGAAGACTTCATGGTCACCGGCAAGCGCCACCCGTTCACCTACGAGTACGACGTGGGTTTTGACGACACGGGCCGCATCACGGGCCTCAAGCTCCAGATGGCGGCCAACTGCGGCTTCAGTGCCGACCTGTCGGGCCCTGTGGCCGACCGGGCCGTGTTCCACGCCGACAACGCCTACTACCTGAGCGACGTCGACATCGCCTCGTACCGCTGCAAGACCAACACCCAGAGCCACACGGCGTTTCGCGGCTTTGGCGGCCCGCAGGGTGTGATCGTGATCGAGGCCATCCTGGGCGACATAGCGCGCGCGCTGGGCCGCGACGCACAAGACGTGCGCCTGGTCAACCTGTATGGCAAGGATGCGGCGGACGGCCGCAACGTCACGCACTACCAGATGACGGTGGAGGACAACATCCTGCACGCGCTGATGCCCCAGCTCGAGCGCGATGCCGACTACCGCCAACGCCAGACCAAGATCGCCGAGTGGAATGCCCTGCAGCCCGTGCTCAAGCGCGGCCTGGCCATCACGCCGGTCAAGTTCGGCATCAGCTTCACGGCCACGCTGTTCAACCAGGCGGGCGCATTGGTGCATGTGTACACCGACGGCAGCGTGCAGGTGAACCACGGTGGCACCGAAATGGGCCAGGGCCTGCACACCAAGGTGGCGCAGATCGTGGCCGACGAGCTGGGCGTGCCGCTGCACCGCGTGCTGGTCACGGCCAGCGACACCAGCAAGGTGCCCAACGCCAGCGCCACGGCGGCCAGTAGCGGCACCGACCTGAACGGCCGCGCCGCCCAGTACGCCGCGCGCAACGTGCGCGACAACCTGGCGTCGTTCGTGTGCGGGCTGGACGGCTGCGGTGCGGGGGCCATCCGGTTCGCGGGGGGCCAGGTGATCTCACCCAAAAAGGTGCGCGCCTTCGACGACGTGGTGAAGGAGGCGTACGCCAACCGCATCCAGCTGTGGAGCGACGGCTTCTACCGCACGCCCAAGATCCACTACGACAAGACCACGCTCACGGGCCGGCCGTTCTACTACTTCTCATACGGCGCGGCCTGCACCGAGGTGGTGATCGACACGCTCACTGGCGAGAGCCGCGTGGTGGCCGTGGACATCCTGCACGACGTGGGCCACAGCATCAACCCGGCCATCGACATCGGCCAGATCGAGGGCGGCTTCGTGCAGGGCATGGGCTGGCTCACGACCGAGCAGCTGGTGTGGAACGACAAAGGCACTCTGACCACCCATGCACCCAGCACCTACAAGATCCCGGCCACGGGCGACATCCCCGCGCATTTCCGCGTGAACCTGTGGCCCGAGGCCAACCGCGAGGACAACGTGGGCGGCAGCAAGGCGGTGGGTGAGCCGCCGTTCATGCTGGCGATCAGCGTGTATGAAGCCCTGCGCAATGCGGTGGCGGCCGGGCGGAGCGGGGATGCAACGGCGCCCGTGGTGCTGACTGCGCCAGCGACTGCGGAGAACGTGCTGAGAGCTTTGGGGCGGTTGGAGAATTGATCTTTTTGGCCGCTAGCACTTGTGGGAAAAGCGGTAGCAGCTATCATTTTTGAAGAATTTCTTTGCTGATGTACCGGGGTGTAGGCCTGCGTGCTGGTCTGGTCGCTTGTCTGGTTGAAGGACGGAGGCCGGGCGCACTCCCCGGCTCCCGCACTGGGCACAGGCATGCCATCCGATCAGCGAGCGAGCCCCGGTTTCGACAAGCTCAGCCCGAGCGGCCTGAAAGCCGGCATGACAGCCCAACAAAACACTACAAAAACAATAGCTGCTGGCGCTTATCCCATAAGCGCCAGCAGCCAAAACCCCCTCAAACAGGCCCCAACGCCATCCGCCCCGACGAAGTGACCGAGGCATCCCGCGCATGCCGCGTCTCCACCCGGTTGCGCCCCGCCCGCTTGGCGTCATAGCAGGCCATGTCGGCCGCATACAGCACCGACGGTACGTCCTGCAAGGTGGCATCCAGCACCACCAGGCCAATACTGACCCCCAAGTTGAAGCTGCGACCGTGGTATGCGGGCTCCCAGGCCTGCACGGCGACGCGCAGCTGCTCAGCCACCGCCTGGCCCCGCGCCAAGGCAAACCCGGGCAGCACCACGGCAAACTCGTCGCCACCCAGGCGGGCCGCCCAGCCGATCTGGCGCACCTGCGAAGCCAGCAGGCGTGCCACATGGCGCAACACATCGTCGCCCGCGTCGTGGCCCGCGATGTCGTTCACCACAGTGAAATGGTCCAGGTCCAGAAACAGCACCACCCCATCACCCGGCGCCTCCCCGGCTGGCAGATCGGCCACAGGGGCCCTGGCAAAGCGCTCTGCCAGCAACTGCCCCAGCTTCTCGTCGAAGGCCCGGCGGTTCAACAGCTGGGTGAGGGCGTCGTGGGTACGCTCCCAGGACTGCTGCACCTGGGCTTCACGGGTGGCGGTGATGTCTTCCAGTATCCAGACCGTGCCACCATGGATGTCGCCCTGGCGCACCCCCTGCCCTTGCACGCGCGCCCACACCGGCGCGCCATCCTTGCGCATGAAACAGATGTCGCCATCAAACGCCCCGTGCGCCGCCACCTCGCTGCGCACGCGCTCACCCACCTGGCGATAGTCGGCGTCGCTTGCATACAGGCAGCGGGCAGGCCGGCCCTGCAACTCTTGGGGGGTGTAGCCCAGCATCATGCAGGCTGCGCGGCTCACCACATCCAGTGCGCCAGCGCGTGAAATCACGATGCCCACCGATGCACTGTTGAGCACGGCCTGGAATTGCCCATCCAGGGTGTCCTGGCGAAGCTGCTGCTCTGCGCGCTGCACAACCAGGGCCTCAAACACACGCACCAGCTCGCTCACCTCGCCACCGCTGCCGATTCCGCGAGGCCAGTCCATGGCATCGGGGGGCTCTTCGTCGCTGGGGGCGCCCAGAAGGTGGCGGGCCTTGTAGCGCAGTTGCGCAAGCGGCCGGGCCATCCACCCCATCAAGGCCACCGCCAGCACCACACACAGTGCCATGCTTGTGGCAGCCAGCCACCACGCCTTGCGTTGTGCGCCCCGCAGTGGCGCCAGCAGCGCCTGCGAGGCACTCACCCGCGCAACAATCCATTGCGGCAGCGGCATGCCCGCCATGCTCACGATGTGGTCCGATTGCACCTGGGTGACGCCGCGCCCCGCCATGGGGTGGGCCTCTTCCAGCCAGCGGGTGTACACCGGCGCCAGGCCCGCTTCGTCCTGCGCCTTGCCCATGATCCGCGCGGGATCAGAGTGCGAAAGGATGGTGCCGTCGCGGGTGAAAACGATCAATTTGGAGTCCTCGCGTGCGGGCAAGGCCATCGATGGCGGCAGCAGGCTTTGCGACTGCAAACGCAACCCTCCCGCCACCACGCCGAGCACGGTGCCATCGTCCCGGTGCAGCGGCATGGTGAACATCACGCGGGCCTCGCTGGTGCGGCCGGCAATGAGCTCTGACACCAGCGGCTTGCCATCCATCAGTGTGCGCCGCAGCGCATCGCGCTCGGCCGGGTCCAGATCGGAGGCTTTTTCAAGGCGTCCACCACGCAGGTTCAGGCGCAGATCACCATTGCTGCGGGCCACCTGCATGGTGTCGAAAAACTGCACCGCCGGAAGGCCCTGCTGAAGCAGCCACTCCAGCGACGAGGGGGAGTCGAGCACGGCAGGTGTGATGCCCGCAGCCACCGTGCGCAGCACCTTCTGGCTTTGTTCGATCTTGCTGGCCAAAAGGCGCGCCACCACCTCGACCTCGTCGTTTTGCTGGCTGACCATACGGCTCAATGCCTCTTGCCCCGACGCACGCGCCACCAGCCAGGCGGATACGGCCCCCGACAGGGCCACGGCCAGCGCCGCCACCAGCATGAGCCGCAGCACCAGGGCCCCCGGCATCAGCCAGCCCGGCGCATCATTCGGCGCGGTGGCTATGGAGGGGCTACTGTTGGGGAGCGTCATGGGCCCTTGGGTGCACAAGCACTGCGCGCCCGCGCAAAAGGGGTGATGCCCTTGCCATGTGCGCAAACACCCGTCCGTTGCGTGCGTTGGGGTGCGCCACCCGACGGCACACGATGCAGCCCGCGCCCTGGCCCCTGCAGTGGGCAAGGCGCCGCCAAACAGCCCAGCGCCCTGTTTTCAGGCACACAACGCGTGACAGGCTTGGTCAAGGTGGGGCGGGTCAAAAAGGACATGTCCCAACAAATATACGCAGCCCCTTCGCCCCGGGGCTTGGGTGGAACCCTCGGTCAACGCCGGGGAAAAACCCTGAGTGAACGCGCGCCCGCACGGGGCCGCACGCCCCGCTGCGTCAACAGCCGGCCATGGACTGCAAGGCCATCGGCTGGGGCAGGTTCAGCACGTTGCCTGTGCCGTGGATCAGGCCCATCTCGCGCAGATGGCGCAGCACCCGCGAGAATGTCTCGGGGGCAATGCCCAGTTGGGCCGCGATCAGGCGCTTGCGCAGGCGCAGCGTGACCTGCATCGAGCCACTGTGGTCAGGCTCGGCATTCTTGAGCAGCCATTGCGCGCAACGCGACTCCGCGTCTTGCGCCAGGCGACTCACCGCCAGTTCGGACTGCTGGCGGAACCCTTGCGCCATATCCAGCAACAGGCTGCGCGCACCTGCGGGCATTTCAGCCAGGCTGCGACGAAACGCTTCAATCGGCACACGGCGAATCTGCACGCGCGTATCGGCCACCATATCCACCGGAAGCGGCTGCTCCATCAGGGCCGATGCCGCATCGAGCCAGAACGGCGCCTCTACCGCACCCAGCTGGTGGCGCAGGAAGCCGTCGTCCAGCACGCCGCGCAATACGCGGCCGCTTTCCAGGTGCAGAACAGAGGTTAGGACCTCGTTGCGTCGGCGCAGCACTTCACCGGGGGCGATGACCTCGGTTTCAGCGGGCAGAGAAAATAGTGTAGATGGCAGCATGAAAAGCACTTTGCCGCGCCGCCACGCTGCAGGCATTGAGCAAGATCAAATCACAACCCCGCCGAAAGCCTCGAAACGCCAGGGTTTGAGCAAGAACACACTAAAACGCCCGCGCACACAGCCCAACACCGCGTCCACCGCCACCCGGAAAAACACGGGGGCAGGCGGCTTGGGCCTGCGGCCTAATACACGTAACGGCTACCCAACTGCTACCTAACTGCTATCTAACGGCTGGGGCCATGGGCAGGCACGCACGCATCGTTGTGGACCAAGGCACGGAAATTGCGACAAACTGTGGGCTGGCCAGGCCCTGCACCACGGTGCGCCAGGGGCGGCAGCCACACCCCACGCAAACGCCGGATATCCGGCACCTTCACAACCAGGATGTCTTCATGAAAAAAACCCGGATCGCACTTTCTTTATCGCTCGGCGGCGCATTGCTGTGTGCCACAGGCGCCTATGCACAGAGTTCCGTGCAGGTGATGGGCCTGGCAGACGTGTTTGTCGGCTCCATGAAAAACGCGGGCGACGCCGGCAGCCGCTCGGCCGTTGACAGTGGCGGCATGACCACCTCGTGGTTTGGCTTCAAGGGCACCGAAGACCTGGGCGGCGGGCTGAAGGCCAACTTCGCGCTCACGTCTTTCATCAAGGTCGATACCGGCTCGCAGGGCCGTTTTGCCAATGACACCTTCTTCTCGCGCGATGCCAACGTGGGCCTCTCGGGCTCGTTCGGCAGTGTCTCGCTCGGTCGCGGGCTCGCCCCCAATTTCGTGCCGTCCGTCGTGGCCAACCCGCTGGGAGACTCGTTCACCTTCTCGCCCCTCATCGTGCACATGAATGTGCCGCTGTTCAACGGCACGGGCTGGGGTTCCACCACGCCGTCCGACACCGGCTGGTCCAACGAAATCGTCTACAGCACCCCCAACATGGGCGGGCTCACGGCCAACATGCACTACCAGTTTGGAGAGGTCGCGGGCAGCAACGGCAAGAAAAACGTCGGCGTGAACGCGCTGTATTTCAACGGCCCCATCACGCTCACCGGTTTTTATGAGCGTGACCAGATCAGCAACCCCGCCGTGCCCAACACCTACCTGGGCACCACCAAAACCGACTGGATGCTGGGCGGCGCCTACGACTTTGCCGTGGTGAAGGCGTTTGCCAGCTACGGCCAGGCCAAGGCCGACAACACCAGCAACAAGGCCAAGACCACGCAATTGGGTGTGTCGGTGCCCACGGGTGCTGCAGGCAAGGTGCTGGCATCGTTTGCGCAGACCAAGATGACCGACACGGACATCTCGCGCAAGACCTTCACCGTGGGGTATGACTACTTCCTGTCCAAGCGCACCGACGTGTATGTGATGGCCATGAACGACCGCATCACCCACCAGACCAACGGCAACAGCGTCGGCCTGGGGATTCGCCACAGGTTTTAACCCCCCCCTGAGCCGCTTCGCGTCTTCCCCCCGGGGGGACGCCCCCAGCGCGGCGGGGCGGCCCTTGCGCGGGGGCGCTGGCCCCTGTCATGCACGCGCAGAGATTCGCATGTGCATGAAATTGGCCTCTAGCGCTTATCCACAAAGCGCTAGCAGCTATAAAATCAAGAGCAACCGAAAGTCATTCACATTGGTGTGAGTGGGGCCGGTGACCAGCAGGTCACCCAACCCCGCGAAGAACCCCCAGGCGTCGTTGCGCGCCAGATGGTCGTCGACGCGCAGCTTGGCATCGCCCGCGCGCGCCAGCGTATCGGGGCACACAAACGCCCCTGCATTGTCTTCACTGCCGTCGATGCCATCGGTGTCGGCCGCCAGCGCCCACACCTTCGTCTCGCCTTGCAGCGCCTGCGCCAGGCCCAGGCAAAACTCACCCGCCCGCCCGCCGCGCCCCCGCTCCACACCCGGCGCCCGGGGCCGCACCGTCACGGTGGTTTCACCGCCAGACAAAATCACGCACGGCGCAGCAAAGGGCTGGCCACGGCGCGCCACCGAGCGCGCCAGCGCCGCGTGCACCTTGCCCACCTCGCGCGACTCCCCCTCGATCTCGTCCGACAGCACATGGGCGGGCAGGCCTGCTGCGCGCGCCACGGCGGCGGCGGCTTGCAGTGCCTGCCAGGGGGTGGCGATGAGGTGCACGGCATGGCCCACAAACCGAGGGTCGCCGGGTTTGGGGGTTTCGAGCGTTGCGGCCCGCAGCGCGGCCTCAATGCCCCCGGGTATCTCGATGCCATAACGCGCCAGAATCGCCAGCGCATCGGCACAGGTGGTGGCGTCAGGCACCGTGGGGCCACTGGCGATGACCGACGGGTCATCGCCCGGCACATCGCTGATGGTGAGCGTCACCACCCGCGCAGGCGCGCAGGCCGCCGCCAGCTGCCCGCCCTTGATGCGCGAGAGATGCTTGCGCACGCAGTTCATCTCGCCAATGTGGGCGCCGCTGTCCAGCAGCGCACGGTTGATGCGCTGCTTGTCTGAAAGCGTCACGCCGTCGCAGGGCAAGGTCAGCAGGGACGAGCCCCCACCCGATATCAGGCACAGCACGAGGTCGTCTGCGGTGAGCCCCTGGGTCAGGCCCATGACGCGCTCTGCCGCAGCAAGCCCTGCCGCATCGGGCACGGGGTGGGCGGCCTCCACCACCTCGATGCGCTGGGGCAAGCCTGCGGGCCGCGGCGGCGTGTGGCCATAGCGCGTCACCACCAGCCCCGACAACGGCGCATCAGCGGGCCACAGCGACTCCAGCGCCTGCGCCATGGCGCCGCCCGCCTTGCCCGCGCCCAGCACCAGCGTGCGCCCTTTGGGGGGCGCAGGCAGCCACTCGCGCATCCCCTGCAAAGGCTGGGCGTTGTGTACCGCCGCTTCATACAGTGCGCGCAAAAATGCGCGGGGATCGCCATGGAAATCCGGCAACCCGAAGGGGGGCTGCGCAGCGCAAGACTCTGAGGGTGTTTCATGCATGGCGTGCATTGTGCCGCCTGGCGGCCGGGGCCGCCGCACCGTGGCCGGCGCACTTCTGGGGGGCTGTTCTGGAGGCACTTTTGCCGCGGTGCCACCGCCCTCTGGCCGCCGCCGCTCCACCCTCCGCGTGGTCTCTTTTGACACAAATTAGTAACTTCATTGTCATAAACCACCGGTATCTTTGGCCCTTGGCAAGGTATCCCACCCACACAATGCACCACACCCCATGTAGCCAGCCGCAGGCGCTGATGGCCATGCTGTCACCGGCTGCGCGCAAAGGCGCGGGTCCCTTGGCGCAACTCATGCGCGAGGGGGGGCTTTATTGCGTTTTTCAGCCTTTGGCCGATCTGCGTGAAGGCAGCGTGTATGCGCACGAGGCCTTGATCCGGGGGCCCCAGGGCACGCCGTTGCACACCCCCGATGCGCTGCTGGAAAGCGCCCGGCGCGAAGGCATCCTGCGCGATTTTGAGTTGCTGTGTGTTGTTGCGGCTCTGAGCCAATGGGGGCGCCATGCCATAGCCGGCCGCCTGTTTGTCAACATCAGCGCCGATGCGCTCGTCCACGGCGTGGCCATGCTGGGCGCCGACAAACTGGGCGAGGCGGTGCGGGGCTTTGGCATGAGCGCACGCATGCTGGTGCTTGAAATCACCGAACACGAGCGCGTCACCGACATGCCCACGCTGCGCCAGGCCATCAAGGCCGTGCATGCCAGTGGCGCACGGGTGGCGCTGGATGATTTTGGCGATGGCCGCTCCAGCCTGCGCCTGTGGTCCGAAGTGAAACCGGACTTCGTGAAAATCGACAAATATTTTGTCCACAACATCAGCGAGCACCCCGAAAACCTGCAGATGCTGCAGGCCATCAAGGGCATTGCCGATGTGTTCGGCACGCAGCTCATTGCCGAGGGCATCGAGACCAGCGACGACCTGCGCGCCTTGCGCGACCTGGACATTCCCTATGGCCAGGGCTGGCTGCTGGGCCGCCCCGCCGTGGCCGCGCGTGATGCCGTGGACGGCCCCGCGCTCGATGTGCTGCAGGACCGCCGCGTGGCCGTGCTGCCGCACCTGGGGCAGACAGCGCGCCCGGGCATCTTGCGCAGCCTGCTGGTGGTGCAGGCCCCCACCGCTGCCCCCGCCACCACCAACGACGCGGTGGCCGCCATGTTCCACGAGCGCACCGCGCTGCACGCTTTGGCCGTGGTGGACGGCACCCGCCCCGTGGCGCTCATCAACCGCCAGCAGTTCATGAACCACTACGCCACGCTGTACTTTCGCGAAGTGCATGGCCGCAAGCCATGCCTGGCGTTTGCCAATCCATCGCCGCGGGTGGTCGAACTCGATTGCGATGTAGACCAGCTGGTGGGCATCCTCACCTCACAAGACCAGCGCTACCTGAGCGACGGGTACATCGTGACCGACAACGGCCGCTACCTGGGCCTGGGCACGGGCGACCAGCTGGTGCGCGCAGTGACCGAGACCCGCATCGAGGCGGCGCGCCACGCCAACCCGCTGACCTTTCTGCCGGGCAATATCCCCATCAGCCTGCACATGCAGCGGCTGCTGGACGCCGGGGCCGAATTTGTGGCCTGTTATGCCGACCTGAACCACTTCAAACCCTTCAATGACCAATATGGCTATTGGCGCGGCGACGAGATGATTCGCCTGGTGGCACGGCTTGCCACAGCCCATTGCGATGCGCGGCGCGACTTTGTGGGGCACGTGGGTGGCGACGATTTCATGCTGATCTTTCAAAGCACCAACTGGCTGCAACGCAGCAAGAACATCGTGCAGGACTTTGCCCGCGAGGCGCTTGCGCTGTTTGATGACGTGGCCCGCAGCGCCGGGGGCATCCACGCCGAAGACCGGCACGGTGTGCGCCGGTTTTTTCCCTGCACCACGCTGGCCATCGGGGCCGTGCGTATCACGCCCGGGCACTTTCGGCATGCCGAAGAAGTGGCCAATCTGGCCGCTGTAGCGAAACGTGAAGCCAAGCTGGCCGGCACCGGCGTGGTGTTGCACAGCGGCCCGCACGATGCCCGCTGGGGTGCGTTGGGCACCACGAGCGCGCTGAAAAACGCACTGGCAGCCTGATCACCCTGATCACGGCGGGTTCACCACCGCCCCCGCTTCGAACCAGCGGCCAATCAGAGCGCGCTCGGCGTCGGTGATGCCCGTGGCGTTGTTCAAGGGCATCAGCTTTTGCACCACGGCTTGCTGGTAGATGGCCTGCGCATGCTGTTTGACGCTGTCAGCCAAATCCAGGCGCAGGTTCTTCATTTGCACCTGCTCGCCGTGGCACAGGGTGCAGCGCTGCGCCAGCACTGCGCGCACCGCTTGATAGTCATTTTGGCCACTATCGATTGATGGATAAGCGCCACCAGCTACCAAAACAGGAGCACCGCCGCCCGCAGACACTGCGGCTGGGGCGGGCCGCATCCAGACGATGGCGCCCACGATCACGGCCACACCCACCAGCGCGTACGGGAGCGGATTGCCATTGCGGCCCAGCTTGTAACCGTGGCGCATCACAAAGAACTGGCGGATGGCCGCGCCCGCAAACATCATCAGGATGAGCACCAGCCAGTTTTGCGGGTGGCTCCAGGTAAAGCTGTAGTGGTTGCTGAGCATGGCAAACAGCACGGGCAGCGTGAAATAGGTGTTGTGCACGCTGCGCTGTTTGCCACGTTTGCCGTGGATCGGGTCCACGGGCGCGCCGGCCTTGATCTGCGCGACCACCGTGCGCTGGCCGGGGATGATCCAGAAGAACACATTGGCGCTCATGGCCGTGGCGATCATGGCCCCCACCAGCAAAAACGCCGCACGCCCTGCGAACCAGTGGCAGGCCAGCCACGAGGCCACACACACCAGCACCAGCACCAGCGCGCCCACGATGGCATCGCCGTTTTTCCTTTGGCCAAAGAGACGGCAGATCCCGTCGTACAGCAGCCAGAACACCACAAAAAACGCCAGTGCCACCCCAATGGCCATGGCGGGCGCCCAGTCCATGCGCGACTTGTCGATGAGGTACGTGCTGGCGCTGTAAAGGTAGGACACGGTGAACAGCGAAAACCCGCTGAGCCAGGTGCTGTAGCTCTCCCAAAAGAACCAGTGCAAATGTTTGGGCAGTTGCGGCGGCGACACGGCAAACTTGACCGGGTGATAAAACCCACCGCCGTGCACGGCCCAAAGTTCGCCGCTCACGCCCTGCTTCTTGAGGTCTTCGTCCTCGGGCGGGGTGAGGCTGCTGTCCAGAAACACGAAGTAAAAGGACGAGCCAATCCAGGCGATGGCGGTAATGACGTGGACCCAGCGCAAAAGCAGGTTGGCCCAGTCGAGAAAGTAGCTTTCCATGTCTCAACCTTCGCAGCGCCATAGGCGCCGCCATAGAACGCATTCACGACATCCCCAAAGGGGGCGGTGGAGCGAAAGAACGTCTGACAACCTGCTCACCACTGCGGGCGCTCTGAGCAGAAATAAGGGCCGCGCACCTTGGCCAAACACCGGTTTGGCCGGGGCACCGCTGCGACCGGTACATCCGTAAAAAGTGTATGCAGGAATTGTTCCCACTTCCAGCCATTGGGTAGGGATTGATGGGCCGTGCTTACCCTCGGTTGGTGGCGTTCAGGGTTTGCAGCAGCTGCGCGGCCACGGCCACGGCAATCACTTCGGGCTCCTTGCCGTCAATGCCGGCGATACCGATGGGGCAGGTGACATGCGCCAGCTCGTGCGGTGCAAAGCCGCGTGTGCGCAGGCGCCTGGCAAAGGTGGCCCACTTGGTTTGGCTGCCGATGAGCCCGACAAAGGGCAGGTCCTGCTGCTCGCGCTGGCGTCGCAGGCAGGCCACCACCACCTCCAGGTCTTCGGCGTGGCTGAAACTCATGATCAGCACCCTGCTGCCTGGGGCCAGGGCGGGTACGGCCAGTTGCACGGGTTCCGAGTGCTCGCACACCACGCCGTCGGGGACGGTGGGCGGAAAGATGCCGTCCCGGCTGTCGATCCAGGTCAGTGCAAAGGGCAGCGGCGCCAGAACCCGCGCCAGCGCATGCCCCACATGCCCGCCGCCAAACAATGCCACCGGGTGCAGGCGTGGCGCCAGACGGCTAGCCACGGCGGGGGCATCCGCCGCCACCAGGCGCTCAAACGCCAGATACACCACGCCACCGCAACACTGGCCCAAAGCGGGCCCCAGCGCAAACCGCAGGGGGGAAGCATCCACCCCGCGTGTGCCGTGCAGGCGCTGGCGCGCCTCGCCAATGGCCTGGAGCTCCAGATGTCCTCCTCCGATGGTGCCCACCACGCGGTCGGCAAACACAGCCATCCACGCCCCGGCTTCGCGCGGCACGGAGCCTTGGGTAGACTCCACAATCACTAGGCAGGCCGGTGCGGCCTCCAGGCCCCTCAGCAACAAACGCAGATTCGTCACACAACCCTTTCACCATACCCATTGCGGGCCGCCGGGCCCCTACGGCCCACCAAGCACCCTAGACCATGACTGATACGCCCATCCCACGCCCCCCCGCGAAGCGCAACCACTGGTTGCTGGCTGGCATCATGGCCGCTGGCGCGGCGCTGGTGTCTGCCTGCAAATCCCCGCCCGAGCCCAACAGCGCCCCCGACAGCCATTTGTCCGACAAGGCCGGGCCGGCCAGTGTGAGCGGCCCGGCAACCGCCGCTATCGCACCCGCACGTCCTTCGGCCGCCCCCACCGCCCTTGCCTACCGCAAGGATGCAGCCACGCACCTTTACAGCCTCAACGGCGAGCGCATTTTCAAGGGCAAGCTGCCTTCGCAGTTGTATGCCATTGGCGTGCTGCAGGTGGACATCGACCGCGCAGGCAAAGTCACGCGCCTGCACTGGATGCGCGCCCCACGCCATGCGCCCGAAGTGGTCGCCGAGATCGAGCGCACCGTGCGCGCCGCAGCACCATTTCCGGTGCCCACACGCCTGGGCAAAGTCACCTACACCGATACCTGGCTGTGGGACAAGGGCGGACATTTTCAGCTCGACACCCTGACGGAAGGCCAGCTCTGACCGAGAACAGCTTCTAGGACCCACGATAGGTGGAATAGCTCCAGGGGCTGACCAACAAAGGCACGTGGTAATGCTGATCGGCATGGGCGACGCCAAAATCCAGGCTGACCTGGTTCAAAAAATGGGGCTCGGGCAAGTCCACGCCCCGCGCCTTGAAATACCCCGCCACATCAAACCGCAACCGGTAGGTGCCCGCGCGCAGGCTGGCGTTGTCCAACAGCGGCGCCTCGGTGCGGCCATCGGGGTTCAGCACCAGGCGCTTGAGGAGGGTGGCCCCATCGCCATCGGTGGAATACAACGCGATCTCCATACCGGCTGCTGGGCAACCGTTCATGGTGTCCAGTACGTGGGTGGTCAGTCCCATGGGGAATCTCCTTGAAAGGCAACGATGACGGCTCCGGAAAGGCCCCGGGATGACGGTGTGATCGCAGCGTGTGAACCAAAAGTGTATACACTTTTACCCACCCCACCGTATCATGCGGCCCTATGGAAGCCTCATCCACCAGCGCGATTGTCGAAGCCTTGACCCGGGCCATCGCCCTGCACCGCCTGCAGCCGGGCACCAAACTCGCCGAACAAAAGCTGGCCGACCACTTTGGGGTGTCGCGCACGCTGGTGCGCCAAGCCCTTTTTCAGCTGGCGCAAAACCGGCTGGTCAGCATGGAACCCGCACGCGGCGCTTTTGTGGCCACCCCTTCCGTTGAAGAAGCCCGCCAGGTGTTTGCCGTGCGCCGCATGCTGGAGACCGAGATGACCCGCGCGTTTGTGCGCAACGTCACGCCCACCAAGATCAAGGCGCTGCGCGCCCACGTGGCCAGCGAGAAGGCCACCATGGGCACCGGCGACGCCAGCAGCCGCACCGAACTGCTGGGCGACTTTCATGTGCGCATGGCCGAACTCATGGGCAACGAGGTGCTGGCGCAACTGTTGGGCGATCTGATCTCGCGCTGTGCGCTCGTCACGCTGATGTACCAGTCGGCCAGCGCCGCCGAACACTCCCATGAGGAGCATGCCGACATCGTGGCCGCCCTGGCCGCCCGCGACGAAGAACGCGCAGTGCAACTGATGCAAACACACCTCACCCACGTTGAGGCCAGCCTCACGTTTGACCGCAAGCGCCCGGCCAGCGACCTGGCCGCAGCGCTGGCTTCCTGAGAACCTGCCCCACCATGATCTACGACGCCACCGCCCCCTACCCCCGCGACCTCATCGGCTACGGCAAGAACCCACCCCACGCGCAATGGCCCGGCGGCGCGCGCATCGCCGTGCAGTTTGTGCTGAACTACGAAGAAGGCGGCGAGAACGCCACGCTGCATGGTGACGCCGGCAGCGAGCAGTTCTTGAGCGAAATGTTCAACCCCGCCAGCTACCCCGAGCGGCACATGAGCATGGAAGGCATCTACGAATACGGCGCACGCGCGGGGGTGTGGCGCATCCTGCGCGAATTCGAAAAGCGGGCGCTGCCGCTGACGGTGTTTGGCGTCTCCACCGCGCTGCAGCGCCACCCCGAACTGACGCAGGCCTTGGTGCAACTGGGCCATGAGATTGCCTGCCACGGCCTCAAGTGGATCCACTACCAGCACGTGCCCGAAGCCGTGGAGCGCGCGCACATGCAAGAAGCGATGGACATCATCCAGCGCATGACGGGCGAACGCCCCCTGGGCTGGTACACCGGCCGCGACAGCCCCAACACGCACCGCCTGGTGGCCGACTTTGGCGGCTTTGAATACGACAGCGACTACTACGGCGACGACCTGCCCTTCTGGATGAAGATGCAGCGCACCGACGGCACGGCCGTGCCACAACTGATCGTGCCGTACACACTCGACTGCAACGACATGCGTTTTGCGCTGCCCCAGGGTTACTCGCATGCCGACCCGTTTTTTCAATACCTGAAGGACACGTTCGATGCACTGTATGCAGAGGGCGACCCGGCCGGCGGCAACGCCCCCAAGATGATGAGCGTTGGCATGCACTGCCGCCTGTTGGGACGACCGGGGCGCATCACGGCGCTGCAGCGTTTTCTGGACCACATCGCGCAGCACGATCACGTGTGGGTGGCACGCCGCATCGACATCGCCCGCCACTGGAAGCAACAGTTTCCGGCCCCCATTTTTTGAACAAAATATGCCTGTAGCGCTTATTCCACAAGCGCTATCAGCTCACTTTTTTGAAGCACACAACATGCCTTTGACGCTGGAACAACTCAACACCGCCAGTGCCGCCGACGCACGGCAACTGCTCGACGGCGTGTATGAACACTCCCCCTGGATTGCCGAGCGCGCCCTGGCGCAGCGCCCATTTCGTTCGCTGGCACATCTCCAGAACGCCATGGCACATGCCGTGCGCACCGCCAGCGCCGAGGCGCAGCTGGGCCTGATTCGCGCCCACCCCGAACTCGCGGGCAAGGCCATGGTGGCCCAGCACCTCACCGCAGAATCGGCCAACGAGCAATCCAAAGCGGGGCTGACGCAATGCACGCCCCAGGAGTTCGAGCGCATCCAGCAGCTCAACACAGCGTACAACGCGCGCTTTGGCTTTCCGTTCATCCTGGCGGTGCGCGGGCCACGAGGCACCGGCCTGGGCAAGCAGCAGATCATCGACACCTTTGCAAGGCGGCTGGACCACCACCCCGACGTTGAACGCGCAGAGGCCCTGCGCAACATCCACCGCATTGCCGAGATCCGCCTGAACGACAGGTTCGCGGCAGAACCCGTGCTGGGCAACGACGTGTGGGACTGGCACGAGCAACTGGCCGAGCACTCGGACCCCGGCTTTGCCGAGAAGGGCCAGCTCACCGTTACCTACCTCACCGACGCCCACCGCGCGTGCGCGCAGCGCATCAGCCACTGGATGCGCGACTGCGGGTTTGACGAGGTCCAGATCGATGCCGTGGGCAACGTGGTGGGGCGCTACCACGCGGCTGCGCCCCATGCCAAAACACTGCTCACCGGCTCGCACTACGACACCGTACGCAACGGCGGCAAATACGACGGCCGGCTGGGCATTTTTGTGCCCATGGCCTGCGTGCGCGAACTGCACCGTGCCGGCAAGCGCCTGCCCTTTGACATCGAAGTGGTGGCTTTCGCCGAAGAAGAGGGCCAGCGCTACAAGGCCACCTTTCTGGGCTCGGGCGCACTCATCGGGCACTTCAACCCCGCCTGGCTCGTCCAAAAAGATGCGGACGGCATCACGATGCGCTCGGCGATGCAGCACGCAGGCCTGTGCATCGACGACATCCCGAAGCTGCAGCGCGACCCGGCGCACTACCTGGGCTTCATCGAGGTGCATATCGAACAGGGGCCCGTGCTCAACGAGCTGGATTTGCCGCTGGGCGTGGTCACCTCGATCAACGGCGGCGTGCGCTTCATTGGCGAGATGATCGGCACCGCCAGCCATGCGGGCACCACACCCATGGACCGCCGCCGCGACGCGGCCGTGGCCGTGGCCGAACTGGCGCTGTATGTCGAGCAGCGTGCCGCCCAGGACGGCGACTCGGTGGGCACCATCGGCCTGTTGAATGTGCCCGGCGGATCCATCAACGTGGTGCCGGGGCGCTGCCAGTTCTCGCTCGACCTGCGCGCGCCCACCGACCCCCAACGCGACGCACTGGTGCGTGACGTGGTCGACCAGCTGGGCCTGATCGCCGCGCGGCGTGGCCTGCGCTACACGCTGGAGGAATCCATGCGCGCCGCCGCAGCGCCCAGCGCGCCCGCCTGGCAGCACCAATGGGAACGTGCCGTGGACACCCTGGGCGTGCCCGTGTTCCGCATGCCCAGTGGCGCCGGACACGATGCGATGAAGCTGCACGAAATCATGCCGCAGGCCATGTTGTTTGTGCGTGGCGAAAACGCCGGCATCAGCCACAACCCCCTCGAATCCACCACCAACAACGACATCCAGCTGGCGGTGGACGCGTTCACCGAGGTTCTACACCAGCTTGCCGAGGAGCCCCTGCCATGACCATTGACTACACCCTACTCGACACCTGGATCGACCAGCACTTTGATGAGGAGGTGCGCTTTCTGCAAGCACTGGTGCGTGTGCCCACCGACACCCCACCCGGCAACAATGCACCCCACGCAGAGCACACGGCACAGTTGCTCAAGGACTTTGGCTACGAGGCCGAAAAACACCCCGTTCCCGCCGATGAAGTGCACGCCTATGGCATGGAGTCGATCACCAACCTCATCGTGCGCCGCCCCTATGGGCCGCCGGGCTCGGGCCGCACCATTGCGCTCAACGCCCACGGCGACGTGGTGCCCCCGGGCGAAGGCTGGGCCCATGACCCGTATGGCGCAGAGGTGGTCGATGGCGCCATGTATGGCCGCGCCACGGCCGTGAGCAAGGGCGACTTTGCGAGCTTCACCTTCGCCGTGCGTGCGCTGGAGGCCGTTGCCAGGCCCGGCAAAGGTGCGGTCGAACTGCACTTCACCTACGACGAAGAATTCGGCGGCGAGCTGGGCCCGGGCTGGCTGCTCAAACACGGTCTTACCCGCCCCGACCTGCTGATTGCAGCGGGCTTCTCGTACGAAGTGGTCACCGCCCACAACGGCTGCTTGCAGATGGAAGTGACCGTGCACGGCAAGATGGCCCACGCCGCGGTGCCCCACACCGGGGTGGACGCATTGCAAGGCGCTGTCCATATCCTGAACGCGCTGTATGCCCAGAACCTGTTGTACCAGCAGGTCACGTCCCAGGTGACGGGCATCAAACACCCCTATCTCAACGTGGGCCGCATCGAAGGCGGCACCAACACCAACGTGGTGCCCGGCAAGGTCATGTTCAAGCTGGACCGCCGCATGATCCCCGAGGAAAACCCGGTGGAGGTGGAAGCGACCATCCGCCGGGTGATCGAGCAGGCCGCAGGCGAGCGCGCGGGCATCAGCATCGATATCAAACGCCTGCTGCTGGCCCATGCAATGACACCACTGGCAGGCAATCGCCCGCTGGTCGATGCCATCCAGAAACACGCGCTGGCCGTGATGGGAGAGGCCGTGCCAGCGGTGGGAACCCCGCTTTACACCGATGTGCGCCTGTATGTTGAACAGGGTATTCCGGGCGTCATTTATGGCGCAGGCCCACGCACCGTGCTCGATTCGCATGCCAAGCGCGCCGACGAGCGCCTGGAGCTCGAAGACCTGCGCCGGGCCACCAAGGTCATCGCACGCACACTGCACGACCTGCTGGCCTGACAAGGGATTGAGCGAGCCCGGCATGCCTGCTCGCCCCATGCACTGGACGAGTTCACGAGACGCGTACTCGGAACGAGTGCAAGGGAAAGGTGAACGAGACAGGTGCACGGGAAAGGTGCACAGGCAGCGCACGCATGACGGGAGCGCATGACCCACACATGCCATCGGCATAACACCCACGCACCAGCGCATCTACACTGCGGACGGAGCGGTGGCACCGACACCCACGGCGCGGCCCTGCACCAGCCTTGGTGATTGCACAGTGTCTGCGGTCATGGACACCTGGCCTGCCCACCGGGTCGTTGAATCCGGTATCCTGTCCGCCTCGCTCATGGCCGCGGCCCTGTACCTATTCCTCCATGGCGTCAGCGGCGATACCTGCGCCACTGTCAACGCCACACGCCAGACCGACGCCCACCAGCGCCTCACCTGCCCGTTGCCAGGAAGCACCACCGCCCCCCGTGAGCCCATGGCGGCAGACCATGTTGTGTGGTCTGCCGCAGGGTTTGGCCATGCCCCATGCGCGTAAGCCAGCATGCCAGCCCCCCGCTTCGGCGGGTACCCTTGTTTTGTATTGCACCAAGGACTTCCAGGATTTCCGTATGACCCACACACTTTCTGCCGCCGAAGAGGCGCTGCGCGACGCTGCACGCGAATACCACCGCAACCCCGGCCGGGGCAAGATTTCGGTGACACCCACCAAGCCGCTGTCCAACCAGCGTGACTTGTCCCTGGCGTATTCGCCGGGTGTTGCCTACCCCTGCCTGGACATCCAGGCCGACCCGTCCAAGGCGTTCGACTACACCTCACGGGGCAACCTCGTGGGCGTGATCACCAACGGAACCGCCGTGCTGGGCCTGGGCGATATCGGCCCGTTGGCTGGCAAGCCTGTGATGGAAGGCAAAGGTTGCCTGTTCAAGAAGTTTGCGGGTGTGGACGTGTTCGACATCGAGCTGGCTGAACGCGACCCCGACAAACTCATCGACATCATCGCGGCGCTGGAGCCCACGCTGGGCGGCATCAACCTCGAAGACATCAAGGCGCCCGAGTGCTTCTACATCGAGCAGGAGCTGTCCAAGCGCATGAACATCCCCGTGTTCCATGACGACCAGCATGGCACAGCCATCATCTCGAGCGCGGCGCTGCTCAATGGTCTTGAGCTGGTGGGCAAGGAGATTGGCGCGATCAAGATCGCCGTGTCGGGCGCCGGTGCTGCGGCCATTGCCTGCGTCGGCGTGATGGTGGGCCTGGGCGTGAAGGTGCAAAACATCTTCATGTGCGACTCCAAGGGCGTGATCTACGAAGGCCGCCCCGGCGGCTATGACGAGTCCAAGGCGCGCTACGCCCAGAAGACCACTGCGCGCACGCTGGCCGATGCGGTCAACGGCGCCGACGTGTTCCTGGGCTGCTCGGCGCCCGGCGTGCTCACGGCCGAGATGGTCAAGACCATGGCCCCCAAGCCCATCATCCTGGCGCTGGCCAACCCCGAGCCCGAGATCCGCCCCGAGCTGGCCAAGGCCGTCCGCCCCGACTGCATCATTGCCACGGGCCGCTCGGACTACCCCAACCAGGTCAACAACGTCCTGTGTTTCCCGTACATCTTCCGGGGCGCGCTCGATTGCGGCGCCACCAAGATCACCGAGGCCATGAAGCTGGCCTGCGTGCGCCAGATTGCCGACCTGGCCAAGGCGGATATCAGCGAAGAAGTGGCCAACGCCTATGCCGGCAAAGAACTGACGTTTGGCCCCGACTACCTGATCCCCACGCCCTTTGACTCGCGCCTGATTCTGAAAATCGCGCCCGCTGTGGCCAAAGCGGCGGCAGAGTCCGGCGTGGCTACGCGCCCCATCACCGACATGGAGGCTTACAAAGAGACCCTGTCGCGTTTTGTGTACCAGACCGGCATGCTGATGCGCCCCGTGATCATGGCGGCCAAAGCCTTGCCCGATGCCCAAAAGCGCGTGGCCTATGCCGACGGCGAGGACGAACGTGCGCTGCGCGCTGCGCAGATGGCCATTGACGACAAGATCGCCCAGCCCATCCTGATCGGCCGCCCCGCCGTGATCGCCGCCCGCATCGCCAAGGCTGGCCTGCGCATGCAACTGGGCAAGGACGTGGAGGTGTGCAACCCCGAGGACGACCCACGGTTTCGCCAATATTGGGAGCACTATCGCCAGCTTATGAAGCGCGACGGCGCCACGCCCGATGTGGCCAAGGCCGCCGTGCGCCGCTCCAACACCATCATTGCCTCGCTGATGGTCAAGCTCGGCGATGCCGATGCCATGATCTGCGGCCTGGTGGGCACGTACGAGACGCACCTGGACCGCATCCACAGCATCATCGGCCGCCAGGACGGTGTGAACGACTACGCCGCCCTCAACGCACTGATGACCAGCCGCGGCACCCTCTTCATCGCCGACACCTATGTGAACGAAGACCCCACGGCGCAGCAGCTGGCCGACATCGCCTGGATGTCGGTGCAGGAGGTGCAGCGTTTTGGTCTGCCAGCCAAGGTGGCGTTTTTGTCGCACTCCAGCTATGGATCATCGAAGCGCGCATCGGCCAAGAAGATGCGTCTGGCACGCGACCTGTTCGTGGCCGCCCACCCCGAGATCGAATGCGATGGCGAGTTGCATGGCGATGCCGCGCTGGAGCCGAACATCCGCAACGCCTACATGGCGGACTCGACCCTGACGGACTCGGCCAATCTGCTGATCTGCCCCAACCTGGATGCCGCCAACATCCTCTACAACGTGCTCAAGACCACGACCAGCGGCGGCGTCACGGTGGGGCCCATCCTCATGGGTGCGGCCGCCACGGCCTACATCCTGACCCCCGCCGCCACGGTGCGCCGGGTGCTCAACATGACGGCACTGGCCGTGGCCAGCGCAGCGGCACGCCCCAGGTAAAAGGAAAAGCGCAAACGAAAAGAGGAAGGTGGAGCCGCCCAGGGGCGCGGCCCCACCTGGCCCCTTGGGGGGCGCGCCCTTACCTTACGTACTCTGTGCGCTATGTTCTGTGGTGCGGGCCACTGGGGGCCGGCATCGGTCGGGGAATCCACCATGCCCGCATGCACCAATTCAGGGAAAAATGGCGTCCTGCCTGGCTTCGCTGCAGAGAAAGCAGGCATTGATTTTGCTCACCATGGTCACATAGCCCTATGGCCATGCGGCCGTGATGACAGCATCGTCCAACGCCTTCCCCGACTGGAGCCCCCATGAAGAAACGATCGTTCCTGCAATCTGCGGCGCTGCTGGCTGCTGCCAGCACGTTCGCGCTGACACCAGCGCAGGCACAGACACCAACGCCCACACCCATCAAGTTCCAGCTCGACTGGCGTTTTGAAGGCCCGGCCGCGCTGTTTCTGCAGCCCGTTGCCAAGGGCTACTTCAAGGCCGCCGGGCTCGATGTGACGGTGGATGCAGGCAACGGCTCCGGTGGGGCCGTGCAACGTGTGGCCTCGGGCACGTATGACATGGGGTTCGCAGACCTCGCTGCGCTGATGGAGTTTCACGCCAACAACCCCGACGCGCAGAACAAGCCCGTGGCGGTGATGATGGTCTACAACAACACGCCCGCCTCGGTCATGGCGCTCAAGAAGAGCGGCATCACCAAGCCCGCCGATCTGGCCGGCAAGAAGCTGGGCGCGCCGGTGTTCGATGCGGGCCGCCGCGCGTTCCCCATCTTCCAGAAAGCCAACGGCATCGGCAGCGTGCAGTGGACCGCCATGGACCCACCACTGCGCGAGACCATGCTGGTGCGCGGCGACGTGGACGCCATCACCGGCTTCACCTTCACCTCGCTGCTGAACCTGGAGGCCCGTGGCGCCAAGGCCGCTGACGTGGTGGTGCTGCCCTATGCCGACTTTGGCGTAAAGCTGTATGGCAACGTGATCATCGCCAGCCCCAAGCTCATCAAGGAGAACCCGGCCGCGATCAAGGCGTTCCTGCAGGCGTTCACCAAGGGGGCGAAAGACGTCATCATCAACCCCGCCGACGCCATCGCCTCGGTGAAGGCCCGGGACGGCATCGTCAACGTACCACTCGAAACCCGCCGCCTGCAACTGGCCATCGACACCGTGATCAACAGCCCCGATGCCCGCGCCGAAGGCTTCGGCCAGGTCAAGCCCGCACGCCTTTCGCTGATGGCCTCGCAGGTGTCCGATGCGTTCAACACCAAAACCCGCGTGAAAGCCGACGACGTGTGGAATGGCAGCTTTTTGCCCAGCACAGCCGAGCTGAACATTCTGCCCAAGAAATAAAAACGCTATTTTTTTAATAGCTACTTGCGCTTTATGAATAAGCGCCAGAGCCTATTTTCATCATAACTTTGCATGTCCACTGACGCCTCCCATTTTGTGGACTTCCGCGACGTCTGGCTCGCCTACAACGACGAGCTGCGCGCCAAGAACCAGTTTGCCGTCGAAGCCATCGACCTGCAGGTGCGCCAGGGCGAGTTCATCGCCATCGTCGGCCCCTCGGGCTGTGGCAAGTCCACCTTCATGAAACTGGCCACGGGCCTGAAGATGCCGTCGATGGGCAAGATCCTCATCGACGGCCAGCCCGTCACCGGCCCCCTCAAGATCTCGGGCATGGCCTTCCAGGCGCCGTCGCTGCTGCCCTGGCGCACCACGGTCGACAACGTGCTGCTGCCGCTGGAGATCGTCGAGCCCTACCGCAGCCACTTCAAGCAAAAGCGCAAGGAATACGAAGAGCGCGCGCGCAGGCTGCTGCAAAAGGTGGGGCTGGCAGGCTACGAGGACAAGTTCCCCTGGCAGCTGTCGGGCGGCATGCAGCAACGCGCCAGCATCTGCCGTGCGCTGATCCACGAGCCCAAGATGCTGCTGCTCGATGAGCCCTTTGGTGCGCTCGACGCCTTCACCCGCGAAGAGCTGTGGTGCATCCTGCGCGACCTGTGGACCGAGCAGCGGTTCAACGTCATCCTCGTCACCCACGACCTGCGTGAGTCGGTCTTTCTGGCCGACACGGTGTATGTGATGAGCAAGAGCCCCGGGCGCTTTGTGGTGAAGAAGCATATCGATCTACCGCGTCCACGCGACCTGGAGGTGACCTACACCAAGGAATTTACCGACATCGTGCATGAGCTGCGCGGCCACATTGGCGCCATCCGACAAAGTGCAGGCACGGTCGGTGCGCCCATTCCGCAATAGACCCACGCCACATCCATGCACAAAAAAACCGTAGAACGCTGGTCGCCCTGGATCCTTCTGCTCGCGATCATCCTGCTGTGGCAGATCATCTGCTCGGCATTCAATGTCTCTGAATTCATCTTCCCCAGCCCCTGGGCCATAGCCACGCAGCTGGTCGAATTTGGTGGCGTGATCGCCGCCCACGCCTGGCGCACCTACTGGGTCACCATGTCCGGGTTTGGCATTGCCATCGTCGTGGGCGTGCTGCTGGGTTTTGTCATCGGCAGCTCGCGCCTGGCCTATGCCGCCGTGTACCCGCTGATGACCGCCTTCAACGCGCTGCCCAAGGCCGCTTTCGTTCCCATCCTCGTGGTGTGGTTCGGCATCGGCGTGGGGCCTGCCATCCTCACGGCGTTTCTCATCAGCTTCTTTCCCATCATGGTCAACATCGCCACCGGCCTGGCCACGCTGGAACCCGAGCTGGAAGACGTATTGCGCGTGCTGGGCGCCAAGCGCTGGGACGTGCTGACCAAGGTGGGCCTGCCTCGCTCGATGCCGTACTTCTACGGCTCGCTCAAGGTGGCCATCACCCTGGCCTTTGTGGGCACCACGGTGTCAGAAATGACGGCGGCCAACGAGGGCATCGGCTACCTGCTCATCAGTGCGGGCTCATCCATGCAGATGGGCCTGGCCTTTGCGGGCCTGATGGTGGTGGGCGCGATGGCCATGGCGATGTACGAGCTGTTCAGCGCGATTGAAAAACGCACCACCGGCTGGGCACACCGGGGCTCGCAAGGGGAATGAGCGCGCCAAAATGTGAAGACGAGCCGCTGCCAGATCCAGCCATTCGATGTGCCTGCAATGCAGGTGCGCATTAAAGCGATCATCACCCATGCCTTGGCACGCCCGACTGCAGCTGAACTACACCGTTGAAAACGCTCGTACCGTGGCGCGCTTTGAGCACCACGGGCCCCTGCGCATCCTGCAAAGCCTGTACCCCGAGGGCGACGCCATTTGCCACAACGTGCTGGTGCACCCACCCGGCGGCCTGGTGGGCGGCGACACGCTGGACATCACCACCACCGTGGGCCCCGGCGCCCACGGCCTGGTCACCACGCCCGGCGCCACGCGCTTTTACCGATCCAACGGCCCTTTGGCGCTGCAGCGCAGCCACCTCACCTTGGCCGAAGGCGCACGCCTGGAATGGCTGCCGCTCGAAGCCCTGTGCTACAGCGCCTGCCACGCAGAAAACCACCTCACGTTGAACCTGGCCCCCGGTGCCGAATGCATCGCCTGGGACGTGACCGCGCTGGGCCTGCCGCACGCGGGCCAGCCGTTTGAACAAGGCCGCTTCACCCAGCACCTGGAAGTGCCCGGCCTGTGGCTGGAGCGCGGCGTGATCGACGCCGCCGATGACCGCCTGCTGAGCAGCCCGCTGGGCTTGGCAGGCCACCGTTGTATGGCCAGCCTATTCTTTGCCGCAGGCACCCCACTGGACCGCACCCGCCGCGACGCAGCCTTGGACGCAGCCCGCACGGTGATGGATCAACACCCCCAGGTCAGAGCCACCGCAGGCGCCACCAGCCCCAACGACCGCATGGTGGTGGTGCGCGTGCTGGCGCCGCAGGTGGAGCCTGCGATGAAACTGCTCAAGGCCGTGCGGATGGCCTGGCGGGAGGTGTTGTGGGGGTTGGAGGGGGAAGCGCCTAGGATTTGGGCGATGTAGCCCCACCGTGCGCTCTCGCACAGTCCGTCTACAGTTCAAGAATGAACACTGAGAAAGCTTTAACGCACACTTTTCTGGTCAATCGCATTGCCATCATCGAATCCCTGCCGTCCCGAGAATTGCAGACCGGCAGAGAACTGGCAGGCTACCTCAATGGCCAGCTTGAAGATTTGCAGACGCCGATTAGTGTGTCGCATGTTGACGTTGCGACGCCTAACGAATTCCGGTCTGCCATAGCGAATCTAGCGATGCAGGCCGATCGAGAAGGTCTGCGCCCGATCGTCCATATAGAAGCTCACGGAGAAGACGATTTCGGGCTTCACTTCCGGGAAGGAAAAATCCACTGGCGGGAGATATGCGATGCGCTGATTCCATTAAATAGAGCCAGCGGATTCAACCTACTTCTATCTGTTTCTGCGTGCTTTGGCGTGAGCTGTATCTCGGGAGTGTCATTGTGCAGAGGAGCGCCTTGTTATGCATTACTTGGGCCCTCGAAAGACCTCTCACCGAGCGATCTATTGAATAGGTTCAGGAGCTTTTATCGCGAAATCATTCACTCGCAGGACTTGGATCTGGCCTTGGCCACAATGAACAAAGACAAGCTAGAACGTGGACAAATGGTGTTCGTTTCCGCGGAAGGCTGGTTCGAGGAATTGATGCTGGAGTATTTGACTAACGCAGCGCATCCAAAAGAGCTGAAAGCGGCAGCTATGCGTATCTTTCGCAAGGCAAGAAGTGAGGGCTCAACGTTGACCCTCGGGGAGACAAAAAGACAGCTCGTCAGGGACAGGCCGCAGATAGCACAAGGCTATTTCGCTGAGTTTTTTATGGTTAACTACATTCCCGAGAACGCACAGCGTTTTGGTGTTCTGCTTAGGGCCATGGAAGTCACAATCAAGAAAACCACCCCGTGCTAGCCCGATGAACTCATAGGGCAACCGAGCTGCATGAACGCTGGCACAACACCGATTACGCCGCTAAGCTAAAAGCATCATAAGAGGCGGGTCACCACTCACAAACACCAGCAAGCCCCCACGATTTCCGCAGAGGTTTTCTAGCTGCAATGATCCACCCGTTGTTCGATGTGTGATACCTGTCAGGAGCCTGCTGCCGCAGGCTCCTTCAACAACCCATCCGCCTTGAACATCCCCCGAATCCCCCGCACCGCCTGCCGAATCCGCGCCTCGTTCTCGATCAGCGCAAACCGCACGTACTCATCCCCCTGGTCGCCAAAGCCGATGCCCGGCGACACACACACCTTGGCCTTATCGAGCAGCTGCCGCGCAAACTCGAGCGAGCCCAGCGCGCGGTAGGGCTCGGGGATGCGGGCCCAGATGTACATGCTGGCCTTGGGGCATTCCACGGCCCAGCCCGCTTCGGTGAGGCCCTTGTAGAGCACGTCGCGGCGGCGTTGGTATTGGGCGGCGATGTCTTTCACGCACTGCTGGTCACCCTCCAGCGCGGCAATGGCGGCCACCTGCAGGGGGGTGAAGGTGCCGTAGTCGTGGTAGCTCTTGATGCGGGCCAGCGCGGCTACCAGGTCGGGGTTGCCCACCATGAAGCCGATGCGCCAGCCGGCCATGTTGTAGCTTTTGCTCAGGGTGAAGAACTCCACGGCCACGTCCTTGGCACCGGGCACTTCCATGATGCTGGGGGCGCGGTAGCCGTCGTACACGATGTCGGCATAGGCCAGGTCGTGCACCACCAGGATGTCGTGCTTCTTGGCCAGGGCGATCACGCGCTCGAAGAACGATAGCTCCACGCACTGCGCCGTGGGGTTGCTCGGGAAGCCAAAGATCATCATCTTGGGCTTGGGGTAGCTGCCGCGAATGGCTTTTTCCAGCTCGGCAAAAAAGTCCACATCGGGCGCCACGGGCACGCTGCGAATGTCGGCACCTGCGATGACGGCGCCGTAGATGTGGATGGGGTAGCTCGGGTCGGGCACCAGCACGGTGTCACCCCTATCCAGCGTGGCCAGCATGAGGTGGGCCAGGCCCTCTTTGGAGCCGATGGTGACGATGGCCTCGGTGTCGGGGTTGATGTCCACCGCGTAGCGGTCTTTGTACCAGTGGCTGATGGCGCGGCGCAGGCGCGGAATGCCTTTGCTGGCACTGTAGCCGTGGGTGTCAGGCCGCTGGGCCACTTCGGTGAGCTTGGCGACGATGTGCGGCGGCGTGGCCCCGTCAGGGTTGCCCATGCTCATGTCGATGATGTCTTCGCCACGGCGGCGGGCGGCGAGTTTGAGCTCGGCCGTGATGTTGAAGACGTAGGGAGGAAGGCGATCGATGCGCGCAAAGCGGCGCTTGCCCTGAGAAGCAGACATGCTGGTGAACTTTCACGTAAGCGCCCGGAACCGTCCGAGCGACGTGGCTGGCAGAAAGGCCGGCCCGCGTTCAATGTAGCTCACAACGCGGGGCTTCAACCCCCACATCGCAGCGCTGTCGCGCCGCCGCTACGGTGCTTGGCAGCGCAGCCCGTGGCGCGTTTGGTGGCGCGCAGGGTGGCCCATTCATTCATCAGCGCCTGGGCAAAAAGGGCACTCCGCCACGGACTGGCAACACCCCGGCTTCAGGGCGTCTACGGCGCATGGGGCTGCGCTGAAGGCGCCAGCAAAACGCGATGCGGGTTTCTACGCGTGGTCAACTATTTAGTTACTACTTATAACCATGTATTGATGCATCTCAACCTCCATTCATTGCTGCCTGTGTTGCCGCCCCCGCGCTGTTGCGTGGTCTGTGTGCGCCGTGTGCAGCCGGGCCGCGCGACGTTCACAAGACGATGCGCGGCCTTGACGCCACCCCGAACCCACCCAGAAAGACATCCACATCATGCAGAGACAAACTCACCTTCACTCGCCCTCAGGCGCCAACACCGTTTTGCCCTCCACACGCCTGCAGCGGCGCGGCGCGCAGTGGCGACGAGCCCTGGGCCTGACCGCGCTGGCCACGGTGTCCCTGGCTGCCCAGGCGCAATCCACCGGCAACTCCAGCCTCACGCTGTATGGCCTGGTCGATGCATCGGTGGGCCGGTTCACCGGTGCGGCAACTGGCGTGAACGCACAGAACACGGCCGTGAGCAAGATGGAGGGCGGCAGTTTGTCCACCAGCCGCTGGGGCTTGCGGGGCAATGAAGATCTGGGCGGCGGGTTGTCGGCCAGCTTTGAGCTGTCGTCCTTTATTCGCAATGACACCGGTGCGTCAGGCCGCAACGATGCGATCCCTGCGCCCGTCAACGTGGCGGCAGACCCCTTCTTTGCCCGCGCCGCATGGTTGGGCCTGTCGCACAAGGACTTTGGCCGTGTGCGCATGGGCAATGTCACCACACTGCTGTTCTTGAACGCGATCTCCTCCAACGCCTTTGGCGATGCAACGGTGCTCGGCCCTTTGAATCTCGTCACTTTTGTGGGTGGGCCGTTGACCGGGGGCACCGCCTGGACCAATTCGGTGGTGTATGACACACCCAGCTTTGCCGGCTTCACGGGCTCTGCTGCCTATGCCGCGTCGGAAGGCCAAGGCGGTGGCAACCGCGCGCTGCGCCTGGCCTACGCAAAGGGCCCATTGGCCACGTCGCTGGTATGGCAAAGCGTGAACCGCAACCCACTGACGTTCGCTGACGGCACATCGCCCAACAACACCCGCGCATGGCAGTGGGCGGGCTCTTACGACTTCACCGCCGTGAAGGTGTTTGCCCACCTGGGCCGCATCGACAACAAGGGCACCGAGACTGCACCGCAGAACATTGCGTATCGCATATGGGACGTCAGCGCGTCGATGCCTGTGGGCGCGGGCAACATCCTGGCAGGTTATGCATCGCGCCGCACGAGCGACGCCGTAGGCCCTGTGCCCGCCACGTCTGCAGGCGGCAACGTGCAGCGCAAGATTTTGACGGTGGGGTATGACTACTGGCTGTCCAAGCGCACCGACTTGTATGCCTTGGCCATGCGCGACACCACGCGCACCAACACCGTAGGAGCAGGGATGGTCAACGCCAACGGCACGAGCTATGCTGTAGGCATACGGCACACTTTCTGATGGGCCACCCACCCTTCAAGAAAGGGATGGCCAGCCCGTTTTTCGCGTGATTTCCAAGGTTGGGGCGTCCTCGTGGCGCCCCTTTTTTTGCGCGAATGGCCGGTGGACTATCACAAAGACTCTCAGCCTATCGTGGCACATCACGGTCCATGGCGGTCCATCGCGCGGGCCACCATCAGCCCAACGCGCAAGCGCAGATAGATCAATGCCAGCGACTCAAGAGGGCAACGCTGCCGATACCTTCTTGGCTGCCCGCTCACTGGCCATCGCCCAGCCATACATTGCCACGCCGCCCAGCCCCAGCAGCACCCCCACCCAGCCGGTGGACGTCCAACCCAGCCCTGCCGCAATGCCCACGCCGCCCAGCCAGGCACCGAGCGCATTGGCCGCATTGAATGCCGAATGGTTGAGCGCGGCAGCCAGCGTCTGTGCATCGCCCGCCACATCCATGAGGCGAATCTGCAGCGCAGGGCCGATGGCCACCAGCGTGCCCAGGAAGAAGGTGGCGAAGGCAGCGCTCACAGGGTGGTGAGCGGCGGGCACGAAGAGCGCCATCACCACAATGGACCACAGCAGCACCTTGCCCACCGTGGGCATGAGCGCCTTGTCGGCCATGCGCGAGCCCACCACGTTGCCCACCACCATGCCCAGGCCAAACAGCGACAGCACAAACGGCATCAACGCGGGCGGCATGCCCGCCACCTCAATGAGCGTGGGCTTGATGTAGCTGAACACGGCAAACATGCCACCAAAACCGATGGCGCCAATGCCCAGCGTGAACCACACCTGCTTGCGCGCCAGCGCGCCCAGCTCGCGCAGCGGGCTGGCACCGTGCGATGCGGGCATGGCGGGCACCCAAAGGCGCACCATGGCAACGGCCGCTACGGCGATCAGGCCCACAAAAACGAAGGCCGCGCGCCAGCCAAAGTGCTCACCCAGCGCAGCGGCGATGGGCACGCCCACCAGGGTTGCGCTGGTCAACCCCAGCATCACCCAGCCCACGGCGCGGGCGCGGCGCCCCGGGGGTGCCAGCGCAGCGGCCACCAGCGCGGCCACGCCAAAATAGGTGCCGTGCGGCAGACCCGTCAGCAAACGCATGGCGGCCAGCGACCCGTAGCCCGGCGCCAGGGCCGACGCAAAATTGCCCAGCGCATACACCGCCATCAGCGCCATCAGCAGCGCACGCCGCCCCCAGTGGGCGGCCAGCACGGCGAGTACCGGTGCGCCCACCACCACGCCCAGGGCATAGGCGCTGATCACATGCCCTGCCTCTGGGATGCTGACCCCGATGTCGCGAGCGACCTCGGGCAACAAACCCATGATGACGAACTCGCCCGTACCGATGGAAAAACCGCCCACACCGAGGGCAAGCACGGCCCGCACCAGCGTGCGTTCGTCGGTGGGGTTGTGGGTGACGGGGGTGGAAATCAAAGGCGCGGTCATGGCGGAGAAGCAACAGGGGCAGGCCGCCCCGGCAGGCGACGGAGCAGCACAGGGTGCGAGCAAGGGGCAGGAAACGGGGCTGGGAAGGTGGAAAAAGAAACAGAGTTACAGGGGTAAACCCGAACTTTGTAACCATAGCATGCACCGCACAGTTTTGCTGCGAAGGGGGCAACCGCCCCCGGCACTGCCAAAAAGCGTGGGCCGCCTTCCGGCCATGAAAGCCGTGTGGAGTCGGAATCAACCCACTACCGACACCGATCACGCCGAGAGGGTTGAAGCGCTGCGCAGGGTTTCGACAAGCTCAGTCCGAACGGGTATTTACAGTTCACCCCTACCACGCCCATCCTGCTGCAATGAGCGGCAGGGGACACGAGGAGCGCTGCGGATGCGCAAGCGATCAGCCTCCGTCAGTGCGCCACCAGCAGCTGCACAAACATCTGCACCTTGGCGCGGCAGTCCGCGCTGATGGCGGTGAATTCGAGCCCTGCCACCCACTCGTCGCCCTCCCGCTTGAGGGTGATGACGCGCGCATACACATCGGCCACGCGGTAGTCCACCAGCGGCAGCTCAAACTCCAGCTTGATCTCGCTGTGGGGTTCGAGCGGCTCGATCAGCTCCACCAGCAGGCCGTGGTAGCCGATGTCGCGGATGGCGCCATGCACGATGTGGGGCACGACGATCTCGCCTTGCATGCGCTGGCACAGGCAGGGCAGGTGCGCATCCACGCGGTGGCTGCGGCGGAACTCCTGGCGGGGCACCTTGAGCTTGTGCGAGGGGATGGCGATCAGCTCGCGCAGGCTGACGGGCTGCGTGCGGCCCTTGACATACACCTGCATGGGCGCCGATGCCGACACCAGGCCCCAGCAGCGCTGGTACGTGGAGTCGCTAATGAGCACCTGGCCGCGCAGGCTCAGTGCCTCGATGCGCGAGGCCAGGTTCACGGCCTCGCCAATCACCGTGTATTCGGAATACACATCCGAGCCAAAGCGTCCGGCCATCACCGTGCCGGTGTTCACGCCAATGCCCAGAAACACCTCGGGCAGCCGCTCGCTCAGGTGCGCGAGGTTCAGCTCGCGCATGGCGATCTGCATCTCCACGGCGCACATCAACGCACGGGCCACGTCGTCGTCGCGGGCCACAGGTGCGCCAAACAGCACCATGATCGAGTCGCCCATGAACTTGTCGATGGTGCCCTGGTACTTGAACACCACCTCACTGAGCCGGGCCAGGCAGCGGTTGAGCGCCGCAATGACCACCGACGCCGGTTGCGAGCCCGACAGCGCCGTGAAGCCGCGCAGATCGGCCAGCACAATGGTGACCTCGCGCGGCGCCACGGCCAGCCCGCTGGCGGCGGCGCCTGCAGGGTTTTCCATGCCGTGCAGGATGTCCGCCATTTCGGCCTGCGCTGCTTCGCCCAAGGGCTTGCCGGTTTCGCGCTCAATCAGCGCCTGCAGGCGGCGCACGGCATCGTGGTGGAATTCTTTGTGCATGGCGGCAAGGGAGGTGGAGCGGCGGATGGTTCTGTGCAGAGGGCATCGCCTACCCCTCGGCAACCAGAATAGGCGGCGACCACCGGCCGGTCAACCGGTGAAAACACCTCGGGCAAAACAGCAACACGCAACCCTGAGCGGCGCAATGCACAGACTGGTCAGGTTTGATGTATTTTTGGCACCTAGCGCTTATCCATCAAGCGATAGCAGCTATAAAAATGATAGTCATCAATGCGAGTCCATCGCTCACTTCACAAGCGTGCAATGCGCACGAAGAGGCGCATAAAGAGATGCCTCCACACCACAGAAAATGCGCATAGGCCGCTACCCCGCCTCCACCCGGTCCACACGCACAAACTCTCCCAGGTCGCTGTCAAAGTCCCACCGTGCGGCATGGCGCGCCTGGCCGTCTGGCGCGGTGCCAGAGGCCTCGGTGCTGAGCACCACCAGGCTGTTGGGGCTGCCGTGCCGCAGGCGGTGCGACACCGCCGTGCCCGCGCTGCTGGCCCACAGCCCGGGCAATGGCTGCAACAGGCGTGGCTGGTGCACGTGGCCGGACAGCAGCATTTGCGCACCGGCAATGCGCCAGCGCTCCACGGCCTCGTCCGCTCGGTGGGGGCGGTGGTCGCGGTCCTCGGCATCGCGCGCCACCAGGGGGTGGTGGCTGGCCACAATGCGCCACGCGCCCGGGGGTGCACGCGCCAGCAGCTGGGCCACATGCTCGATCTGGGCGGACGACAGGCTGCCGCGCTCGTGCCGCCAGGCGCGGGTGGTGTTCACGCCCACCACGTAGAACGCCCCCATCTGCCGCACAGACTCCTGGTCCATGCCGAACTGCTCGGAGAACCTTTCGTACGAACGGCCCCAGCGCATCCACCACGCAAAAAGCGGCAGGTCGTGGTTGCCCGCCAGCACCAGATTGCTGCGCGCATGCAGGCCCTGCACAAACCGCGCGGCCTGTTCAAACTGCTGCGCAGTGGCGCGCTGCGTAAGGTCGCCAGACACCACCACCATCGCCACCCCCAGGCGCTGCGCCAGCCGCTGGACAGCAGCACACACCACCGGGTCGTGCGCGCCGAAGTGCAGGTCCGACAGGTGCATCAGAACCGTCATGGCAAGGGGTCGCAGGCAGTGGTCATACGCAAGGGTGGCCCATCATGCGGGTAGCAAGCCGGGGGCGGCAGCGGGGCCGGGCTCAGGCGCATCGGGCGGGGGTGCGGCGTACTGGGCATCGGCAGTGGGCTGGGTCTGCGCTGCGCCATCGCGCGCCAGCGGGCTGGGCGCCACCAGCCACAGCGGCCGCGCGCTGATGCGGAAATGCAGGGGCGGTGCCATCCACTCACGCTCGCCGTCAAACGCCACCTTGACCTGCGGGGGCCGCCAGCTGGCGGGGGTCACGGTCAGCTCGGCACACGCCATGCTGACCACCGCGTTGTCTTTGTGCAACTGGCCTGTGGCCGCGTTCCACACGGTGCGGGCGGTGGCCCAGCGCCCCTGCGGCTTGAGCATGACCACGGCAAGGTGCCCACCATCGGCCACCTTCTGCGCTTGCGGCAGGCCCATGCGGTCCAGCTGCAAGGGGTTGTTGCCCACAAACAGGGTGGTGACCAGATGCTCCTCCTGCTGCGCCTCGGCGCCCTGGTGCGTCTTCATCACCACGCGCCAGCGGCGGCCCGACGCGGGGCGAAACAGGCTCCACACCGCCGCCGCTATGGCCACCCAGCGCTTGCGGCCAAAGCGGCGCGAGGCCATCTCGCGGTCGGCCAGCATCTTGGGGTACAGCCCCACGCTGGCATTGACGACAAACATGCGGCGGTTGACAAACCCCACCTGCACCGGCCGCAGGTCGCCCGCATGCAGCGCCTGCAGCAGGTCTTGCACGGCGGTCTCGGGGTCCAGCGCAAGGCCGTGCTCGCGGCTGAAATAGTTGAACGTGCCCATGGGCACCACCCCCAGCGGCACCCCGGCGCGCAGCGCGGCCGACGCCACGGCGTTGATGGTGCCGTCGCCCCCGGCTGCCACCACCAGTCCGCCATCGTCTTGTGCGGCCTGGGCGGCGTGCTCGGCCAGCTGTACGATGTCGGCGCGCCGGTCGGGCACGTGCCACACCACGTCGTGCGCCTGCAGGGCGGGCACACCTTCAAGCTTGGCGCGCAGCAGGTCCAGGTCGGCACCGGGCCGCCGGGGCACCACCAGATGGATGGGGCCACGGGGTTGGGGAGGGAGGGAGCGTTCCGAAGGTGTCATGCAAAAACTCTGCAACAAACAAGAGCAACCCCACAGCGCGATGAACCAATCACACGGCTGGGCGAGCCCGCAGGCCCACACCACGCCACGAGCGTCAACGCCAACGCCAACACCGGTTGCAGGGCACTCCATGGTGACAAGCGCTCGCCACCCGCGCAGCCGGTAGCCACGCCTACCCTTTGTCAGCCGGCTCCGACAGCTGCAGTGACAGTGCAATACCCCCACTGCGCACCGAGATGCTGGGAACTTCGGTACAACCTACGGTTTCTCTCCATGGGCAGCCCACCCTGCGGGTGCATCAACAGAAAGGCCCCACCATCTCCATGACCACAACCTCCAGCGTTTTGGCCGCCGACATCGGCGCCCTGCTGGCGCAGCACCCTCTGGGCTGGTGGATGGCGGGCGTGCTGGCCTTTGCCCTGCTGGGCAGCGCCGCGTTGACCGGCTTGCGCAGCCTGCGACAGCATGTGGGCGCACCGCTGGGCCGCGTGTTTCCGGCGCAGGCGCGCTGGGTGCTGGTGGCGGCCATGGCGGCATCGGCCTGCACGCTGGCTCTGGCGGGTGCCGCGCTGGCAGAGCTGGCCGAAAGCGGGCGCGCCCCGGGCACCTGGGGCGCACTGGACGACGCACTGGCCGCAGGCCTGCAAGCACAGGCATCCGCCGCTGTGCTGCAATGGTTTGCCACCCTCACCCACCTGGGCGACACCTGGGTGCTGACCGTGCTGACATTGGGCGTGGCCGCCGCGCTGTGGCTGCGTCGGCACCGCCTGCTGGCCACCGGCTGGCTGGTGGCCATGGCAGGCAACGGCGCGTTGACCAAGGTGCTGAAGCATCTGTTCGAGCGCGTGCGGCCCGAGCACACGCACGGCATTGCCGAGGCCAGCGGCTACAGCTTTCCCAGCGGGCACAGCAGCGCATCGATGGTGGCCTACGCCATGCTGGCCTACCTGGCCACGCGGCTGTTGCCCCGCACCTGGCACCTGCCTGTGGCCATGCTGGCCGGTGCGCTGATCTTCACCACCGGCTGGAGCCGTGTGGTGCTGCACGTGCACTACGCCAGCGACGTGCTGGCAGGGTGGCTGCTGGGCGGCACGTGGATGGTGTGCACGGTGCTCATCATGGAGAGCGTGTCGCGCTGGCGCCGCCCTGCCTTCGGCGCTGCGGTTCAACCGCCATGAGCCGTCAGATGGCAACGAGGTTGCGAATGCCCTTGGCTTCCATCTCGGAGCCCGGCCCGCGTGCGATGACTTCGCCGCGCTCCATCACCAGGTAGTCATCGGCCAGCTCCTGCGCAAAGTCGTAGTACTGCTCGCACAGCAGGATCGCCATCTCCCCCTTGTCGGCCAGCATGCGGATCACGCGGCCGATGTCTTTGATGATGCTGGGCTGGATGCCTTCTGTGGGCTCGTCCAGGATCAGCAAACGCGGGCCGGGTGCCAGCGCACGCGCGATGGCCAGTTGCTGCTGTTGCCCACCCGACAGATCACCGCCCCGGCGCTTGAGCATTTGCTTGAGCACGGGGAACAGTTCATACAGGTGCGGGGGCACGGGGGTGGAGCCACTTTTGTAGGCCAGGCCCATGCGCAGGTTTTCTTCTACCGTGAGGCGCCCGAAGATCTCGCGGCCTTGGGGGACGAAGCCGATGCCTGCACGGGCCCGGTCGTACGGCGTGGCTTTGTCGATGGGTTGGCCATCAAAGCTGATGCTGCCGCTTTTGATGGGCACCAGGCCCATGAGGCTTTTGAGCAGGGTCGTCTTGCCCACGCCGTTGCGGCCTAGCAAAACGGTGACTTTGCCGGTTTGGGCGGTGAGGCTCACGTCGCGCAGGATGTGGGAGCCGCCGTAGTACTGGTTGATGTTTTGGACGGTGAGCATGGTGGCGTTTTGAGTGTTTTGGCCGCTAGCGCTTATTCATCAAGCGCCAGTAGCTATTGTTTTTATAGCTATTTGGTTTGTCCGGCCCGTTGGGGATGAGCTTGTCGAAGCTGGGGCTTGTTCCTTGATCTGGACACATGCCATGGTGGAGGTCGGAGGCCGGGATGTCGCCCCGGCGGGCGAGTCCCTTTCTTTCGTGTCGCCGAAAGAAAGGAACCAAAGAAAGGGCGACCCTACTGTGCGTGTCCCTCCGCTGCGCTGCGGGCAACCTGCGATGCTCGGTCAGGGGGTGCGCCGCAGAACTCACTGCGTGCTGCGCGCTCCGTTCAAACAACTGCGGCAAGTCAGTGCACGAAGTGCGTGTGTCCTGCGGCACACGCACGCACACCCTGCCCTGCGCTTCTCGGCACGCACAGAAGGGAACCCAGCGAACATCCATTCGGGCCATTGCTTCGCTCGGCCCCGAACGCGCGTGCGCTGCGCGCCGCGACCACGAGGCCGAGCGAAGCAAAGGCCCGTGTGGCTGTTCGGCTGTTTGGGTGTTCGGCTGTCCAACCCCCTGCTGGCTGCGCCTGCGGCGGGGCGGTTGCGGGGTGAGCATGGGCGTCGAAGCGCCCATGCTTCGTGAACTGACTCGCCGTGGCTGTCCGAGCGGCGCGCGCAGCGCAAAGCGAGTTCCACGGCGCACCCCGCAACCGCCCCGACGCAGGTTTGCCCCTTCGCTCCGCGAAGGGGTCGCAGACTGGGGGTCGCCTTTCTTTTGGGTACTTTTCTTTGGCGAAGCAAAGAAAAGTACCTCGCCCGCCGGGGCGACAACCCGGCTCCAGCCCTGAACGCAGGCATGCGTCCAGATCAAGGAGCACGCCCAAGCTTCGACAAGCTCCACCCGAACGGACGGAGGACAAGTACACCCAGGCTTCGACAAGCCCAGCCCGAACGGATAGCGGACGGCCACAAGATCAGAAGAACCAGAGCGGCACAACACCATCACCGCCCCAAATAAACCTCAATCACCCGCTCATCCGCCTGCACCTGGTCGAGCGTGCCTTCGGCCAGCACCGACCCATCGCACAGCACCGTCACCTTCTCGGAGATGGTGCGGATAAAGCCCATGTCGTGCTCCACCACCATCAGCGAATGTTTGCCCTTGAGCGTGAGGAACAGCTCCGCCGTGCGAGCGGTCTCCTCATCGGTCATGCCCGCCACCGGCTCATCCAGCAGCAACAACTTCGGGTCCTGCATCAGCAGCATGCCAATCTCCAGCCACTGCTTTTGCCCGTGGCTCAGATTGCCCGACTGGCGCGTCACGCTGTCGGCCAGGTGAATGGTGTGCAGGATCTCGGCCAGCCGGTCCGACTGTGCGGAGTCGAGCTTGAAGAACATGCTGGACTTCACGCCCTTGTGGGTCTTCAAGGCCAGCTCCAGGTTCTCGAACACGCTGAGCTGCTCGAACACCGTGGGCTTCTGGAACTTGCGGCCGATACCCAGGCTGGCAATCTCGGGTTCGTTGTGGCGCAGCAGGTCGATGGTGGAGCCAAAGAACACCGTGCCTTTGTCGGGCCGGGTCTTGCCGGTGATGATGTCCATCATCGTCGTCTTGCCCGCACCATTGGGGCCGATGATGCAGCGCAGCTCGCCCGGGGCGATGTCCAGGCTCAGGCCGTTGATGGCCTTGAAGCCGTCAAAGCTGACATGCACGTCTTCCAGGTACAGGATGCGGCCGTGGGTCACGTCCACTTCGCCCGGCGTGGCAATGCGCGAGAAGCCTGCAGCGCGGCCACCCGACTCGGTCTGGCCCAGTGCGACGGGCGCCAGCGTCTTCTGCAGCCGCCGCGCGCCTTCTTCCATCAGATCGGGCGTCATTGCGCAGCTCCCTTCGTGGTTGTCATTTTTGCTTTGAGCTTCTTGACCAGCCCCACCACGCCATCGGGCAGGAATAGCGTCACGGCAATGAATAGCGCGCCCAGAAAGTACAGCCAGAACTCCGGCGCCGTCACCGTGAGCCAGCTCTTGGCACCGTTGACGATGAACGCCCCCACGATGGGCCCGATGAGGGTCGCGCGGCCACCCACGGCCGCCCACACCGCTATCTCGATGGAGTTGGCGGCGCTCATCTCGCCGGGGTTGATGATGCCGACCTGGGGCACATACAGCGCCCCTGCCACGCCGCACATCATGGCGCTGATGGTCCAGATGGTGAGCTTGTAGGGCAGCGGCGAGTAGCCCGAGAACATGACACGGCTCTCGGCATCGCGCACCGCCTGCAGCACGCGGCCAAACTTGCTGCGCACCAGCCAGCGCGCCAGCAAAAAGAAGCCCAGTAGCGTGATGCCCGTCAGCACAAACAGCGTCATGCGCATGTTCTGCGTGGCAATGGGCGTGCCCAGGATGCGCTTGAAGTCGGTAAAGCCGTTGTTGCCGCCAAAGCCGGTTTCGTTGCGGAAGAACAGCAGCATGGCCGCATACGTCATGGCCTGCGTGATGATGGAGAAGTACACACCCTTGATGCGCGAGCGGAAGGCGAAGTAGCCGAACACAAACGCGATCACGCCCGGCACGGCCACGATGAGGATCAGCGTGGCGATGAAGCTGTCGGACAGCGCCCAGTGCCAGGGCAGCTCCTTCCAGTCCAGGAACACCATGAAGTCCGGCAGATCGCTCTTGTAGTTGCCGTCGCGGCCGATCTGGCGCATGAGGTACATGCCCATCACGTAGCCGCCCAGCGCAAAGAACAGGCCGTGGCCCAGGCTCAGGATGCCGGAGTAGCCCCAGATGAGGTCCATGGCCAGCGCGCAGATGGCGTAGCACATGATCTTTCCGAGCAGCGCCACGGCGTAGTCCGACAGGTGGAACATGCTGCCTGCGGGCACCCAGAGGTTGAGCACGGGTGCCACGGCGCACACCACGATGAGTGCCACGATAAAGGCCGACCAGCCACCGCGCGTGAGCAGCGGCGCAGGTGCGGGCAGTTGGATGTTGGGAGAGGTTGGCGTAGTCATGATCAGTCGTCTCTGGTGCTTCAGTCGGCCGTACGCCCTTTGACCGCGAAGATGCCCTGGGGGCGCTTCTGGATGAAGATGATGATGAACACCAGCACCGCAATCTTGGCCAGCACCGCGCCCGCCCAGCCTTCGAGGAACTTGTTCAGGATGCCCAGGCCCAGCGCGGCATACACCGTGCCCGCCAGCTGGCCCACGCCGCCCAGCACCACCACCATGAAGGCATCGACGATGTAGCTCTGCCCCAGGTCCGGCCCCACGTTGCCCACCTGGCTCAACGCGCAACCCGCCAGGCCCGCAATGCCCGAGCCCAGCGCAAAGGCCATGGTGTCGATGCGCGCAGTGTTCACGCCCATGCACGAGGCAATGGGGCGGTTCTGCGTCACACCACGCACGAACAGGCCCAGGCGCGTGCGGCCGATCAGGTAGCCCATGCCCAGCAGCACGGCGATGGCAAAGCCGATGATGACGAGGCGGTTGTAGGGCAGCGTGAGGTTGGAGAGCACCTGCACGCCACCGCTCATCCACGCAGGGTTTTCCACACCCACGTTCTGCGCGCCAAAAATCGTGCGCACCAGTTGCATCAGCACCAGGCTGATGCCCCAGGTGGCCAGCAGCGTCTCCAGTGGGCGGCCGTACAGAAAACGCAGCACGCCGCGCTCCAGCACCGCGCCCACGGCGGCCGAGGCGCCAAAGGCCAGCGGCAGCGCGGCAACCAGGTACCAGTCGAACGCGCCCGGAAAATACTTTTGAAAGATGCCTTGCACCACATAGGTGGCGTAGGCGCCAATCATCATCAGCTCGCCATGGGCCATGTTGATCACGCCCATCAGACCGTAGGTGATGGCCAGCCCCAGTGCGACGAGCAGCAGGATGGAGCCCAGGCTGATGCCCGAGAACGCTGCGCCCAGGCGCTCGCCCCAGGCCAGCTGGCCGTCAATGGCTTTGAGCGCGGCTTGCAGGGCCGCCTTGACCTTGGCATCTTCTTCCACGGTAACGCGTTCGTTGAGCAGCAGCCGCGTGTCAGGCGTGGCGCTGAGCGACAGTGCCTGCGCGGCGGCAATGCGCTGTGCAGCGTCGTCGCTGCCCAGCAGCGTGGCGGCGCGGGCCAGCTGCAGCTGGGTCTTGATCTTGTCGTTGGTTTCCTGCGCCAGCGCCTTGTCCAGCAAAGGCAGACGGCCCGCGTCGGGTTCTTTGGTCAGCGCCTTGGCGGCGGCCATGCGCTGGGTTTCGTCCTTGCCAAACAGCGCCAGGCCCGCCAGGGCCGTGTCGATCTCGCCGCGCATGCGGTTGTTGTTGATGATGTCTTCGGCATCGGAGGGCACGGGCACCTCGGCGCCGGTGACAGGGTCGATGCCCTTGTCATCGCGCACGATCAGCGCCTTGCCTGCGGCAACCTTCACCGCATCGTCGGCCAGCGCCTGCAAAAAAGCGGCGGTGCGCTCACTGGGCTCCACCACGGCCTGCTGCACAGCAGCCACGCGGTCGTCGGTCTCGCCAGCGGCCATGGCCAAGGCCTGCTCGGCGGTGAGTGCGTACGCCTGCGCAGTTGCACACAGCAGAACGCAGGCGATCAGACGGGAGAAAAAAGAGAAAAGCATGGAAGGGCCAGTGGGTGAAAGAAACGACCAGCCTCTGCGGTGAGCGCAGCCCATGCCAGCGCCCCCGCGCAAGGGCCGCCCCGCCGCGCTGGGGGCGTCCCCCTCCCACGCGCAGCGTGAGAGAGGGGGAAGCGGCGTAGCCGCTCAGGGGGAGATCACTTCTTCTCGGGTTCGTCTTTTTTCTTGTCGTTGCCTTCGATGTAAGGAGACCATGGCTTGGCCTTCACGGGGCCGGGGGTCTTCCACACCACGTTGAACTGGCCGTCGGCCTTGATCTCGCCGATGAACACGCTCTTGTGCAGGTGGTGGTTCTTCTCGTCCATCTTGGAGACGATGCCCGACGGTGCCTTGAAGGTCTGGCCAGCCATGGCGGCAATCACCTTGTCCACATCGGTGCTCTTGGCCTTTTCAACCGCCTGCTTCCACATGTTGATGCCGATGTAGGTGGCTTCCATCGGGTCGTTGGTGAGCGGCTTGTCCTTGTGGCCTGCAATGCCCTTGGCCTTGGCGTAGTCGCTCCACTTCTTGATGAACTCGGTGTTGGCCGGGCTCTTGATGGACTGGAAGTAGTTCCAGGCAGCCAGGTGGCCCACCAGGGGCTTGGTGTCCACGCCGCGCAGCTCTTCCTCGCCCACCGAGAAGGCGACTACGGGCACGTCCTTGGCCTTCAGGCCGGCGTTGCCCAGTTCCTTGTAGAAGGGCACGTTGGAGTCACCGTTGATGGTGGAGACCACGGCCGTCTTGCCGCCCTGGCTGAACTTCTTGATGTCGGCCACGATGGTCTGGTAGTCAGAGTGGCCGAACGGGGTGTACTTCTCGTCGATGTCGCTGTCCTTCACGCCCTTCGCTTTGAGGTAGGCGCGCAGGATTTTGTTGGTGGTGCGGGGGTACACATAGTCGGTGCCCAGCAGCACCCAGCGCTTGGCACTGCCGCCGTCCTTGCTCATCAGGTAGTCCACCGCGGGGATGGCCTGCTGGTTGGGCGCAGCGCCGGTGTAGAACACGTTCTTGGACAGCTCTTCCCCCTCGTACTGCACGGGGTAGAACAGCAGGCCGTTCATTTCTTCGACCACCGGCAGCACCGACTTGCGCGACACCGAGGTCCAGCAGCCGAAGATGACCGAAACCTTGTCCTGGCCCAGCAGCTGCTTGGTCTTTTCAGCGAACAGGGGCCAGTTGGAGGCCGGGTCCACCACCACGGGTTCGAGCTTCTTGCCCAGCACGCCGCCCTTGGCATTGATCTCGTCGATGGCCATGAGCACGGTGTCTTTCAACACGGTCTCGGAGATGGCCATGGTGCCCGACAGGCTGTGCAGGATGCCGACCTTGATGGTCTCCTGCGCGTGGGCTGGCAGCGCAGACAGGCCAGCGAGCGTAGCGACGGCCGCAAGGGCCTTGAGGGAATAACGACGTTGCATGTGTGCTTCTCCAGTAGGGGGGTTCAATCCATCCAATCGCTTCGCCCGGCAGGCCCTTGAAGGAGCCCCGTGTGATCGAGCGATGGAATGGATTCTGGATAGCGAGGCGCGTTGGGGGAATACGCCGGGTGGCGTACACCGTGGCATCCGGCACAGCCCGAGAGGGCCGATTGGCCCCACCGGCGAGCGGCAGGCGCAAGCATTGAGGGCGGTGCAGCGCTTGCTGAAATGCTCTTTTTTTGATAGCTAACAGCGCTTACTTTAAAAGCGCCAGAAGCCAAATAAAGCAAGTAATCGAGTAAGCAATAGACAACACCTGGCCGGCCCATACATCACAGCGCTGCTTGGCAGAGCACTGCGCAGCGGGTGCGCAGGCAATGGTATTGCGAGGGTCAACCAGGGCACCCGTGCGCCCGCAGCGGCACGCCCGATCAGGAAAGCAGCGAGCCGCCTGCGCAATCTTGCGGATCGCTGCAGTGCATCTGCCCCGCAGCACAAGCGCCTTGCGGCAGGTCTGCACAGTACACAGCGTTGCGCCCCGCTTCCTTCACCCGGTAGAGGGCCTTATCGGCACGGTTCACCAGATCTTCAAAACCGAGCCCCGAGCCCTTGTGCAACGTGGCCACGCCAATGCTGACGGTGACAGAAATGCTGGCACCGCCATGATCGACAGGAACGGCCAGGGCGGCCACCTCGTGGCGCAGCGACTCGGCCACGCACAGCGCACTCGCGCCATCGGTCTCTGGCAGCACGATGACAAACTCCTCACCGCCAAAACGCGCCACGATGTCCACCCCGCTGCGCTTGCGTGCCGCGCAGGCCTGGGCCACGGCACAAATCACGCGGTCGCCCGCGATATGCCCCCAGACATCGTTGACCGCCTTGAACAGGTCGATGTCCACCACCAGCAGCGACAGGGGGTGGTCAAAACGCTCGGTGCGCTTGCATTCGTTGGCGCCCAGCTCCATCAGCGTGCGCCGGTTGGACAGCCCCGTCAGCGAATCGTTCGCCGCCAAGAGCTCCAGGGTGGTGTTGAGTTCTTGCAGCAGCCGGTTCTGCTCTACCAACTGGCGGTTGATCTGCGCGATCTCGTCTTCCTTGTGCTTGCGGTCATGGATGTTGAAGGTGACCCCGATGAGGCGTTTGCCCGGGGTGGCGCTGCTGCGGTCCATGATGCGGCCGTAGTTGGCAAACCACACCCACTCGCCGGCCTTGGAGCGCAGGCGAAACTCGGCACGGTATTGCGGGGTAACGCCCGCCACATGATCGGCGACCGCCTGGCGCACCATTTCGAGGTCGCCGGGGTGAAACAGGCCAAAAATATCCTGCACGCCCGACACGATTTCGTCTTCGGTGAAGCCCAGCTCCAGAAAGGTCTTCATCGCCTTGTGGGTGACCTGGCCTGAGACCAGGTCGTTCTCCCATAGATCCAGCCCGGCGGCCTCCAGCACCAGCTCCAGCCGCTCCTTGTTCAGGTCTGCGTCATCAGCCATGGAGACAAACATCAGTTCCGGCGTGTCCATCAGACCGACGGCATGGCGCCGGCATACCCCATATTGCGCAGCAGTGCCGCAAATGACGCGACAACGCCTGGTGTGTTGTAAAGCTGCGGTGCGGCCTCGACCGCAATCACGCTCACCGCCTGGCCGGTGCTCTTGCCGGTGGCGGCATCAAAGTACAGGGCCAGGTCATCGCTGGCATTGGAGAACCCACGGCCCGTGCTCTCGGAGTAGTAGCAGATGGAGTCCGGCGCAATGATGTCCGGCACCGGGCTGGAGGACGAGTACATGATGAGGTTCTCGTTCAGGTTGTAGAGATAGTGCGTCTGCGTGCTCTGGCCGGGGTCGGGGGTGTTGTCCAGGCGGATGACACCGGAGTCCAGCGACGCGCTGGAGGTGGACTGCGTGACCGCCGTGATGAAAAAGTTGGTCACCACCGCAGTGGCCGCGCGGCCGGTGATGGTGGTGATGGCGCTGGCCACCGCGCTGGTGGCCAGTGGCGTGACCGCCTGCAGGAGTTGCAGCCCCAACGCGCGCGCCTGCCCCAGCGTGCCCTTGATGTAGCTGCCCGACAGAGCAAAACCATTGCTGGCGTTGGATGGCCACATGGCGATGCCTGAATAGCCGCCAAACCCGGCCACCACCCCGCCCGCCAGTGTCTCCACCCGCGCCGCCGTGGACGCACCGAGCACGGCCGATTCCATAAAGGCGGGCACCGAGGCATCACTGGCCAGCGCGGCGGGACACGGCGCCAGCAACGCCGCGCCCGTGAACGTGGTTTGCGGCAGCTCGGGCACGGCGCGTCCGGCGCCATCACCGTCCACCACCCACAGGGCGCCTGGCCACATCGCGGCACCAATCAGCGGCACCAGCGAGTTGATGGGGCCGATCTCCACAGGGATGAACGCCCCGAGCGCGGCGCCGGTGCTCGCTTGCAGCACTTGCACGGTGTTGGCAATGGAGTTCTGGATGGCCGCCAGCGTCAGGCCGTCCGCTGCGTCCGGCGAGCCCATGATGGCCAGCACACAGGCATTGGTGGCGCCGTCATAGTCCTGCACCGGCACGGTGCCGCTCCAGCCCTGGTCGGCCAACTGCTGAAGGACCCCGCAAGCATCGTGATAACTGCCGCCGCCCCCACTGGCCAGCACGGCAGCGCCCGTGGCAACCGCCTGAAAATCAGTCAACCCGTAGCTCTCTGCGCCCATCGCACGCCCCCTCTTGTATGGTTGGAACGATACGCCTGCGCTATGGGTTGTCAACCCGCAGCATCCCGCGCAGCACCAAGGCAACAAGCCAGCGCCATGGCAGGGGGCGCCATATTTCTGTCATCAACACCACAGCGAGGCGACAGCACACCGGCGATAACCGAAAACCACTCTGTTCGAGCAACGCGCCTTCGCCTATGCTCTGCACAGCGCGTATATCCTGACAAAACACTCCCCAGACCACACCATGAGCCTTCCAGAAAAAAACACCGTATACGGCACCGAAGACCTGCTGATCAGCCTGTGCAATTCCGTCACGCGGGTGCTGAACGTCGCCACGCACAGCCAGATCCACTACTCCGGCATGGTGCAACGCATCAGCAAGACCTGCCTGAAACCCGATATCGGATGCTTCGTGCTGTTCGATGGCGGCTTCTCGGGCCTGGTCATCATCAACTTCTCGGCCCAGGCGGCGATGGAGCTGTATGCCAATTACCTGTTGAACATGGGCATGTCCAAGGACGACCTAGTCAGCTCCTACACGTCTGATGAAGTCAGCAACGTGATGGGCGAGCTCATGAACCAGGTGGTGGGCGACTTCACCGGCAAGGTGCGCCGCGAGCTGCAGACCCACATCACCCAGAACCAGCCCAAGATGCTGGTGCTGAACAAGCAGGTGATGCTGAGCGTGGACGCCAACCTGGACAAGCCCGAAGCCCGGCGCGTGACCTTCTACACCAGCAACAACAACATCTTCTACCTCGAACTGGCCATCGACCGCACCGAGTTCATCAAGCTCTATGACTTCGAGGCCCAGGAAGTGCCCGATGCCGATGCGCTCATGGCCCAGTCACAGGGTGCACCTGCCGTGCCCGCTCCCGCCCCAGCGGGCCAGGACGATACGGACGCGCTGCTGAAGTCGCTGGGGATGTGATGCCGGGGATGTGACACCTGACGAATCACATCAAAATTCATAGCTGCTAGCGCCTATCCCATAAGCGCTAGCAGCCAAAAAGGCTCAAATGGGCGGCCCCCAGCACGGGGCCCCATCGTGGCGTCGCAGGTCGCAGTATCTATTGCCAGCCATAGCGGCGAATGTAGAAACGCTTCATGACGGTCGTCAGCACCACATAGCCAGCCAGAATCCCCAGCACCCAGGGGAAGTAGGACCAAGGCAACGCCTGCAGTTTGAAATGCCCCGCCAACGGCCCCATCGGGATGAAGATGCCCACGGCCATGATGAGCGCCGTGGCGGTGAGCAACGGCACCGACGCAATGCTCTCCACAAAAGGCAGCTTGGGCGTGCGGATCATGTGCACGATGAGGGTTTGCGTGAGCAGGCCCACCACAAACCAGCCCGACTGGAACAGGGTCTGCGCGCCCACGTTGTCGGCGCCGAACACGTACCACATGACCACGAAGGTGGTGATGTCGAACACCGAGCTGATCGGTCCAAAAAACACCATGAAGCGCCCGATATCACCGGGATTCCATTTGAGCGGGTTGCGGATGACTTCCTCGTCCACATTGTCAAAGGGAATGGCGATCTGCGACACGTCGTACAGCAGGTTTTGCACCAGCAGATGCAAAGGCAGCATCGGCAAAAATGGCAAAAACGCACTGGCCACCAGCACCGAGAACACGTTGCCAAAGTTGGAGCTGGCCGTCATGCGGATGTACTTGAGCATGTTGCTGAAGGTCTTGCGGCCTTCCATCACGCCCTCTTCCAGCACCATCAGGCTCTTTTCCAGCAGGATGATGTCGGCCGCCTCCTTGGCGATGTCCACCGCGCTGTCCACGCTGATGCCAATGTCGGCAGCACGCAGCGCGGGCGCATCGTTGATGCCGTCGCCCATGAAGCCCACCACATGGCCGCCGGCGCGCAGTGCACGCACCAGGCGCTCCTTGTTCAGCGGCGAGAGCTTGGCAAACACGTTATGGGATTCGGCCGCCTGCGCCAGGGCCGCATCGTCCATGGCGTCCACATCCTTGCCCAGCAGCACCCCCTGCACCGCCAGGCCCACCTCGCGGCAGACCTTGAGCGTGACCAGTTCGTTGTCACCGGTCAACACCTTCACCGTCACCCCGTGCGCGGCCAGCGCCTTGAGCGCGGGCGCGGTGGATTCTTTCGGTGGGTCCAGAAAAGCCACGTAGCCAATCAGGGTCAAACCAGATTCGTCGGCCACGCCGTACACACTCTGGTGGGGCGGGGTTTCTTTCATGGCCACGGCCACCACGCGCAGACCTTCGTTGTTCAGGCCCCGGGTTACCTCCAGCACGCGCGCACGCAGGGCTTCATCCAGCGGCAGGTCTTGCGCGCCAGCGTCTTCCACCACACGCACCCGGGTGCATATGTCCAGCATTTCTTCCACGGCGCCCTTGCAGATCAGCTCGTGGTGGTCGTCGCGCTCACTGACGATGACGGACATGCGCCGGCGCACAAAGTCAAAGGGAATTTCATCCACCTTGCGGTAGTCCTGCGCCAGGCGCAGGTCGGCCTGCAGCTCCACATGCTCCAGCACGGCGTGGTCCAGCAGGTTCTTGAGGCCGCTCTGGTAATGGCTGTTGAGGTAGGCAAAGGTGAGCACTTCGTCGGACTCGTGGCCGAAGACGTCGGTGTGGCGCTCCAGAAAGATCTTGTCCTGCGTGAGCGTGCCGGTCTTGTCGGTGCACAGCACATCCATGGCGCCAAAGTTCTGGATCGCATCCAGCCGCTTGACCACCACCTTCTTGCGCGACAGCAGCACCGCGCCCTTGGCCAGCGTGCTGGTCACGATCATGGGCAGCATCTCGGGCGTGAGACCCACGGCCACCGACAGCGCGAACAGAAAGGCCTCCAGCCAGTCGCCCTTGGTAAAGCCGTTGACCACCAGCACGATGGGCACCATCACCAGTGCAAACCGAATGAGCAACCAGCTCACGCTGTTGACCCCCGCCTGGAACGCGGTGGGCGCGCGGTCTATGGCTGTGACGCGCGTGGCCAGCGTGCCAAAGTAGGTGTGGTTGCCTGTGGCCACCACCAGCGCCGTGGCCGAGCCCGAGACCACGTTGGTGCCCATGAACAGCAGGTTGCGCGCATCCAGCACGCTGGCGCCCGGTGCGGAGCTTTCTGCAAATTTCTCCACTGGCAGCGACTCCCCCGTCATGGCCGACTGGCTCACGAACAGGTCTTTGGCCGTCAGCACGCGGCAGTCCGAGGGGATCATGTCACCCGCCGACAGCACCACATGGTCGCCGGGGACCAGTTGGCTGATGGGTAGTTCGCGCTGGCCAGCAGCGGCCGCCTTGAGCGTCATCGCATGCCCCCCGCCAGGCGTGGGTGCGGGCGCGGGCGCGGGCACAGTGGCTGGCGTGGGCACATATGCATCCCCTTGCGCCGATGGGCGCCGCAGCACGGTGGCCGTGTTGCTGACCAGCGACTTCAGGCGCTCGGCGGCTCGGTTGGACCGCCCCTCCTGCACAAACCGCAACAAGGTGGACAACACCACCATCGCCAAAATGACGACCGTGGCCTCCCGGTCATCGGTCAGGTAAGAGATCAACGCCAGCACGGTAAGCAAAACGTTGAAGGGGTTTTTGTAGCAGTGCCACAGGTGCAGCCAGCCGGGCAGCGGCTTTTCGTGCTCTACCTCGTTAGGGCCATGCAATGCGAGTGCGGCGGCGGCCTGCGTGTCAGTGAGGCCGTTTTTGTCCGAGCCCAGCCGGTCCAGCAAGGTGGGCACATCGTCGGTCGCGGCGCGCAACAGATCGCGGGTGAGCGGGTCGGGCATCGTGGCCGGGGTCGCGGCGCGGCCCAGGGTGAGGGTGTCGAGCATGAGTCGCCGCGCAAAGTGGCGCGTGACATGCCGACTGCGCAGGAAACGGTCGAAAAGGTGGTGAAAGAAGTTCATGGCCCGCTCCCTACCGCGTCGCAAATCTGGTGCGACGCCCAAAAACCGCAGTGGTCAAAGTGGCTGTGCGCAGCACGCTAGGCAATGCGGCGCGCGCTGGAAAAACAATACAACGAAACATGATGGGTAAACCCTTCTGGCCTGCGCCTGCCAGAAGGGCTTGCTCACGCGGTCACGCAAGCAGGCGCTTCTGGGTGTAGGCCCTGGCCAAATTTGCAGAAATCGACAACAAACAAACAATCCGTAAACACACGGTGCAATGGAGCGGCGCTTCAGAGCGCCAGCGCGGGTCTGGGTCCATGGAGCCTCCTGCGGTAAGAATGGGAAAAGGGGCGCGCGCTGATGGTGCAGCGTTCAACGCCAGCGGGGCACGCCACGCGCGGGCTGCGCGTGCAGAAAACACCGAATGCGGTGGGTAGGCCAGGCGGTGCTGAGATCCAGATCGGCCAGGGCCTGGATCGGGTCATTGCCATCGTTACGCCCGTGAGTGCGGCCAGTCGCAAGACCTGCCTGCGGCGCCTGCGCAAGAAATGCGGGCGCTAGCTGTGCACCCAGCGGGGGCTGGCGCAGCACCGCACGGCCAACGCGCAGCGCAAGCGCACGCCTGAAAAGAATCTGCAAATCAACAAAACGAGGCATGGCCGTGGTCCTTGGCAGGGTTCACGGAGCAGACAGACGCGGGTGTTCGCCGGAGCGCGTCTGCACAGGCAATCACGGCCCAACCAAGGGCCTTGCCTGTGCACACGGCACACACGCAGGGGAAACGACAAGTCGGGGAAACCATCAACCTCCCATCGCTGCATGGCAGACGCAAGGGGCTGCGCAGACAGGACGGCAGATGGCTGAAAGGGACGGGGCCTGGGTCTGCACAAGGCGACCCATGACCCGGGAGCGGGCGTCAGGAGGCCTGGCAGGCAGCAACCGTCACGGCTTGCTGGTGTTCACTGCGACAACTGGCACATTCCACGCTGGGGCTCCGGAAATAAAGGTGCGCGATTATTGCACTGCAGCATTTGAGGGTCAACCCGCCGCACGCATAAAAAAACGAGGCGCCAGGAATGGACCCCATCGCGGTTTGCAGCCAGTGATTCGGCATTCCACCGACGCGGCATTCACACCCTGTTGAGCCCCCGTTCACCATTGAAACTGCAGCGGCGGATACCGCTGCGGGCGACAGCCCATCGCCAGCGCTGCCTGTCAGGGGCATGGGCAGGGTCAACGCCGCGCGCCCAGTCGCTCCGCGATCCAGATGCCGCCAAGCACCATCGCCAGCGCCACGGCGTGATAGGCCCCGACAGGCTCGCCGAGCATGCCCACGGCCAGTGCAGGGCCGAAAACGGGGTTCAGGTTGAGGAACACACTGGCGCGCGCCGGGCCAATGAGCTCCACCGCACGGATGAAAAAAATCTGCGAGACGAAGGACGGCAGCAAGCCCACATACACCAGGATGAGCCACCCCAGCGGCGTGGGCCAAAAAAACCGCCCCGCCGCCACTTCGGCCGCCAGCAGCGGCAAAGACGCCAACGCCGCCACGCCCGCCACGGCAGAGAAGAACACCAGCGGGGGCACGGACGGCCGCGCCCGCAGCCCCAGCGTGTAGCCGGCATAGAGCAGCGAGGCCAGCAAAATCCACACATCGCCCAGGTTGAAGTCGAGCGCAGCCATCACCGCCCAGGTGCCCCGCGAGGCCACGATGGCCACGCCCGCCAGCGTGATGACCACGCCCAGCATCTGCAGCGCAGTGACCCGCAGGCGCAGGAACAACACGCCGCCCAGCAGCACCAGCACCGGGATGATTCCCTGAATCAGCGGAGGTTGACGGCCGTGGTGTGGTGTGCCGCCGCGTAGAACAGCGCGTTGAAGGCGGTAAAGCCGCTGGTGCCCATCAGGGCCAGATACGTCCAGCGCCCCCGCAGCGCGGGCAGGTGTTGCGCCACCTGCTGGCGCGCAACGAACCACAGCGCCATGCAGGCAATGCTCCAGCGTGCCGTGGTCAGCATCATGGGAGAAACGTGACCTACGGCCATGCGCGCCGCGACGGCATTGCTGCCCCAGATGAGGGTGGTGACGATGAGGAGAAGTGCGGGGCGCTGGTACAGGCTGCGCCAGAAAGCGCCGCGCGTGGCGGCAGGGGGGGGATGCAGACATGGCCGCGAGCGTAGCAAACCCGGTGCAACCGGCCACTCACGCAGGTCGCCAGCGCGCACGCCAAGGCATCGATCCAGAACGTCCAGCCATCTACCCTTCAAATTGCGGATGCAATTGCCGGATGCGGTTCATGGCCATGGCCGCCGCTGCCGTGCGTGTTTCCACGCCCAGCTTGGCAAACACGCGCTCCAGGTGCTTTTTGACGGTGGCGGGGCTGGCGCCCAGGATGTCGCCGATGTCGCGGTTGATCTTGCCCTTGACCACCCAGTACAGCACCTCGGCCTCGCGCGCGGTGAGCCTGAACGACAGGCTCATGGACTCGATGATCTTCGCGTCCGACACCTCGCGCATCACGATGAGCCAGTCGCCGCCGCCCGCGCTGTCGCCCGCCTGCTGGTGCAGGCGGAAGGTAAGCCGGCGCGCGCCCTGCTCCACCGCCAGGCGCGGTGGCTCGGCCAGCGATGCGGCCAGCAGCTCTGCCGCGTTGTCGGCCAGCACATGGCGGCGCAGCCAGGCCTGCACGGGCTCGGGCGCCCATTGGCCAAGGGCGGCGGGCGTGCCGTCCGGGCCCACCTCGCCGAAGTAGCTTTGCAGCAGCTCGCGCGCCAGCGGGGTCTGCCACACGATGCGGCCGTCCACCGCGCGCACGGTGATGCTGGCGTAGCCGAAGGCATCAAGCGCGTTGCGCGCCTCGCGGGCCTGGCGCGCGTCCTGCCGGGCCTTGCGCGCCGCGCCCAGGTGCACGCCCATGCGGGCCATCACCTCGCGCGGCTTGATGGGCTTGGTGACGTAGTCCACGCCACCCGCCTCCAGCGCGGCCACGAGGTGCTCGGTCTCGGTCAGGCCGGTCATGAAGATGATGGGAATGTGCGCCGTCAGGGGCGATGCCTTCAGGCGCCGCGCGACCTCGAAGCCGTCCATGCCGGGCATCATGGCGTCGAGCAGCACGATATCGGGCAGGGCCTGGGCGGCACGCTGCAGCGCGGCCTCGCCGTGCATGGCCACGAGCACGGTGTAGCCCGATTCATCGAGCGCGTCGTGCAGCACGGCCAGGTTGTCGGGCACGTCGTCCACGATCAGCACCACGTCGCTGTCGCTGCGGTCCAGCGCGGCACCGGGCGCTGCTGGCGCCGGAAAGGAAGGGGGAATTGCGGTGGTCATCACGGTGGCGCCTGCTCCAGGATCTGGCCCATGGCATCGAACTGGAACTGCTTGGCCAGTTGCCGCATGGTGTGCACAAAGGCGCTGTGCGCGGGCTGGCTGCGTTCGATGTCGTCCAGGGTGTTGAGGATGCCACGGTAGTAGCCCAGTGCCACGGCCTGCGCCAAGGCGGCCAGGGCGGTGGTGTCGGGGTACGTGAGGGGCGCATCCGCTGCCGCAGGCAAGGCGGGAGTCACATCGGCTTCGCCGTATTGCCACTGCAGGCCCAAACGGCGCTCCAGCCAGTCGAGCAGCTCGCTGTGGCGCACGGGCTTGACAATGAAGTCCTCGGGGCGGATGCCCACGTCGTTGTCGAGCGCCTTGTCAAACGCATTGGCGGAGACGATGGCGCAATGGATTGACCCCCACGCTCCGCACTCCGTGTCGTCGCTGCCCCCCGAGGGGGCCCCGTCCGGCTTGGGGCGGCCCGGCGCCGGACGGATGCCAGCAAGGTGCATCTGCCGCACGCGCCGCAGCGTCTCCCATCCATCAATGCCCGGCATGGCCAGGTCCATGAAGATGGCGTGCGGCCGGTAGCCCGTGGCCAGCAGGTCCAGCGCATCGTGGCCGCTGGCGGCCTGGCGCAGCTCAAAGCCCAGGGGTTCCAGCAGTTGCAGCAGCAGTTCGCGGTCGGGCTCCTCGTTGTCCACCACCAGGATGCGGCGGCGCTCGCCTTCATACCCCCTGCGGGCGCGCTGGGCTTGCACCGCCACGGGCGCCGCCGCCTTGCCCAGCACATCCCCATGCACCTCGGGCAGGAACAGCTTGACGTGGAACACCGAGCCTACGCCCGGGGTGCTGCTCACCGTCAGCTCGCCACCCATGAGCGCGGTGAGCATCTTGGCAATGGTCAGGCCCAGGCCCGCACCCGGAGCGGCTGCGGTGCTGCCACCGCCCGAGCCACCGCGCGCAAAGGGCTCGAAGATGCGCTCGATCTCGTCGGACGTGAGGCCTGGCCCCGTGTCTTGCACCTCGATGCGCGCCATCTCGCGGGCATAGCGCACGCGCAGCGTGACGGTGCCGTGCGCGGTGAACTTGACGGCGTTGCCCAGCAGGTTGATGAGGATCTGGCGCAGGCGCTTTTCGTCAGCGCGCACCACTTCCGGGATCACGCCCAGCACGTCGAACTGGAACGCCAGGCCCTTGGCGGCGGCCTGCAGCTCGAACAGGCTGGCCATCTCGTGCAGGCCGTCGGCAAAGCGCATGGGCGTGACATCGAGCGTGAGCTTGCCGGATTCGATGCGCGCAATATCGAGCGTGCCTTCGATGAGCGACAGCAAGTGCTCGCCACCACGCCGGATCACGTGCACCGCCTGCTTGCGGTGGGGCGGCACGCCTGCATCCTCGCCCATCAGCTGCGCGTAGCCCAGGATGGAATTGAGCGGCGTGCGGATCTCGTGGCTGATGGCGCTGATGTAGCGGCTCTTGGCCTGGTTGGCCTGCTCGGCGGCGCGCTTGGCTTCTTCGGCCACCTGGCGCGCCTGCTCGGCCACGCTGCGCGCAGTCTGCAGGGCCTCGTCGGTCTGGCGGTGCAATTCGATCTCGCGCACCAAAAGGCCGGTCTGGCGATTGGATTCCTCTTGCGCCACCTGGCGGCTTTTGTGCGCCAGTACCAGCCACCACGCCACGATGCCCGAGATGACCAGCAGCGCGAGATAGACCTTGAGCAGGCCGGAGCGCAGAGCCACTTCGGGTGCAGCCATCACCTCGGTGTCGGTGGCGGCCTGTGCGATGGTGTTGAGTTCCTGGTGGTACAGCAGGCCCATGACGGACGCCAGCAGTGGCGCAATCACCAGCATCAACAGCAGGAAATGGCCAAGGCCCGTGTCCAGGTAGCGCCAGATGGCGCGTGGCAACACCCAGCGCAGCGCGGCAGACCACTGCACCGCCATGCTCGCGTGGGGCTTGCACAGGTCGCCACAGCGCGCATCGAGCGTGCAGCACAGCGAGCAGATGGCACCCCGGTAGGCGGGGCATTGGGCCATGTCGGGCGCTTCGTATTCGCGCTCGCAGATCACGCAGCGCTGCACGGTGGTGCGCATGGTGCTGCCCATGTCCTGCCCCAATTTGCCCGGGCCGTGCATGGGCACTGCCACCACATCGGTCAATGTGGCGGGCTCAGGCTGGCGCGCAATGTAGTAGCGCCCCCCGGTGGCCCAGGCAATGAGCGGCGCCGACACAAACGCCACCGCCATCGCAATCACCGCCGAGAACGCCTGCGGCAGCGGTCCGAACAGGCCCAGGTGCGCGCTGATGGACAGGATGGACGCGAGCGCCATGGAGCCCACGCCCACCGGATTGATGTCGTACAAATGCGCGCGCTTGAACTCGATGCCCTTGGGCGACAGACCCAGCGGCTTGTTGATGACGAGATCGGCCACCACCGACATGATCCAGGCGATGGCGATGTTGGAGTACAGCCCCAGCACCTCGCCCATGGCGCGGAACACGTTCATCTCCATCAGCATGAAGGCAATCAGCGTGTTGAACACCACCCACACCACGCGCCCCGGGTGGCTGTGCGTAAGGCGCGAGAAAAAGTTGGACCAGGCCAGCGAGCCCGCGTAGGCGTTGGTCACATTGATCTTGAGCTGCGAGATCACCACAAACAATGCCGTGGCCGCCACCGCCCAGCCATAGTTGGGGAACACATATTCATACGCGGCCAGGTACATCTGGTTCGGGTCCACCGCCCGGTCGGCGGGCACCATGTGGGTGAGCGCCAGGTAGGCGAGCAGCGCGCCGCCCAGCATCTTGAGCACGCCCAGCACCACCCAGCCCGGCCCACCCACCAGCACACCCAGCCACCAGCGCCCACGCGTGGCGGGTGTGCTGGCGGGCATGAAGCGCAGGTAGTCGGCCTGCTCCCCCATCTGGGTAATGAGTGCAATACCCACCGTGAGCGCCGCACCAAACAAGGGCAATTGAAACGAGGCGCCCCGCATGAATTCACCACCGTAGTGCGCAACCCCAGAAAACGCACCAGGATCGCGCACCAACACATAGGCAAACGGCACCACCAGCATCACCAGCCACAGCGGCTGCGTCCACACCTGCAGCCGGCTGATGGCCGACACGCCATGCGTGACCAGCGGAATCACCACCATGGCGCAGATGAGGTAGCCCCAGGTGGGCGGAATGTCGAGCGCCAGCTCCAGCGCATAGGCCATCACGGCGGCTTCGAGCGCGAAGAAGATGAAGGTGAAGCTGGCGTAGATGAGCGAGGTGAGCGTGGAGCCGATGTAGCCAAAGCCCGCGCCGCGCGTGAGCAGGTCCATGTCCACGCCATAGCGGGCCGCGTACACGCTGATCGGCAGCCCCGCCAGGAAGATGATGAGCCCCGTGGCCACGATGGCCCAGAACGCGTTGATGAAGCCGTACTGCACCAGCAGCGTTGCGCCCACGGCTTCGAGAATCAGGAACGACGCCGCGCCAAACGCCGTGTTGGCCACCCGCCATTCAGACCACTTGCGAAAGCGCTGGGGGGTGTAGCGCAGCGCGTAGTCCTCCATGGTCTCGGTGGCCACCCAGCTGTTGTAGTCGCGGCGGACCTTGACGACCTGCTGGGGCGCCTGCGCGTCGGCATCCGGCCCCAATGCGGGCGCCGAGGCCACGTCGGGCGGGGCAAGAGAGGCGGTGGAAGGGGGCATGGACAGGGGTTGCGACAAGCCCTGCAAGTGCAGTTTCCATGCCACGGCCGCCCCGGGTGGGCACCACCCCTGCGCCCTCTGGCGTATGGCGGGCACGGGGCTTGCTGCCTATGATGAATCCGCTGCCCTTCGGACCACACGGCCATCGATGACGATTGCCCCGTGTGTCCGGCCTGGACAACCCGCCACACGAGCCCACCCCTCCTTACATTGAGCAGAACGACATGGAACTGACCCCTCGTGAGAAAGACAAGCTGCTGATCTTCACCGCCGCCCTGCTGGCCGAGCGCCGCAAGGCCCGAGGCCTCAAGCTCAACTACCCCGAGGCCATGGCCCTGATCAGCGCGGCCGTGATGGAGGGCGCACGCGACGGCAAGACCGTGGCGCAGCTCATGAGCGAAGGCCGCACGGTGCTGACCCGTGCGGACGTGATGGACGGCATCGCCGAGATGATCCCGGACATCCAGGTGGAGGCCACCTTCCCCGACGGCACCAAGCTCGTCACCGTCCATCAGCCGATCGTCTGACGCGCTCCGCCGCCGTCGCCTGTCCCTTTTTGGAGATTCACCCATGCTTTCCACCCGCACCAAATCCGCTCTTTTTTTGATAGCTTCTAGCGCTTTATCCATGAGCGCTAGCGCCCATACAGGCGTAGAAACGCACAGCCACAGCGGTTTCACCAGCGGCTTTGTGCACCCGCTGTTTGGTCTGGACCACCTGGCCGCCATGGTGGCCGTGGGCCTGTGGAGCGCACTGGCTGCGCGCAAGGCCGGTAGCGAACTGCTATGGGGCCCCGTGGGCTTTGCAGCCATGCTGCTGGCGGGCGCAGTGCTGGGCTTGCAGGGCGTGGCCGTGCCTGCGGTGGAGCCGATGATTGCTGCGTCGCTGCTCGTCACCGGGCTGCTCGTGGTGTCGCGCCTGCGCGTGCCCGGCCTGGTGGCCGCGCTGGGCGTGGGCGTGTTTGCCGTGTTCCACGGCGTGGCCCACGGCTATGAGCTAGCAGGCAGCAACAGCGCCTGGCAAACCCTGGCGGGCATGCTGGCTGCCACCGTGCTGCTGCATGGTGCGGGTCTGGCAACGGGCTGGGCGCTGCGCAACCGCACGGTATGGGTAGCGCGCGCGGCAGGTGTTGGCGTGGCCGCGTTCGGAGGTGCATTGCTGTTGCAGCAGGTGGCGTGATGGCCTTGACCCTCACCACGCATGCCAGGCACACAAGCCCCTCTCCCACAAGGGGAGAGGGAGCAACCCCCAACCATGGATAACCCACCATGATCCCAGGCGAACTCATTACCGAACCCGGCGAGCACCCGCTCAACACCGGCCGCCGCACCGTCACGCTGGTGGTGCGCAACACCGCCGACCGGCCTATCCAGGTCGGCTCGCACTACCACTTTGCCGAAACCAACAACGCCCTGGGCTTTGACCGCGCGGCTGCGCGCGGCATGCGGCTGAACATTGCGTCGGGCACCGCCGTGCGCTTTGAGCCCGGCCAGGAGCGCACCGTGGAGCTGGTGGACTACGCGGGCGAGCGCAAGGTGTACGGCTTTCAGGGCCTGACGCAGGGTGCGCTGTAGCACTGAACCACCAAAATTTAAGCCAAATTGGCCTCTAGCGCTTGATGGATAAGCGCTAGCAGCTATTAAAACAATAGTATTTATCGCCCACCGGAAAAGCGGAGCACCCCACCATGGCAACCATTGGACGACGCGCCTACGCCGAAATGTTCGGCCCCACCGTGGGCGACCGCGTGCGCCTGGCCGACACCGAACTCCTCCTCGAAGTCGAGGCCGACTACACACTGCGCGCGGGCAGCTACGGCGAAGAGGTGAAGTTTGGCGGTGGCAAGACCATCCGCGACGGCATGGCGCAAAGCCAGCGCACCAACGCACAGGGCGCGGTGGACACGGTGCTGACCAATGCCCTGGTGATTGACCACACCGGCATCTTCAAGGCCGACATCGGCCTGCGCGCTGGCCGCATCGCCTCCATCGGCAAGGCAGGCACCCCCGACACGCAGCCCGGCGTGGACATCATCATCGGCCCCGGCACCGAGGTCATCAGCTGCGAGGGCAACATCGTCACCGCAGGCGGCATCGACAGCCACATCCACTTCATCTGCCCGCAGCAGATCGAAGAGGCACTGGCCAGCGGCGTGACCACCATGCTGGGCGGCGGCACCGGCCCCGCCACGGGCACACTGGCCACCACCTGCACGCCAGGCCCGTTCAACATGGAGCGCATGCTGCAAGCGGCCGACGCCTTCCCGATGAACCTGGGCTTTCTCGGCAAAGGCAACGCCAGCCTGCCCGATGCGCTGCACGAGCAGATCAACGCAGGCGCCATTGGCCTCAAGCTGCACGAAGACTGGGGCACCACGCCCTCGGCCATCAGCAACTGCCTGGATGTGGCGGACGAGACCGACACGCAAGTCGCCATCCACAGCGACACGCTCAACGAATCGGGCTTTGTGGAGAACACCATTGCCGCGGTGGGCGGGCGCGGCATCTGCGCCTTCCACACCGAAGGCGCGGGCGGTGGGCACGCGCCCGACATCCTGCGCGTGGTGGGCGAAGACAACTTTTTGCCATCGTCCACCAACCCCACCATGCCCTACACGCACAACACGCTGGACGAGCATGTGGACATGCTCATGGTGTGCCACCACCTCGACGCCAGCATCGCCGAAGACCTGGCCTTTGCCGAAAGCCGCATACGCAAAGAGACCATTGCCGCCGAAGACATCCTGCACGACCTGGGCGCCATCAGCATGATGAGCAGCGACAGCCAGGCCATGGGCCGCGTGGGCGAAGTCATCCTGCGCACCTGGCAGACAGCGCACAAGATGAAGGTGCAGCGCGGCTGGCTGGCCCCCACCGCCGGGCGCGATGAGCTGGCCGAAATCCTGCAGCGCAACGACAACTTCCGCATCAAGCGCTACGTGGCCAAGTACACCATCAACCCCGCCATTGCGCACGGCATTGCCCACGAGGTGGGCTCGCTGGAGGTGGGCAAGTGGGCCGACATCGTGATCTGGAAACCCGCGTTCTTTGGCGTGAAGCCCGCGCTCATCCTCAAGGGCGGCCTTATCGCCATGGCCGCGATGGGCGACCCGAATGCCTCCATCCCCACGCCCCAGCCCGTGCACTACCGGCCCATGTTTGGCGCATTTGGCGGTGCCATCGCCAAAACGTCGCTCACCTTTGTCTCGCAAGCGGGCCTGAACGCTGGCATTGGCGAGCGCTTTGGCCTGCGCAAAACCTTGAGCGCGGTGCGCAACATCCGTGGCGTGCGCAAGCAGCACATGGTGCACAACAGCTACACGCCCAAGATGGAGATCGACGCGCAGACCTACACCGTGCGCGCCGACGGCCAGCTGCTCACCTGCGAGCCCGCCACGGTGCTGCCCATGGCGCAGCGCTACTTTTTGTTCTGAGGTCGCGGCCCATGAACACCTTGCGGCACGACCTGCGGATCCGCCTGGACGACCTGAGCGATCCGCGCATCGAAGCCTTCATGCAGGAGCATTTGAAGGACATGCGTGCCACCTCGCCGCCGGAGAGCGTGCACGCGCTCGACATGGCGCAGTTGCGCCAGCCTGATATCCGCTTCTGGACAGCCTGGCGGGGCGACGGCGAGCTGGTGGGCACCGGCGCGCTCAAGCACCTGGATGCAGACCATGCCGAACTCAAATCCATGCGCACAGCAGCCAGCGTGCGCGGCCAGGGCGTAGGCCGCGCCGTGCTGGAACACATCCTGGGCCAGGCGGTGGACCTGGGCTACCAGCGCATCAGCCTGGAGACGGGCACCCAGCCCTTCTTTGAACCCGCGCACCAGCTGTACCTGCGCTATGGCTTTGCCGACTGCGCCCCGTTCGGCAGCTACCGGCTCGACCCCCACAGCCGCTACATGAGCCGCGCGCTGTAGAGCATCCGCCCATCGCCCATCACCTTCCGGCCAAGGCCACAATGTTGTCCTCGCCCTTCCGGCACCGTCATCCCCTTCAGCCATGATCCAGGTCTCCAAACTTCTCCCCCAAGGCCAAGGCCTCGCCCCCGTGCTGCTCAAACGCGCCACCACCATCGAACTGGACTGGGACGTGCGCCAAAAAAGCCGCTTTGCGGCCACCGACTCCGCCGGGCGCGAACTGGGCATCTTCTTGCCGCGTGGCACGCTGGTGCGTGGCGGCGACGTGCTGGTGGCCGAAGACGGCTCCATGGTCCGCGTGATCGCTGCCCCGCAGCCGGTGCTGGTCATCACCCACTGCGCCAACCACGGCACCCCGTTCGACCTGACCCGCGCTGCCTACCACCTGGGCAACCGCCATGTGCCGATTGAGCTGCAGCCCGACCACCTCAAGATCGAGCCCGATCACGTGCTGGCCGACATGCTGCGCGCCATGCACCTCATCGTCAAAGCGCAAGACCTGCCGTTTGAGCCCGAAGGCGGCGCCTATGCAGCAGGACACAGCGGCGGCCATGACCACGGGCACAGCCATGACCACGGGCATGCGCACGGTGCCGGTCACGACCATGCGCACGAGCACCCCCATGACGCCGCCCCGGCCCGCGCCCGCACTGTGTCCATCCCGGTCGTGGCCCAGGGCCATGTGCACGGGCCCCACTGCAACCACGGGCACGACCATGACCACGGAGAACACGGGCACAACAGCCACTGATGGGCTGAGAGCCCTTCGCCGCCATGCGTCTCGACCGCGCCACGCCCCTGCCCGCCGCCAGCCTGCTGCAACTCATCTGGCTTGCCTCACCCGCACTGCCGGTGGGCGGCTTCTCGTATTCCGAAGGCCTGGAAAGCGCCATTGAAAACGCAGGCGTCGCCAGCGAGGCCGCCGTGGGCGACTGGCTGCTGGACCAGCTTCACATCACCCAGGCCCGTGGCGACATGGCCCTCATCGCCAAGGCTGTAGGCGCCTGGCGCCGCGCCGACTGGGCGCACGTGCGCGAGCTCAACGACTGGGTGCAACACACCCGCGAGACCAGCGAACTGCGCTTGCAAACCGAGCAGATGGGCCGGTCGATGGCCGACTGGCTGCGCAACCAGTACCAGGGCGACGAGGCCCTGATGCCTGCCGTGCGCAACTTGGCGGCTTTGCCACCCACCTACCCCGTGGCATTTGCGCTGGCCGCCTCCACCACCCAGGCGCCCGTGCGCGATGTGCTGCTGGCCTATGCCTTTGGCTGGGCGGAGAACATGGTGCAGGCCGCCCTCAAATCCATGCAGTTGGGCCAAAGCGCGGGCCAGCGCATCCTGGCGCGGCTGGCCGACGCTATTCCCCCTGCCGCAGACCACGCCATCGGCCTGATGGACAGCGAGCGCCAGGCTTTTTCTCCCATGCTCGCCATCCTGAGCGCCCAGCACGAAGTGCAATATTCAAGACTTTTCCGCTCCTAGCGCATGCAACGCCTGCGCCAGCAGCTATTGATTTGATAGTAAACAACGCCATGACCAACACACTGCACCACATCCCGAACCGCACCAAAAACCTGCCCCCCCTGCGCGTCGGCATCGGCGGCCCCGTGGGCTCCGGCAAGACCACGCTGCTGGAAATGCTGTGCAAGACCATGCGCGATGACTACGACCTCATCGCCATCACCAACGACATCTACACCAAGGAAGACCAGCGCCTGCTCACCGTGAGCGGCGCCCTACCCGCAGAGCGCATCCTGGGCGTGGAAACCGGCGGCTGCCCCCACACCGCCATCCGCGAAGACTGCTCCATCAACCTCGAAGCCATCGACCGCATGCTGGGCGAGTTCCCCAACGCCGACATCGTGTTTGTGGAAAGCGGCGGCGACAACCTGGCCGCCACCTTCAGCCCCGAGCTGAGCGACCTGACCATCTACGTCATCGACGTGGCCGCCGGCGAAAAAATCCCCCGCAAGGGCGGCCCTGGCATCACCAAGAGCGACCTGTTCATCATCAACAAAACCGACCTGGCCCCCCACGTGGGCGCCAACCTGGAGGTAATGCACGCCGACACCACCCGCATGCGCACCAACGCCCAGGGCCTCAAGCCCTTCGTGATGACCAACCTGAAGACCCTGGCCGGCGTGGCTGATGTGGTCAAGTTCATCGAGACCCGAGGCATGCTGCAAAAATCAGCCCCCGCAGTCAGCTAGAATTCGCGCCTTCCCTCCCGGAGACTTGGGTGAGTGGTTTAAACCAGCAGTCTTGAAAACTGCCGACGGGCAACCGTCCGTGAGTTCGAATCTCACAGTCTCCGCCAGCTATTGACACGGTTTTTCAACCGTGCGAGCAGTTCGCTGTCCTTCTCCGCCTCAAGCGCGGCCACAGCTACCCAGTGTTCTGGGTTCTCTCCTAATTCCATAGCAACATTTCCAGCCATGACAGGGCTTAGGCGTCCTTTGCTCTTGGCTACGTAGAACGCTTCCGGCGTTACGTTGAACTCCCGCGCCCATTGCGCTGGATGCTGTTTTTCTAGGGCTTTTGCCCAAAGTTCCATCGTCGTGTTCATGCTAATTACCTGTTTGGAATAACGGGGTTTTAGCATTTTTTGCTGCTCCTGTTGCTAACACATCGTTAGCCTAACGAACTGTTAGCACACAGGAGCCGCCATGACCCCATCAAATCCCGTTCGCACCCCCCCAGCACCCCAAGGCGCTGCCCGCGCTGTGGCGGCTCCTGCATCGCCTTTGCTGGGGGTGTGCAACCTCAAAGGCCCAAACCTTGACCTGAACGACAAGCTCGTAAAACGCGGCTTGCTCGTGTCTTGGTACGGTCGCCGTGGGACTGTCCAGCGTGTTCGTACTGGTCGCTGCCTCATTTCTTTTGTCGTATTTGATCGGCGTTTTGACGTCACGCGTTACGTCGAAAAAATGTGGCTCTCCTGCCGCTCCGTTCAGGTGGTCGAGGCATGAAGTTCATGTTGGGTTGCGCCTACTGCTTCTGCTTCTCTTGCTTGCTGTGCTATGTGCTGGGGCTTTTTCCCCAATGACCGCCGCCAACCGATCCGCATGGCTCCAGATCGCTGCAGCCCTCGACAAACACCCAGATCGCAACCTTTTCGATCACGCTCGTTCTGTAGGTGCAATGCAAGCTGCGCGCCCGGCAGAAGGGGCCCCGCAACGCGGGGAAGTGGCCGGAAGCGCATCGCTCCCCCTTGCTATCATTTTTGGGGGGGTGCGTAGCGCCAAACACAGCTTGTTGCCCCGATGGTAATCACGGGGACAACTTTTCAGGGCGTGGCGTATGACCAATCCCACCCCCCTTGTTCTCGACGGCAACGAAGTGAAGCTCCGCCTCCAGGCTGAGCGCAGTCACACCCGTTCGTCGGTGCATATCGATTGGCTCCGTTTCACCGTCAATCTGCGGTTTGCACCAGTGTCCACCGTTGAGCACCTTTTCCCGCCTGCACAGCGCGATGAATTCGACCTGCAATCAGAGCACCAGCGAAGCGAAGACGACCGCCGTCGAGACAAGCTTTGCCACCTCCTGCGCGACATTCCAGACCCTGATTTTGCCGCCAGCACGCAAGCCCTAGAACTCGCTAACAACGTCTGCGAAATCCTCGGCCAAGGCTTCACTGTTGACCCTGAAATGAAGAAGGGCCACGACTTCTATCGTCATCGCTGGTCCATCGTGCGTGCCGGCGTCGAATGCGGCTGGGTAGGCTTCCTCGCCTCTGGTGAAAGTCCTCGCCAGCGTGCCCAGTCCAAGACCATCCACTGCAACCTGTACGGCGTCGCCTGCACCTTTGCTGCCCCCGGCTGGTCCGTGCCCATGGCTGACTACGTGGACGAACACCGCGGACTGATAACCCGTTGCGACCTCGCCCTCGATTTCTTCGAAGGCATCAGCGGCGGAATGGACCGCATCGCCACCGACTACGACAACGGCTGCATGGACCACCTCGGCCACCGACCCGAACATAACATGGTCGGCGCATGGCGTGCTGGTGGTGTGGGCCGCTCTTTCTACTTCGGCAGCAAAGCCGCAGGTAAACAGACAAACGTCTATGACAAGGGCGTTCAGCTCTACGGTAAACAAGACGCCACCGGCTGGCAACGCATCGAGCTGCGCTATGGCAACCAAAAGCGCCTGTTGGTTACAGAAATGCTCCGCCGCCCCGCTGATTTCTTCGCAGGCGCCAGCCTCTGGCACGCGCAAATGATCGAAGAGCACGGCTCTATCGCAATCCCCGAACCCGTCAAAACAGAGCCACGTCTGCCCCTCGAAACCCTGCTTGCAGAGTGCACACGAAACGCCCGCTGGCTCTTTTCAACGGCTGGCAAGTCCGTTGCTCTCGCGCTCCGTTACATGGACCTGGAAACCCTCAGTTCCTTCGTTGAACACGAAGCAGAGCTGCCCGGTCGCCTGTCGAAATTCAAGCGCTCCGAAGTCGAAAGCGTCTACCAAAAAGTGTTCAAAAAAATCTCGGGCTCCGGTGCTGGCCACACTGCGCTTGCCTACTAAACCCGGCCACGAAAGCTCAACAAAATGAAGATGCAAAGCAAAGCCGTGCTGCACGGTATCAAGTCCAGCAAAGGTGATTACGAAGGCCGCGCCTTTGACTCCACCCAGTTCCATTTGTCGGTGGATATGGGGCAAAGCTCCAGCGGTGAAAGCATGGGCGTCGTCACGCACGCCGGAATCGACCTCGGCACGCTTGACCCACTCGTGCAAGGTCTGCGGCACGCAGCCAATCTTGGGGGCGATGGATTCAATGGCAGCCCACAGCGAGGGGTACTCGCCTCGGTGCTCACGCACCATGCGAACAGCGCGCTCGCGGACCTCAGGTGAAAACTGGTTCGACTTCTTGCTCATGGCTCAATCCTCTCAGAGAAAAGAGCCTCCTCAAAACGCGGGGCGGTTCATTTTTGCGCTGGTGCAAATGCTGGGTACGCTCAGCTTAATCCGCCCCCCGGTTGGTCTCCCGGTGCTTACGCGCCATCTGCCAACGATGCTAGTTATGGCCGAGTTATTCACACTCCAAATGGCCCGACGGCTACTGTCGGTGGTCAGGCTGTAAAAATGCCCGCCGCTTACCGGCTTGCAGCAAATGCCCCTCGTATTGCCGCCGCTGCAATCTTTGCAAACCCTTATGTTCGCGGTGGTGTGGCAATAGCAAGCTGGCTTGGCTTGGCTGGGCTTGTTTGGGATGCTGCCAATCGAGTCTGGACGAAACCTAATTCAGATCAAGCCGGAAATTATGAGTCTGATGGCTTCTTATATCGCTCAAATGCTCCAGGAATTGATTCCAGTAGGTCGTATTCTTCCCCACAAGAGATTTGTGCCATTTCTTTAGCTAACCGCCAAAAAGGCGAGTTGCCAACTAAGACGTATTCAATCGCTCGATGTGATGCGGGCGGTTTCACTATGCGTCTTACTGTTGGTCCATCGGTAAGTGAATACAACTATTCAATGGTGAAGGCTGGCCCGTCTTCGTGTCCCGCTGGCTGGTTTGTAACCCCTGCTGGGTGTGTTCAGACACCACCACCTAAGACCTTGACTCAACAAGAATTTGAGGACGCACTCGCCCCAAAACCAATGCCTGAGCGTGTTCCACAAGAGCTTCCGCAGCCAACGCCTTTACCAATCGAGCAGCCATCACCTTGGATCAACCCAGACCCCGGTCCAAACCCGCAGCATAAGCCGCGATTTGTCCCCACTGGCGACCCCGCGCCTAACCCTAGCTACGACCCGAACTCACCCTCTAGTCCAGAAAATCAGCCTTGGTATCAGCCTGGAGTGCGCATTGTTCCAAGTCCAACCGTAAGTGAACCATGGCGCGTGGACTATCAGCCAGTAGCTCGGCCACAGCCTACAAAAGATCCAGTAACTCAGCCAGAAAACTCTCCAGGTACAAAGCCAGGAGACAAGGCAGAACAGCCGGACCTCTGCGAGAAAAACCCCGGAATCGCTGCCTGTGAAAACGGCGATATCAATGATGTCGCGCTGCCCTCCATTCCTACCCTCTACGAACGTAAATATCCTGATGGGTTGATAGGCATTTGGAACCAAAAAAGCGATCAGATAAAGCAAGCATCAGCCTTCACCCTTGCATCGCAATTGATGCCTACTGGCCTCACTTCCGGCACCTGCCCAACATGGCCAATTACCCTTGAGTTCGCTTGGTGGGCCAGCTACGGTGAACGCGACGTTGCGCCACCTTGCTGGATCTGGGATGTCGCCAAAACGATTGTCATTATTTCGGCCTTGATGCTCGCTCGCTCTTTGATCTTCGGCGGGTGACATGCTCGCTAAATTCTTCAATCTGATCATTGGCAAGATCGCCGCCGTACTCACATGGATCAGGTCTATAGGTGCGGCAACACCTATACCGACGACCCGTGTAAGGGTGGCAAGGAGATTGATGCGTCGCCCGCAGTTTCTGACCTTCAAGGCCCAAAAACAAAACTCATTTACTTCTGCTCAAGCAAGCAGGGAAAGCAGTTTTGGACCGTTGAGCCATGCCATACGCGTGGGTGGACTTTGGACCGTACAGAACGCGTTCCCATAAACATGGATTGGGATGATCAGGTTAGCTTGGCGGATCGACAAAGGCGCCAGGCAGAGCACGCGGCGTTGCCTCCGGTAGCACCTGTGCAATATCCCCGGCAAGAACAGCAACAGCCAAGCCGAAAGGCTGAGTGCGCAGCACTTGATGATCGTGTTAGGCAGTTGGACAGCATGGGGCGTGCGGGGAGTCTGCACTATGACCTGGATTGGATTAGGCGCGAGCGGAAGTCTGCACGCGATATTCAATTCAGATTGCGTTGCTGATTTTGACTGTCTGCGGCTGCGCCTGCGTATCCACCACAGAGCAAAACACAGCTGCCTTATGCGCTTCTGCGGGACCAAATAACACGAAAAAAAACCCGCTCGAAGCGGGTTTAACACTTGCATATCGCAAGCGGGAGGGATGTCGAAGGGGTATCGACAACGCCATGGTAAAGATGGGAACGGGGCAAAGATGTAGGACGTCGCCGATTTTTATCGATGGACCCCTTTCACCTTGGCGCTCAGCGGCCGGCACGTCGCGACTGCTGATGAAAAACGGATGACAACCGATGTTTTGCAGTGCGCGGGGCGCCGAAAACCGGCATGAGCACCATCCCATTTTTTGCGGCCTGTTACGCGCAGTCACCCCGGCGGCATGGGCTTCCGGTATGGTGGCGGTTTTGCCTTCACGACCTCATACCATGACCAAACTCCCAATGAGAACCTTAGGCGCCGTGACCCTCGTGGCGATGACCGGCTGCTCGGGCTATGGGCAGCCTGCAGGCGGCGCCCCTGCACCCAATGCCCAAGGCAATGCGGCAGCAGCACCTGTCGTTGTTTGCAACGCACAACCCGCGCAATCGATGGTGGGGCAAAACAGCACGGCGACGGTGGTGGAGTCTGCCCGGGTGCGCTCTGGCGCGCAGTTGGCCCGCATCCTGCGTCCGGGTCAGATCATTACCAAGGAGTTTGATCCACAGCGCCTCAACCTTGACGTGGATGCCAATGGCCGCATTCTGGCGGTGCGCTGCGGCTGACGGCAGTCCATGTACCACAGGCCTTGATCAACACCACCTCAATCAACACCATTGACGCAGCGCCTGGCCCGACCGGACGGGACTGAAACGCTGCGCGCGCACCGCGGGCGGCCGTCAATCTGCCAGGAATAGTTCTTGCAGATCGCTCAGAAAATCAAACCCACGCTCAGTCGGCCGCACCCGGGCCATGTCGCGCTCTATCAGGCCCTTGCGTTCTGCGGCCTCCAGGCCTTTGGCGATGGCCGTGACGGGTAGCCCCGTGCGGGCCATGAAGTCCTGCAGCGCAAACCCTTCGCGCAGGCGCAGGGCGTTGAGCATGTACTCAAAGGGTAGATCGGCACGGCGAACGTCGTCGTCTTGCGCCACGGCACGCCCTGCCAGCGCGTGGTCCATATACAAACGTGGATCACGGAACCGCACCTGCCGCACCACGCGGTGCGCAAAGCTGAGCTTGCTGTGTGCACCGGCACCAATACCCAGATAGTCGCCAAACTGCCAATAGTTGGTGTTGTGAAAACAGGTGTGGCCGGGCCGGGCGTAGGCCGATATTTCATACCGCGCCAGGCCCCCCGCTGCCGTCATCTCGGTGATGCGATCGAGCATGGCGTAGGCTTGGTCGTCTTCGGGAATGACCGGGGGATACTTGGCGAAATAGGTGTTGGGCTCGATGGTGAGGTGGTAGATGGAGATATGCGGTGGCTTGTGGGCCAGCGCCGTCCCCATGTCCTGCTCCAGCTCCTGCAGGGTCTGGCCTGGCAACCCATACATGATGTCGAGGTTGAAGGTGTCAAAGGTCTCGGCGGCCTCCTGCACGGCTGCCAGAGCCTGGTCGCGGTCATGCACGCGGCCCAGCGCCTGCAGATGCCGGTCGTTGAAACTCTGTACCCCCACCGACAGCCGCGTGACACCTGCGGCCCGGTAGGCGCGGAAACGGTCTTTCTCAAAAGTGCCCGGATTGGCCTCCAGGGTGATTTCGCAATCGGGCTCCAGGCGCAAGCGCGCGCGAATGTCGCCGATCAACTGGTCAATGGCTGCGGGCGCAAACAGGCTGGGTGTGCCACCACCAATGAAGATACTGTGCACGGTGCGGCCCCAGATCAATGGCAGGGCGGCCTCCAGGTCAGCCATCAACGCGTCGATATACCGCTGCTCTGGCACATGGGCTGTTCTCCCCGCGCCCGCGCCCTGAACGCCAGCAGCATCGTCGCGGTATTCATGCGAATTGAAATCGCAGTAAGGGCATTTTTTGAGGCACCAGGGCAGATGCACGTACAGCGACAGGGGCGGCAGGCTGGACAACTGCAGCGTGCCCGAACGCATGTAGTGCTGGATGTCACGCACCGCCGCAGGCGCGTCCCCTGCGGGCGGGACGGGGGTGATGGGGATGGTGGTCATGGCCGCGTTGGAGGCGTCTGCAGCCAACGGTCACGCAACAGCGTCAGCATCTGCTGCGCGGCGCGGCCCCGGTGGCTGTGGGCATTCTTGATTTCCACCGGCAACTCGGCAAAGGTTTTGCCAAATTCCGGGATGAACATCACAGGATCAAAGCCGAAGCCATTGGTGCCGCGGGGCTCCGCAGTGATCTCGCCCACCACGCGACCGACGGCAATCAGGGGCTCCGGGTCTTCCGGGCTGCGCACTGCGACCAAGGTGCTGACCATGGCAGCACGCCGGTTGGTCACGCCCTGCAATTGCTCCAGCAGCGCGCGCACGTTGTTGTCGTCGCTTTTTTCGTAGCCAAACCGGGTGCAGTAATACGCCGTATCGACACCGGGCAGGCCGCCAAAGGCGTCCACACACATGCCTGCGTCATCGGCCAGCGCGGGCAAGCCGGTGTGCGCCGAGGCAAATCGGGCTTTGGCCAGGGCGTTCTCGACAAAGGTGCGAAAAGGCTCTGGCGCCTCGCCCACGCCCAGGTCGGACTGGCGCACCAGTTCCACGCCCAGCGGTGCAAACATGGCCTGCAGCTCGGCCAGTTTGCCGCGGTTGTTGGATGCAAGAACAATTTTCATGATCAAAACAGCCTGTAGCGCTTATGCAGAAAGCGCTACCAGCTATCAATAAATGAGTAAATACCCGTCATTGGGGTGCGAGAAGCGCTCGCTGTTGCAAGTGCACCAGCTCTGCAATGCCTTTTTCGGCCAGCGCCAGCAGTTGGTCCATCTCGGCCCGGGTAAAAGCCGCGCCCTCTGCCGTGCCTTGCACTTCCACAAAGTGGCCTGCGGCGGTCATCACCACGTTCATGTCGGTGTCGCAGCCCACGTCTTCGACGTATTCCAGATCGAGCACCGGCGTGCCCTGCACGATGCCCACAGAAATCGCCGCCACCGGTTGCAGCAACGGCGTCTGCGTGATCTTGCCGCTGGCCAGCAACTGGTTGACCGCATCCTGCGCGGCGACCCAGGCGCCGGTGATGGCGGCGGTGCGCGTGCCCCCGTCGGCCTGGATCACATCGCAATCGAGCTGAATGGTGCGCTCGCCCAACAGCTTGAGGTCAAACACTGCGCGCAGCGAGCGGCCGATAAGCCGCTGGATCTCTTGTGTGCGCCCGGTTTGTTTGCCCCGGGCGGCCTCGCGGTCGCTGCGTGTGTGTGTGGCGCGCGGCAGCATGCCGTATTCGGCCGTCACCCAGCCTTCACCGCTGCCACGTTTGTGGGGCGGCACGCGTTCTTCAACCGACGCGGTACAGAGCACTTTGGTGTTGCCGAACTCGATGAGTACCGAGCCTTCGGCGTGCATGGTGTAGTGGCGGGTAATGCGCACGGCGCGCAACGCGTCGGTTGCCCGCCCTCCGGTACGAACGAAATCGGTCATGGTCGAATGGCTCACAAAATTCACACAGAGGGAGAAACAGGGACAGTGAAGAAACGGCTGAACGACTCGACTCGGCCTGTACGCAGAATCACCTTTGCAAACACAACCCTGCCACCCGCCAAGCGGTCTGGCGGGCAATGCTGGCTCATCACGCCTTGCGCGCCGCAGAGCGGCGAATGGCTTCGTTGATCTCGGCAATGGAGCGTTCGATGGCGGCATCGTCCAGGTCATCGACCAACCCGTCGAGCGGACCTGCCTGGATGGTGGAGGCAAAAACACCGTCGCTGATGCTGTCGGTCGAAACGCCCTGGGTGGATTCAAAGGCGTCGGGGGTTTCCCATTCCAGCGCGATCACGGTGACGTTATCGCTGCTTTCACCCGCCTTGCGCAAAGCGTCTTCCACGAGATCGGGTACCGCGGTCGAGACCGTGTGGTGCCCCAACTGCTTGGCGATTTCTTCATCACTCAAGGTGCCCCACAGGCCGTCGGAACACAACAGGATGCGGTCGCCCTGCTCCAGGTATACGGGGCCGGTGATGTCGTAGATGGGCTTGGTCGGCGAACCCAGGCAGGTGAACAACACGTTGCGATTGATGCGCTCCAGGCCGGGTGGTGGCGTGTTGCGCAACTCCATATAGGAATGGTCCCGCGTGCGGGTGAGCAGATCGCCATCGCGAACCATGTAAAGGCGCGAATCGCCACAGTGAATCCAGGTAGCGGTGCCCCCTTGCAGCACAGCCGCGACGAGCGTGGTGCGAGGGGTGTCGAGCATGCCCTTATCGGTGGCATAGCGCAATATCTGGTGGTGTGCCGCCAAAAGAGCTCCCGAAAGAAACTCTTGGACATCCTTGAGCTGGGGTTTGGCCTGGCGTTGAAACAGCGCAGAGATGGTCTGCAGCGCAATCTGCGCCGCCACCTCGCCTTCGGGGTGACCACCCATACCATCGGCGAGCACAAAAAGACCTGACTCGCGCGTGTAGCAATAGCCCATGCGGTCTTCGTTCTTCTCGCGGCCACCTCGGCGGCTGATCTGGAATACGGAGAATTTCATAGGCACTCACGCAAACAGGGATGCACGAATGCACCACCAATGAAGAGGCACCTTGCCAGAACCCGCGTGGGGTGAGTCGTGTTCATTTAGGCTTGGCTCCGATACCAGTGGCTTCACCGACCTTTTGTACATTTTTCTTGGTGTCGGACACCAGCGTGTCCAGTTGCAGCCGCATCTTCTCGGCCACGGTGAGCTTGGTGTAGCGGCGCTCGCCCTCACGCGACAGTTCTTTTTGAAGGGCAAACACCGACTGGGGACGTGACAGCGGGTCGAGCGCCATGCACCATTCCACGACCTCAATGAGGTTGTCAGAGTACACACCGCGCAGCTTGGTCAGCGCCAGCGATAGACGGTCTTTGTCGATGCGCTGAGGCGCCTCGTTGGGCGGGAAACCCTGCATGCAGGCGTAGATGCAGGCACCAATGGCGTAGATGTCGGTCCACGGCCCCATTTGCGAATCGCGCCGGTACATCTCGGGGGCGGCAAAGCCGGGCGTATACATCGGGCGGATGAAATTCCCTTCTTTGGACAGCACTTCTCGTGCGGCGCCAAAGTCGATCATCACGGCCTTGTTGTCATCGGTGACGAAGATGTTGGCAGGCTTGATATCCAGGTGCAGCATCTTGTGCTGGTGCACGATGCGCAGGCCGCGCAACACCTCGTCGAACAACGAGCGAATGGTGGACTCGCGAAAAACCTTCTGCGTCTTGAGGTCGCGCGCCGTGATGATGAAGTCCTGCAGGGTCGCGCCCTCCAGGTAGTTCATCACCATGTAAACCGTTTCATTCTCGCGAAAGAAATTGAGCACGCTCACCACAGAGGCGTGCGAAATTTGCGCCAGCGAGCGCCCCTCTTCAAAGAAACTCTTGAGCCCCAGGCGGTAGAGCGAAAGCTTTTCGGAGGGCACTTTGGGCAGCAACTCGCCAGGGACGCGCGTGGCCAGCGATGAAGGAAGGTATTCCTTGATGGCGACCTGCTGGCCCTCGGCGTCGAGGGCGAGATAGACCACACCAAACCCGCCGGAGGACAACCGGCGTACCACGCGGTAGCCGCCAATTGCGGTATCGGGCGGCAACGGGGCCGGTTTGATTTTTGACATATTTTGCGAAGATGACTCGGGGGTAGAGCGGAACCCGGATAATCGCCGGATCGCAAGCAACCATCAAAAAGTCCAATGCCAGTTTACAGCATGACCGGATACGCCAGCGCACAGCATGGCGCACCCGCCACTGGCGCTGATACCGACGCCCGCGCACCCCAATCGCGCCGACTGGGGCTGGAAATCCGCTCGGTCAACAGCCGCTTCCTGGATCTTTCATTTCGCCTTCCCGACGAATTGCGCGCCATGGAGCCCGTTCTGCGCAGCTTGCTCACCGCCCGCCTCAAGCGCGGCAAGGTCGAGGTGAGGGCCGCACTCGAAAATGACGACAGCAACACGCTGCAAGACCCGCCCGCGCGGTTGCTGCAGCGTCTGAACTCGTTGCAAGACTCCATCAAGGCTTGGCTGCCAAGTGCTGCGCCCCTTACGGTGGCCGATGCAATGCGCCTGTGCGCCAACGCCCACTCGGGCACCGAAGACTGGAGCGCGGCCGTTCCAGCGCTGGCCGAAGAGGCCCTGACCGCGCTCATGACCGCACGGGAGCGTGAGGGTAAGCGCTTGGCGGCAATGCTCATGGATCGGCTCAAGCAACTTCGCTCACAGGCACAACAAGCCGTGCCGATGGTGCCCCTGCTGGTGGAGCAGCAGCGTCTGCGATTCATGGAGCGCTGGAAGGAAGCCATGGCGCTGACCGATGGAGCCGTATTGCCCGAGGCGGCCCGTGACCGAGCCCTGACCGAAGCCACGGCCTTTGCCATTCGCATTGATGTGGCCGAAGAGGTCACCCGACTGGAATCCCACCTCGACGAAATCGAACGCCTGCTTAAAAAGGGCGGGGAAGTGGGCAAACGTCTGGATTTTCTTATCCAGGAATTGCACCGCGAAGCCAATACCCTGGGCTCCAAATCTGCGGCCTTGGACCTCACCCGCATCAGCGTGGACATGAAGGTACTGATCGAGCAGATGCGAGAGCAAGTGCAAAATATCGAATAAAACTCATTTTTTGATAGCGCAAGGCGCACATCAACTATGGACTATCCAGGAAATCTCATCGTAGTGGCAGCCCCCAGCGGCGCCGGCAAGTCCAGTTTGGTCAAGGCTCTGCTGGAGCTGGACTCCCACGTTCACCCCTCCATATCGCACACCACCCGGCCTCCCCGCGGCCAGGAGAAACACGGCCGCGAGTATTTCTTTGCGTCGGAGTCCGAATTCGACGCGATGATCCAGGGCAATGCCTTCGTAGAGTGGGCCCATGTGCATGGCAACCGCTACGGCACCTCCAAGAAGGCAATTGAAGAACGCATAGCCCAAGGCACCGATGTGATTCTGGAAATTGACTTCCAGGGGGCCCTGCAGATCAAGCAGGCCTTTGCCAATGCTGTGCTGGTCTTCATCCTGCCGCCCAGCTGGGAAGAACTGCGCTCGCGCTTGGAGCGCCGGGGCGAAGACTCCTCGGATGTCATCGAAGTCCGCCTCAAGAACGCGGCCATAGAGATGGCGCAGGTGAGCAAATTCGACTTCGTTATAATCAATGAGTTGTTTGAGCGCGCGCTTTTCGACCTGAAAGCCGTAGTTCACGCCCAGCGACTCAAGTACGTCGCCCAGCGCCGCGCACGTGCTGACACCTTCCAGTCGCTCAATATCACCTGAATCCCCGGAGTAAAACGATGGCACGCATCACTGTAGAAGACTGTCTGGAAAAAATCCCCAACCGGTTCCAGCTCGTTTTGGCCGCCACGTACCGCGCTCGCATGCTGAGCCAGGGACACGCACCGCGCATCGAAAGCCGCAACAAACCAGCCGTGACCGCCCTGCGCGAAATCGCTGAAGGCAAAGTGGGCCTGGAAATGCTGAAAAAGGTTCCGGGTTGAATTGCTTCCCCCGGGAAACACGCCCTCGAAAGGCACCGCTAGCGCGGTGCTTTTTTTTGCTCTGATGTTTACCGATGCGCGCCCGCGCTACATTTAAGGCATGAACGCGGTGCTCAACACCTCTAGCGCGACACCACCCAGGCCCGGCAACTCCTCGACGTCCGGTAGACCGGCTGTTGCCGCTGCGGCCGCCAATGCCGCAGCAGCCAGCTTTGCCGCGCTGACAGACAATCTCGACTATCTGGATGCGACAAGCATCGAGCAGGTGCGCCAGGCCTATCGCTTTGCCGACGAGGCTCATCTGGGCCAGCTGCGCAACAGCGGAGAGCCCTACATCACGCACCCCATTGCGGTCGCAGCACAATGCGCCACATGGAAACTTGATGCGCAGGCATTGATGGCAGCCCTGCTCCATGACGCCATGGAAGACTGTGGCGTGACCAAGGCGGATCTGATTGATCGCTTTGGCGCCCCTGTCGCAGAGCTTGTGGATGGGCTGACAAAACTCGACAAGCTCCAGTTCAACACCCGCGAAGAGAATCAGGCAGAGTCTTTCCGCAAAATGCTGCTGGCCATGGCGCGTGATGTGCGCGTTATCCTGATCAAGTTGGCAGACCGCACGCACAACATGCGGACGCTGTCAGACATGCCACGCAGCAAATGGGGCCGCATTTCCTCGGAGACGCTGGAGATTTATGCGCCAATTGCCCACCGCCTTGGGTTGAACCAGACTTATCGCGAGCTGCAGGACCTTTCCTTTCGATACCTGCACCCGTGGCGATACGCCACGCTGTCCAAGGCGGTAAACAAGTCGCGCAACCGCCGACGCGACCTGGTTCAAAAAGTGCAAGTCGAAGTAGATGCTGCATTCTCGAAAATCGGCATGAAAGTGCGCCTCGCGGGTCGCGAGAAAACGCTGTACGCCATTTATCAAAAGATGGAGCTGAAACATTTGAGTTTTGCTCAAGTCACCGATATTTATGGCTTCAGGGTGATCGTCCCCACAGTAACCGACTGCTATACCGCCCTGGGTGTGCTCCACCAAATGTACAAGCCGGTTCCTGGCAAGTTCAAGGACCACATTGCGATCGCCAAACTCAATGGTTACCAATCCCTGCACACCACGCTGGTAGGTCCCTCGGGCGTGAACATTGAGTTCCAGATGCGCACGGATGAGATGCATGTCATTGCCGAAGCTGGAGTGGCTGCACACTGGCTCTATAAGGCCCAGGACGGCGACGGTACGTCTGCTGAGCGCCTGGGGACCAAATGGCTGCAATCACTACTGGACATTCAGAACGAGACACGTGATGCCGCAGAGTTCTGGGACCATGTGAAAGTAGACCTGTTTCCGGACGCGGTCTACGTATTCACTCCCAAGAGCCAGATCCTGGCCCTGCCCAGGGGCGCTACGGTGGTGGACTTTGCTTATGCCATCCACAGCAATGTGGGAGATCGCACCACGTCGGCGAAGATCAACAACGAGCAGGTGCCATTGCGCACCGAGCTCAAGAACGGCGATGTGATCGAGGTCATCACTGCCCCAGTCTCTACGCCCAACCCTGCGTGGCTGGGTTTTGTGCGAACTGGCCGAGCCCGTTCCAAAATCCGCCACTACCTCAAGACCTTGGCCCAAGCTGAGTCCGAGGGACTTGGAGAAAAGCTGCTCACACAGGCCATTCGTGCAGAAGGACTAGAAAGACTGCCGCCCCTGGACGCGGCGACGCAACCGATGTGGGACAAGCTCCTTCGCTTCACCGGCAACCGCACACGTAGCGAATTGATGACGGACCTGGGCCTGGGCAAGCGCATCGCCAGCATCGTCGCAAAGCGGCTCATGGTGTTGATGTCAGAACACGGCCATCGCCCCGATGCCTTGCTCATGTCCCGTGAACGCTACACATCACATGAAACCTTGTCGCAAGGTGCCGTGACACTCGATGGCAGCGAAAATGCGTCGGTGCAATATGCGCACTGCTGTAGACCCATCCCCGGCGACAGCATCGTCGGTTATCTTGGTCGCGGCGAAGGGCTCGTAGTGCACAACGCACACTGCGGTGTGGCAAAGCGGCTTCAACACAAAGACAGCGAGCGATTCATTGCGGTAGATTGGTCCGATGAGCCTACTCGCATGTTCGAAACAGGCGTAGTCGTCACCGTTACCAATGGCAAGGGCGTACTGGCACGCGTAGCGGCAGAACTAGCCAATTCAGAAGCCGATATCACCCATGTCGACATGGATGACGAAGCAGCCCTCGACACCACCGATTTGCGTTTCATTGTTGCCGTGCGAGACCAAGCGCATCTTGAGTCTGCGCTGCGCAATCTTCGGCGGACCCACGCGGTCCTCCGGACTGGCAGGATCACACCACAGGGCTGAAGCGCTGGCCGCACGCGCTAACATGCGCAGGTATGGGTAGGGACCCTAATTGATCTGCCCATTAGCGTGACAGCGCCACGATTTACAGATCGCCCTGCATCTGCAATCGGGCTGGTGGATAAACCACATTCAAGATTTCCAGACTGCGAACACCACCCGGCGTAGGAAGTAACACGTCATCGCCGATGCGCCCCTTCAGCAAAGCGCGTGCTACAGGTGAAACCCAGCTGACCTGCGACTCGCTGCTGTCGGCCTCATCAATACCCATGATGGTGATCGTCCGCTCGCCCCCTTCGTCATCTACATAGGTCACCGTCGCACCAAAAAACACCTGATCACTTCCGGAATGTACGGAGGGGTCAACGACCTCGGCGATCTCCAGTCGCTTTGTCAGAAACCGGATGCGCCGGTCAATCTCCCGAAGGCGCTTCTTGCCATAGAGGTAGTCTCCGTTCTCCGATCGATCACCATTGCTAGCTGCCCAATGGACCACGTCCACTATCTTGGGACGTTCGTTGTCGATCAGGTCTAGCAACTCGTCTCGCAAGCGCTTATATCCTGCCGGAGTGATGTAATTTTTGCCATGCGCAGGCAACGCAGGCAACGACAACTCATCGTCGTCAGCACCATCGGTCTCTTTGGTAAAAGCCTTGCTCATCACCAGATCTCCCCCATAAGCGCAAAGCGCTTAGACAAATGAAAAAGCCTGCAATCTTTCGATTGCAGGCTTTAAACATTGGTGCGGCTGGCAGGAATCGAACCCACGACCCCTTGGTTCGTAGCCAAGTACTCTATCCAGCTGAGCTACAGCCGCTAAGCTTTGAATTATAGCATGTTTTTCAGATCTCTCTAAAAACCATCAATCTTTTTACCTACTACGCTCAAAAAAGCACGTGGACTCAAAGTAATTCAACGCAAGCCCGAATTGTAATGCAGGCCATAGACCGAAAAAAAACAAACCGATCAAATTGCCAAAAAAAAGGCTCCGGTCCTCATTGTCGTCCGCACAACAAGCGAGTGGTAGGGCGTGTTGGACTTGAACCAACGACCAAAGGATTATGAGTCCTCTGCTCTAACCAACTGAGCTAACGCCCCCATCCAAGCTCTGCCGCCAAGCAACAGGACAAGCGCGGTATTGTAAGTTGTTTACTTGCGATGGCTAAGCGCGTTCGACACCAGCTTTGACGTGATATCGACGATCTGAATCATCCGGTCATAAGGCATACGAGTAGGTCCTATGACCCCCAAAGTACCGACGACCCGACCGTCGACCTCGTAAGGAGAGCTCACGATAGAAAGCTCCTCGAAGGGCACGACCTGACTCTCGCCGCCAATGTAGATTCGCACTCCTTCCGCCTGGCTGGATATGTCTAGCAGACGAAGGATCTGCGTCTTTTGCTCAAAAAGATCAAAAGCACGCCGCAAATTCCCCATATCACTAGAGAAGTCGCTGACCGCCAGCAAATTGCGCTCTCCAGAAATCACGACTTCATCCTGTGCGGCTGAGAGCGCCTCAGAACCCACATTGACTGCAGCCTGCATGAGCGACGCAATCTCTCCCCGCAGCACATCCACTTCAGATTTCAAACGCTCACGCACTTGCTCCATGGCGAGCCCCGCATAGTGCGTGTTCAGAAAGTTGGATGTCTCTATAAGCTGTGACTGTGTGTAGTCAGCATCGGTGAAGATGACGCGATTTTGGACGTCGCCTTCAGGAGAAACAATGATGACGAGGAACCGCCGCTCCGAGAGCCTCAAGAACTCAATGTGGCGAAACACAGAAGTGCGCCGCGGGGCCATGACAACCCCCACGAACTGAGAAAGATTCGACAACAACTGCGCAGCGTTGGCGATCACCCGCTGTGGCTGCTCAGCGGCCAACTGCGGTGTCGTCAGGGGGTCACGCTGTACCGTCAGCATGGTGTCCACAAACAGTCGATACCCTCGGGCGGTAGGAATGCGGCCGGACGAAGTGTGTGGACTGGCAATCAACCCCAACTCTTCCAGATCCGCCATGACGTTTCGAATCGTCGCCGGTGACAAATCGAGACCCGACGCCTGGGACAAGGTCCTGGAACCTACAGGTTGCCCATCGGCTATGTAGCGCTCTACAAGGGCTTTGAGCAACAACTTGGCGCGGTCATCGAGCATGTAATGATTTTAGTGATGTAATTTCAAGATGACGTCCAATTTCCGCCATGTTGCACTTATCGGCAAGTACCAGACTACCTCTGCAAGCGCTGTGGGCGAAAGTTCGCGCCAAGCACTAGAAGATATCGCGCATTTCCTGGAACGCCAAGGTTGCGACGTTGCGCTTGAAGCAGAGACTGCCAGCAATTCAGGACTCCTGCACTACCCATCTTTGAAAGTTGAAGACATCGGAACCAAGTGTGATCTTGGATTGGTGGTGGGCGGAGATGGCACGATGCTGGGCATTGGCCGCAGGCTTGCTCGTTTCGGGACGCCCCTTATTGGTATCAATCAAGGGCGACTCGGGTTCATTACCGATATCCCATTGGACACCTACCAAACAACGCTGCCACCCATGCTGCGCGGCGAGTACGAAGAGGACCTGAGACCTCTGATGCACGCGACCGTCGTGCGCGATGAGCGGGTCGTTTTCGAAGCCCTTGCAATGAACGACGTCGTGGTGAACAGAGGCGCGACTTCAGGAATGGTGGAGTTAAGGGTGGAGGTAGACGGGCGCTTCGTCGCAAACCAGCGTGCGGACGGGTTGATCATTGCCTCGCCAACAGGCTCCACGGCCTATTCATTGTCTGCGGGAGGGCCTATGTTGCACCCGTCGATCCCCGGCTGGGTACTTGTACCCATTGCACCACACACGCTCTCCAATCGCCCCATTGTTTTGTCAGACGCCACGGAGATTGCTGTCGAGGTGGTTAGCGGTCGGGATGTCAGCGCCAACTTTGACATGCAGTCGCTGGCCTCATTGCTTCATGGAGATCGCATTCTTGTTAAAAGATCAGCGCACTGCGTGCGGTTCCTGCACCCAAAAGGCTGGAACTACTTTGCAACGCTGCGCAAAAAATTGCGCTGGAATGAGGGAGGCTCCTGATCATGGCGCTCAAGCGAATCACGCTTCGTGATTTTGCAATCGTTCAGGCACTTGAGCTTGAACTACACCTTGGCTTCACCGTGCTGACTGGCGAAACCGGCGCCGGCAAATCGATCTTGATTGATGCACTTCAGTTGGCACTGGGGAGCCGAGCAGATGTCGGCATGATTCGGGAGGGATGCGCCAAGACCGATGTCTGTGCGGAGTTTGATTGTCCCCCGCACACCAAACCGTGGCTGGAAGAAGCCGGGTTTGAGGTCGAGGATTTATTGCTCTTGCGTCGTACGGTGGACATACAGGGAAAAAGTCGCGCCTGGATCAACGGGACACCCGCCACGGCCGCACAACTGAGGGCTTTGGGTGACATGCTGCTTGACATTCATGGGCAGCACGCATGGCAAAGCCTGACCCGCCCCGAATCTGTGCGTGGCCTGCTGGACGCCTTTGCAGGCATCTCCATTGCCCATACTTCTGACCAGTGGTCAAAGTGGCGCTCAGACCAAAAAGCGCTGCAGCAAGCGCTCCAGGCGCAATCGACCTTGCAACAGGAGCGCGAACGTCTGCAGTGGCAAATCACCGAAATGGAAAAACTGGCCCCCGCAAACGATGAATGGGATGAACTAGAAGCAAGGCACACTCGCCTTTCTCATGCGCAAGCGCTTCTTGACGGCGCAAACGGGGCGCTACAAATCCTGCAAGAGGACGAAACAGGCGTTTTGACCGGTCTTTCGCGAATCCAGGCCATTTTGCAAAGCCAGGAACATATTGAACCGGAATTCGCGAATCTCGCAGACATTCTTTCGTCGAGCTTGGCGCAGGCGAGTGATGTGGCGCATTCTCTGCAGTCTTATTTGCGGCATGCCGACATCGACCCCACCAAGCTCGCAGAGCTTGATTCAAGGGTTTCGCTGTGGATGGGCTTGGCCCGTAGATACAAAACCCCCCCGGGAGAATTGTCGGCTCTACTTCACAGCTGGAAGACTCAGATGCGCCAGCTCGACGCGGCAACCGATCTGGAGAAGCTGCAAGCGACTGAAGCCACAAGCGCCAAGGCGTATCACACAGCAGCCCGCACACTGTCGATAGCACGTACCAAAGCTGCGCCCAGACTTTCAAATGCCATTACGCAGGCGATGCAAGGCCTTGGGATGGAAGGTGGAAAATTCGAAGCTTGCGTGGCGAAAGCGGAGGAGCCCGCATCGCACGGAATGGATGCGGTCGATTTCCTCGTTGCTGGGCACCCTGGCATGACGCCCAAGCCAATAGGTAAAGTGGCCTCCGGGGGGGAGTTGTCGCGTATATCCCTGGCCATTGCCGTCACCACCAGCGAGATTGGAATGGCGCCCACCCTCATCTTCGACGAGGTGGATGCAGGTGTCGGGGGGGCCGTAGCGGAAACCGTTGGACGCCTGATGCAACAGCTAGGGGTAGACCGCCAAGTGCTTGCGGTAACGCACCTGCCTCAGGTCGCAGCCTGCGCCCACCACCACCTCAAGGTGTCAAAGCAAAAGAGTTCGAAAGGAACCACGAGTACCGTTTTTCTGTTGCAACAGGATCAACGTGTTGATGAGATCGCGCGCATGCTCGGTGGAGAGCGCACAACAAACACAACCTTGGCGCACGCACGTGAAATGCTGAGCACTGCAGTTCACACCACGTCGGAAAGGCGCGATTGATGGCTCTCGAAATAGTCCTGATAACCGGCATGTCAGGCTCCGGAAAATCCGTGGCGCTGCATGCGCTGGAGGATGCTGGCTACTACTGTGTGGACAACCTCCCACCGGAACTACTCCCAGCCTTCGTCGCGTTGGAACACAGACACCACGGAAACCGGGTGGCCATCGCGATGGATGTGCGCAGTGCGACGTCATTGCACCAGGTACCGCAAGAATTGAACCGTATGCGCAGTCAAGGAATTGCCGTTCAGTCGATTTTTCTGGATGCCACTATTGACACGCTCGTGCGGAGATTCTCTGAGACACGCCGCCGTCATCCGCTCTCGCACGATGATCTTCAACAGGGGCGCAAGGCCCTTGTACAAATCATCGAACTGGAGCGAGAACTTCTCGCCAATTTGCGAGAGCAATCGCACGTCATCGACACCAGCACGATACGCGCCTCGCAATTGCAGAGTTACGTCAAGAGCCTGATGTCCAGCGCAAAAGGACAATTGACGTTGGTATTCCAGTCATTTGCGTTCAAACGAGGCATCCCCATGGATGCGGACTACGTTTTTGACGTGCGAATGCTTCCAAACCCTCACTACGAGCCTTCACTTCGCGACCTCACGGGGATTGACCAACCCGTCGCAGACTTCCTGTACCACCAGCCTGAAGTCGTGCTTATGCAGGATCACATCGAACGATTTCTGGCCCATTGGCTGGAAATGCTGGATCAAAACCATCGGAGCTATGTCACGGTCGCTATCGGCTGCACCGGAGGCCAACATCGCTCGGTCTATCTGGTCGAAAGGCTTGCCGAAGCTTTCAGCAATCGGTGGCCAGCCTTGAAAAGACATCGAGAATTGGACGGTCGCTGAGTCGCAACTCGCCTCAGTCACCACAGTTGAGCCTGGGCCTCGTCCAGCAATTTACGGATTGGCGCAGGCAATCCCACCGATGTCCATTGCTCTGGCCCCAACCAATCACCTTCTTCCGTGGGCCGCCCTCCGACGGCCCCACGAATCAACACAGGATGCAGGTGCAAGTCCCGGTGGGTCAATACGTGAAGAAATGGCTGCAGGCTCTCTTGCACCCGATGAGATGCATCACCCAATGAGGCGATAAAGACAGCCAGCGAATCCTCATCAGCAAAAACCGGCACGCAGTGCATACCCGCCCAAATACCTTTAGAGGGACGCCGCTGCAACCATACCCGACCTTGCTCGTCGCGAAGAATCGCCAGCCGCCAAGACTCAGAGCGACGAGACAATTTGCGCGTTCTGACGGGAAAACGTTCAGGAGTGCCTGATTTGAACGCTTCACATTGGAGACTCAAGGGACACAATTCGCAGCGCGGTGCCTTGGATGCACAGACCGAAGCCCCCAAATCCATAAGCCCTTGCGTGTAGCGCGGCATGGTGGTTTCCAGGCCCTCCGTGGGTAACAGGCTCTCGGCAAGGTCCCACAGCAAGCGTTCATTCTTGGCTGAGGCCAAGTCTCTCTCAAACCCTAAAAAACGCGTCAGCACCCGCCGAACATTTGCATCCAGAATCGCGGCACGCTGAGAAAAACAAAATGCAGCAATGGCACCAGCGGTGGATCGACCAATCCCAGGTAGTGTCGCCAAGGCCTGTGCGGTAGCGGGGAACTCGCCACCGTGATCAGACACGACCTGCTGCGCGCAACGATGCAGATTGCGAGCGCGACTGTAGTAGCCAAGACCACTCCACAAGCCCATGACCTCGTCTACAGGGGCGTGCGCGAGTGATTGCACATTGGGAAACCGATCAAGAAACCGCGCGTAGTAATCCAGCACAGTGCTGACCTGTGTCTGCTGGAGCATTATTTCTGAAAGCCACACGCGATAGGGATCACGGGTTTGCTGCCAAGGCAGGTGATTGCGCCCATGCGAAGCTTGCCACGCCACTACACGCTCAGAAACCCATTGACCCGACACGTTCATGCGGGGACTGGTTGCGCATCAGACGCCGCGCGCTCCATCCCCGGCAGGGCAATGAGTTGCGATGTGAGTTCCGTGAGCTTTTGCTCGAGCTGAACCAGTTCCCCTTCACCCTCTTCAATCTCTGAGATGCGCTCCACCAGGCCACTAGCGGCCTGCTGAATGCGATCCACGGCTTCAATACGACGCGTGAAGCTGCGTCGACGTTCACGCAGTTGTGCATCCAACTGCGCAGTGGCAGATTTGCTCCACAACTCCAGATCATTGGCCGCCGATTCATACACCGCGCGCAAGCGCATCGCAAGAGCCCGCACCAACCGCTCGGAAAACTCCGGCTGCGCCAGCTTCAGCGCATTGCCCATTCCGAGGTACTGCAAATGGCTTTGCTCGATCTGACTGAGATCGTGAGTGAAGTGCTCCAACTGCGGCGGAGACGGCACCTGAAGCGAAAAACCAAATTCGGCATTCAGCTGCCTGAACGTTCCGCCTAGCATGGCCTGAATTTCGGTACCAGATGCTTGCGCCTTGTCCAGGGTTCCACGGAGTTTGTCAAAGGTCTGAACGTAGATCTTCCTGACACCGAGCTTGAGACCCTTTTGCTGCAGGGTCTGCGCAAGTTCAGCCAACTCAAGCTTGAGCGCCTTAGCGCCCAATTGCTGGAATACATCACGAAGGAGCTTAAGGTGTACAGCACGTACGGCCTGAATTTTTGCCGCACTCAGATCGAATTCGCTGCGCTCTTGTTCAATGCGTTGGCGCATCGATTCAATCACCGAAGCGTTTTTCCCCCTAAGGCTCCGAAGTTCCGCCATCTGATCGTCTAGATCCCGACGCCGGATATTGATGACGCGCGAAGTTTCTGCACGCAAACTTGCCACGCCAGTGACCACAGCCGCTCGCAAGATGGACTGCCGACTCCCCATAATGCCTTGCGCCAAGGCTTCTTCCAGCAATGGCAACCCGCTGGACTCAAGCAACAGGTCGTCCGCTGTGATTTTCGCGACCAGACCCTTCTGAGCGGACACCGGCACCACCCTGCTTCGGGGAATGCCCAGCATTTCTGCAGACGTGTTGCACTGCCGCTCCAACTGCGTCTGTACTTGTTCTGCTGTATTCAGCGTATCCCAAAGGGTGTCAATCTTGTTCAACACCACCAGCCGCGCATCTGTACTGTCGGGTGATATGGCGAGGTGCTCACGCCAGATCGACAAATCGGAACGTGTAACGCCCGTGTCTGCGCTCAGAATAAATACGACAGCATGCGCTTGCGGAATCAGATTGACCGTCAACTCCGGCTCGGCACCCACGGCGTTCAAGCCGGGTGTATCGAGAATAACGAGCCCCTGCTTGAGCAGAGGGTGAGGAACATTAATAAGAGCGTGCCGCCACATTGGCACCTCCACAAGACCATGCGCATCGGGCACAGGGTTCTCATCTGTCAGGTCGTCATGCCAAAAACCAAGCGCTCGTGCATCATCCAGACTGACCTTGCGAATTTCGGCAACCTTCTCCAGCGCTTTGGCAATCTGGTCGGCATTGCCAATTTCTAGCGGGATCTCCAGCCAGCGATCGGGCTTCAGCCGCCACTCTGCAAGGCTCTGCATCTGCAGGCGTGTCTCAATGGGAAGCAGCCTGAGGCTAGGTGCAATAGCCGCGTCATAGCCCAACTCCGTGGGGCACATGGTTGTGCGCCCAGCACTCGCCGGCATGATGCGGCGCCCGTAGTCCGCGAAAAATATAGCGTTGATCAACTCCGACTTGCCGCGAGAAAACTCGGCAACGAAGGCCACCATCACCTTATCACTGCGGACCTGCTCCTCAAGGCGGTGCAGGCGCTCCTGCACTGCGGCATCCATGAGCTCATGCGAAGACATCCACTCGCCCAGCCGCTTTATCTGCTGGGCAAACTCGCGCCGCCACATGCCGTGCTGGTCGAACTGTTCGTTGAATGAAGGTCCCACTGTGCTCCCAAAGATCTATGAATAGCCCACGAGGCAGGCATATACAAAATATAGCATCGACGACACGCAGCGTGTCATTCCGTACTGTCGGCGTTTTCTATGTCTGAAAATCAAGCATCAGCTGCGCTGGCAGTGAGGGCAAAAGTACGTGCTCCGCTGCCCCTGTCGCATGAGGCGTATGGCCGTCCCGCATACGTAACACGGTTCCCCATCACGCCCGTAGACATTGGTTGCCGTCTGAAAGTGTCCAGACAAGCCTTGCGCATTCGAAAAATCCCGCAAAGTCGTCCCGCCCATCTCCACGGCACGGGCGAGCACAACACGTATTGCCTCATACAGTTTGCTCACTCGTGCAGCCCCAATGCGCGATGCCACAGTAGTCGGTCGAATCCCCGCCTGAAAAAGAACTTCACATGCGTAGATATTCCCTACGCCAACCACCAATCGCCCGCCCAGCAGGAGCTGCTTGACCGCCATCCGACTTTTTTTGAACCCTATTTGAAATGCTTGCAGCGAAAACGAATCAGAAAGCGGCTCCATCCCCAGCGATCCAAGCAACTTCGTGGCCACAGGCGACTGCTCATCGTCAGCAAAAACAACGGCGCCAAACCGCCGCGGATCGTGCAGTCGCAAGATGCCCTTGTCAGTCACCAAGTCAAAGTGATCATGTGCGCCAGGGGATGGCAAACCATGGCCAAAGCGCAGACTGCCCGACATGCCCAGGTGCAAGAGCAAAAGTCCATGACTGATGTCCACAAGCAGATATTTGCCGCGGCGACGTAGCCCTACCACCTGCTGCCGCACCAAAAGCTGGGGATCGCACCCCAATGGCCAACGCAGGGGCTTCCCTACAACAATCGCTTCAATTTGCGCCCCCGAGATGGCCTCGGCAAAACTACGACGCGTTACTTCCACCTCGGGCAACTCAGGCATACGAAGCACCGGGCAATAGGTTTACTGGCATGGATTATTATGACCCGATGGTGCTACTTCACAGCTTTCGAATCGCCGCATTGGCCACCCTGATTTCGGTGCTCGGTCACCCGGCATGGGCGCAACAGCCCGACGGCGCCAACCTTACGTCGTCCAACAAGACCCCGCCAGAATCCAACCCGGCGCTGGACGCCGAGTTGTTCTATGAAATATTTCTGGGGGAAATAAGCTCGCAAACAGGTGATCCGGGTGCTGGCTATGCATTCATGCTTGAAGCGGCACGCCGCAGCGCTGACGGCCAGCTCTACCAAAGGGCTGCAGACATCGCGTTGCAGTCTCGGTCGGGTGAGTACGCTTTGGCGGCTGCCAAGGCGTGGAAGGAAGCCTTGCCTCAGTCGCGCGAGGCCAATCGTTACGTATTGCAGATACTCGTCGCGCTCAATCGGATTGGCGAAACACCCGATCCGCTGCGCCAGGAGCTTGCGCGCACTCCAGCACGAAGCAAGGCCGCGACATTGGCAGCCTTGCCACAGATGTATGGACGTGCCAGCGACAAAGCGTTGGCAGCCAAGGTTGTCGAGCAGGCCCTTGCGGATGAACTGACAAACCCCGCCACAGGCCCCGTGGCATGGGTGTCATTGGGTCGGTTGCGGCTTGCGGCTGGGGACAAAAATGGCGCGCTCGGCGCCGCCCGAAAGGCGCAAGAGCTGGACAACGCCCATGAAGACGCGGCACGCTTGGCACTGAACCTGATGGAAGCAAACACGCCGCAAGCTGAATCGCTGGTGACCCAAGCGCTATCCAGGCAGCCCGCCCCCGATTTGCGCATGGCCTATGCACGCGTGCTTCTTGACCTGCAGCGCTATAACGACGCCAGCCGCCAGCTTGAAGTACTAACAAAGGACAAACCGGATCTCACGGAAGCATGGCTTGTGTTAGCCACATTGCAACTCGAAGACAACAGGTTGCCAGCCGCAGAAACATCGTTACAGCGCTTCATGGAGCTCGTTTCAGCCTCTGCTGACGCTGAATTGCGACAAAAGGGCCTGACTCAGGCCTACCTGCTGTATGCGCAAATTGAAGAGAAGAAAAACAACTTTGCCGCTGCCGATGCGTGGCTCCAACGCATTGATGGCGCGGACGAACTGTTCAGCGCACAAACGCGACGCGCTTCGTTGCTGGCGCGCCAAGGGAAAATTGAGGAGGCAAGGGCTCTGCTGCGAAATCTGCCCGGCACATCAGCCGATGAGCAGCGGATGAAATTGCTGGCCGAAGTCCAGCTGCTGCGCGATCAGCGCCTCTACCAGGATGCGTACCAAGTACAAGGTCAATTGATCGCCTTGGCCCCTGACGATATCGAACTGCTTTACGACCAAGCAATGCTTGCCGAGAAGGCGGGCAAACCGGATGTGATGGAGCAGCTTTTGCGACAGGTGATTGCTCGACAACCCAACTATCACCATGCATACAACGCGCTCGGCTATTCACTCGCGGACAGAGGCATGCACTTGGAAGAGGCCAAACAACTGATTGTGAAAGCCCTGGAATTCGCTCCGAACGATCCCTTCATCATCGACAGCCTCGGATGGGTGGAATTTCGCATGGGTAACAAGTCAGATGCCAGGCGGCACCTTGAAGCAGCCTATAAGGTACGTTCCGATGTAGAAATAGCCGCCCATTTGGGCGAAGTTCTGTGGAGCATCGGCGACACCGAGGGTGCTTCCAGGGTTTGGAAAGAGGGGCTGCGCGCAAGCCCGGACAACGACACCCTCAAAGAAACCTTGAAGCGCCTTGGAGTGAAGCTCTGATGCAGTCACGGCCCGTGTGTGCCGCCTCGCGCCCTCATCGCTGGATGTGGTGGTTCGTGTTGGGTCTGTTGTGGATGACCGGCTGCGCACAACCCGCTCGTCAGATCGCTGCCGAAGAGCCTGCATGGAGCGGTCGCATCGCCTTGCAGGTAGAAGACCAGTCTTCGCAGTCCTTTTCTGCGATGTTCGAGTTGCACGGCAACGCCCAAAACGGTGGCCTGGTGCTGTTGAGTCCTCTTGGTAGTCGGCTCGCGCAACTGGACTGGCAAAACGGGCATGCGCAACTGCAAAGCGGTCAGGAAACCCGCAGCTCGGACTCGCTGGATAGCCTTTTGCAAGAGGTGACGGGTACCCGCATTCCTATTGAAGCCCTGTTTGGCTGGCTCCAAGGCGTTCAAGTGTCGGCCACCGGGTGGCAGGCAGACCTCTCGGGGATTGCCAGCGGGCGGCTCACCGCCCGCCGAGACGATCCTGCACCAAAGGCCACTTTGCGCATTGCTCTAACGCGCTGACGCATAGGCGCCGCGCCCCACCCTACCCCAGAGACGCGCTCACGCTCCGTTCACTCCTGCGATGCAAGCCCTGTATGACGTGCCGGCGCCGGCAAAACTGAACCTGTTCCTGCATGTCACCGGTCAGCGCGCCGATGGATATCACTTGCTCCAGTCGGTTTTCATGCTCATCGACTGGTGCGACACCTTGCATTTTGAACGTCGCACTGACGGCACCATTTCCCGTGAGGACCTGGGTGCACCCCTTCCCGAAGTAGATCTCACCATTCAGGCGGCCCGGGCACTGCAACGAGCAACCGGATGCAGACAAGGTGTGCACATAGGTTTGCTCAAAAGTATTCCCGCGCAGGCTGGCATGGGCGGGGGATCTTCGGATGCGGCCACCACCTTGCTTGTTCTGAACAGGCTGTGGGGCTTGCAACTCCCCCTTTCGGCGCTGGAAAAGATCGGTTTGCAGCTCGGTGCAGATATTCCGTTTTTTTTACGTGGTCGCAACGCTTGGGTGCAAGGAATCGGTGAGACAATTGTGCCGCTTGAGAAAGAGCACCAACTGCCGCAAGCGCGCTTTGCCATCGTGAAGCCCGCAGCAGGTTTGGAGACAAAAGCAATTTTTTCGTCACCAAGTCTAAAACGCGATTCAGATAGTGCTACAATCTTAGGCTTTGCTGCAGCACACTTTGACTTCGGTCGAAACGACTTGCAGCCAGTCGCTCAGGCACTTTGCCCCGACGTTGCCAAAGCCATTCAATGGCTTGGCACCTTTGGATTGCAAGGCCGAATGACAGGCTCAGGCAGTGCAGTGTTTGCGCATATGTCACATGCAATAGATTTGGACGCAGCGCCTGAAGGCTGGCAAGTCAGAACATGTGACAACCTGATGATTCATCCTCTGGCAGGATGGGCATCAAGTGAAAATTAAGGTTGGTTGCTTTCGGCAATTGACCGGTGTAGGGGAGTCGCCAAGTTGGTTAAGGCACTGGATTTTGATTCCAGCATGCGAAGGTTCGAGTCCTTCTTCCCCTGCCAAATTTCTTTTCGCGTACGGGCTTTTTTTTCAGACTGCTGGGACGCTCATGCAAGCCAACCACCCCGACTTCATGGTTTTTACCGGCAATGCCAATCCTGGCATGGCTGCTGAAATTGCTCAACACCTCGGCACCACTCTGGGTGCAGCCGATGTGGGACGCTTCTCTGACGGTGAGGTCACCGTTGAAATCAAGCAGAACGTGCGCGCACGAGATGTTTTTGTTGTGCAGTCGACTTGTGCGCCGACCAACGAAAACCTCATGGAACTGCTGATCATGGTTGACGCGCTCAAACGCGCATCGGCTGAACGCATCAGCGCCGTGATCCCCTACTTTGGCTATGCCCGCCAAGACCGTCGCCCCCGCTCAACACGCGTTCCGATCACGGCCAAGGTGGTGGCAAACATGCTCCAGGCCGTGGGCGTTGCCCGCGTACTGACCATGGACCTGCATGCCGATCAGATCCAGGGGTTCTTCGATATTCCCGTGGACAACATCTACGCATCTCCTGTTCTGCTGGGTGACCTGCGTCAAAAGAACTACGAGGACCTGATTGTGGTCTCCCCCGACGTGGGTGGCGTGGTACGCGCCCGCGCTCTGGCCAAGCAACTCAACTGCGATCTGGCCATCATCGATAAACGCCGCCCTCGGGCGAATGTGTCCGAAGTGATGCATGTGATTGGTGAAATCGAAGGCCGCAACTGCGTGATCATGGACGACATGATCGACACCGCCGGTACGCTGGTGAAGGCCGCCGAAGTGCTCAAGGAGCGCGGTGCCAAGAAGGTGTACGCCTACTGTACGCACCCCATTTTTTCGGGTCCTGCCATTGAACGCATCGCCCAGGGCTCGGCCCTCGACGAAGTGGTAGTGACCAACACCATCCCATTGAGCGACAACGCCAAGGGGTGTTCCAAGATTCGCCAACTCTCCGTGGCCCCGCTGATCGCAGAGACGATCCAGCGCATTGCCAAGGGTGAGTCGGTCATGAGTTTGTTCTCGGACCAAGACAATCTGTTCTGACCGCTTCTTTGAAAGCGTAGCAGGCGGGTTGCACGCAAGCCTCCTTCGGGAGGCTTGTCTGTTCGGGGGCATTGCGTGGGCCTGCCGCCAATAGGTGGCATTGGCCTTTTTAAATCGGGGTCCGACTGGTCGCGGTCGACCTTTTTAGGAGCTAGTTATGAACTTCGTCGCTTTTGAGCGCGCCAAGCAGGGTACGGGTGCGAGCCGCCGTCTCCGCAATTCGGGCAAAACACCTGGCATCGTCTACGGCGGTACCGCAGAACCCCAACTGATCGAGATCGACCACAACGCTTTGTGGCACGCTCTCAAGAAGGAAGCTTTCCATTCCAGCGTGCTGGACATGGAAGTGGCCGGCACCACCGCCAAGGTGTTGCTGCGCGACGTGCAATACCACCCTTACAAGCAACTCGTCCTGCACATCGACTTCCAGCGCGTGGACGCCAAGACCAAGCTGCACATGAAGGTGCCACTGCACTTCAGCGGTGCCGAAGAATCGCCTGCCGTGAAGGTGGACAAGTGCATGGTCAACCCGATCGTGAACGAACTGGACGTGACCTGCATGCCTTCGGACCTGCCAGAGTTCATTGCTGTGGACCTGTCCACACTTGAAAAAGGTTCTTCCTTGACCCTGAAGGACATCAAGCTGCCCAAGGGCGTGACGGCCAAGATCCGTGGCGGTCAGAACAACAATCCCGTTCTGGTGTCCGTGGTGCCCCCAGTCGTGGTGGTTGAAACCCCCGTTGAAGCAGCTCCTGCTGCCGATGCCAAGAAGGGCAAGGGCAAGAAGTAATCCCTCGCGGACCTTGCTTGCATTTCGGTCAGCAGCCTGCCCAGCGGCACTGACCACCAGCGGCCCACCTTGGTGGGCCGTTTTTGTTGGTGGGCACCACAGTCGCCGTTTCCCTACGCATGTGCTTGTCCACACCCCAACCGATTCGGGGTGTTGGCAGCGGGGAAACGCATCGCAGCTGCCGATACGCCTCTGGCTTCGGCTTCGCGCCGCTTTCACCTTCGCACCGCCCCATCTACTCGGATAATCCCCCAGATGATCAAGCTGTTTGTAGGCCTTGGAAACCCCGGGCCAGATTACGAAGCCACCCGGCACAACGCGGGCTTTTGGTGGATTGATGCCTTGGCGCGCGAACTCAAAACCACCCTGGTTCCCGAGCGCCGCTACCACGGGCTTGTGGCACGCGCCACGGTGCACGGCGACAACGTGTGGCTGCTCAAACCACAGACCTTCATGAATCTTTCTGGCAAGGCGGTGGCTTCGCTGGCGCGCTTTTTCAAGATACTGCCGGAGGAAATCCTCGTCGTGCACGATGAGCTCGACATTGCCCCCGGCCAGGTCAAGCTCAAACGCGGCGGAAGCCATGCGGGCCATAACGGCCTGCGCGACATCCACGGACAACTGGGTTCCCCCGATTACTGGCGTCTGCGCATCGGCATTGGTCACCCCGGCGTCAAAAGCGAAGTCGCCAACTGGGTGCTCAAGAAACCATCCCCCGACCAGCGTACGCTGATCGAAGAAAGCATTGACCATTCCTTGAAGGCCTATCCGGCGATGCTGGCAGGCGAGATGGACAAGGCCACCTTGCTCATCCACACCACCAAGCCACCACGGCCCAAGCCGCCGCGTCTGGTGCAAGACTGAGCGCAGCGTACTTCCCGGTTTTCATTTGCACGCGACACCAAAGCTACAAAATTGATAGCTGCTAGCGCTTTCAGAATAAGCGCCATAGGCCAAACAGCCTAAAAATCAAGTGGACGTGACGGCCCGCAGACGCTCAAACTTCTGCCACAGGGTTTCCCTGTTTTCCATGTGTTGTGGATTCACAGGGATACACGCCACGGGGCAAACCTGCACACACTGGGGCTCGTCAAAGTGGCCCACACATTCTGTGCATTTGTGCGGATCAATCTCGTAGATCTCCGGCCCCAGATAGATCGCCTGGTTGGGGCACTCGGGCTCGCACACATCACAGTTGATGCACTCATCGGTGATCATCAGCGCCATAAAACATCTCCGGCCGCAGCACCACCCATGATGGCAAAAGTGGGCAAGTCGGCATTCATGGTGCGTATTATCCCGCGCCCCTGGCATGTGCCTTGCATGCCACACACCAACACAACACCGCTGGCAGGGCAATATTGCCGCTATGCTGTGTATACACATTAATTGCATCGCGCCAGCAGCCCATTTCTTTCTGCCCAATTACCCACCCATGGGACTCTTTTTTCTCAAGCGCTTCGTCACTTTGCTGGCCACCCTGATCGGCGCCTCTGTGGTCGTGTTCCTGGTGCTGGAAATCCTGCCGGGCAATGCCGCCCAGATGCTGATGGGCCCCGATGCGGCGCCCGAGGCGGTCGCGGCGCTGGCCAGCAAACTGGGCCTCGACCAGCCTGCAGGGATGCGCTACTGGCAGTGGATCAGCGGGCTGGTGGTGGGGAACATGGGCGAGAGTTATACCTACAGCTCTCCGGTGCTGGACCTTGTGCTGGAGCGCATGGCGCTCACGGTGCCGCTGGCCCTCATGGCCATGGTCATCACGACGGTGCTGGCACTGGCCGCAGGTGTCTATGCGGCGGCACGGCACAACAAGATCGGCGATGTCGGTGTGATGGGCCTGGCGCAGATAGGCATCGCCATTCCGAATTTCTGGTTCGCCATCCTGCTGATCCTGCTGTTTTCGGTCAAGCTACAGTGGTTCTCGGCAGGGGGTTTCCCGGGCTGGACCGAAGCGGCAGGCGGCAGCCCCCTGGAGGCGCTCAAGGCCCTGCTTTTGCCCGCGATTTCGCTCGCGGTGGTTCAGGCCGCCATCCTGGCACGCATCACCCGCTCCGCCGTGCTGGAGGTGCTGCGTGAGGACTTTGTGCGCACCGCCCGCGCCAAAGGCCTGTCGCAACGCGCCACGTTGTGGGGCCATGTGCTGCGCAATGCATTGATTCCGGTGATCACGGTGATGGGTTTGCAGTTCGCATCGCTGCTCGCGGGCACCATCGTGGTGGAAAACGTGTTCTACCTGCCCGGTCTGGGCCGGTTAATCTTCCAGTCGATCTCCAACCGCGACCTGATCGTGGTGCGCAACTGCGTGATGCTGCTGGCCGCCATGGTGATCATCGTGAACTTCATCGTGGATGTGCTCTACGCCGTGATCGACCCCCGGGTAAAGGCCAGCGATATATGAGTTGCCCCCCTGAGTCGCTTCGCGCCATCCCCCCAAGGGGACGCCACCCGTGGCCTGGCAGAGCCGGTTCCACGGTGGCACTGGCCTTCGGACGCGCCGGTTTCAAGCGCCAGGGGCCATCCGAAAAAATCCACACCTCTCCATGAGCACCGCCATCTCACCCGCCCTTCCCTCGCCGCCGCCCGGCTGGCTGCACCGCGCACTGCGCCACCGCAGCTTTGTAATCGGCGCCGTGCTCTCGCTCCTGGTGATCGTGGCGGCGGCTTTGTCGCTGGTCTGGACGCCCTCGTCGCCCTATGAGATGGACCTGGCCAACAAACTGCAGGGCCCTTCGGCCACACACTGGCTGGGCACCGACGCCTTTGGCCGCGACGTGGCTTCACTGATCATGGTGGGGGCGCGCAATTCGATTCTGGTGGGGGTGATTGCCGTGGGCATGGGCCTGACCATCGGCACTGCGTTGGGGTTGCTTGCAGCCGCCAAACGCGGCTGGGTGGAAGAATTGGTCATGCGGCTGGCGGACTTCACTTTCGCCTTTCCGGCGCTGCTGCTGGCCATCATGCTCACCGCCGTGTTTGGTGCCGGCATCGTCAACTCCATCATTGCGATCGGCATTTTCTACATACCCACTTTTGCCCGCGTGACGCGTGCATCGGCCAACGCGGTATGGGGGCGCGAATACATTCTGGCGGCACGCGCGTGCGGCAAAGGCACATGGCGCATCACACTCGAACATGTGCTGCCGAACATCCTGTCCGTGCTGATCGTGCAGACCACCATTCAGTTTGCATTGGCTATTCTGGCCGAGGCAGCGCTGTCGTATCTGGGGCTGGGCACACAGCCACCGCAGCCGTCGTGGGGCCGCATGCTCAGCGAAGCCCAGACGCTGATGTTCCAGGCCCCGTTACTGGCAGTCTGGCCCGGCGTGGCGATCGCACTGGCGGTGCTGGGCCTGAACCTTGTGGGCGACGGACTGCGGGATCTGCTCGACCCCCGCCTGTCGAGGAAAAGATGACACCCCTTGAGTCGCCTTCGGCGCCCTCCCCCTCTCCTTCGGGAGGGGGTCGCACCCGGTGGCCCGGCAAAGCCAGTTCCACGGGCGCACTGGTTTGGCGCCGCGCCGGTTTTGTCGGCTGCGGGCGTTGCAATGCACTCCTGATATCTGCGGGAAACCCACAACACGATGACGCTGCTTGAAGTCTCCAACCTCCAGATCCGCCTGCAGACCCACCGGGGCCCGGCCGACGCGGTGCGCGGCGTGAGTTTTTCGCTGGCACGCGGCGAAACCCTGGGCCTGATCGGCGAATCGGGCTGCGGCAAATCGATCACCGCCATGTCGCTCATGGGCCTGCTGCCCGAGAGCGCGCAGGTCACCGGCAGCATCCGCTTCGACGGACAGGAACTGGTGGGCCGCACCGATGCGCAAATGTGCAAGATGCGCGGCAACCGCATCGGCATGGTGTTTCAAGAGCCCATGACCGCACTGAACCCTGTGCACACCATCGGCCGCCAGGTGGCCGAGCCCCTGCGCCTGCACCGGGGCATGAACACAGCGGCTGCCAGCGCCGAGGCCATTGCGCTGCTTGACCGCGTAGGCATCCCCAACGCAGCGCAGCGTTTTGATGCCTACCCCCATCAGTTCTCGGGCGGGCAGCGCCAGCGCATCACGATTGCCATGGCGCTGGCTTGCGGGCCCGACCTGCTGATTGCCGACGAACCCACCACAGCGCTGGACGTGACCATCCAGCAGCAGATCCTGGACCTCATCAGCGACCTGGTGGCAGAGCGCAACATGGCGCTGATCCTGATCTCGCACGACCTGGGCGTGATCTCGCAGAACGTGGACCGCATGCTGGTGATGTACGGCGGCAGCGTGGTCGAGAGCGGCTCCACCGCCTTGGTGTTTTCGGCCATGGCACACCCCTACACACGCGGGCTGTTCGCGGCCAGACCCCACCTGGGTGCCGTGCACGCACCCGGGCAGCGCCCGCGCCTGTCCACCATCCCCGGCACCGTGCCGGAACTGGTGGACCTGCCTGCAGGCTGCCCGTTTGCGGGCCGCTGCAGCTACACCGTGGATGCCTGCCACCACGAACGGCCACCGATCACCCTGGTGGCCACCGACGAGGATGGCGACCACGAGGTGCGCTGTATTCGCCGCGAAGCCATTGCCGAAGCCCAGAGTGCCAAGGCCGTGGAACCCATCGAGGTGACCGCATGACGCAGGCACCCACCTCCGCAACGCCCACCACCCCGCCCGCGCACACCGGAACACCCCTGCTCCAGGTGAACGACCTGGTGCGCCAATACACGCTGCCGCGTGAACACCTCTTTCGCCCACCTGGCAAGGTGCATGCACTCAACGGCGTGAGCTTTTCCATCGCATCCGGCCGCAGCCTGGGCATCGTCGGTGAATCCGGCTCGGGCAAGTCCACCCTGGCGCGCACGGTGATGGCGCTGGATGCCCCCACGGCCGGGACAGTGCACCTGCTCGGGCGCAATCTGCATGCGCTGACACCGGCCGAACTGCGCCATGCACGGCGCGACTTCCAGATGGTGTTCCAGGACCCTTACGGCTCGCTGGACCCGCGCCAGACGGTGGAACGCATCGTGACCGAACCGCTGCAAGCCCAGGGCGAGACCAGCCGCGCCGCCCAGCGCGAGCAGGCCGGCCAGGTGCTGTCGCAGGTGGGCCTGCGCTCCAACGACCTGGGCAAATACCCGCACGAGTTTTCGGGCGGCCAGCGCCAGCGCATTGCCATTGCCCGCGCGCTCATCACGCGCCCGCGCCTCATCGTGGCCGACGAGCCTGTGAGCGCGCTCGATGTGTCGGTGCAAGCCCAGGTGCTCAACCTCATGCAAGACCTGCAGCAGGAGTTCGGCATCACCTACATGCTCATCAGCCACGACCTGGCGGTGGTCAACCACCTGTGCGATGAAGTGGTGGTGCTGTACCAGGGCCGCATCGTCGAACGCGGATCGCCGACCGAGCTGTTTCGCAACGCGCAGCACCCCTACACCCAGTCGCTGGTCGCCGCCGTGCCCCAGATACAACCGGGCCGGGCACGGGCGCGGCGGGCAGCCGCAGCGGCAACGGCCGCCCTGGCCGCCGCACACGCTGCAAAAACCGCATGACCCATTGCGCATGTGATGGTGTAAAAAGCGCTTGTTCACCCCGGCCACACTTTGCGCCGGGGTTTCTGTCTGGTTTTGTCTGGTTTTTTGTCTGGAGAGTCCGAACATGCTGAACCGCCGTACCGTCCTTGCCACGGGCGCCCTTGCCGCCGTGCCTTTGTCCACCCCGTTTGGCGCCCTTGCGCAAGGCCGCAAAGATGCGGTGACGCTGGCGATGACGCTGGAGCCCCCAGGCCTGGACCCAACAGCCGGTGCGGCCTCTGCCATCGCCGAGATCGTTCAGTACAACATCTTCGAGACGCTCACCAAGATCAACGCCGACGGCAGCGTCTCGCCCCTGCTGGCCGAGAGCTGGGAGGTCTCGCCCGATCTCAAGACCTACACCTTCAAGCTGCGCCGGGGCGTGAAGTTCCAGAATGGCGAGCCCTTCACCGCAGCCGCCGTGAAGTTCTCGTTCGACCGCGCTGGCGGTGAAAAGAGCACCAACAAGGACAAGCGCACATTCGCCAATCTCACCACACAGGTGGTGGACGACTACACCGTCGTGGTCCTCAACAAGGACATCGACCCCGACCTGCTGTTCATCCTGGGCCAGGCCACGTCGATCATCGTGGAGCCCAAAAGCGCAGACACCAACGCCAACAAGCCCGTGGGCACCGGGCCCTACCAACTGGGCACCTGGAACAAGGGTTCATCGATCGTGCTGACGGCCTGGCCTGAGCACCGCAACGCCTCGGCGCTCAAGATCAAGCGCGCCACGTTCCGCTTCATCTCAGACCCCGCCGCCCAGGTGGCGGCATTGCTGGCGGGCGATGTGGACGCATTCCCCCGCGTCACGCCACGCAGCGTGGCCCAGTTCAAGAGCAACCCGCGCTTTCAGGTGGTGGTGAGCGGCTCGCGCGCCAAGACCATCCTGGCCATCAACAACGCCAAAAAGCCCCTCGACGACGTGCGCGTGCGCCGGGCCATCGCCGCCGCCGTGGACCGCAAGGCAGTCATCGAAGGCGCGGGCGACGGCTATGGCACGCCCATCGGCAGCCACTATGTGCCTGGCGCCTTCGGCTATGTAGACACCACGGGCGTGAACCCCTACGACCCTGAAAAGGCCAAGAAGCTGCTGGCCGAAGCCGGCATCAAAACGCCGCTGGAGCTCACCATGACCCTGCCGCCCACGCCGTACGCGCGCCAGGGTGGCGAGGTGATTGCGGCGCAACTGGCCAAGGTCGGCATTGTTGCCAAGATCCAGAACGTGGAATGGGCCCAATGGCTCAGCGGCACCTACGGCAACAAGAACTACGACCTGACCATCATTTCGCACGTCGAGCCGTTCGATCTGGCCAATTTCACCAAGCCCGATTACTACTGGGGCTACCAATCGCCCCAGTTCAACGAGCTGTTCAACCAGATCAAGAACGCGGCCCGCCCCGCCGACCGCTCGCGCCTGCTGGGCGAAGCGCAACGCCTGCTGGCCAATGATGCGGTGCATGCGTTCCTGTATTCCAACCAGTGGATCACGGTGGCCAACAAGAACCTCAAGGGTTTGTGGAAAGACATGCCCGTGTTCGTGAACGACCTCTCGGGGCTCTCCTGGTCCTGACAGCCACACGCTGCACCCACCGAAGCGGGAGCATTAGCTCCTGAAACAATAGCTGCCAGCGCTTTATTCATAAGCGCTGACAGCCTTTTTTACTTAAAAACTCCCCGCGCCCGCCATGACCGAACTACACGACCTGCCCGCCCACGACCTTCTGGCTGCCTATCGCCAGCGCACGCTGTCCCCCGTGGAGGTCACGCAGGCCGTTCTGGCGCACATCGAAAAGTGGGAGCCCCACATCAAGGCCACCTACCTGCTGCGCCCCGACGCGGCCCTGGCGCAGGCGCGCGCGTCTGAAGCCCGCTGGCTGCGCGGCGAGCCCCAAGGCGCACTCGATGGCGTGCCCAGCACCATCAAGGAAAACATCGCCACCCAAGGCGACCCCACCCCGCTGGGCACGGCCGCCGTGGAGCTGGTGCCCGCCGCCGCCGACGCGCCACCCGCTGCCCGCATGCGCGAGGCGGGCGCCGTCATCGTGGCAAAAACCACCATGCCCGACTACGGCATGTTGTCGTCAGGACTGTCCACCTTTCACCCCCTTTCGCGCAACCCCTGGGATGTGAGCAAGGGCCCCGGTGGCTCCAGCGCAGGTGGCGGCGCAGCCGCTGCCGCAGGTTACGGCCCGCTGCATATCGGCACCGACATTGGCGGCTCACTGCGCCTGCCCGCCAGCTGGTGTGGCATCTTCAGCTTGAAACCCAGCCTGGGCCGCATTCCGATCGACCCACCCTACACCGGGCGCGCCGCTGGCCCCATGACACGTACCGTGGCCGACGCCGCGCTGATGATGCAGGTGCTCAGCCAGCCCGACGCCCGCGACAGCATGAGCCTGCCCGCACAGGACATTGCCTGGGGTGACTTCAACCAAGGGGTCGAACGCCTGCGCGGCCTGCGCATCGGCCTGCTGCTGGAGGCAGGTTGTGGCCTGGGGGTGGAACCAGAGGTCAAGGCGGCGGTAGAGCACGCCGCACGGCTCATGGAGGCGGCAGGCGCCACCATCGTGCCCATGCAGCCCTTCATGACCCAGACCATGCTCGACGGCATGGACCATTTTTGGCGCATGCGCTCGCACATCGACCTGCAGGCGCTGCCTGCCGCGCGGCGCGACAAGGTACTGCCCTACATCCGCACCTGGGCCGACAGCGCTGCGGGCATGAGCGGCTCCGAGGTCTTCCACGCCAGCCACCAGTTCCACCTGACGCGCGTGAACACGGTCAAGGCCTGTAGCGCGTTCGACTACGTGATCTCGCCCGTGGCCCCCATGCCCGCCTTCCAGGCCGAGCTGCCCTCGCCCACCGACGACCCGTTGCGCCCCCTGGAGCACATCGGGTTCACCGTGCCGTTCAACATGTCCGAGCAGCCCGCCGCCTCGGTCAACTGCGGCTACACCGCCGACGGCCTGCCGATTGGCCTGCAGATCGCAGGCGCACGGTTTGACGACCTGGGCGTGCTGCAGGTGGCGCATGCGTTTGAGTTGATCCGCGGGCCCCAACGGGCCTGGCCCCAGCCACCAGCGGTGTAACCAAGGGCCCATGGCGGGTTGTTGGTACCCTTGAGGACTTACAGGCTTCGCCCGCTCGGCATATTCTTCGAGCAAGGTCGGCGCTTGGGGCCACCACCACCACGCAACACCTCACCGAATCACCGCATGGACATTCTCATCCTGGCGATCCTCATCGCCACCGGCACCTTCATGCTCAACGCCAAAGAGCAGCGCAAACGCATCGTCCTGCTGGGCAGCCACCTGGCCAACTACCAGATTGAAAAGCTGATGGAAGCCCTCACCGACGGCTACCTGCGTGCCCTGGGCGAAAGCACCGACGAGCGGCGCAGCCAGATCTGGAGCCTGCTCAGCACCACCGAATCGCAGCTGAGCGAGCAATTCGGCCGCTTTGCGGCAGACTTTGCCAAGCTGGACGAAGACCGCACCCGCGTCAGCCGGCTCGCACTGTCCATTCCGTTTGCCGAAAAAATCCTGCCTGCGCTGACCTTCGACATGCGCAAGGCGCTCGCCATCCACGCACGCGGCATTGCCCATGTGGCACAAGACACCGGCCACCTCACGCCCAAAGACCGCGCCTACATGATGACGGCTGAACTGTTCCTCATGCAGCACACCTGCCACTGGTTCTGCAAATCCAAAACCGTGGCCACCGCCCGCATGCTGGCGCGCCACCAGACGCCCCACGAGCAACTGGTCGCCTCGGTGTCAGCAGAAACACGCAAGGCCTATCTGGCGCTGATCAAAGGCGGCTGAAATGAAGCGACACCCCCCTGAGGCCCTACGGGCCTTCCCCCCGCTCTCGCAACGCTGCGCGCTGCGGGCAGGGGGACGCAGCCAGCGCGGCGGGGCGGCCCTTGCGCGGCAGCCCTGGCCTGCGCCGTGTCGAGCCCATGCATCGGGGGTGAGGCTTAACGCTGTGGATCACTGACATGCCTCCAAGAACCGACAGCCTGGGCAACCCCGTCACCCTGCACGACGCGGCCAGCGCGGCGGCCTTGAATGACTTTGTGGAAGGCTTCATCGCCTGCGAGGCCCGCGCGGTGAATGTGCTGAACGCGGCGGCAGACACCAGCCCCATCGTGCAGGCCAGCTGCGCCGCGCTGCACATGTTTGCCGAATCGGCCGACGCCCCGCGCAACGCCCGCCCCTTCATCGACCAAGCGTTGGCCCATGCCCCTGAGGCCAGCGAGCGCGAACAACGCTTCGTAGCCGCCATCGCCGCCTGGGTGGATGGCGACCTGCCCCGCGCCGTTGCGCTGCACGAGGAGCAAGCCCGCTTGTTTCCCCGCGACCTCGCCTCCCTCAAGCTCGGCCAATACCACTTGTTCAACCGTGGCGACTCGCCCGGCATGCTGCGCATCGCCCTGCAGGCCCTGCCCGCCGCAGCCGACGTGCCCTACCTGCACGGCATGCTCGCCTTTGGCTGGGAGCAATGCCACCGCTTGCCAGAGGCCGAAAGCGCCGCACGCCACGCCATCGCCTTGTGCCGCAAAGAACCCTGGGCCCACCATGCGCTGGCCCACGTCATGCTGACCCAGGGCCGCATCCGCGAAGGTACCGACTTCATGGCCAGCGTGAGCGACACCTGGACGGGCCTGAACTCCTTCATGGTCACGCACAATTGGTGGCACCAGGCGCTGTTCCTGCTGGAGCAAGACCGCCACGCCGAAGTGCTGGCGCTCTATGACCAGCAGGTCTGGGGTGTGGTCAAGGAATACACGCAGGACCAGATCGGCGCCGTGTCACTGCTCGCCCGGCTGGAGCTGGCGAGCGTGGACGTGGGCGACCGCTGGACCGACGTGGCTGGCCACCTCGCACTGCGCCTGGCCGACCATGTGCTGCCGTTTCTGGACCTGCAATACCTCTACGGCCTGGCCCGCGCCGGGCGCATGGAGGCCGCACGCACGCTGCACAACAACATCGCCGCCCACGCCGCCACCCGCACCGAGTCGCATGAACGCACCGTATGGCAGCAGGTGTGCGTGCCTGCCGCTCAGGGGCTGATGGCGCATGCGCAAGGCGACTGGGCGACGGCAGTGGAGAAGCTGGGCACGGCCCTGCCACGGCTGGTGGAGATTGGCGGCAGCCATGCGCAGCGGGACTTGTTTCACCAGATCTGGCTGGATGCGCTGCAGCGCAACGGGCAGTGGGCGGCGGTGCAGAATTTGTTACAGCCGTTGGTGAATGGGCAGCCGGAGTCGGTGCGGTTGGCAATGCAGGTGGGAGTGGTGTGTGCCGCGTTGGAATTACCTGTAGGCTGAGGGCGCAGGTAAGAGCCGCCGTTTCGCCCACTTGCCCCGGTCTTAGATTGGTCTAGCTATGTCTTCCCCTCGCAAATTCATCTCGGAGTTCGGGCTGCACGTCTGCACAAGCTACTGCTGGCTGCTGCAACAAGACGGACTTAGTCAGCTCAGCGATCTTCCGGACGATCCTCATATTTACATCGTAGGACGACGACCGAGAATTTCAATTGATCCTCGGTCCGTCGTTTTCACTTCTGACACTATCTCTGGACGCTGCTTCAAACATGTGCGCGACGAGAAGATTGAGATTCCATTTATTGCTAGAAACGAGCTAGGGATTCTCTGCACAAATCCCTGCGTAATGTGCTTACGAAGGCTTGAAGCCGAGACAATAAGGCCATGAAGCAAAGCAGCCTGGGCCTGAGCAATACCACCAAGCGCACACGCAAGCGCGAGTTCCTTGATGCGATGGAGTTGGTGGTGCCCTGGGCCGAGTTGGTCTCGCTCATTGAGCCCTACGCCCCAGAGATCGGACGCCGGGGCCAGCAGCCCTTTGCGGTGCAGACCCTGCTGCGTATCCATTTCATGCAGCAGTGGTTCAAGCTTAGCGACCCAGCCATGGAAGAGGCACTGCACGACGTGCCAGCCTTTCGGGACTTTGCCGGCCTGTCTCACTGGGACGAACACATTCCCAGTGAATCGAGCATCCTGCGTTTTCGGCATCTGCTGGAGCGCCACAAACTGGCCGATCAGATCCTCGCTACGGTCAATGCCCTGCTGCAAGCCAAAGGGCTGCAACTCAAAGCAGGCACGGTGGTGGATGCCACGCTGATTGCGGCGCCGACGTCCACCAAGAATGAAGGCAAGGCACGAGACCCCGAGATGCATCAAAGCAAGAAGGGCAACGAGTGGTACTTTGGCATGAAGGCTCACATTGGCGTGGATGCGGATTCAGGCCTGGTGCACAGCGTGCGCGGCACCAGTGGCAATGTGAACGACGTGATAGAAGCCAACAGCCTGCTGCACGGGCAAGAAACGGATGCCTTTGGCGATGCGGGCTACCAAGGAGTGGACAAGCGGCCCGATGCCAACAAGAACGTGCGCTGGCATGTAGCCATGCGCCCGGGGTTGCGCCGGGCTTTGGACAAAAACAAGCCTGTGGATGCGCTGATCGACCAACTTGAACGCACCAAGGCCAGCATCCGGGCCAAGGTGGAGCACCCGTTTCGGGTGCTCAAGCAGCAGTTCGGGTACGTGAAGGTGCGCTACCGGGGGCTCATGAAGAACACGGCGCAGATCGTCACGCTGTTTGCGCTGGGCAATCTGTGGATGGCAAGGCACAAGTTGCTGGCCTGCATGGGGCAGGTGCGCGTGCAGGGGGCGTAAAGCCTCCGATATAGGGGCAATGGCCCTCGCCAAACGCCTGCTGGGTGCGCTGCGCACGCCTCATTACTCAAAGCGAGTGCTGTTTTAGTTCAGGCATCGCTGTGACATAGCCAGAACCGATTCGTGAAGAGCTTCCCTAGGGGGCACGGACTTATCTGTGCAATCGAGCTATCCGTATACGGAAGTGGCATTCGTTGCGTCAGATGGAAAACCACTGCTTTCCGCAAAGTCAGCAATGCTTTTGGGACTTTGCGGGCCAAGGTACTGTGAGCACTTGGATCTTGAAGTCCTTTATGTCGGGCAATCGTACGGCGACGGGGGCTCCAGAACAGCAGTGGAACGGCTTCAGAGTCACTCGACCCTCCAAGGTATTTATGCCGAGGCCATTCGTCAATCCCCTGACCAAGAAATCTGGCTAGTTCTACTTTGCTTTGAACGTTACATGCTTGCGAGCTTCGATGGCATCACAAAGAACTATCAGACGACTGAGGAAGAGGATGACCGCCACAGAAGTGACGTAATTTACAACCCGGTGTCGGAACAACAGGAGGTCAATTTCACTGAAGGAGCTCTTATCAAGTACTTTCGACCTGAGTTCAACATCAAGTACAAAGACTCTTTTCCAAGTCCTGCGCACGCCACGTACGAGGAGTGCTATGCGGTCGACCTGAATGCGGTTGCCGTAGAAGTGCAGACCGAGGACTTGATGCTCCGACTCTGGTCGTCTGCGATTGCTCCGCAGTGGACTCATATTGCCAAGTACCCACTTCACAGCGAGCAACAGAGACGGTCAATGTTTGAGTTAGTTTGAAAATCGCCTTGACTGAAATAGAGACTATTACGTCTCAACGTCAGCAAAATCAACCCTCACCGCACCACCAACTTCGTCTGGTCATACACCGGCTGCTCCGGCAAATCCGCCAGGTGCCGCACATCGGCCCAGTCCAGCACCTCCACGGCATCGCCACGCACCCGCACGCGGTTGAGCCCCGCGTTGGGGATGTCGCTCTGGCGCGGGCCGTCCAGCCCGGTGCCGCGTGCAGTGCGCCAGATCATGTCGAGCACGCCGCCGTGGGTGACGACCATCACGGTCTGGCCGCTGTGCTGCTGGGCGATGCGGTAGACGGCGTCCATCACGCGGGTATGGAACTGGCGGGTGGTCTCGCCGCCAGGCATGCCGTAGTCGGCTTCAAAACGCAGCCATCGCGCCCAGGCGTCGGCGTGTTCCTGTTTGACGTCGTCCACGCGCTTGCCGTCCACCACACCAAAGTTTTGCTCGCGCAGGGCGCTGTCGGTCAGGGTGTCGATGCGGGCCTGGGGGAAGAGCACCTGCAGACTGGGCGTGGCGGTTTGCTGGGTGCGGATGAGGTCGCTGCAGACGAGGTGGTGCACCACGGGGCGCTCTGCGGCCAGGCGCTCGGCCAGGCGGCGGGCCTGCTCATGGCCGGTGGCGTTGAGGGGCACATCCACGTGGCCCTGAAAGCGCAGTTCGCGGTTCCAGTCGGTCTCTCCGTGGCGGATGAGGATGAGTTCGGTCATGCCTTGCATTATCGAACGCAGACACACTATTGCAAGTGTTTTTGGCTGCCAGCGCTTATTGGGCAAGCGCTAGCAGCTATGATTTTTATAACACCCCAGCCAACACCTACGGCCATGAGGCGGCGGGCTGCAGTTGGCGCATAGGGCGACCTCGGCAGCGCCCGCCCGACTGCGCCCGCGCCTCAACGCATGGGGATCACCAGCACCTTGCGCCGGGGGTGGCAGCCCGGGCCGTCGTAGGCAGCGCTGTCGCGCTCCCAGTTGGGGCCGGGTGAGGTCTGTGCACACACCCGGGCGCCATCCAGCCTGCTGCGCCAGTAGTACCAGGGCGCGGGCGCGGCCTGGGCCAGCGTGACCAGCAAGCCCATGGCCCCGGTGAGCACGAAGCGTGAAATGAGTGACATGAAGAGAAGAACGAGGGTAAAGGTAAAGGCGGCGAGGCAAGACCAGCAAGCAGGCACGCAGGTGCGCCTGCCGCCATGCTAGCCAGCCTGCGTGGGGCCAATGGCCTGAAAAGCGGCGGCATCGGCCGTCACGATCCAACCTTCGAGCGGGTCCAGCCCCGGCGGCAGGCCATACAGCGTGTCGCCGTCGTCCGCATGGCGCTGCTGGGCCCACGCAGCCTGCAGCAGGCACAACACGGCGTCCAGGCTGTCGCCGCTGGCGTCGTCGATCAGCAGGTCGCGCTGGGCGTGGGTGAGCTTGAGGCGCAGGCCCAGCCGGGTCTGGCCCATCTCCAGCGCGTTCACCAGGTCCTTGCGGGCAATCAGGCGGTCGGGCGACTGTTTGGCGCGGTCGTCGCTTTTGTAGCTGCGCCGCTGCAGCACCTCACGCGCGAGCAGCCCGGGGTAGGCCTCCAGCGCCACGCGGCGGGGGTCGCCAGCATGCAGGCCTGGCAGGTGGACACCCGCATCCAGCAGCAGCGGTAGCCCCGCGTGCAGCATGTAGGCCACGGGTGGGTTCACCCATTTCATCGACGGGCTGGAGCCGGCGGGGCCGTCAGTGGCGCGGTGGGCAAACTTGCCACCCACCGGGCGGGCGTCGCAGAACGCGGCGAACTGGTCGCGGATCTGCGCGCGGCTGAGCGCACGGTAGTGATGCATGCACGCCAGCCAGTCTGTGGGCCAACCCAGCGCTTGCACCAGTTCGCGCGGCAGGCCAAACGGCAAGTCGAAGCCGCCCACCCAGTCGCCCGGCTCGGCCAGCCACTGGCCCAAGGCGGCCAGGGTTTCAAAGCGCTGCAGCGCGGCGAGCTGAACCCGCGCGCCCTGGCGCTGGCCCAGGGCCAGCACAATGGACTTGCGCCGGGAGGGGCTGCTGGAGAAATCACAGCCCAGCAGCAAGGGGGTGACGTGGGTGCCCGTCACGGTCTATCCCAATGCCAGCGCCGTGACGCCCGCGGCGATGCACAGGGCACCAAAAATGCGCGCCACTCGGTCGCCCTCGCCCAGCAGATGGCCGCCGATGAGTGCTGCAAACAACATGGACACCTCGCGTGCCGGGGCCACGTGCGACATGGGCGCCTGCTGCATCGCATAAAGCACCAGCACATAGGCCACGGGGCTTACCACCGCCACCAGCAGCGCAAACCGCCACTGCGCCAGCCAGAGCGTGCGGGCGGCGGGCAGATCCCGCAACACCACGGGCGCGAGCAGCCCCACGCGCACAAAGTTGCCCATGTAGTCGATGAGGATGGGCGACATCAGCAAAAACTTGACCGCATAGCCATCGACCACCGTGTAGCTGGCGATGAAGGCGCCCGTGAGCAAGCCATAGGCCATGCCCTTGTGCACGCGCGCGCGGGCTGCAGGGTCGTGCGCGGTGCGCAGCAGACCGGGGCCACCGGCAATCAGAAACACGCCGCCCACCACGCCCACAATGCCCAGCGCGCCCAGCGCCGATATCTGCTCGCCCAGCAGCGTGATGGCCACCAGCGACGAAAGCAGCGGCCCCGAGCCGCGTGCCAGCGGGTACACCACGGTGAGGTCTGCCTTGCGGTAGCCGCGCAAAAGGATGACGTAGTACGCCACGTGCAACAGGCCGCTGGCCACCACCAAGCCCCACTCCACGGCGCCCCAGCGCGGCACCACATCGCGCCCCATCCACCAGCCCAGCGGCGCCCAGAAGAACATCATCAGCACCGACGTGAAAAACGCAAACCGCGAATCGCCCCCGGCTTTCTTGGCGGCAATGTTCCAGCAGGCGTGGATGAGCCCGGCGAGGATGATGAGGGCGAAGGCGGTGGGGGTCACGGGTCAGAAAGAGAGAGAGCTTGAATGCAAAAAAGCCGCAGCGCCATGGCGACTGCGGCTTGATGTGGCCTAGAGAGTTTATCGATTCAAGGGCTGCGTACCGCCCACAACGCCCGCAACTGGCGCGGCCCAGACAAGCTGCCACCGTGCAAGGGCCGCCAAGCTGCGCAGGCAGCGCTTCGCTTGCGTGCACCGGTGGCGTCCCCCTGCCCGCACCGCGCAGCGGTGCGAGAGCGGGGGGAAGGCGCGCAGCGCCTCAGGGGGGTGATCTCTAAGCTCTGCCGATGATGGAGGCTGTCGCCATCAGCTCTTCGAGCAATGCAAACGACACCTTGCCCGACACCGCATAGGGGTCGAGTTCAGGCTTCTCGGAGTACTTGAGCAAGATGGAATGGTTGATCTTGGAGAGGTTGACCTGCCCCATCGTCCAGCCGCCAAAGCGGCGTTCGGCGATTTCTTCGTAATGCAGCAGCTCCACGTTCTTGTGGCGCGGGTCTTTCTGGATGTGGCCATACAGGTCGCTCACCGCCGAGCGGCCGCCTTCGATGGCTTGCAGAAACACACCACCGCCGTAACACAGCACACCGGTGATGCCACAACCGGGGTTGTGCTGGCGCGATTGCATCAGGATCGCTTCGATGGCAGCGGGAGAGGTGTCCACTGCGCGGCTGGCATAAAGCAGGCGTACCAACATGGTCAGTTCTTTCCGGGGATGAGGGAGAGGAATTCGCGGCGCAGGGCGCTGTCCTTGAGGAACACACCCCGCATCACGGAGTTGATCATCTTGCTGTCCATCTCGCGCACACCGCGCCAGGACATGCAAAAGTGGCTGGCTTCCATCACGATGGCCAGGCCGTCGGGCTGCGTCTTTTCCATGATCAGGTCGGCCAGTTGCACCACGGCCTCTTCCTGGATCTGGGGGCGCCCCATGATCCAGTCCACCAGCCGCGCGTATTTGGACAGGCCGATCACGTTGGTGTGTTCGTTGGGCATGACACCAATCCAGATCTTGCCGATGACCGGGCAAAAATGGTGGCTGCAGGCGCTGCGCACCGTGAGCGGGCCCACGATCATCAGCTCGTTCAGGTGCTCGGCGTTGGGGAACTCGGTGATGGGCGGCTGCGCCACATAGCGGCCCTTGAACACCTCGTTGAGGTACATCTTGGCCACGCGGCGCGCGGTGTTGTTGGTGTTGTGGTCGCTGTCGGTGTTGATGACCAGGCTGTCGAGCACGCCCTGCATCTTGACCTCCACCTCGTCCAGCAGCTTCTCCAGCTCGCCGGGTTCGATGAACTCAGCAATGTTGTCGTTGGCATGAAAACGCTTGCGTGCGGCGGCAAGGCGCTCTCGGATCTTGACGGAGACGGGCGTGCCTTCGTCCGGTGAAATGGGCGTCATATCGGCGGCAGGTTGGCTGGACATGGGCAGAATCGTAACAGCGAACGCTGCGCCGCAGATTTCAAGGGTTTTAGGCCTCCAGCGCTTTATACACAAGCGCTAGCAGCTATTAATTGAATAGCAATCGAGTTTCATGCACCGCAGGTGCCATCGGCGCCAACCCCCTCCGCCCCCAACCCACGCCAAAGATCAATACCGGTTGCCCGTCACCCACAGGGCCAGCCGCATCAGCGCAAACGCGATGCGGTCGAGCACCCGCTGGCGCAGGGGTCGGCCCGCGTAGCGTGCGGGGTCCATGCGGTGGCCTGCGTGTTGCATGGCCTGCACCAGGCGCTGGTGCAGGTCGGTGGCAAAGGCGGCGTCTTCCACCACCACGTTGGCCTCACGGGCCAGCAACAGGCTCAAGGGGTCAAGGTTGGACGAGCCCACCGTGGCCCAGGGTTTGTCGCCAAAGGCGTCGATCACGGCCACCTTGGCGTGCAGAAAACTCGGGGCGTATTCGTAGATCTCCACGCCCGCCTGCAGCAGCGCGCCATACACGGGCCGGGCTGCGTGGTATTGCATGAAGTATTCATAACGCCCTTGCAGCAGCAGGCGCACGCGCACGCCCCGGCGTGCGGCCATCACCAGCGCCCTGCGCAGCTTGCCGCCGGGCATGAAGTAGGCGTTGGCGATGATGATTTCATTGCGCGCCCCGCCAATGGCGCGGCGGTAGGCTTTTTCAATGCGGCTGCGGTTGCGCACGTTGTCGCGCAGCACCAAGGCGGCGCGCATGGACGGGCCTGCATTGCCGCCCCTGGCCGCATGTTTGGCGGCGCTGGCAGCGCGCAGGGCCTGCAGCGCCTCAGGCAGGCGGCGCTGGCGCACGTCGCGCACGGCCTGCATGCGCCACCACAGCTGGTCCATGGTGTCGCTGGCGGTGGTCACCAGGCTGCCTGTGGCCATCACGGCAAAATCAAAGCGCGGCGCATCGAGCGCGCCGTGGTTCGGGTCATGAAAATCATCAAGCACGTTGATGCCGCCACAAAACAGCATGCGGCCATCCACCACACACAGTTTGCGATGCAGCCGGCGCCAGCGCCGCGGCAACAGCAGCCCCAGCGGGCCCAGTGGTGAATACACGCGGTATTGCACGCCCGCAGCCGCGAGGCGCTGCGCCCAGGCCGGCGACAAAGTGCCGGTGCCCACGCCATCCACCACGAGCTGGGTGCGCACGCCGCGTTGGGCGGCGCGCATCAGCGCCTCGGCCACGTCCGCACCGCTGCCGGTGAAGTCAAAGATGTAGGTCTCGAACTGGATGTCCGAGAGCGCGGCGTCCATGGCCTCGATCAGCGCCGGAAATAACTCCTCGGCCCCCTGCAGCAAGCGCACCTGGTGGTCATTCGCAAAATCAAAACGACGGTCTTGCTGAAAAGGCTTTTGTCTCATCGCAACGATCCATCGCGCTGCGCACCGCCCGCAGCCCATGAAACCGGCGCTGCCCAGGCCAGTGCACCCGTGGAACTGGCTTTGCCAGGCCACTGGGTGCGTCCCCCTCCCGAAGGGGAGGGGGACGGCGCGAAGCGGCTCAGGGGGTGCTTCACCCTCACAGCCGAAACTCGGCGATCAACGGAAGATGGTCTGACATGCGCCACCAGATGCGCCCCCTGGGCACGTGCAGCGACAGCGGCGTGAGGCCCCGCACATACACGTGATCGAGCTGTGCCAGCGGCAGTCGGGCCGGGTAGGTGAAGGTGCGGGGAGCATCGAACTCATACAACGAAAAGCCCGCGAGCATGCGTTTGATCTGCAGGCCCCAGTCGTTGAAGTCCCCCGCCACCACCACCGGCGCGCCCGCTGGCACCTCACGCTCTATGAAGCGTTGCAGTTGCGAGATCTGGCGCAAGCGGCTGCCGGGGATGAGCCCCAGATGCACCACGATCACGTGCAGGCGGCGCCCATGGGCATCCACCTCGACGTGCAACAGGCCGCGCTGCTCAAAGCGGTGGTCGGAGATATCTTCGTGCTGGTGCCCCATCACCGGCCAGCGCGACAGCAGCGCATTGCCGTGCTCGCCATGTTTGGTGAATGCGTTGGTGCGGTACACGGCCTCATAGCCCTCGGGCGCCAGGTACTCGGCCTGGGGCACATCGGGCCAGCGCTGAAAATACGCGGCTTCGCGCCGGTGCAGCTTGCGCACTTCCTGCAGGCAGACGATGTCGGCATCGAGCTGCTCGACCGCCAGGCCCAGGTTGTGAATCTCCAGCCGGCGCGCGGGCCCCAGCCCCTGCACACCCTTATGGATGTTGTAGGTGGCTACCCGCAAGATATCGTCGTGTTCCATGGCCTGATTGTGAAGCAGCCAGGGCGATGCCCCTATGACGAAGAGCGGGTTTGCCCGATGCAATAATTTTGTTGCATAACGTTACACTCAACCCATTCCCACACGGCACAGCGGCAGGACCGGCCCACCCCCACGATGGCCACCGAAAACGAAACCCCCGCCGCACCCCCTGTGTTGGCGCTGATTGTCGACAGCAATGCGACCTCACGCAGCATCTTGGTGGGGCAACTGCGCGAATACGGCGTTACCCGCATCGTGCAATGCACCCGCGTGCAGGACGCCCGGGCACGGCTGGAACACACGGTGTTCGACTACGTGCTCTGCGACCAGTATTTTGGTGAAGGCGGCTATTCAGGCCAGACCCTGCTGGACGACCTGCGCCGCGCGCAGCTGTTGCCGTTTTCGACCGTGTTTTTCATGGTGACCGCCGAGGCGTCGTATGCCGCCGTGGCCGAGGCGGCCGAGTCGGCGCTCGACGGCTATCTGCTCAAGCCCTTCACTCCAAGCGCGTTGTTCGAGCGGCTGGGGCTGGCGCGGCTGCGCAAAATCCATCTGCGCCCGATTTTTGACGCCATTGAGGCCGAGGATTTTGAAAGCGCCGCCAGCCTGTGCGTACAGCGCTTCGAGGCCCGCGCACCCTATTGGCTGTATGCCGCACGCATTGGCTCGGAGCTGCTGCTGCGGCTGGGCCGCCATGACGAGGCGCGCACCCTGTTCGAGGCCGTGATCGATGCCCGCGCCCTGCCCTGGGCCAAACTCGGTGTGGCGCGCGCGCAAATTGAATCGGGCCAGGCGGCACGCGCCATCACCACCTTGCAAGGGCTTATTGGCGAAGACGCTTCGTTTGCTGATGCCTATGACGTGCTGGGGCGCGCGCAGGTGGAACTGGGGCACTTTGCGCAGGCGATAGAGACCTACCGCACCGCCAGCGCACTCACGCCCGACTCGGTGGTGCGGCTGCAAAAGCTGGGAATGATGTCGTACTACATGGGCGATCGCGACACCGCCACCAAGGTTCTGGCGCGTGCGGCGGTGCTGGGCATTGACTCCAAGCTGTTCGACTTCCAGTCGCTGGTGCTGCTGACGTTTTCCTACTTTGCCGACAACGACCGCAAGGGAATCGAGCGCTGCATGGCCGACTTCAGCCGCACTCTGGAGCGCCACCACGCCAGCGCGCGGGTGCAGCGTTTTGCCGAGGTGGCACGCACGCTGCAGCTCATCCAGCAGCGGCAGCTGTCGCAGGCAGTGGATTCGGTGCGTGCCCTGGTCCGGGAGATCACGGCCAGCAGTTTCGACTTCGAGGCCGCCTGCAACCTGGGCAGCCTGCTGGCGGTGCTGGCCACCACATCGATCGATCTGGCTGACGGTGAGCGCTGGGTGCGCGATCTGGGCATGCGCTACGCGAACACGCGGGGCCTGACAGAACTGATGGCCAACGCCTGTGGCCTGCACGCCCCGTATGGCGACATCGTGCGCGACTGCCTGCAGCAGATCAACAAGACCGCCGAAGTCGCCATGGCGCAAAGCCTGGCTGGCGACCCCACCGGCGCGGTCAACAACCTGCTGCAGCACGCCGAACACACGCTCAACTCCAAGCTGCTGGACATGTCACAACAGGTGCTGCTGCGGCACTCTGCCCGCATGGCAAGCCCCCAGGCGCAGCAAGAAGCCATCGACACGCTGCGCCTGCGCATGGGCAGCGCGCCCACCCGGGCCATCCTGGGGCAAGACAGCGAGCGGCACCCGGGCGGCGTGGTGCTGCGTGTGCGCAGCACCACAGACAACAGCCCCATCCGCATCCCGCCGCCGCCCCAGGACAGCCTGGCGCCCGGCGCAGAGCCCGAAGCACCCGATCCCGCTTCCGTTTTGCGCCTGCGCCCGCTGTAGCGCCACGCGCCACGCGACACCCGCGCTGGTGTTCTATCCGGGCACCGGTATCAAGGGACCAGTTAAGAACGTGTTCACGATCTAGCGAGGGGGCGAGTCGGTTGGAGAACAGGCCGCAAAGCGTGGGAGCAGCAGACACGCTTCGGCATTGGATGCAGAAAAGCAGCGGTCGGCAGCCCGCTGCCAAGGCAGCCATTCAAAGGCGTCGTGCTCGCGCGGGCTCAGCGCCACAGGCGTGCTGGGGGGCACACAGAGGCCAAAGACACGCTCCCGGTTGCGCACCACGCCCGGCGCATACCGATGCAGCCATTGCGGCCAGATGTCATACACGTTCTCGAGCGCCCAGTCGACCAGCACACATCCATCGGCGCGTGTATCGATGCCGGTTTCTTCGAACACCTCGCGCCGGGCGGTTTCCTCGAAAGCCTCGTCCGGCGTGTCCTTGCTGCCGGTCACCGACTGCCAGTGGCCATCGCCGCCCGTGCGGCGTATCAGCAACACGCCCAGCGCTGGCGTGTGAATGACCACCAGCACCGACTCCGGGATTTTGTAGACAGGCCTGTGGTGCACGCTTTTATTCTGCGCCCTGTCAGCCGCCAGCTGCGGCGCGGTTGTGGGTGGGCACTGGCGGCGGCAGCTCTTTGGCTTCGAGCTCCCGCACCTGTGTGACCAACTGGTTGTGCGCATCCAGAAATGCGGCGGCGATGACCTTGCCTTCGTTGGTGTTGCTCCACCCCGCGCCCGCGCCGCCGCCCAGTTTGCCAAACACCAGCCCGCCCACACCCAGGTCGGTTGTGCGCGCCGACCCGGTGGCGGCAGCCACCTGCTCGGTGGTTTCGTTGTCCGACAGCAGCAGCGCCGTTTGCGCCTCTTTGAACTTGACCTGCTCCACCAGGCCAGCCAGCCCCGCAATGTCGCGCAACACGGGAATCATCGCCACCACGCCCGCGAGGCCACGACCCGCGTCCTGCTCGCTGAAGGTGAGGCTGGGCGTGAGCGTGTACTGGGCCTCATACCCTTTGCCCTTGGCCACCGTCGATTTCTGGCGCAACACCCCTGCTTCTTTGAGTTCTTGCTCCTGGATCGTGCCGCGCAAGCCCGCATGGCGGTCCACCACGCGGAAACACCCACTTTGCTGTGCCAGCAGCTTGATGAGCGGCACGGGCGACGCGGGCAACTGGTATGCGGAACTCATCACATAGCCGTTCGGGTTTTCTGCCAGTGCCAGCGTGGCCACGGGGGCGTCACAACGCACCAGCTCGCGCGCCGCGTTCTGCGCGCCCGCAGGGCCTGCCGAGCCCTTGACCACCGAGCCGCCCTCGCCCAGCTCGGTTTTCTTTTCCCCACACGCTGCAAGCGCCAGCAAGCCGGCCAGCGCGATGACGACACGGGGGTTCACAAGACGGTGGGGATTCATTGCTTTTTTTGAAAAATTAAAATAAACGGCGGGGGATAAAAAAAGGGCGCCCGAAGGCGCCCTGTGGATTCTGCCCGAAGGCCCGCAGGCGTTCAGCCCGCACAACCCGGTTATTCGGCCTTGACCGCGTCGGGATTGCGCAAGCGGATGTGCAGCTCGCGCAGCTGCTTTTCGTCCACCGGCGACGGCGCCTGGGTCAGCAGGCACTGGGCGCGCTGGGTCTTGGGGAACGCAATCACGTCGCGAATGGACTCCGCACGCGTCATCAGCGTGACGATGCGGTCCAGACCAAACGCCAGGCCGCCATGCGGGGGCGCTCCGTATTGCAGGGCGTCGAGCAGGAAGCCGAACTTCTGCTGCGCTTCTTCTGGCGTGATCTTGAGCGCATCAAACACTTTTTGCTGCACGTCAGCGCGGTGGATACGGACCGAGCCACCGCCCATCTCCCAACCGTTCAAGACCATGTCGTAGCCCTTGGAGATGCACTTCTCGGGCGCGGTGACCATGTAGTCCTCGTGGCCGTCCTTGGGCGCCGTGAAGGGGTGGTGCACAGCCACCCAGCGGTCGTTTTCTTCGTCGTGCTCGAACATGGGGAAGTCCACCACCCACAGTGGCGCCCAGCGGTCTTCGAACAGGCCGTTCTTCTTGCCGAATTCGCTGTGACCGATCTTGATGCGCAGCGCGCCAACGGCATCGTTGACAACCTTCTCCTTGTCGGCACCGAAGAACAGCAGATCGCCGTCCTGTGCACCGGTGCGCTTCAAGATCTCGGCAATCGCTGCGTCGTGGATGTTTTTCACGATGGGGCTTTGCAGGCCATCACGGCCCTTGGCCAATTCGTTGACCTTGATGTAGGCCAGGCCCTTAGCGCCGTAAATCTTGACGAACTCGGTGTAGCCGTCGATCTCGCCGCGCGAGAGGCCGCCGGTTTCACGCGCGCCACCAGGCACACGCAGCGCCACCACGCGGCCCTTCTTCATGTTGGCGGCGCCCGAGAACACCTTGAAATCCACGTCCTTCATCACGTCGGTGAGTTCGGTGAATTCAAGCTTGACGCGCAGGTCCGGCTTGTCCGATCCGAAGCGGTGGGCCGCGTCCTGGTAGGTCATGACCGGGAACTCGCCCAGGTCCACACCCAGCGTGTTCTGGAACACGGTCTTGATCATCTCTTGCGTCAGGTCGCGGATCTCCTGCTCTTCCATGAACGATGTTTCGATATCGATCTGGGTGAACTCGGGTTGGCGATCAGCGCGCAGGTCTTCGTCGCGGAAGCACTTCGTGATCTGGTAGTAGCGGTCAAAGCCCGCCACCATCAAGAGCTGCTTGAACAACTGGGGCGATTGGGGCAGTGCGAAAAAATGACCATCGTGCACACGGCTGGGCACCAGATAGTCGCGCGCGCCTTCTGGCGTGCTCTTGGTGAGCATGGGGGTTTCGATGTCCACGAACCCATGTGTGTCGAGGAATTTGCGCACTTCCATGCTGACGCGGTAGCGCAGCATGAGGTTGTTTTGCATGTAGGGGCGGCGCAGGTCCAGCACGCGGTGCGTAAGGCGCGTGGTTTCCGACAGGTTTTCTTCGTCGAGCTGGAACGGAGGCGTCACCGAGGGGTTGAGCACCTTCAGTTCGTGGCACAGCACCTCGATCTTGCCGCTTTTGAGGTTGTCGTTGGTGGTGCCAGAGGGGCGCTCGCGCACCAGGCCCTTGACCTGTACGCAGAACTCGTTGCGCACGTCTTCGGCGGTGGCGAACATATCGGCACGGTCAGGGTCACACACCACCTGCACCGAGCCTTCGCGGTCGCGCAGGTCAATAAAGATCACACCACCATGGTCGCGGCGGCGGTTCACCCAGCCAGAAAGGGTGACGGTTTGGCCCAGCAGGGCTTCGGTCACAAGACCGCAATAGTGGGAACGCATGGCCATGGCAGAAACTTCCAGCGCCGCAGTGGCGCGTTAAAAGGGTTCAATTACTTGGGAGAAATGAGCGTGGGGTCCGCCGGAGCGACCACACCCATCGAAACAATGTATTTGAGCGCGGAGTCCACGCTCATCTCAAGCTCTACGCAATCGCTCTTGCGCAGCATCACGAAGTACCCGCCCGTGGGGTTGGGGGTGGTGGGCACATACACGCTGACGAACTCGTCGCGCAGATACGCGGCGACCTCACCGTTGGGAGCACCGGTGACAAAAGCCACGGTCCACACCCCCTCGCGCGGCCACTGCACCAGCACGGCCTTGCGAAAGGCATTGCCGCTTTCGGAGAACAGCGTGTCCGATACCTGTTTGACGCTGGAATAGATGGAGCGCACCACCGGGATCCGGCTGACCAGTGCATCGCCCCACTGCACCAGCTTGCGGCCCGCAAAATTGCTGGCAATGCCACCCACCACCAGCAAAATCAACAGCGTTAAAAGCACGCCAAACCCCGGGATGTGAAAGCCCAGCAGTTTGTCGGGCTGCCATGCGCCAGGCAGGATCTGCAGCGTCTGGTCGAGCGTGCCCACAATCCAGTTGAGCACCCACGCCGTGATGACGCCCGGCACGATCACCAAAAGACCCGTCAACAGCCATTTGCGCACGGAAGCCATGGGGTGGTTCAACTTGAGGATGTAGATGAGGAAGAAGAAGTGTTGCCTGCGCTGGATGTACCTGCGCTGGCAGCTTCTTTTTTAGGAGCATCGCCCGAACTGGCAGGCGCTGCGGCTTCGCTCTTGGACGCCGGCTTGGAGTCGCCGGAAGGGCTCGCTGCCCCCCCGGTATTGCTGCTGCCACCCCGAAAATCGGTCACGTACCAGCCAGACCCCTTGAGCTGAAAGCCGGCAGCGGTGATCTGCTTGGTGAATGCCTCGGCCCCACAGGCGGGGCAGACCGTGAGCGGTGCGTCGGAGATTTTTTGCAGCACATCCTTGGCATGGCCGCAGGAGCCGCATTTGTAGGCGTAAATAGGCATGTCAGAGTGTTGAGCAAACGTGCAAAACCTTTAATTATAGGCGGCTGCGCCATCCCCGCCGCTGGCGCTACCCGGGCAGGCCACGGCCCTCAACCGGCGCTGCCCTCGTAGTGGGTCACGTGCCCCTTGTGGTCGTCAATCCACTGTGGCGCCAGCGAACCGGCAACCATGCCAACCAGCGCCGCCAGCACGCCAGCCAGTTGCTGAGGAAATGCCTCTGCCAACATCGGGCTGGCCACAAACAGCAACCACACACCGAGCCCCATGCTCACAGCCATCAAAGCCCCCTGGGTGGTAGCGCGTTTCCAGTACAAACCGAACACCAGCGGCACAAAGGCCCCCACCAACGGCACCTGGTAAGCACCTGAAACCAATTCATAAATCGAGGTGCCTTGCATGGTGATGGCATACGTGAGCACGCAGCCGGTAAAAGCCAGCACAGAGATCCGCATTGCTCTCAAGGTCTGCTGGTCGGTCATTCCAGGGCGCAGGTTGTGCAGGATGTTCTCTACAAAAGTGGTGGAAGGCGCCAGCAGCGTGGCCGACGCGGTGGACATAATGGCCGACAGCAGCGCGCCGAAAAATGCCACCTGCAGCATGAGCGGCATGCGCTCCATCACCAGGGTGGGCAGAACCTTTTGCGGGTCGTCCTTGAGCAAGGCCTGCGCCGTTTCGGGCATGACCATCACCGCTGCAGTGACCACGAACATCGGGATGAACGCGAACAACAGGTATAGCATCCCGCCAATCACAGGGCCTTTGCGTGCAGTCTCGGCGCTGTTGGAGGACATCACACGCTGAAACACGTCCTGCTGCGGGATCGAACCCAACATCATCGTGATGGCGGCAGCGAAAAAGAAGGTCCAATCTTTGACGCCCCCTTCTGGAAAAAAGTGGAACTTGCCTTCACGCGCTGCAAACGCCATCACCTTGCCAGCCCCGCCCGCCAGATCGGCGGCGTACCAGGCAATGGCGATCAGCCCCAGGCCAATCACGATCATCTGGAAAAAATCGGTCATGGCCACCGACCACATACCACCATACAAGGTGTAGACCAACACAATCAGGGTGCCGATGATCATGCCCATCGTGACCGACACCGCGCCCTGCGTGAGCAAGTTGAACACCAGGCCCAGCGCCGTGATCTGTGCGGCCACCCAGCCGAGGTAGCTGAACATGATGATGGCCGAACACGACACCTCAATCACGCGTCCATAGCGCTGGCGGTAATAGTCGCCCAGCGTGATGAGGTTCTTCTGGTATAGCTTGTAGGCAAAAAAGAGGCCCACGAGCACCAGACACATGGAGGCCCCAAACGGGTCTTCCACCACAGCGCCCAGCCCTCCATCCACAAACCGGGCGGACACGCCCAACACCGTTTCAGAGCCAAACCAGGTGGCAAACGTGGTGGCGATCACCACCGCCAGCGGCAGACTGCGCCCGGCCACCGCATAGTCGGCGGTGTTGTGCACACGGGTCGCGGCATAAAGGCCGACACCGATGGAAACCATCAGATACAGAACGATGAATGACAACAACATGGCGCTGCTCCGAAGCTGCAGAACGGGGTGCAAAGAAAATCGGGGCGCGCAACGCCTTTTTCAGGCACTGGCGACGGCCGCCAAGGACACAAAGCGCCCCTTGGCCGCACCCCATGAGTTAAAAAATGTTGCCGCGCATTATGAAGGCAACCTTCACGCCGTTGACCCTGCAGCAAACGGCGCCGTCTATCCGTCCGGTGGCTCTGGCCCGCAGGCGCTCAGAAAATGCGGATCCGCACGAAAAGCTGCATGACCAGAAGGCCCAGCACAAACCCCACACCGCCATAAATGATGGACTGCAGCAGGCGGTTGGTGCGTTTTTGCGCCTCCAGCAAATCGCGCAGGACGTTTTGTTGATCCGCAGGACGGCGGCGCAATGCGTCATAGATCAGCCGTGGCAGCTCGGGGAGCATCTTGGCGTAATGCGGCGCCTCGGCGCGCAGCTCGCGCCACACCCGCTGCGGCCCCATTTGCTCCAGCATCCATTTTTCAAGGAACGGCTTGGCGGTGCTCCACAGGTCGAGCTCCGGGTCAAGCTGGCGGCCCAGACCTTCGATGTTGAGCAGGGTTTTTTGCAGCAGTACCAGCTGGGGCTGGATCTCCACCTGAAAGCGCCGGGACGTCTGGAACAGGCGCATGAGCACCATGCCCAGCGAGATTTCCTTGAGCGGCCGGTCGAAATAAGGCTCGCACACCGCGCGAATGGCCGACTCCAGATCGTTGGCGCGCGTCTCGGGGGGGACCCAGCCACTTTCGATGTGCAGCTCGGCCACGCGCTTGTAATCGCGGCGAAAAAACGCCACGAAGTTTTGCGCCAGGTATTCCTTGTCGGACTCGGTAAGCGTGCCCACGATGCCGAAATCGAGCGAGATGTAGCGCCCGAACGTTGCGGGCTCCAGGCTCACCTGGATGTTGCCCGGGTGCATGTCGGCATGAAAAAACCCGTCGCGAAACACCTGGGTGAAGAAAATCGTCACCCCGTCGCGCGCCAGCTTCGGGATGTCCACCCCTGCGTTGCGCAGGCGCTCGACCTGGCTGATAGGCACGCCGTTCATGCGCTGCATCACCATGACCTCGTGGTGGCAGAAGTCCCAGAAGATCTCGGGGATCAGCACCAGATCAAGACCCTGCATGTTGCGGCGCAGCTGCGCGGCGTTGGCGGCCTCGCGCACCAGGTCCAGCTCGTCGTGCAGGTAGTTGTCGAACTCGGCCACCACCTCGCGTGGCTTGAGGCGCTTGCCGTCGGCCGAAAGGCTTTCGACCCATCCGGCCATCAGGCGCATGAGGCTCAGGTCTTTCTCGATCACCGGCAGCATGCCGGGGCGCAATACCTTGACCGCGACTTCCCGCGCGATGCCCTGGCGGTCTAGCAAGGTGGCGAAATGCACTTGCGCAATCGATGCGCTGGCCACAGGGACGCGGTCAAACGACGTGAACACCTCGTCCACCGGCCGGCGAAATGCACGCTCGATGGTGGCAATGGCGATGTTGGGGTCAAACGGGGGAACCCTGTCCTGCAGATGGGCCAGCTCGTCGGCAATGTCCGGGGGCAGCAGGTCGCGCCGGGTGGACAGCACCTGGCCAAACTTCACGAAGATGGGGCCCAGGCGCTCCAGCGCTTCACGCAGGCGCTGTCCGCGCGGAGCATCCAGATTGCGCCCCACCGACACGATGCGCGAAATGATCCGCAGCCAAGGCTTCTGAAAGCTGTCGAGTACCAGGCCATCCAGGCCAAACCGAAACACCACCCACAGGATGGCGGCCCCCCGGACAATGCGCTTCATGCGTCGGCCCGGTCGGCGCCGCCAGTCGGTGACAACGGCGCCGAAGCGGCAGATATGTCGACGCGGGGTGCGGCAGCAGGGGCCGCAAAGGGCGCGGGCGTGGCAGGCACAAATGGAGCAGGGGATGGGGCCGGCGCAGGCGCCACATCGTTTGCCGCCATGCGAGACCCTACAAACTGGCGCAGGGCCTGCGCAGCGCGGCCCGCCAGCTGCGCCACCGTGTGTGCCGGGGCATCACCAATCACACGCGCAAGATCGTCCTCCACATCCCAGCGCACGTGATCCACCAGCCAGTTGATTTCTGCGGCCAGTTGCACATCGCCTTCAATGCGGATGGCGGGTTTATCGCCACGCAGCACGTCCTGAGCGAGGGTGAAGGGAGAGGTCTGCGTCACTTCCAGCCGCAGGTCGGGTGTTGCGGTGTCAGGCGACACATTGAACAGGCCTGCGGGCGTAACAACCAACGCCAGCGAATACGCTCGCCACTGCACACGCGCAACGCGGCCCTTTTGCCGCACCAGGCGGTCCATGGCCTCTTTCTCCTGCATCAGGACATGGTTGAGAAACAGCACCATACGCTGCTGCACTTCATGCACCAGCCATTGTGGAGGTTGAGGGCCAGCGGCCACGCGCTCAAAGATGCCGTCCAGGAAAGAGAAAGGGGACTGTGGTGTTGCCATAGTCCCCGATTATTCCCTGAACTCGAATGCCCCTGACGCAGGGGGCCCAGTCTTTAGAACGTGGTCACGATCTCCCAGAGGCCGCGCAGCGGTCTTTGCGGGATGGGATGCAAGGCGCGGAGCGCAGTGGATAGCCAGCTATCCACCCAGCTATCCACAAGCGCCGCAACGCAGCAGACCGCCCGCAAAGACCACTGCCCGAAGGGTTGGAGCGAAATCGGGCCGATGAATTTGGAGATTTTGACGCCCCGGCTGCTTGCATGGGCATGAGCCCATGCGGCGCACCCGAAGCATCCACTCATCCCGATTGCGCTCCAACGCGGCTCCTGCGAGATCGTGAACACGTTCTTACTGCAGAGCCTGCACGCCTGCCACCAGCCAGCCCGAAGGACCGGTCTTGGGTTTGGTCATGTTCCAGACCTCGCGGAAGGGGCTTGGGCCCGCCGAAGGCTCCTCGCGGATCATGCCGGAGAACTCGACGCTGGCCATGTAGCCGTCGCCCAGGTCCTCGATACCCAACAGCTGTGCCTCGATCATGACCACATCAGTGTGGTTGGGCTGCGCACCCCGATGGGCTTCGCGCTCGGTCAGCTGGGTGCGGATCTCGTCCAGCATGCTGTCGGTCATCATGGAGCGCAAAGTGCCGATGTCAGAGCGGTCCCAGGCTGCCTGCAATGTGACGAAATTACGCTTGGCGGCAGTCAGGAAACCTTCCGCGTCAAAACCATCGGGCACGCCCCAGTTCTGCGAGCCCGACAACCCCGATCCAATCACCAGTCCGGCGCCTGCACCACCTTGTGCGGCACGTGTGGCATCAAACGCCATGCTGCTGCGCTCCCAGGGGCGCGCCGAAGCATCGTTGCCCACATTGTTGGGGCTGTACTGCGGGGGAACCTGCGCCGCTGCGGGCGTGGTGGCACCGGCTGCGGCCCCTTGAAAGGCGAAGGGGGATCCGCCCGCGCCTGCCCCGGCACCGCTGGCGGCACCATTGCGCGCGCGCATCACCATCCGGAAGATGGCAAACGCGGCCACCGCCAGCAAGATCATCATCAGCATGTTGCCAAACCCGGCGCCCAGGCCGAGCGAACTCGCCAGCCATGCCAAGCCCAGACCGGCAGCCAGGCCGCCCAGCATGGCGCCCCAAGGCTTCTTGGGTGCCGCAGCTGCAGCGCCCGCAGGGTTGGCGGTCGCTGGTTTGGCTGCGGCAGAGTTGGTGACATTTTGAGCGGGGGCGCCGGGTGCTGCGGACGGCGTTGCCGACTCGCGCTGGGTCACGTTGCTCGACTGTCGGCCCACCGATTTGCCGCCACCCATTCGCCGGGCTTCGGCATCGAAATGCACGACCGCAAGCATTGCCACCAACACCACCGACCACAGTTTCATCATGACTTTTTCGTCTCCGTTAATGACCGAGCGATACGCTCAGCACTTGATTCCAACATGCAAAGCCGCTATGCCGCCAGTCATGTTGTGATAGTCCACATGGCCAAAGCCACTTTGCTGCATGAGGGTTTTGAGCTCTTCCTGGCTCGGGTGCATCCGAATGGACTCGGCCAGATAGCGATAGCTGGCGTCATCGCCCGCCACCAGCTTGCCCAGCCGGGGCAGCACCTTGAAGGAATACCAGTCGTAGACCTTCTCCAGCGGTTTGGCGATCTTTGAGAATTCCAGCACCAAGAGCTTGCCACCGGGCTTGAGCACGCGGCACATCTCCGCAAGGGCCTTGTCTTTGTGGGTCATGTTGCGCAGGCCAAAGGCCACGCTCACCACATCGAAATGGGCATCGGGGAACGGCAGCTTTTCGGCGTCGCACACCAGCGTGGGCAACACCACACCTTCGTTGATGAGCCGGTCACGGCCCACACGCAGCATGGCTTCATTGATGTCGGTGTGCACCACGCGGCCCGATGCGCCCACCTTCTTGGAGAACGCCAGCGCCAGGTCACCCGTGCCGCCTGCGATGTCGAGCACCTGGCTGCCTTCGCTCAGGTTGGCCACCATCACCGTATAGGCCTTCCAGGCACGGTGCAGGCCTGCCGACATGAGGTCGTTCATCACGTCGTATTTGGATGCCACCGAGTCGAAAACGCCGCGAACGCGCCGCGCCTTTTCTTGCTCGTCCACCGACTGAAAACCAAAATGCGTAGTGCTCATAGAAACATGCTAGGCGCGCGAGCGCCAGAGGTACAGCGACAACCCCGCACCGGATTGGGGCATGTGTCGCAATTTGAACGAAGCTATCAGAACAAAAACACCCGCCAGCGCTTATATATATTACGCCAACAGCTATATATTCAATAGCATATTGAACCACGGGGACTGCGGGCAAATTCTGCGCCTGGCCCGGCATGCGCCCCGCCAGCAGCCTCAGTGGCTCCCACAGGCATGGCCCCCTGCCCCACCTTTTGGCGCCATGGGCGCATCGCGGTCGGCACCGGCGGCGGCCAGCCGCCCGGTGTACTGCGCCCACAGCGCATCCTGCTGCTGGCCCAGTTCGTAGAGGTAGTCCCAGGTGAAGATGCCGCTGTCATGCCCGTCCGAAAACGTGGGCTTGACGGCATAGTTGCCCACCGGCTCCAGGTTGACCAGCGTCACATTGCGCTTGCCCGTCTGCAGCACCTCTTGCCCCGGGCCGTGGCCCTGCACTTCAGCCGACGGCGAATACACGCGCATCAGCTCAAACGGGATGCGGAACGTGGTGCCATCCGAAAAGCCCACCTCCAGCACGCGCGACTGTTCATGCACCGTCAGGGCCTGCGGCGTGGGCGCACCCACTTTCAAACCTGCCATGGAATCACCTTGAGAAAACTGTTGTCAGAAACGACGGCTGCCGTTGTCCCACCCGCCTCGGCACACGCTGCCAGCAAGGTTACCCGGTCGCCCACTGCGCCAGCTGGGACTGCAAGTGCGCCTCCAGCGCTGGCAACAGAGCCTGCACAGCGGCCTCTTGCGCTGCCGGACTGGTCCGCTGCGCCGCCGCCCAGACCGGCGCCGGAAAATGGCTGTCCCAGTCAAAGCGTGCAATCACATGCCAGTGCAGGTGCGGCACCATGTTGCCCAAGGCCGCCAGGTTGATTTTGGTGGGCGCCAGGTGCTGGCGCAGCGCCTGCTCCACCACGGCAACGGCCTCCATACACCACTGGCGGTCGCTGGCATTCAGGTCGGAGAACTCGGCAACGTGGGCGTTCCACACCACACGGTAGAAGGCGGGAAAACCCGCTTCATCGGCCCGGATGACGCGCAATTTTTCACCGCGCCAGACCAGCTGTCCACCGTCTTCAGCGCACAAAGGACAAATTGGTTGCACCATTTCAATGGCCTATGGCGCCGATCAAGGCCCATAACGCGTGAGCCTGGCGTGGCCAAAAGTCAGGGACGCCGAGCAAGGGCCGCCCCGCAGCGAGGGCGTCGTTCCCCTCCCGCGCAGCGAGAGAGGAGGAGGGAGCGAAGCGACTCAGGGGGAGCTTCATGGCTACACCAGCACGCGCTCGATGCCGCCGTTGTTGGCACGCTGCACGTATTCGGGCAACCAGTTCTCACCCAAGAGCTGATTGGCCATTTCGATGACGATGTAGTCGGCCTCCAGCAGACCGTTCTGCAGATCGTCCTCATAGCGCTTGAGGCCTTGCAGACAGCTGGGGCAGCTGGTGAGGATTTTCACATTGGCCTGCTCGGAAACGCTGCCGTTGGCGCGCAGCTGGGCTTCGCCCTTCCTGATTTCTTCTTCCTTGCGAAAACGCACCTGGGTCGAAATGTCGGGGCGGGTGACGCCCAGCGTGCCGGACTCTCCACAGCAGCGCTCGCTTTTGATCACGTTGTCGCCAACGAGCGCCTTGACGGTTTTCATCGAATCGCCCAGCTTCATGGGGTTGTGGCAAGGCTCGTGGTACAGGTAACCGCCCTGGCCACCAGGCAGCGTGATGCCTTTCTCCAGCAGGTATTCGTGGATGTCGATGATGCGGCTGCCAGGGAAGATCTTGTCGAACTCGTAGCCCTGCAGCTGGTCGTAGCAGGTGCCGCAGCTCACTACCACCGTCTTGATGTCCAGGTAGTTCAGCGTGGTGGCCACGCGGTGGAAGAGCACCCGGTTGTCGGTGATCATCTTGTCGGCCTTGTCAAACTGCCCGCTGCCGCGCTGCGGGTAGCCGCAGCACAGGTAACCCGGTGGCAACACGGTCTGCACGCCGGCATGCCACAGCATGGCCTGCGTGGCCAGGCCCACCTGACTGAACAAGCGCTCGGAGCCGCAGCCGGGGAAGTAGAACACCGCCTCGGTCTCGGCCGTGGTGGCCTGCGGGTTGCGGATGATCGGGACGTAGTCCTTGTCCTCGATGTCGAGCAACGCACGCGCGGTGCGCTTGGGCAGGCCGCCGGGCAGCTTCTTGTTGATGAAGTGGATCACCTGCTCCTTCACGGGCGCAGTGCCCACCGTGGCGGGCGGGTGTGCGGTCTGCTTGCGGCTCACCTTGCGCAGGATGTCCACCGCCATACGCTGGGCCTTGAAACCCACGTTCACCATGGCCGAGCGCAGCAGCTTGATGGTGTCCGGGTTGGTGGCGTTGAGCATGGCCATGGCCAGGGCATTGCCCGGGCGCCAGCTCTTCTTGCCCATCTTGCGCAGCAGGTTGCGCATGTTCATGGTGACGTCGCCGAAGTCGATCTTCACCGGGCAGGGGTTGTAGCACTTGTGGCACACGGTGCAGTGGTCGGAGACGTCCTCAAACTCCTGCCAGTGTTTGATGGAGACGCCGCGGCGCGTCTGCTCTTCGTACAAAAATGCCTCGACCAGCAGCGAGGTCGCCAGGATCTTGTTGCGCGGGCTGTACAGCAGGTTCGCGCGTGGCACATGGGTGGCGCACACTGGCTTGCACTTGCCGCAGCGCAGGCAGTCCTTCACCGAGTCGGCAATGGCGCCGATATCGCTCTGCTGCATGATCAGTGACTCATGGCCCATCAGCCCGAAGCTCGGCGTGTAGGCGTTGGTCAAATCGGCATGCAACAGGGGTTTTGAAGCCAAATTGGCCTCTAGCGCTTGTCCACCAAGCGCTGGAAGCTCCTGATTTCGGAGCAACTTGCCTTTATTGAAGCGTCCGTCCGGGTCCACCTTCTGCTTGTATTGGGCGAACGGGCGCAGTTCATCGTCAGTCAAGAACTCCAGCTTGGTGATGCCAATGCCGTGTTCGCCCGAGATCACGCCGTCCAGGCTGCGGGCCAGCACCATGATGCGTTCGACCGCCTGGTGCGCGGTCTGCAGCATTTCGTAGTCGTCGCTATTGACCGGCAAATTGGTGTGCACATTGCCATCACCCGCGTGCATGTGCAGCGCCACCCACACGCGGCCCTTGAGCACGCGCTTGTGGATGGACGTGACCTCGTCGAGCAAGGGCTTGAAGGCTGCGCCCGCAAAGATGGTCTGCAGCGGCGCACGCAGCTGGGTTTTCCAGCTGGCGCGCAGGGTGTGGTCCTGCAGTTGCGGGAACAGCGTTTCCACGTTTTGCAGCCAGCCTGACCACAACACACGCACATCTTCCACCAGGGCAAGGGCCTGCGCCACGCGGTCTTCCAGCAGCTCGGCCGACGGGATCTCGCTCGCGTCGTCTTGTTTGCCCAGCGGCAGGTTGCCACGTTCAAAAAAGTCGGTGAGCGCGTCACACAGCTTGATCTTGTTGCGCAGCGACAGCTCGATGTTGATGCGCTCGATGCCGTCGGTGTATTCGGCCATGCGCGGCAGCGGAATCACCACGTCTTCGTTGATCTTGAAGGCGTTGGTATGCCGGCTGATGGCCGCCGTGCGCTTGCGGTCGAGCCAGAACTTCTTGCGCGCCTCGGGGCTGATGGCGACAAAGCCTTCGCCGCTGCGCGAGTTGGCGATGCGCACCACCTCGCTGGTCACGCGCGCCACATCGTCGGCGTTGTCGCCCGCGATATCGCCGAACAGCACCATCTTGGGCAGGCCGCCGCCGTGCTTCTTGCTCTTGGTGGCGTAGCCCACGGCTTTCAGGTAGCGGTCGTCCAGATGCTCCAGGCCGGCCAGCAGCACACCGCTGCGCTTTTGCTCGGCGAACATGAAGTCCTTGATTTCCACAATGCTGGGCACGGCGTCCTTGGCATTGCCAAAGAACTCCAGGCACACGGTGCGCGTGTGCTCGGGCATGCGGTGCACCACCCAGCGCGCGCTGGTGATGAGGCCGTCGCAGCCCTCCTTCTGGATGCCAGGCAGGCCCGACAGGAACTTGTCCGTCACGTCCTTGCCCAGGCCCTCCTTGCGGAAGGTCTTGCCCGGAATGTCCAGGCGCTCGGTGCGAATGGGCGTTTTGCCGTCGGCCTCGAAATACTGCAGTTCGAAGCAGGCCATCTCGGCATCGTGGATCTTGCCCATGTTGTGATCCAGGCGCGTGACTTCGAGCCACTGCGCCTCGGGCGTCACCATGCGCCAGCTGGCCAGGTTATCCAGCGCGGTGCCCCACAGCACGGCCTTCTTGCCACCGGCGTTCATCGCAATGTTGCCGCCGATGCACGAGGCCTCGGCACTGGTCGGGTCCACCGCAAACACAAACCCCGCGCGCTCGGCCGCATCGGCCACGCGCTGGGTGACCACACCGGCTTCGGTCCACACGGAGCCGACTTCGCGGTCCATGCCCGGCAGGCGGCGCATTTCCACCTCGGTCATGGCTTCGAGCTTTTCGGTGTTGATGACCGCGCTGTTCCAGGTCAGCGGAATGGCGCCGCCCGTATAGCCCGTGCCACCCCCACGCGGGATGATGGTCATGCCCAGGTCGATACACCCTTTGACCAGACCGGCCATCTCGGCCTCGGTATCGGGGGTGAGCACGACGAAGGGGTATTCCACGCGCCAGTCGGTGGCGTCAGTGACGTGCGAGACCCGCGAGAGGCCGTCGAACTTGATGTTGTCCTTGGCCGTGAGGCGGCCCAGCGTTTTGTGGATCTGGCGGCGCAGTTGCGCGGCCCGCTCGAACGCAGCGTTGAAATGCTCCACCGCGCCACGCGCAGCCACCACCAGCTCGCCCACCAGGCGGTCGCGCCCGGCGTCGTCGTCGGGCGTGCGGCGTTTGTCGATCTCGGCGAGGCGGTGTTGCAGGGCATCCACCAGCAGCTTGCGGCGCGCGGGGTTGTCCAGCAGGTCGTCTTGCAGGTAGGGATTGCGCTGCACCACCCAGATGTCGCCCAGCACCTCATAAAGCATGCGCGCGGAGCGGCCCGTGCGGCGTTCTGTGCGCAACTGGTCGAGCACATCCCACGCGGGCAATCCCAGCAGGCGGATCACGATCTCCCGGTCGGAGAACGAAGTGTAGTTATAGGGAATCTCGCGCAGACGCGCAGGCTCGGCAGCCTGCGCCTGCAAGGCAGCCAACACTATCGGAACATTCATGGGGGATCTACCTGGGTTGGGCGCTGCGCGCCCATGACTCGGGGGCGTGATTTTATGACACCCGTCTGCCGTCTGCCCGGTGCGGGCCAGGAAGGCCCGCACCCGCTGGGCTGAGCGCTTAGAACAACACCCGCGTGCGCAACGTGCCAACCACCTTCGCCAGCTTGTCCAGCGCGAGATCGGACGAGGCGGCATCGATGTCGATCACCACGTAGCCCACCGCCTCGTTGGTCTGCAGATACTGGGCGGCGATATTGATGTGGTTGTCTGAAAAAATCTGGTTAATTTGCGACAACACGCCCGGCACGTTGCGGTGAATGTGCAGCAGGCGGTGTTTGCCAGGGTGTGCGGGCAACGCCACTTCAGGGAAGTTGACCGACGAGGTGCTGGTGCCGTTGTCGCTGTATTTCACGAGCTTCTCCGCCACTTCCAGGCCGATGTTGGCCTGCGCTTCCATGGTGGAACCGCCGATGTGGGGGGTGAGAATCACGTTGTCCAGCCCGCGCAGGGGCGACAGGAACTCATCTTTGTTGCTGCGTGGCTCCACCGGGAACACGTCGATGGCGGCGCCCAGCAGCTTCTTGGCCTTGAGCGCATCGGCCAGGGCCGCGATATCGACCACCGTGCCACGCGCGGCGTTGATCAGGATGCCGTCGGGTTTCATGGCGGCGATCTCGGCGGCGCCGATCATCCCTTCGGTGGACGGCAGCTCGGGCACATGCAGACTCACGATGTCGCTCTGGCCAAGCAGATCGTGCAGATGCTGCACCTGGCGGGCATTGCCCAGCGGCAGCTTGTTGACCACGTCAAAAAACGCCACATGCATGCCCAGGGCTTCGGCCAGCACCGACAGCTGGGTGCCGATCGAGCCATACCCTACGATGCCCAGGGTCTTGCCACGAATCTCATACGCGTTGTCGGCCGACTTGAGCCAACCGCCGCGGTGCGCCACTGCGTTTTTCTCGGGGATGCCGCGCAACAGCAAGATGGCCTCGGCCAGCACCAGCTCGGCCACCGAGCGGGTGTTGGAATACGGCGCATTGAACACCGCAATACCACGCTCGCGGGCCGCGTTGAGGTTCACCTGATTGGTGCCGATGCAAAAGCAGCCCACCGCCACCAGTTTGTGAGCCTGGGCAAAAACCTCTTCGGTCAACTGCGTGCGCGAACGAATGCCGACAAAGTGCACGTCGGCAATCTTGCGTTTGAGTTCTTCATCAGGCAACGCGCCCTGCACTGTCTCGATCTGGGTGTAGCCCGCACCGCGAATCACATCCACCGCAGAGGAATGGATGCCCTCAAGCAACAAAAATTTGATCTTGTTCTTGTCCAGCGAATTGGTGGTCATGGCAGTTCTGAGGTTCAGTAAAAAGACAGGGTGGCGTTACAAACAGGCCGCCCGGCGAAGTGGCAGATGCCACTATGCACCAAGCATGGTGCATCGCACAAAACCTTGCAGCACTCGGCAAATGGTTAAAACATTGTCACAAAAGAGTCACAATTACACCCCTTGGGAATCCCCACGGGGTTTCCCCCGTTGTTACAGACGTCCGCGCTGTGCGACAACGACACACTCTCGTCACAAAAGCTGACTAAGGTCCGGCTCTTGTGCATTTCGTCATTCTTGGAGATTCATACATGCAATTCAAGCATCTGGCGCTCGCTGCGGCCGTCGCTCTTTCTGTCTGTGCGCCTGCTCAAGCACAGGCACCGGTCGAGATCCAGTGGTGGCACTCGATGAGCTCTGCGCTCGGCGACTGGGTCAACGACCTGGCCAAGCAATACAACGCCAGCCAGACCAAATACAAAGTGGTGCCCACCTACAAGGGCTCGTATGACGAATCCATGACGGGCGCCATTGCCGCCTTCCGTGCGGGCAACGCCCCTCACATCCTGCAGGTGTTTGAAGTAGGCACCGCCACCATGATGGCCAGCAAAGGCGCCATCGTGCCCGTCGCCAAGGTGCTCAACGACGGCGGCTTCAAGTTCGACCCCACCCAATACGTATCGGCCGTGGCCGGCTACTACACGGCACCCAACGGCCAGATGCTGAGCTACCCGCTCAACAGCTCCACGACGGTGTTCTACTACAACAAGGACGCCTTCAAGAAGGCGGGCCTCGATGCCGAGAAGCCGCCCAAGACCTGGCCCGAAGTGTTTGCCGCAGCCTCCAAGCTGAAGGCCAGCGGCCATAGCTGCCCATTTACCACCAGCTGGATCAGCTGGACACAACTGGAAAGCTTCTCGCTGTGGCACAACACGCTGTTCGCATCCAAGAACAACGGGTTTGATGGCAACGACGCCCAGCTGATGATCAACACGCCGCTGCATGTGCGCCACTTTGAGAACCTGGCCAAGGCATCCAAGGAAGGCAGCTTTGTCTACAAGGGTCGCGCCAACGCGCCCGACGCATCGTTCCCCTCGGGCGAATGCGCCATGATCACCGGGTCCGCCGGCCTGTATGCCCGCGTTGCCAAAGAGGCCAAGTTCGCCTACGGCATCTCGACGCTGCCGTACTACCCCGACGTGAAGGGTGCGCCCCAGAACACCGCCATCGGTGGCGCCAGCCTGTGGGTGATGTCCGGTAAGAAGCCTGAAGAGTACAAGGGCGTGGCCGACTTCCTGAACTTCCTGAACGACACCAAGATCCAGGCCGCCAGCCACCAGCGCACGGGCTACCTGCCTGTGACGACGGCAGCCTACAAGCTGACGGAGGCCTCCGGCTTCTACGAAAAGCACCCTGGCACCGATGTGGCCGTGACGCAGATGATCCGCAAGGCCACCGATAAGTCGCGCGGCATCCGCCTGGGCAACTTCGTGCAGATTCGCACCATCATCGACGAAGAAACTGAACAGATCTGGGCGGGCAAGAAGACCCCCAAGGAAGCTTTGGACACCGCCGTCACCCGCGGCAACGAGCAACTGGCACGCTTCGCACGCGCCAACAAGTAAGCACTGACAAGCCTCTGTTGGTGTCGCCCGCACTTTGGTGCGGGTGACATCTCAAGCCCGCCGCCCCGTAAACCACCCGGTTTACTGGGGCGGCGGGTTGTCTTTTTGGCCGCCGGGCCTTTACCCGGCTTTTTGTGGGCACACCAAGCACACAACACGCTCTAAGAGTCTGGACATGGAAAAACGCGTTCTCTTTCGCTCTGCGTGGCTACCCTGGGTGCTTTTGGCACCTCAGTTAGCCATCATCAGCGTTTTCTTTTTCTGGCCTGCGGGCCAGGCCCTGGTGCAGTCGTTTCAGATGCAGGACACCTTTGGCTTCTCCCGGGAGTGGGTGGGCTTTGACAACTTCCGAAATCTGTTCTCAGACCCGGGCTACCTGGCATCCTTCAAGACCACGGCGTTCTTCTCCATCCTGGTGGCCACCAGCGGCATCGGGCTGTCGCTGATCCTGGCCATCTTTGCCGACCGCATCGTCAAAGGTGCGCTGGCCTACAAAACGGCGCTCCTGCTGCCTTATGCAGTCGCCCCGGCCGTGGCTGGCGTGTTGTGGATGTTCATGTTCTCGCCCTCTCTCGGGGTGGTGGCCTACATGCTGCGCCAGTCGGGCTTTGACTGGAACCACATGCTCAACTCCAACCACGCGATGACGCTCATCGTGGTGGCAGCGGTGTGGAAGCAGATTTCCTACAATTTCCTGTTCTTTCTGGCGGGTCTGCAGTCCATTCCCAAATCGCTCATTGAAGCGGCCGCCATTGATGGTGCCGGCCCATGGCGGCGCTTTTGGAGCATCCAGTTCCCGCTGCTCTCGCCCACCACGTTCTTTTTGCTGGTGATCAACGTGGTGTATGCGTTCTTCGACACCTTCGCCATCATCGACTCGACCACCCAGGGCGGCCCTGGGCGCGATACGTCCATCCTGGTTTACAAGGTGTATTACGACGGCTTCAAGGCCATGGACATGGGTGGCTCGGCCGCGCAGTCGGTGGTGCTGATGGCGATCGTGGTGGTGCTCACCGTGATCCAGTTCCGCTACGTTGAGAAGAAAGTGCAGTACTGAAATGGTTGAACGTAGTCCTTATCTCACCGCGTTCTCGCACCTCATCATGGTGCTGGGCGTGATCATCGTCGGCTTTCCGCTGTACCTGGCGTTTGTGGCATCCACCCACACTGCACAAGACATCGTGCAAGTGCCCATGCCCCTGCTGCCCGGCAATAACTTCTGGCAGACCTACCACGACGCCCTGTTTGGCGGCGGCTCGGGCGCAGGCTCCACAGCCCCCGTGGCCCGCATGATGTGGGTGAGCTTTGTCACCGCCATCGTCATCACCGTGGGCAAGATCGCGATCTCGCTGCTGTCGGCCTTCGCCATCGTTTACTTCCGCTTCCCGTTCAAGGGCATCTGCTTCTGGCTCATCTTCATCACGCTGATGCTGCCGGTGGAAGTGCGCATCGGCCCCACGTACCAGGTGGTGTCGGACCTCGGAATGCTCAACAGCTATGCGGGGCTCACGGTGCCGCTGATTGCGTCGGCCACGGCCACATTCCTGTTCCGGCAGTTCTTCCTCACGGTGCCCGACGAGTTGGTCGAAGCCGCCCGCGTGGACGGTGCCGGCCCCATGCGCTTCTTCAAGGACATCCTGGTGCCGCTGTCGCGCACGTCGATCGCCGCTCTGTTCGTGATTCAGTTCATCTACGGCTGGAACCAGTACCTGTGGCCACTGCTGGTGACCACCTCGGAAGACATGTACCCCGTGGTGATCGGCATCAAGCGCATGATTGCCGGCGGCGATGCGGGCAACGAGTGGAACATCGTGATGGCCACCGCCCTGTTGGCCATGCTGCCCCCTGCCCTGGTCGTGGTGCTCATGCAGCGCTGGTTCGTCAAGGGCCTGGTCGATACCGAGAAATAAGCACCAAAACACTGCCCAGCGCTTATTCCATAAGCGCAAGCAGCTATCAAATCAATACCACTTACGTACCACAAGCCGATGCACGCCGCTCGCCCCCCAGCGCAGAACCTCGCTGCATCCTTCTTTGCGTAAGTCACCACTCATTGCAATCATGGCATCCATCTCCCTTCGCAATATCGTCAAACGCTACGGCCACGGTCCCAAGGCCAACCAGGTGATCCACGGCGTCAACGCCGAGGTCAAGGACGGCGAGTTTGTCGTCATCGTGGGCCCCTCGGGCTGCGGCAAGTCCACCCTGCTGCGCATGGTGGCGGGCCTGGAAGAGATTTCGGGCGGCGAGCTGCGCATCGGCGACCGTGTGGTCAACGACCTGGAACCGGCCCAGCGCGACATCGCCATGGTCTTCCAGAACTACGCGCTGTACCCCCACATGACGAACTTCGACAACATGGCGTACGGCCTGAAGATCGCCAAGGTGCCCAAGGAAGAAATCCGGGCGCGCGTGGACAAGGCCGCCAAGATCCTCGAACTGGGTCACCTGCTCGAACGCAAACCCCGCGAACTCTCGGGTGGGCAGCGCCAGCGCGTGGCCATGGGCCGCGCCATCGTGCGCCAGCCCCAGGTGTTTCTGTTTGACGAGCCCCTGTCCAATCTGGACGCCAAGCTGCGCGCCCAGACCCGCCTCGAAATCCAGAAGCTGCACCGCGAGCTGGGCATCACCAGCCTGTTCGTCACCCACGACCAGGTCGAGGCCATGACGCTGGCGCAGCGCATGATCGTGATGAACGCCGGCAACATGGAGCAGTTCGGCACGCCCGAAGAGGTCTACCACACGCCCGCGACCACCTTTGTCGCCAGCTTCATCGGCTCGCCGCCCATGAACCTGCTGAAAAACGCGCCAAGCGCCAAGCCCGGCACCATCCTGGGCATCCGCCCCGAACACCTGGATGTGCGCAACGAGGGCTGGGAGGTCAAGGTCGAGACGGTAGAGCTGCTGGGCGCCGAGCGCCTGATCTATGGCCGCATCAACGGCGAGCAGATGATCGTGCGCGTCGAAGAAGGCACCCACGCGCCCGCACCAGACTCGACGATCCACGTCATGCCCCGCCAGGATCGCCTGCACGCGTTTGACGTTACCACCGGCAAGCGCATCGCCGCCTGATCGCCATGGCGGGCATTCGGTTCACCATACCGGTGCTGGCGTCGCTGGACATCGCGCAGTCGCGCCAGTTCTATGCCGAGCGGCTGGGGTTTACCTGCCAGCAGCAGGCGCCTGACTATCTGATCATGGCCCGCGATGGCTGCGAGCTGCATTTTTGGCTCTGCGCCGATCGTGCCATCGCAGAAAACACCTCGTGCTACGTGCGCGGCGACACCACCGCGCTGCACGCAGACTTCACACAACGCGGCCTGTCGCTCGCCGCTCCCACCATGCGCGCCTGGGGCATGAAAGAGCTGTACGTGATAGACCCCCACGGCAACCTGCTGAAATTCGGAGAGCCTGCATGACCGAAACCCACCCTACCACCGCGCCTCACGAGGCCGTCGCGCCCCTGCCCCACTGGCCCTACCCCCGCTGGGTCGCTCACCGCGGTGCCGGCAAGCTGGCTCCCGAGAACACCCTGGCAGCCTTTCGCCTGGGCGCGCAGCATGGCTACCGCATGTTCGAATGCGACGCCAAACTCAGCCGCGACGGCGTGCCCTTTCTCATGCACGACGCCACGCTGCAGCGCACGACCAACGGCAGCGGCACAGGCGGTGACCTGGACTGGGGCACGCTGGCCCAGCTCGACGCTGGCGGCTGGCACTCCCGCGCGCACGCGGGCGAGCCGCTGCCCACGCTGCAGGCGCTGGCGCATTTCTGCATCGCCAATGGCTACTTTCTGAACGTCGAGATCAAACCCACGCCGGGCGTCGAAGAAAAAACCGGACAGGTGGTGGGCGCGCAGTGTGCACAGCTCTGGCAGGGCCAGGCCGTGCAGCCGCTGTTCTCGTCCTTCAAGCCCGATGCGCTGGCGGGAGCCCGCAGCACCGCCCCCCACATCCCGCGCGCGTTGCTTGTCGACTCGCTGTGGGATGGCTGGCTGGAGCAAGCGCGCGCGCTGGGCTGCGTGGCCATCGTGTGCAACCACGCCCTGTGGGACACCGCCCTGGTGGCCAGGGTCCACGGCGAAGGCATGCGTGCGTTGAGCTACACCGTGAACGACGAGTGGGCCGCCCAACGGCTCACCGACCTGCGCACCGACGGCATCATCACCGACCGCGTGGACCTGTTCAGCCCCGTCTGAGCAAGGGCTTGGGCCCTCAGGCCCCGGGGTCGCCCCGCCCCCTCCTTCAATCACACGACGCGCCACGGCCGCATATGGCCGCGCACGGTGGCGCACCATGGCGCACGGCGTGAGACTACAAATTGTTGTCAGGGGCGGGCCAGGGGCGGCAGACAATCAGCGGATGACATCGCAACCGTCGCCAACGACGCCCCGCCACGGGGCAGAGCCCCCCAGTCCGTCCCAGCCACCCCGCCGCTGCGCCCCATGGCCATCGACACCCCCGATGCCCAGCCAGACCGCGACGGCGCAGACACCCCGCAGACCACGCCTGCACGCCGCCTTCCATGCGTTGTTGTGCCTGGCCATGGCCCTGGGCTTGGTGGGCTGGAGCGCCCATGCGCTGGCGCAGACCAATGGGGCCAACACGGCCAGCGCCCCCACATCCTCGGCCAGCCGCGCCACCGGTGACAAGCCCCCGCTGCCCAGCGTGGACGAGCTGCGCAAGCAGCTCGACGCCGTGCCCCTCAAACTCGGCGAAGACGACGATGGCCGCAAGCTGCTGGGTGACACCAATGCCATCGGAGCAGCGGCGGAGCAGATCGTCAAGCGCCGCACCGAAGACCTTGCCGACATCGACTCCCGCCTGGCGGGCCTGGGCCCCACGCCTGAAAAAGGCGCCGCCCCGGACGCCCCCAACGTGGCCGGGCAACGGGCCAGCCTGGCCAAACAACGCGCCGCCATCGACGCAGAAGCCAAGCTGGCACGGCTCATCAGCGTCGATGCCGAGCAACGCGGCACCGAGCTGATCCGCCAACGCCGCGAGCAGTTTCAGGCCTCCCTCACGGCCCGCGTCGATTCGCCGCTGAGCCGGGCTTTCTGGCGCAACCTGCGCAGTGCATTGCCCAGCGACACGGCACGGCTGCACGTGCTGACCGATGAGCTGCGCGCCCTCACAGCCACCGCCATGGAGCCCGGCCATCGCGGCAGCTTTCTGGGCAGCCTCGCCGCCGCGCTTTTGCTCGCCGTGGCCGGCACGTGGCTGGCCGAGCGGCTGCTGGTGCGCCTGGCGCCCACACGACTGCCTGCGGGCCGGCTGCGCCGGTCGCTGCTGGCGGCGACGTCGGTGGTGGTGTATGTGCTACTGGTCGGCACGGCAGCCCAGTTGGCCTGGAGCGGGCTGGAGGTGAATGACAACTTCAGCAACGCCCTCAAGGAGTTGGCGCCAGCCACGGTGGGGCTTGCCGTGTTTGCCACCTTTGTGGTGGGCCTGGGGCATGCATTGCTGTCGCGCAGACGCAGCTCGTGGCGGCTGCCCGACATCCCCGACGACATGGCGCGGCGCCTGAGCCCCTACCCCTGGTGGCTGGCGCTGGTGGTGTCCCTGGGCGGGCTGGTGACCAAGGTGAACAGCATCGTGGGCGCCAGCCTGGCGGCGGAAGTCACGGTGCACGTGGTTCTGGCGCTGCTGATTTCTGTCCTGGTGGCCCTGGCGCTGCGCCATACCCGCGCCACGCCCCTAGCCGCCCCGTCACCCACCAACGACGGCGATGACGGTAGCGGTGGCGACGGCAATGGCGATGGCGCCAAAAACGACAACCCCATCGAGCCGCTACCAGAACGCCCGCTGTGGGTGGGCCTCGTCATGGCGTGTGCCGGGATCGCGGCGGCCGCCTCGGTGGTGCTGCTGGCCTTTGGCTATGTCGCGCTAGCAGGCACGCTGGCGCGGCAGATGGTCTGGACGGGCGTGGTTTTTGCCACGACCTACCTGCTGTTCCAGCTCGTCGATGATCTGTGCGACGCCCTGCTCTCGTCCAAAGGCCACTTTGGCGGGCGCCTGCACAAGGGGCTGGGGATCGACGCACGGCTGCTGGACCAGGCTGCCGTGCTGGTCTCGGGCATCGCACGTGTGGCCCTGTTCTTTTACATGGTGATTGCGCTCATGGCGCCTTTTGGCACCGGGCCGGACGAAGTCTTTCGGCGCGGCACATCGGTCGATCACAGCCTGAAGGTGGGCGACTTCACGCTGGCCCCGCAGGCGCTCTTCACAGCACTGGCCGTGATGGTGGCGGGGTTGGTGGTGATCCGCGTGGTCAAACGCTGGCTCAGCGACCGGTACTTCCCCAACACCACGCTCGAGCCCGGCATGCAAAGCTCCATCGTCACCTTGATGGGCTACGTGGGGGGCATCCTGGTGGTTGCCGTCGCGCTGGCGGGGCTGGGCATCAGCGTGGAGCGCATTGCCTGGGTGGCGAGCGCGCTGTCGGTGGGCATCGGCTTTGGCTTGCAGGCCATCGTGCAGAACTTCATCTCGGGCCTGATCCTGCTGGCCGAGCGGCCGGTGAAGGTGGGCGACTGGGTGGTGCTGGGCGACACCGAGGGCGACGTGCGCCGCGTGAACGTGCGCGCCACCGAGATCCAGCTGGGCGACCGGTCGACGGTGATCGTGCCCAACTCCGAGTTCATCACCAAAACCGTGCGCAACATGACGCTCACGGGTGCGCCGGGCCGTGTGCTGCTGCGCCTGCCTGCGCCGCTTGATACCGACGCCGAACGCATGCGCGACGTGATCCTTGCAGCGTTCTGCCAACACGAAGGTATTTTGCTGACCCCCGAGCCCGTCGTGCAACTCGAAGGCATCCAGAGCGGCACACTCACCTTTTTGGCCATTGGTTATGTGAGCAACCCACGCAACGTGGGCGGCGTGCGCAGCGACCTGCTGTTCAGCATCCTGGCGGGGCTGCGCGACGCGGGGCTGGCGCTGTCGCCCCCCGCGACCATGGCCGTATCACCCGGGGTGGCGGGCAGCCTGGAGGCATCGGCCGACACCCTGCCCACGGTGGCCGTCCCACAGATCCAGGGCGCGGCGGACAATGCGGGCAGCACACGCGGCAGGGGTTAACCAGAGGGGCCAGACAGGCAATTGCTCTGCTATTGATAGCTACTAGCGCTTACCCCATAAGCGCTAGCAGCTGTTTTCATATCTATTTTTGTATCTATTGCTGTATCTGCCGGGTGGTGCAAGTGGATGGCCACCCGCCACGTGCGATCAGTCCGGGAGGGGCTCTAGGGGCTCGGGGCTCAGGGCTTCCAGCCACGCACCAGCACCCATTGACAGCTGGCCGTGGCCACCACCAGCGCGGCATAGGTCAGCATCTTGCCATCGTGCCCCCACAAAGCCAGCCCTCCGCCCAGAACCAGCACACCGATCACAAAAACAACAAACCACTGGCGCCCGGCCGACATGCCCGATGCGGCCCGCGCGCCCACCCAGCGCCCACACAACACCAGCACCAGCGCCAAAGCGGCGGCGGGGGCGATGAAGTTGAGGAGGTGGTTGGCGACTGCGAGCGGACCCATTGGATTGACGCACATCAAGGCTTGAACAAGCATTCGTACCTGTTGCGGACAACAATTTTATAATGGCGGTCATGGCAGTCTGGGCTCTCGGCATCAACCACACCACCGCGCCGCTCGATCTGCGCGGCAGGTTCGCGTTCGCGCTCGACCAGATCGCCCCCACTTTGCAGGGTTTGCGGCAGTCGTTGTGCAGCACCGGCGCCCACCCGGGCATTGAGACCGCCATCATCTCCACCTGCAACCGCACCGAGATTTATTGCGCCGCCCACCAGCCTGCCATGGACCACACGCTGGGCTGGCTGGCCCAAAGCGGCGGCGTCAGCCCCGCGCTGCTGCGCTCGCATTCCTACACGCTGGAAGACAGCCTGGTGGCGCGCCATGCGTTTCGCGTGGCCAGCGGGCTCGACTCCATGGTGCTGGGCGAGGCCCAGATCCTGGGCCAGATGAAAGACGCAGTGCGTGCCGCCGAGACCGCCGGCGCGTTGGGCAGCACACTCAACCAGCTGTTTCAACGCAGTTTTGCCGTGGCCAAGGAGGTGCGCACCAGCACCGAAATCGGGGCCCACAGCATCAGCATGGCAGCGGCAGCGGTGCGCCTGGCGGGCCAGCTGTTTGAAGACCTCTCCGAGACCAAGATTCTGTTTGTCGGCGCGGGCGAGATGATTGAGCTGTGCGCCACGCACTTTGCCGCCAAGAACCCCAAAGCCATCGCCATTGCCAACCGCACGCTCGAGCGCGGCGAAAAGCTCGCCGCCCGTTTTGGCGGTGAGGTGATGCGCCTCGCTGACCTGCCCGAGCGCCTGCACGAGTTCGACGCCGTCATCAGCTGCACCGCCAGCAGCCTGCCCATCATCGGGCTGGGCGCTGTCGAGCGCGCGCTCAAGAAGCGCCGCCACCGCCCCATGTTCATGGTCGATCTGGCCGTGCCGCGCGACATCGAGCCCGAAGTCAAGGCCCTAGGTGATGTGTACCTGTACACCGTGGACGACCTGGCCACCGTGGTGCAGACCGCCCAGGCCAACCGCCAGGCCGCCGTGGCCCAGGCCGAAGCGATCATCGACGCGGGCGTGCAAAGTTTCATGCACTGGATGGATCTGCGCAGCCCCACCGGCACCTTGGGTGCCGGCGGTGGCGTAGTGCCGCTGATCCAGCAACTCAACGCCCAGACGGACGAATGGCGGGCCCTGGAAATCGCGCGCGCCAAAAAGCTGCTGGCCAAGGGCGAAGATGTGGATGCCGTGCTCGAAGCCCTCTCGCGCGGCATCACGCAAAAAATGCTGCATGGCACCCTGGCCGAGTTGCGCGCGGGCGACGCCGAGATGCGCGCCCAGACGGCCCAGACTGTCTCGCGCCTGTTCCTGCGCTCGCAAAGCAAGACCCCCAACAACGGCTTGTAGCGGCGCTCGCCCGCTCCGCAGCCGCCCCGATTTCAAGCAAAATCGGCCTCCAGCGCTTTATCCATAAGCGCTACCAGCTACCAAATCCGTAGCAAATTCCTTTTCCAGAACGCCATGAAGCCCTTTCTCCGAAGCCAGCTGGAGCGCTACGCACAGCGCCTGGGCGAACTCGACTTTCTGCTCTCGCGCGAAGACATCATGAGCGACATGGCACAATACCGCCGCATCTCCGTCGAGCACGCCGAGGTGACGCAGGTGGCCGGCCGCTACGCCCGTTACCAGCAGCGCGAGGCCGACCTGGCCAGCGCGCGCGAGATGCTGGCCGACCCCGACATGGCCGAAATGGCGCAGGAAGAAATCGCCGCCGCCGAGGCCGAGCTGCTGCAGCTTGAAGACGAGCTGCAGCGCCTGCTGTTGCCCAAAGACCCCGACGACGCACGCAACGCCTTCGTGGAAATCCGCGCGGGCACGGGTGGCGACGAATCGGCCTTGTTCGCGGGCGACCTCACGCGCATGTACATGCGCTATGCGGACCGCGTGGGCTGGAAGGTCGAGGTGGTGAGCGAGAACGCCGCCGAGCTGGGTGGCTACAAAGAAATCGTGCTCCGCTTCGAAGGCCAGCCTGGAACGGGCCCCTCTGGTAGCGGTGTTTATGGCGCTCTCAAATTCGAATCCGGCGGCCACCGCGTGCAGCGCGTGCCCGCGACCGAAACGCAAGGCCGCATCCACACCAGCGCCTGCACCGTGGCGGTGATGCCCGAGCCCGACGAGCACGAGGCCATCAAGCTGAACCCGGCCGACCTGCGCATCGACACCTTCCGCGCATCGGGCGCGGGCGGCCAGCACATCAACAAGACCGACTCGGCCGTGCGCGTGGTGCACTTGCCCACCGGCATCGTGGCCGAATGCCAGGACGGCCGCAGCCAGCACGCCAACAAAGCCAAGGCCCTGCAAGTGCTGCAGGCGCGCATCCAGGAGAAAGACCGCAGCGAACGCGCCGCCAAAGAGGCCGCGCTGCGCAAGGGGCTGATCGGCAGCGGCGACCGCAGCGACCGCATCCGCACCTACAACTTCCCGCAGGGGCGCCTGACGGACCATCGCATCAACCTCACGCTCTACAAACTGCTGTACGTGATGGAGGGCGATCTGGGCGACGTGCTGCAGGCCCTGGCGCATGCCCGCGAGGCCGAACAACTCGAAGAGCTGGAGAACAGCACGGCGGGTTGACAACCCCCTGCGCCTGCTACGTGACGCCAGAGAAATATTGAATGAAATTAGCGTCTAGCGCTTATCCATAAAGCGCTAGAAGCTATCAAAATTATAGTGAACGACACCTTTCCCACCCTGGCACAGGCATTGGCCCAGGCGCACACACAGGGCCTGGCGCGCATTGACGCGCAATTGCTGCTGCTGCACGCCCTGCGCCGCGCGGATGCAGGGCGTGCCTGGCTGCTGGCACACGACACCGACGTGCTGGATGCGCCCGCCTATGGCGAGTTCATGGCCCTGTGCCAGCACCGCGCGGCCGGTGAGCCCGTGGCCTACCTGACAGGCCACAAAGAGTTTTACGGACTGCCCTTGCAGGTTGACGCCCGCGTGCTGGACCCACGGCCCGACACCGAAACCCTGGTGGACTGGGCGCTGGAAGTGTTGGCGGGCCGCTCCCTCCCAGAAACTCCACCCCACATCGTGGACTTGGGCACCGGCAGCGGCGCCATTGCACTGGCCCTGCAGCACCACTGCCCCACGGCCCACGTGCTGGCGGTGGACGCCAGCGCCGAGGCGCTGGCCGTGGCCCAGGCCAATGCCACGCGGCTGAATTTGCCCGTGTGGTTTGCGCAAGCGAACTGGCTTGAAGGGCTGGGCAACGGCAACGGAACGGTTGCAGATGCCACCACGAACACGGGCATGGATGGCAGCCCGCGCGGCCCGTTCGATCTCATCGTTTCCAACCCACCCTACATCGCCGCGCAAGACCCCCACCTGGCCGCCCTGACCCACGAGCCCCTGCAGGCACTGGCCAGCGGGCCCGATGGCCTGGACGACATTCGCAGCATCGTGGCCCAGGCGCCCCGGCACCTTGTACCCGGTGGCTGGCTGCTGCTGGAACACGGCTACGGTCAGGCTGCGGCGGTACAAGCGCTGCTCAAAGCCCAAGGATTCGCGCAGGTGCAAAGCCGCAATGACCTTGCCGGCATCGCGCGATGTACCGGCGGGTGCTGGCCCATGGTCCAGACAGTGAAATAATCACGCCAAGCCACCACACTGCGGCGCCACCTGCCGTGCAGACCTTTTTTTAGGAGCATTCCCATGAGCGACACCCAACAACGCATCGACACCCTCGTCAAGTCCAGCGACGTCCTGCTGTTCATGAAGGGCAACGCCAGCTTCCCCATGTGCGGCTTTTCGGGCCGTGCCATCCAGATTCTGAAAGCCAGCGGCGTGGACCCCAAGAGCCTGGTCACGGTGAACGTGCTGGAAGACGAAGAGATCCGCCAGGGCATCAAGGAATACAGCAACTGGCCCACCATCCCTCAGCTGTACGTAAAGGGCGAGTTCATCGGCGGCTCGGACATCATGATGGAGATGTACGAGTCGGGCGAACTCAAGCAGGTGCTGGGCACCGAGGGCTGATAGCCACAGCGTGGCCTGCGCGCCGCGCTCGCACCGCCGACAACAACAACGGCCGCTTTCAAGCGGCCTTTTTTTGCGCTTTTTCTGCTTTTTTTGTGCTCCATTGATATTTTGTTTGCCTGCAACAACTGCACCTTTCGGGGGCTTTTTCCGATAGTGAAGCGGGCATGTTGTGTGCTTGAATGATTGCGTGAACCACCCCACGCCATTTCTCGATCACGGCTAGCCAGCCAAGAAAGCCGCTGGTTGGGCAATGGAATCCAAGGAGCATGCGATGACCAGCCATAGCCTTGTTCCCCAGCCACCTGCCCTGCGCTTGCCGGTGGCCCAGATGCGCAATGTGTTCCACCCCGGCGACGTCGAGCGCAAGCTCGCACGGTTGCAGGAGTCGGGCAACCAGCGCGAATATGAAACCCTGCGCACCGTGTACGAACGCATGCTGGAACGCGGCCCGGAGCGCTTTCAGGTCAAGCCCTCGGGCGTGCCCGACATGGCCAGCCTGTATGAGCAGTTGCCCAACTTCACCGAGGTGCTGGACGACATAAAGCGCCACGAGGCGCTGGCGCAGGACAGCAGCGACGGCCTGGAGGTCACGCCCATGTTGCTGCTGGGCCCACCCGGCATTGGCAAGACCCACTTTGCACGCCACCTGGCCGCGCTGCTGGGCACGGGCATGAACCTGTTGCCCATGAGCTCCATGACGGCGGGCTGGCTGCTGTCGGGCTCGTCCGCCCAATGGAAGGGCGCGCGGCCCGGCAAGGTGTTTGAAGCGCTGGTGGAGGGCGAATACGCCAACCCGGTGATCGTGGTGGACGAGATCGACAAAGCCAGCAGCGATGCGCAGTACGACCCGCTCGGCGCGCTGTACAGCCTGCTGGAGGTCGACACGGCGCAAAGCTTCACGGATGAGTTTGCCGAGGTGGCCATCGACGCCAGTCAGGTGATCTGGATCACCACGGCCAATGACGCCCGGGGTATTCCAGACCCGATCCTGAACCGCATGAATGTCTTCGAGGTGGAGGCGCCCACGCTCGCGCAAGCGCGGACCATCGCGCGCAACCTGTACCAGGGCATCCGCGCCGGGCATGACTGGGGGCGCCTGCTCGACGCAGAACCGCTGAATGACGTGCTGGACCACCTGGCGCACATGCCGCCGCGCGAAATGCGGCGTGCGCTGATGACCGGGTTCGGCAACGCCCGGCTGGACCGTCGGTCCACCGTAGAGATTGCAGACTTGCCACGGACTGCTGCGGGGCGCGGGCGTATCGGGTTCATGCAGTAGGCCGGATCTACCCTTGGGTGGGGCACCGCGCCAGACGCGGCGCGGCTGCAGCGTGGTGCCTGCTATGGGGCCCGCTATGGGGCCTTAACGCTGGCCGGCACCGGGCAGCAAAGACCTGTGCAGACAGGTCATTCGGCGCGACAGGTGTTGCCTTGGCGCGCGGGCACCGTCTGGGTGCGCCAGCGCATGCCGTGGCGAAAAACACGCAGATACACTCTGCAGACCGGTGTGCCGCAGCGCCACCCTTCGTTTCGCACCATGACCTTGTTTCAAAGCCTCCTCGTTATCGGACTGCTGATTGCAGCCAGCGCCTTTTTTTCCATCGCCGAGATTTCGCTCGCGGCCGCGCGCCGCCTGCGCTTGCGCCAGATGGCCGATGAAGGAGATGCCCGTGCGGACCGCGTGTTGCGCATGCAAGAGCAGCCAGGGGACTATTTCACGGTGGTGCAGGTGGGCCAGAATGCCGTGGCGATTCTGGGCGGTATCGTGGGGGAAGGTGCGTTGAGCCCCCACTTCAGCGCGCTTTTTGCGTTGTGGATTTCGGAGTCGGGCGCGCAGAAAGCCGGCTTCCTGGCGTCATTCGTCGTCATCACCTCGCTGTTCATCCTGTTTGCGGATCTTTTCCCCAAGCGGCTGGGGATGGCAGAGCCAGAGCGGCTGGCCGTGAGGCTTGCGCAGCCCATGGCCTGGTGCACCACATTGCTGCGTCCCCTGGTGTGGTTTTACAGCCGTGGGGCCGACGCCTTGTTCCGCGTGCTCGGGCTGTCGTCGCTGCGCGACGATCGCATCACGTCCGACGACATCCTGGCCATGATGGAAGCGGGTGCGCGTGCAGGCGTGCTGGCAGCGCGCGAGCAGCAGGTCATCACCAACGTGTTCGAGCTCGACACCCGTATGGTGTCCAGCGCCATGTCTCCGCGTGACCGCATTGCTTTTTTTCTGCGCGACGATCCCGACGCGGTGGTCCGCCTGCGGATTGCGGCCGAGCCCTTTTCAACCTACCCGGTGTGCGAGGGCGATATCGACCACGTGGTGGGTTATGTGGACGCGAAAGATTTGTTTCAGCGCGTACTGAACAGCCAGCCTATCTCCCTTGCCGACGACAGCCTGGTGCGCAAGGTGCTCATCGTGCCCGACCGCCTCACGCTGTCGGAAGTGCTGGAGCAGTTCCGGCAGGTGCATGAAGACTTTGCCGTGATCGTCAATGAATACAGCCTGGTGGTGGGCGTGGTCACCCTGAACGACGTCATGAGCACCGTGATGGGCGATCTGGTGGGGCCGGCCGACGAAGAGCAGATCGTGCAGCGTGATGAAAATTCCTGGCTGATCGACGGTGTGACGCCCGTGCAGGATGTGTTGCACGCGTTGTCGCTTGACGAGCTACCCCACAGCGAGGAGTACGAAACCCTGGCAGGCTTTCTGATGGTGATGCTGCGCCGCGTGCCGCGACGCACGGACAGCGTGAGCTGGGGGGGCTACAAATTCGAAGTGCTCGACGTGGACAGTTTCCGCATCGACCAGGTCATGGTGTCCCGCCTGAACGCACAGGGCGGCCCGGTTGCCCCGGCCGCATCCTCGGTCGAAACGGTTGGTGCTCCGGATTAGCGCATCCGTGTTTCCCATGCCCGACCAAACCCCAGCGTGCGCCCCCAATCCGGTTGTCGCTGGTTAGGCCAACGGCCGGGCCACACGACCCATCACCGCGCTGAATCCGCATCAGGCGGCGGGTGTTTGCTGCGGCTTGTCGGTGAAGAGCCAGTTGCGCTGTGCGCTGAACACCGCATCAGGATAGGGTGACCGGCCACGGCTACCGTTGTAGCGCCCCAGGGCCATGAACAGATCGCCTTTTTCCCGGTCGATGTAGTGCCGCAAGATCACACAGCCAAAGCGCAGATTGGTCTGCATGTGGAACAGTTTGCCCGGATCGCCATCACCGATCACACGTGTCCAGAATGGCATCACCTGCATATAGCCCCGCGCGCCCACGCTGGAGACCGCAAACTTGCGAAACGCGCTCTCGACCTGGATGAGCCCCATCACCAACGAGACATCCAGCCCCGCACGTTTGGACTCATACCAGACGGTCTGCAGAAAATCGCGGCGCACCTCCCACTCAGGCTTGCGGCGGCGCAGGCGGTCGCTCTGGGTCCCCAGCCAGCGCAAATAATGCAACCGTGCTTCCGTGCTGACAAACTCTGGTTCGGGCGGTGCTTGGTTACCAACGGCAGAGCTCAGTGCGGTACGCACCGAGTCCATCAGCGGCTCCTCTACCTGCCCACCCGCATGCGCAGCCTGCGGCGCGGTCAGCCACGCAGCGGGCGCCGCCAAGGACGACAGCGACACAATGCAGGCGCGTCGCGACAGGCCACCGCAAGCACCGGGGGGCTGCACCATGATCGTCTTTGGTTGCGCACTCATACTGTCATACAGCCCTTCACGTGGGCCATGATGTCGGAAACGGCCAGCTTGGTTGGCGCCGCGTCACGGCGGTGCTGATACTCCACCAAGCCCTCCTTGAGGCTCTTGTCGCCGATGGTCACGCGGTGCGGCACACCAATCAGCTCCCAATCGGCAAACATCGCGCCGGGGCGCTCGCCCCGGTCGTCCAGAATCACATCCACGCCTGCAGCCAACAATTGTGCATACAGTGACTCGGCCGTGGTCTTGACCGCCTCGCTGCGGTCCATACCTACCGGGCAAATCACCATGGTGAACGGTGCAATCGCGTCGGGCCAGATGATGCCGCGCTCATCGTGGTTCTGCTCGATGGCAGCTGCGGGCAGGCGGGTCACGCCAATGCCGTAGCAGCCCATTTCCAGCGGCTGGGGCTTGCCGTTTTCATCAAGGAAGGTCGCGTTCATGGCGCGGCTGTATTTGGTGCCAAGGTAGAAGACATGGCCCACTTCGATCCCGCGCTCGATGGCAAGTTCACCCTTGCCATCGGGCGATCGGTCGCCCGCCACCACATTGCGCAGGTCGGCCACGACATCTGGCTCAGGCAGGTCACGGCCCCAGTTCACACCGGTCATATGAAAATCGGCTTCGTTGGCGCCACAAATCCAGTCGGCCATGACAGCCACTTCGCGATCAACGACGAGCTTGACGGGTTTTTTGAGGCCGATGGGGCCCAGATAACCGGGCTTGCAACCAAAGTACTCTTCGATCTCGCCCAGCGTGGCAAACCGGAAGCCGTCGAGCCCAGGCACCTTGGCGGTCTTGATCTCGTTCATCTCGTGGTCGCCACGCAGCAGCAGCAGCCAGACCTGGCTTTTGACGATTTCGCCCGATTCGTTGGTGGTGTCCGTGGCCAGCACCAGCGACTTCACGGTGGTAGCCAGCGGCACGCCCAGCATGTCCGCCACATCAGCGCAGGTGCTCTTGCCGGGAGTGGCTGTCTTGGTCAGCACCTGCGTGGCTGCGCCGCGAGGAGCAACAGGCGCGAGGGCCTCGGCTTTTTCCATATTGGCGGCATAGTCGCTTTGGGGGCAGTAGACGATCGCGTCTTCACCCGTAGCAGCGATCACCTGAAATTCTTCGCTCAGGTCGCCACCGATGGCACCACTGTCTGCCGCCACGGCACGATAAGTCAGGCCAAAACGATCGAAGATCCGGCGGTAGGCTGTGGCCATGACCTGGTAGCTGGCTTTGGCAGCATCCTGATCGCGGTCGAAGCTGTATGCGTCCTTCATGATGAACTCACGCCCACGCATGAGGCCAAAACGGGGGCGGCGTTCGTCCCGGAACTTGGTTTGAATCTGGTAGAAGTTCTTGGGCAGTTGCTTGTAACTGCGCAGCTCTTGTCGCGCGATGTCAGTGATCACTTCTTCGCTGGTTGGCTGTACCACGAAATCGCGGCCGTGGCGATCCTTGATGCGAAGCAGCTCCGGTCCCATTTTCTCGAACCGCCCGGTTTCCTGCCATAGCTCGGCGGGCTGCACCACGGGCATGGACAGCTCCACGGCACCCGCACGGTTCATTTCTTCCCGCACGATGTTTTCGACCTTGCGGATCACGCGCAGCCCCAGAGGCATGTAGTTATAGATGCCCGCGCCCAGCTTCTTGATCAGCCCCGCCCGCATCATGAGTTTGTGGCTGACCACTTCGGCGTCGGCCGGAGCTTCCTTGAGGGTGGAAATAAAGAATTGGGAGGCTTTCATCGGATCGATTTCGGGGGGAGCACCGCAGCCCACTTGCCGCACACAAGGTGCAGTGCATAATGGACATAGTTTAAAAATTTGGGGTTTGATTATGCTTGACCGGGACGGCTTTCGGCCGAACGTCGGCATCATCCTGCTCAACCAGAAGAACCAGGTGTTTTGGGGCAAACGCATACGCACCCACAGCTGGCAGTTTCCGCAGGGTGGTATTGACAGGGGAGAAACCCCTGAACAAGCCATGTTCCGGGAGTTGCATGAAGAGGTGGGATTGATGCCGAACCATGTGCGCGTGGTAGCCCGCACCCGGGACTGGTTGCGCTATGAGGTGCCTGACCGGTACATCCGCCGCGATGCACGCGGACATTACAAGGGACAAAAACAGATCTGGTATTTGCTGCAACTGATGGGGCACGACTGGGATCTGAATCTTCGGGCGACCAACCACCCGGAATTCGACGCTTGGCGATGGAACGAGTATTGGGTTCCGCTGGATGTGGTGGTTGAATTCAAACGTGGCGTCTATGAAATGGCGCTCACCGAACTTGCCCGCTATCTGCCTCGCCAGGAGCAGCGCAACCGCTATCTGCGCAGCGGCATGCGCACCAGGGAAGGTGAGCATGCAGGAGCAGGCATGTACCGTGCAAGTTCGCTGCTTATCAATCCAGGCATGGAGCTGCCGCCTGGGGCGAGCTTCGACCCCGACCCCCAAAACAGCACGCCAGCGGCGCTTGATGAATTGCCCGCTTCCATCTCCATCACGAGCGGGCCTCGCTGAAACGCCACCGGACAAAAACGCCTGCAAATGCAGGCGTTTTTCTTGGAACAATCAAAGCGGGGCAGTAATCGCGGGAAATATCAAAACTGCGAATCTCTGCAGCAGCGTTGCATACGCAGCGGGGCAAAACCCGGCCCCGCCAGCAAGATCGACCCCGGGCTCAAGACACCTGCGCGAGCACCAGGTTGTCTCGATGCACCATCTCGGACTCTGCCACGTAGCCAAGAAGCTTTTCAAATTCGGCAGAGGGCTTGCGGCAGAGTAGCCGGGCTTCTGCTGCTGCATAGTTGGCCAGGCCCCGGGCAATCTCTGTGCCCGACGGGTCACGCACAGCGATCACGTCGCCGCGCGAAAAATCGCCCTCAACAGCCGTCATGCCGATGGGCAACAAGCTTTTACCCTCATCACGCACCTTGGCGGCCGCCCCGGCATCCACCACCACCGCACCGCGCAGTTGCAGATGGTCAGCCATCCATTGTTTTCGGGCCTGCTTTTTCTGTGTTTGTGCGACGAGCAAGGTACCAAGCGCCTCCCCGCCCACCAGACGTACCAGTACATCCGGCTCGCGCCCCCAGGCAATGACGGTGGAAGCCCCCGACCCTGCGGCTCGTTTGGCAGCAAGTATCTTGGTGATCATCCCCCCTTTGCCAATGCTGGAGCCAGCTCCGCCCGCCATCGCTTCCAGCGTCGGATCACCTGCCTTGGCCTCGTGCACAAACTGCGCAGAGGGGTCACGGCGTGGGTCAGCGGTGTACAGCCCTTTTTGATCCGTGAGGATAATCAAGGCATCGGCTTCGACCAGGTTGGCCACCAGCGCACCCAAAGTGTCGTTGTCACCAAACTTGATTTCGTCGTTGACAACCGTGTCATTTTCGTTAATCACCGGTACCACGCCCAAACGCAGTAGCGTGAGCAACGTCGACCGCGCGTTCAGATAGCGCTCACGGTCTGCCAAGTCTGCATGGGTGAGCAAAACCTGGGCACTGCCCATGCCCTGCTCTCGCAATTTGGTCTCATACATCTGCGCCAGACCCATTTGCCCGACAGCAGCAGCCGCTTGCAGCTCGTGAATTTCTTGTGGTCGCGTTGTCCAGCCCAGGCGTTTCATGCCTTCGGCAATTGCGCCGCTGGAGACCATGACCACCTCGCGCCGTGTGCCACCGTCACCACGCACCAACGCCGCCAGCTGACGGCTCCATTCGCCAATGGCGGACTCATCCAGACCACGGCCTTCATCGGTAACAAGACTGGAGCCCACCTTGACCACAATGCGGCGTGCATCTCGCAATACGCTGGAAACCATTTTTTGATTCTTTTTGGCCTCTAGCGCTTATAAATAAAGCGCCAGCAGCTATTAAAAATATAGCTATCAATCGACAACATCGACGAGCCCACTGGCGCTATCGTGTCACGCTGCCGTGTCGCCCGCAAAGCGAGGGTCCACTTCCACCGGCTCGTTTTCGATACGTTGCTCGGACTGCACATGCCGGAAGATCGCATGGATCAACGGCTCGCATCCCTCGCGGGTGAGCGCAGAAATCTGGAACACCGGCCCCTTCCATTTGAAGCGCTTCACAAAATCCTTGACGCGTGCTTCACGCTCTTCAGTGGGCACCATGTCCAGCTTGTTCAGCACCAGCCAGCGGGGCTTGTTGTACAGCTTTTCGTCGTACTTTTTGAGTTCATTCACGATCGCCTTGGCCTGCACGACTGGATCCACGGCATCGTCAAAGGGCGCCAGATCCACTATGTGCAGCAGCAGTCGCGTGCGCTGAAGATGGCGCAAGAACTGGTGTCCCAACCCTGCACCTTCGGAGGCCCCTTCGATCAAACCAGGGATATCTGCCACCACAAAACTTTGCTCGGGTGCGACGCGCACCACACCCAGATTGGGGTGCAGCGTGGTGAATGGGTAATCGGCAATTTTGGGGCGCGCGTTGGAAACCGCCGTGATGAAGGTGGATTTCCCCGCATTGGGCATGCCCAACAACCCCACATCGGCCAGAACCTTCAGCTCGAGCTTCAGGTTCTTCTTTTCACCGGGCCAGCCAGGCGTCTTCTGGCGAGGCGCACGGTTGATGGCGCTCTTGAAGCGCATATTGCCAAACCCGCCATCTCCGCCCTTGGCGATGGTGATGACTTCGCCTGGATTGAGCAGTTCATACAGAACCTCACCGGTTTCCGCGTCGGTGATGATGGTGCCCACAGGCATCTTGAGCGTGATATCGGAGCCAGCGGCGCCAAACATGTCCGAGCCCATGCCGTGCTCGCCGCGCTTGGCTTCGTGCCGACGCGAATAGCGAAAATCCACCAACGTGTTCAGGTTGGGATCGGCCACCGCAAACACATGGCCACCGCGCCCGCCGTCACCACCATTGGGCCCGCCGAACTCCTTGTATTTTTCGTGCCGGAACGACACACAGCCATTGCCACCATCACCGGCGGCAATGTCAATAAAGGCTTCATCGACGAACTTCATGGGATATCCAGTTTACAAAAGGGCGCTGTACCACATCGCAAATGAGCAATTTTGGCGAAACAGCGACGCCGGAGCGCCTTTCCGGCAGCGCAGATGTCTGGTGCGGTACACATCGTACCGACCAAACAACAAAGCCCCGGCAAAGCGGGGCTTCGATGAGTGCGAGAGGAAAAAACCTCAGGCAGGAGTCACATTGACCGTGGACTTGGACAATGCACCCTTGACGCCAAACGACACGTGGCCGTCCACCAGGGCAAACAACGTGTGGTCCTTGCCCACGCCAACATTGTTGCCGGGATGGAAACGTGTGCCGCGTTGACGCACGATGATCGAGCCAGCGCTGATCAGTTCACCACCGAACGCTTTGACACCCAGCATCTTTGGCTTGGAGTCGCGCCCATTTCGCGTAGAGCCGCCGCCTTTTTTCTGTGCCATGACTTAAGCTCCTTCTTTAACCAGCGATGTCGCCGATTTGCAGTTCGGTGAACTGCTGACGGTGACCTTGGCGTTTTTGATAGTGCTTGCGACGGCGCATCTTGAAGATGTGCACTTTGTCGTGCTTGCCGTGAGCCACAACGGTGGCTTTCACGGTTGCGCCGGACACCAGGGGCGTACCGACCTTCAGTTCAGCGCCGTTTCCGACAGCCAGAACCTGGTCGATCACAATTTCCTGGCCTACGTCCGCAGCAATCTGTTCTACTTTAATTTTTTCGCCGGAAGCAACGCGATACTGCTTGCCGCCGGTTTTTATGACCGCGTACATGTTGACCTCTTGATATGAGTTCTGCAGACGAATTTCTGCAGAGCCCAAGAATATAGCACAGCACGGTCTGCTCGGCTAGTCCAGCGGTCTTCTGACACAAAAGCCACGGCCTCCTTGCCGTGCAAGCGGCCCCGGCTTTCTATAATCTCGTCACTTTCTGTGACCATCATCTTGACTGACCATACCGCCCCCGCAGCATCCCCCCTCACGCTCGTTGCCAACGATATGCGCGAGGTTGACAAGGTAATCGGTGAGCGCCTGACATCCAGTGTCCCGCTGGTTGCCCAGATATCGCAATACATCATTGCTGCCGGCGGCAAGCGCCTGCGCCCCGCACTGTTGCTGATGGTCTGCGGGGCTCTGGGCTACGAAGGCGCACACCGATTCAGCCTTGCAGCGGTGGTGGAGCTTATTCATACCGCCACCTTGCTGCACGACGACGTGGTAGATGCATCTACGCTGCGACGCGGACGCGCCACCGCCAACGAGACATTTGGCAATCCGGCAAGCGTGCTGGTGGGCGATTTTTTGCATTCCCGATCCTTTCAGATGATGGTGGATACGGGAAGCATGCGGATCATGGAGATCCTCTCGCAGGCCACCAACGTCATCGCCGAAGGCGAAGTGCTCCAGTTGATGAACATGCACGATGCATCACTGGACGAAGCAGGCTATTTGCGCGTGATCCGGTCCAAAACCGCCAAGCTGTTTGAGGCAAGCGCACGGATCGGTGCGGTACTGGCCCAAAGCAGCCCCGCCATTGAAGAAGCCTGCGCCACCTACGGGCAGGCGCTGGGGACGGCATTTCAGATCATCGACGATGTCCTGGACTATGACGGCGACGCCGCGGAGATGGGAAAGAACCTGGGCGATGACCTGCGGGAAGGCAAGTCCACGTTGCCACTGATCGCAGCCATGCAGCGGGGCACCCCTGAGCAGGCACAAACTGTTCGCCACGCCATCGAGCAGGGCTCCACGGAGCAACTGGCAGAGATCGTTGGAATCGTGCGCGCCACGGGAGCGCTCGAAGTGACACGCGCAGCCGCCTTCTCCGAGGCTCGCAGAGCCATGTCTGCCGCAGAGCAATTGCCCACCAATGCATACTCTGCGAGCTTGCTAGAATTGGCAGCACAGCTGCTTGAGCGCCGCAACTGAAACGCCGATTTTGGCGACCATGCGCGCTATCGCAGTCGGCGGGGTGTAGCTTAGCCTGGTAGAGCGCTACGTTCGGGACGTAGAGGCCGGAGGTTCGAATCCTCTCACCCCGACCATAAATCACTCGCAATTACCAGAACAGCGTTGCTTCTGTGGCGCAGTTACCAATAGCCTGCGCGGCGCACCCTGTGGTGCAGTCGGTGATGATAGGATGGTTTCTTTTCCACACCTAACTCATTACCGGTTACATGGCCGCTGTTGATACCGCCCCCAAAGAAGCCTCTGCAGTCGCCCTTCCAGGCCTGGGGCGGGCTTTGATGTCTGCTGGCAAGTTGACCCAAAAGTCAGCCGAAGACATTTACAAAAAATCACAAATTAGTCGCAGCAGCTTTATTGCTGAATTAACAGGTTCGGGAGCAGTATCGGCCGCCGATTTAGCCCATACTGTTTCCGCAGTCTTTGGCGCACCACTTCTCGACCTGGATGCGATTGACCCCCTGCGGTTACCCAAAGAACTGCTGGATAACAAGATATGCCAGGCCTATCGTGTTGTTGTCCTGAGCAAGCGCAATAACCGCCTTATCGTCGCAACGGCTGATCCGACGGACCAGGAGGCGGCTGAAAAAATCAAATTCACGACCCAAATGGGTGTGGACTGGATTATTGCCGAGTATGACAAGCTGAGTCGGCTGGTGGATGCAACGACAAAATCCACCAGTGAATCCATGGATACGCTGATCAGCGGTGGAGGCGACTTCGAGTTTGACGACGTATCGATAGAAGATGCGCCCGAAGAATCAGACACAGGCGTCACTGAAGTCGAAGATGCGCCTATCGTCAAGTTTCTGCACAAGATGCTGCTGGATGCTTTCAACATGCGCGCATCCGATTTGCATTTCGAGCCTTACGAACATCAATATCGCGTTCGCTTCCGGATTGACGGCGAATTGAGAGAGATTGCATCCCCTCCCATCGCCATTAAAGACAAACTCGCCTCGCGCATCAAGGTGATTTCGCGGCTGGATATTTCAGAAAAACGCGTTCCACAGGATGGACGCATGAAATTAAAAGTCGGCCCGGATCGGGTGATTGATTTCCGAGTCAGCACTTTGCCCACCTTGTTTGGCGAAAAAATTGTTATTCGTATCCTGGACCCCAGCAGCGCAAAGCTGGGTATTGATGCGCTGGGTTACGAACCCGTAGAAAAAGAACGCCTGCTGCAGGCCATTGGACGCCCCTACGGAATGATTCTGGTCACAGGACCTACCGGCTCGGGAAAAACCGTGTCCCTGTACACCTGCTTGAATCTTCTGAATAAGCCTGGCGTCAATATTGCCACCGCAGAAGATCCGTCTGAAATCAACTTGCCTGGCGTTAATCAGGTGAACGTCAATGAAAAGGCGGGACTCACATTTGCGGTGGCTTTGAAATCCTTTCTACGCCAGGATCCCGACATCATCATGGTGGGTGAAATTCGGGATCTTGAAACGGCCGATATTTCGATCAAGGCAGCGCAGACAGGGCACTTGGTACTTTCGACCCTACACACCAACGATGCTCCGACCACGTTGACGCGCATGCGCAATATGGGCATTGCCCCTTTCAATATTGCATCGAGCGTCATATTGATCACAGCCCAGAGACTGGCACGAAGGCTATGCCCCAATTGCAAAGTACCCGCAGATATTCCTCATGAAGCCTTGGTGGATGCGGGCTATAAAGAAGAAGAAATCGATGGTTCGTGGGTAACATATCGGCCCGTTGGTTGCAGCGCTTGCAACAATGGGTACAAAGGTCGACTGGGTATTTACCAGGTCATGCCGATTACCGAAGAAATCCAACGCATCATTCTGAAGGATGGAAGTGCGCTGGAAATTGCCGAACAGGCACGTGCAGAAGGCGTGCGCTCCTTGCGCACATCGGGACTTCAAAAAGCCAAACTGGGGCTCACTTCTCTTGAAGAAGTTCTGGCCGTCACCAATGAATAGCATCCACTGACGAGGGCAGCATGGCTACCACAACAAAAAAAAATGATATCAAGGACTTTGTCTTCGAGTGGGAAGGCAAAGACAGGAACGGAAAAATTGTCCGGGGTGAGGTACGGGCATCGGGTGAAAACCAGGTCCAGGCGACATTGCGCCGACAAGGTGTTTTTCCCACCAAAATCAAGAAGCGCCGCATGCGCTCCGGCAAAAAGATCAAGCCGAAAGATATTGCCCTCTTCACACGCCAGCTTGCAACCATGATGAAAGCTGGCGTTCCATTGCTCCAGTCGTTCGACATCGTCGGCAGAGGAAACACCAATGCCAGTGTCACCAAGCTGCTGAACGATATCCGAGGAGATATCGAAACTGGGACCTCGTTGAACGGCGCCTTTAGAAAATATCCCATGTATTTCGACAGCCTCTACTGCAATCTGGTAGAAGCCGGCGAGGCTGCGGGTATCTTGGAGGCCTTGCTGGACCGGCTCGCCACCTATATGGAAAAAACCGAAGCGATCAAGTCGAAGATCAAATCGGCATTGATGTATCCCATCTCCGTGGTCATTGTGGCGTTCGTTGTGGTAACGGTGATCATGATTTTCGTGATTCCTGCGTTCAAGGAAGTATTCACCTCCTTTGGAGCCGATCTCCCCGCGCCCACATTGTTCGTGATGGCCATCAGCGAATTCTTTGTCAAATGGTGGTGGCTGATTTTTGGCGTCATCGGTGGCGGTTTTTATTTCTTCATGCAGGCATGGCGTCGCAACGAAAAAATGCAGATGTTCATGGATCGATTGCTGCTGAAAATCCCTGTTTTCGGTGCACTGATCAATAAATCGTGCATTGCGCGCTGGACCAGGACACTGTCCACCATGTTTGCCGCTGGCGTGCCTTTGGTAGAAGCGCTCGATTCGGTCGGAGGGGCAGCAGGTAATTCGGTATACGCTATGGCGACCGACAAAATTCAGCAGGAAGTTTCCACGGGCACCAGCCTTACAGCGGCCATGGGTAACGCAAACGTTTTTCCGTCCATGGTGCTCCAGATGTGTGCCATCGGTGAGGAGTCTGGCTCCATCGACCACATGCTTGGGAAAGCCGCAGATTTTTATGAGGCCGAAGTGGACGATATGGTGGCCGGTTTATCGAGTCTGATGGAGCCCATCATCATCGTGTTTCTGGGAACACTGATCGGCGGCATTGTGGTGTCCATGTATCTGCCCATCTTCAAGCTCGGGCAGGTTGTGTAATGTTTCTGGACGTTTGGTGGGATGCCGCTTTCGGCGGCGTGATCGGGTTGCTGTTGGGCAGTTTTTTGAATGTGGTCATTTACCGCCTTCCAAAAATGATGGAGCGTCAATGGGCCACTGAGCTCGCGCAAATGAACGCTGCTGATCAAGGGCAAGACGTGACGGAACCCGCCCACGAAACCTTCAATCTGATGACACCGCGATCACGTTGCCCCTCCTGCGGGCACTTGGTTCAGTGGTATGAGAACGTCCCCGTTGTGAGTTATCTCTTTTTGCGGGGTCGTTGCTCGGCGTGCAAAACACGCATCAGTGTTCGCTACCCATTGGTCGAAATCGCGACCGGCGCACTGTTTTTCTTTTGCATCTATCGATGGGGTGTAAGCCCTGCAGGGGTGGCCTGGTGCGCTTTTTCTGCGGCGCTGGTGGCGTTGGCCTTCATCGACTGGGACACCACGCTGCTCCCCGATGACATCACGCTGCCCTTGTTGTGGGCTGGGTTGTTGGCAGCCGCCATGCAATGGATCGATGTGCCACTCTACGCATCCGTGATGGGGGCAGTCGCGGGTTATTTGTCGCTTTGGCTGGTGTATTGGGGCTTCAAGCTCGCCACTGGCAAAGAGGGCATGGGGTACGGAGACTTCAAACTGTTCGCAGCCCTCGGCGCCTGGTTCGGCTGGCAAGCATTGGCGCCCATCATCCTGATGTCTTCAGTCATTGGCGCCATCATTGGCATCGCCATGAAGATCTTCAACAGTCTGCGAGAAGGTGGCTATATTCCGTTCGGCCCATTCCTTGTGGGAGCGGGTTTCACGGCGATGGTTTTTGGTCCCCAGGCCATTCTTGGCACCGTGCTGAAGCTTTTTGGGTTGTAAGCCTTCGATGGCGGCCGCTCACACGCACCCGGTGCGCATTGGATTGACTGGCGGGATCGGCAGTGGAAAAAGCACCGTCGGCAATATGCTGGCCACGCTGGGTGCCGTGTTGATCGATGCCGACCAGATTTCCCGAGAGGCGACGGGCCCCCACGGCGCAGCGATGGGAGCCATACGCGCCACGTTTGGCGACGAGTATGTTGATGCATCGGGGGCACTAGACCGGCCAAGAATGCGCGAATTGGTATTCAGGCAGCCAAATGCCCGCGCACAACTGGAATCCATCATTCACCCCTTGGTCACGCAACAAAGCAGCCTCCATGCGCAGCAAGCCGTGGCGGCCGGTGCCCCGTTGATCGTGCATGACATCCCCCTGCTCGCAGAATCAGGGCGATGGGCACGTCAACTGGATGCGGTGCTGGTGGTGGACTGTTCTACCGACACCCAACTAGAGCGCGTCGTTCGCCGCAGCGATCTCGCCCTAGACGTTGTTCGCGGAATTATTGCGTCCCAGGCAAGCCGCCACACGCGTCGCGCCATTGCAGATGTTGTGATCACCAACGATGCCGATTGTTCTCTGGACGCTTTACAGGATCAAGTCGGACAGGCAGCGCGGCTGTTCGGGCTATGATGCGGGCGAAGTCGTTTGTGCTTTTGAGCCCTATGCCGCGTGCCAGCAGCATCCGAATACTCCCTGAGGCACCAGGAACCCGCCAGCGTGATCCTTTACGAATACCCCTTTAACGAGCGCCTCAGAACCTATCTGCGGCTTGAGCAATTGTTCCGCCGGTTGGGGGAGTTGATTCCACGTCCGCAAGCGCTCGATCATCATTTTGCTTTGGTCACGATCTTCGAGATCATGGACGTGGCGGCCCGGGCCGACCTTAAATCCGATGTTCTCAAAGACATCGAAAAGCACAAGCACCAGCTCGACAGTTACCGAGGCAACCCTTCCATCTCAGAAGCGGCACTGGATGCGGTGATCGCCCAGCTTGACCGCTGCTTTGTCGCGCTTAACACCCAGGCCGGCAAGTCGGGCCACGCGCTGACCGAGAACGACTGGCTCATGAGCATTCGCAGCCGCATCGGCATCCCAGGGGGCACCTGCGGGTTCGATCTGCCGGCCTACTATGCGTGGCAACACCACGCACCCGATGCGCGCCAGCATGCGCTGGAAGAGTGGGCGTCCACATTGGCTCCACTGGCGGAATCCATCTACGTGTTGCTCAAGCTCTTGCGTGATTCGGGGGTGCCCCAGAAGGTGGCTGCCGAGCGTGGTCAGTTTCAGCAGAACCTGCCACAAGGCCGCACGTTTCAGTTGCTGCGACTGCGCATCGACCCGGCGCTGAATCTGATCCCGGAAATCAGCGGTAACCGGTTGATCGTTTCCGTGAGGCTCATGCGCCAACTGGACGATGCACGCCTGCATGCCTGCCCGGAAGACGCGGCCTTTGAACTGACCCTCTGTGCCTGAGCATCCACCCCCACCCCAGCGTTGGCACGAGACAGTCAGGAATTTTGAGGACGAAAACCAGGATGGCCAACACCACGCCCCCGGAAAGCACGACTGCGCGTGCACGAATCGTTGCATGTCCCACCTGCGGTGGCGATAGCATCTACAGCCCCGCCAATGCCTTTCGCCCGTTCTGCAGCGAACGCTGCAAGCAGGTGGATCTTGGTGCCTGGGCCAGCGAAGACTTCCGCATGCCGACCGAGGCTCCCCCCATGGACGCGCCCTATGGAGATCCGCGCACCCAGTCGCATTGATCGGCTCGGTACACGTTGAATTTGTAGGCTAATTGGGCTGTGGCGCTTATTTGATAAGCGCCACCAGCTATTATTTTTGCAGTGATTGGGCCGACAACACGCCCCCACGCTCTTCGGCCAGCCACTGCAGGACGGGGTAGGCACCCGGTAACACGGGGGTCACCGTCAGCGGCAATTGTTGCCAAGCCATTTGCTGGCCTTCACGCATTTCAAACTCCCCGGTCCACGCCCATACCTTGCACCAATGCAGGCGCACCAAGGCATGTGGGTAGTCATGTTCCGTCACCTTCCAGACGCTGGCGGGGCCGATGGTGATGCCGAGTTCTTCCGTCAACTCGCGGCGCAGCGCCTGTTCGACCGTTTCACCGGCTTCAAGTTTGCCACCCGGAAACTCCCAGTAGCCTGCGTAGGGTTTGCCCGGCGGGCGGGTAGATAGCAGCATTTCGCCATCCCCCCGCAGCAAGACACCCACCGCCACTTCAGTGTGTTTTCGCGCCTCGGGCGCAGTCTGGTGCACGGAGTCAGCCACTGTGCCGCCCTGCATAATCGCGCGCAAACTGATAGGCCACACGGCCGCTGCGCGAGCCGCGTTCCAACGCCCAGACCAGCGCTTCGGGCCGCGCCAATTTGATCGAGGCCTCGGGCACACCCAAGGAGGACAACCATTGCGCGGCAATGGTCAGGTATTCCTCCTGACTGAACGGGTAAAAACTCACCCACAAACCAAACCGCTCGGACAGCGAAATCTTCTCTTCCACCACTTCGCCGGGATGCACCTCGCCGTCCTCCGTGTGAGTGTAGGTAAGGTTCTCGGTCATGTACTCGGGCAAAAGATGACGCCGGTTGCTGGTGGCGTAAATCAGCACATTGGGGGTGGATGCCGCCACCGAGCCGTCCAGAATCGACTTGAGCGCCTTGTAGCCCGGCTCGCCGTCTTCAAAGCTCAGGTCATCGCAAAAGATGATGAATTTCTCGTGCCGGTCAGAGACGACGTCCACGATGTCGGGCAAGTCGATCAGGTCTGCCTTGTCTACTTCAATCAAGCGCAGCCCGTTCGCGGCATACGCGTTCAGACAGGCCTTGATGAGCGAGGACTTGCCCGTCCCGCGCGCCCCGGTCAGCAACACGTTGTTGGCAGGTTTGCCTTGCACAAACTGCAGCGTGTTGCGCTCGATCTTGTCCTTTTGCCCGTCAATTTCCTTGAGATCGGTCAGCTGCATGGCCGCCACATGGCGTACAGGCTCCAGGGTGCCATGGCCGCTGCTGCGCTTGCGGTAGCGCCACGCAACGGCCGCGCTCCAGTCGGGAGCTCCCAGGGGCTGCGGCAAGATGGATTCGATGCGGCCGATGAGTTGTTCGGCGCGCGCGACGAGGTGTTCGAATTTTTCGTTCATTTTGGCCTCTAGCGCTTTATTGGAAAGCGCTACCAGCTATTAAATCAGGAGCGATAGTCGGCATTGATCGTCACATACTCGTGGCTGAAGTCGCACGTCCATACCGTGTCCACCGCGTCACCACGGCCGAGCACAACGCGCACGGTAATTTCGCTTTGCTTCATGACGCGCTGTCCGTCTTCCTCACGGTAGTCCGGGTTACGCCCCCCGCGCACGGCCACATGCACGTCGTCCAGATAAAGGTCGATGCCGGTTTGGTCGAGGTCATCAATGCCGGCATAACCCACGGCCGCCAAGATACGGCCTAGATTTGGGTCGCTGGCGTAAAAAGCGGTCTTGACCAGCGGCGAGTGGGCAATGGCATAGGCCACCTTGCGGCATTCGTCGCCGGTTTTACCGCCCTCTACCCGCACCGTGATGAACTTGGTAGCGCCCTCGCCATCACGCACGATGGCTTGTGCCAATTGCTGCGCCACAGCCAGCATCGCAGCCTTGAGGGACTGGCCTTCGGCGCTGCCCAACGACGTGATGGGCGCATGGCTGGCCTTGTTGGAGGCGATCACCACAAACGAATCGTTGGTGGAGGTATCGCCGTCGATAGTCACGCGGTTGAACGAGCCATCGGCCAACTCGCGGGCCAGCTGTTGCACCACCGCTGGCGCCACGCAGGCGTCGGTGGCCAGAAAACCCAGCATGGTGGCCATGTTGGGGCGAATCATGCCCGCGCCCTTGCTGATGCCCGTGATGGACACGGTGGCACCACCGATCTTCACCTGGGCCGAGCACGCCTTGGGCAAGGTGTCGGTGGTCATGATGCCCTCGGCAGCACGCGCCCAATGGTCGGGCTGCGCATCGGCAATGGCTGCGGGCAGGCCGGCCTCAATGCGATCAACCGGCAATGGCTCCATGATCACGCCCGTGGAAAACGGCAGCACCTGCTGCGGGTCCAGCTGCAACTGGCGCGCCAGTGCCGCACAGGTAGCACGCGCGCGTGCCAGACCGTCTGTGCCCGTGCCAGCGTTGGCGTTGCCGGTGTTAATGACCATGGCACGAATTGCCTGGCCGCCAGCGAGGTGCTCGCGGCTGATTTGCACCGGGGCGGCACAAAAGCGGTTCTGCGTGAACACGCCCGCGACGCTCGCCCCCTCATCGAGCAGGAACACCGTGAGGTCCTTGCGATGGGCTTTGCGGACACCGGCTTCGGCAACACCGATACGGATGCCCGCGATCGGATGAAGATCAGCGGCGACAGGGGCAACAAGATTGACTGGCATGGAGGCTGGCCTTTTCTAAAAAACTGCGGCCGATTATCCGGAAAACCGCGCCGCACAAATGACAACACGGGCCGCAGCCCGTGTTATGTGGTTCTTGTCAGAATCTCAACCCATTTTTAGCCCCGGCTTGACCGGCCCCGGACCAAAACCCCTGGGACGATGCCGCCCAGATCATTGGGCCCAAGCTCAGGCCAGCTTGCCGTGGCACTGCTTGTATTTTTTACCGCTGCCGCAAGGGCATGGGTCATTGCGGCCAACCCGCATGCCTTCCGGCAACGCTGCCTGCGTCGCCCCTTGCGTGTCTGCCGTGACCTCCACGCCACCCGTTTCGGTGGGCGCTGTATAGGTCACGTTGGCGATACTTTCGGCGCGGTTTTCCATGTCTTGCGCAGCCTGATCCAGCTGCGCAGGCGACTGGATCTGCACCGTCATGAGAACCTTGGTGACTTCGTTCTTGACCTGGTCGATGAGCTGGCGGAACAGCTCGAACGCTTCGCGCTTGTATTCCTGCTTGGGCTGCTTTTGGGCATAGCCGCGCAGGTGAATGCCCTGGCGCAAGTAGTCCAGCGCGCTCAGGTGATCGCGCCAGTTGGAGTCGAAATTCTGCAGCAGCACCATGCGCTCGAACTGCGTGAAGTTTTCGCGGCCAACCTGCTCGACCTTGGCGTCGAAAGACGCATGGGCTGCACGCACCACCTTCTCGAGAATCTCGTCATCGGTAATGACGTTGGCGCCTTGCACTTCCTGCTGCAGCGGGATCACCACGTGCCATTCATCGGCCAACACCCGTTCGAGGGTGGGCAAGTCCCACTGCTCTTCCACGGATTCGGCAGGTACATACTGGCGCACGAGATCGGTCATGCAATCCTCGCGCATGGCGAAGATCATCTCTGACAGGTCGATGGAGTCCAGGATGTCATTGCGCTGCTGATAGATCACCTTACGCTGGTCGTTGGCAACGTCGTCGTACTCCAGCAGCTGCTTGCGGATATCGAAGTTACGGGCTTCCACCTTGCGCTGGGCCGACTCGATGCTGCGGGTCACGATGCCGGCCTCGATGGCCTCACCATCGGGCATCTTCAGGCGGTCCATGATGGCCTTGACGCGGTCGCCAGCGAAGATACGCATCAGCGAGTCGTCCAGGCTCAGGTAGAAGCGCGAAGAGCCGGGGTCGCCCTGGCGGCCCGAGCGGCCACGCAGCTGGTTGTCAATGCGGCGCGACTCATGGCGCTCGGTGGCGATGATGCGCAGGCCACCCAGGGCCTTGACCTTCTCGTGGTCGATCTTCCACTGCTCGCGCAAGGCGCTGACCTTGGCGGCGCGGTCGGTTTCCGACAGGGTCTCATCGGCTTCGATCGCCGCCACATCCTTTTCGATGTTGCCGCCGAGCACGATGTCGGTACCACGGCCTGCCATGTTGGTGGCGATGGTGATCATGCCTTCGCGCCCGGCCTGGGCCACAATGTCTGCCTCGCGGGCGTGCTGCTTGGCATTGAGCACCTGGTGCGGCAGGCCTTCCTTGTTCAGCAACTGGTCGATGATTTCGGAATTCTCGATCGACGTGGTGCCCACCAGCACGGGTTGGCCGCGTTCATGACATTCGCGGATGTCCTTGATCGCTGCTTCGTATTTCTCGCGTGTGGTTTTGTACACGCGGTCCAGCTGGTCATCGCGCTTGCTCGGGCGATTGGGCGGAATGACGGTGGTTTCGAGGCCGTAGATTTCCTGAAACTCATAGGCCTCGGTGTCGGCCGTACCGGTCATGCCGGCGAGCTTGTTGTACAGGCGGAAATAGTTCTGGAACGTGATGGAAGCCAGCGTCTGGTTCTCGGCCTGGATGTTCACGCCTTCCTTGGCCTCCACCGCCTGGTGCAGGCCTTCGCTCCATCGGCGGCCAGACATCAGTCGACCCGTGAATTCGTCCACGATCACGATTTCGTCGTTTTGCACCACGTAGTGCTGGTCGCGGTGATACAGGTGATTGGCCCGCAGCGCCGCATACAGGTGGTGCATGAGCGTGATGTTGGCGGGGTCATAGACCGAGGCGCCTTCTGCGATCAAACCCTGGCTGGCCAAAATGCGCTCGGCGCTCTCGTGGCCCTGCTCAGTCAGGAATACCTGGTGGGTCTTTTCGTCGAGCGTGAAATCACCGGGTTTGGTGACACCCTCGCCCGTGCGAGGGTCTGCCTCGCCCTCTTGCCGCGTCAAGAGCGGCACCACCTTGTTCATGGCAACGTACATCGCGGTGTGGTCTTCAGCCTGGCCGCTGATGATCAACGGCGTGCGCGCCTCGTCAATCAGGATGGAGTCCACCTCATCCACGATCGCGAAGTTCAGGCCCTGCTGGACGCGATCGTTCGCTTCGTACACCATGTTGTCGCGCAGGTAGTCAAAACCATACTCGTTGTTGGTGCCATAGGTGATGTCCGCGCGATAGGCGGCCTGCTTTTCTTCGCGCGGCATGTTGGGCAGGTTGATACCTACCGTCAACCCCAGGAAGTTGTACAACCGCCCCATCCACTGCGCATCGCGATTGGCCAGGTAGTCGTTCACCGTCACGACATGCACGCCCTTGCCGGAAAGCGCATTGAGGTACACGGGCAGCGTAGCCGTTAGCGTCTTGCCCTCGCCAGTGCGCATTTCTGCAACCTTGCCAAAATGCAGCGCCATGCCGCCGAGCAATTGCACATCGAAATGCCGCATCTTCATGATGCGCTTGGAACCTTCGCGGACCACCGCAAAGGCCTCGGGAAGAATGTCGTCCAGCAACTCGCCCCGGGCAACGCGCTCCTTGAAATCCTGCGTTTTTGCGCGGAGCTGCTCATCCGACAGCTTTTCGTACTCGGGCTCCATCGCATTGATGCGGTCGACGGTCTTGCGGTACTGCTTGAGGAGCCGATCATTACGGCTGCCGAATATTTTGGTGAGAAAGTTGGTGGCCATGCGAGCAAGACCGCTTGGCCCGCTGCAATCAGCGCGTCAAGCGACCGAAGTCCCTAATATGAATTGAGTTCAGGTGGGTGCTTTGACCGCGATTGCAAGCACTGCAACACGTGGCCAAAACACCAGATCCGCGATTTTACCTGCCCGATGCAGGTGCCACCGTCGGAGCAGCCGACGGCCCGGGTTGCAGCGCCGCCACCTGGGCTTCAACGGCAGCCCCACCGGCACTCAGGAACTTCTGTGGATCCTGAAAAACGCCCTGCACCAGCACTTCAAAATGCAGATGCGGCCCGGTCGATCGCCCGGTGGTGCCCACCTCGGCAATCTTTTGCCCGCGGCGCACGATATCACCTTGCTTCACCAGCGTACGAGAGGCATGGGCGTATCGAGTGACCAGCTGGTTGCCATGATCGATTTCGATCATATTTCCGTAAGCGGGGTGAAACTCCTGCGTGACCACCACGCCACCCGCCGCAGCGAGAATATCCGTTCCTGTGCTGGCCTGAAAATCGAGACCCGTGTGGAGTGCCGATTGGCCCGTGATGGGGTCCACGCGCCATCCGAAACCGGAACCTGCGGTTCGCCCTGTCACCGGCGCACGCGTGGGTATCATCTTTTTGCGAATGTGCTGATCAAACAGGCGGGACTCCAGCACGGTCATTAAATCAACGCGCTGGTTGGTCAGTCGCTCCAACTCGTCCAAGGTGGACTGAAGCTCCTCCATCGACAGGCTATGCGCACTCACCAAAACGCCACCCCGTCCGTCGGCTTTCCGTGAATCCGTAGGGGCCATGCCCGCCAGGCCGAGGACGCGATCACCCAGCGATTCGAGTTGCGCCACGCGCGCCTGCATTTCCCCAACGCGGCGGGCCATGGCATCGAGGTTGGCACGCATGAAACGGTCACGCTCGGCGAATTCATCCTTGGCCACCAGCCCCATCAGCGAACCCGCGATCGGCCAGCCCTCCCGGGCGCCTTTGAGAAAGACCCAGTGGTACAGGGTTGCAGCCACCAGCATGAGGCACAGTGATATCGCCAAACCAGCCAGCAGCAGCCGCGTTCCTGACAGATGAATGGCTCGGCTGCGTGCCAGCCTCGCGTCCGTGATAATCAAATGCACTACGAGTTCTCCGCGTCCACAGACGCCACATCACACCCCATGAATCGCCGCCACCATGCCGTTACGCTACAGCAAGCCAGCGAGGAATCCCCCACGCTGGCCAGGCTCACAGCGCTGACACGTGACTCGAGTGATCGGCTTAAAGCCATTGAATTGCTGATCCCCGCCGCACTGCGCCCTGCCGTGCAGGCGGGCCCCATTGATGGAGACAACTGGTGCCTGCTCGTCAAAAGCAACGCAGCTGCAGCAAAAATACGCCAACTGCTACCTGCCTTGCAGGCCCATTTGCGCACTCGGGGGTGGGAGGTTAACGCGATTCGCCTGAAAGTTCAAACCTGACAGGTTGCTTCAGAGGCACTGAGTGCAGCGAATCAAAAAAAGATGGTGCCGGTTGTCGGAATCGAACTGACGACCTACCGCTTACAAGGCGGGTGCTCTACCAACTGAGCTAAACCGGCGAACGCAGGATTCTACCCTGCGATTTGAGCCCAAAATTCGAATGTGCTGCTATTTAACCCGCTTGAGAGAGGGTCTGGCACCACCCGATGTGGGAGGAGGACGCGGCGCATCGTCTCCCTTGTCTTTGTTCGCCTCATCGACCGCAACGAGTTGCACCACGCGATCGTCGGGCGTTGGCAGTGGGGTAATCGCGTCCGACGATGCCGACACATCCGCCAGGGCAGTCGCAATGTCCGCCGCGCCGGAAAGCACGTCGTTAGGGGGCGGAAATGCCATACCCTGCCCGTTTTCACGGGCGTAGATGGCAATGACACGCCCTATCGGAACCAATATCTCACGGGGTTTTCCGCCGAATCGCGCCTTGAATTCAATGAAATCATTGCCCAGTTGCAGCGCGCTTGTCGCGTCGAAACTGATGTTCAGCACAATTTCACCGTCCTTCACGAACTCCCTTGGCACCTGCACGGAATCGTCCACACGCACCGCAACATAGGGCGTTAACCCGTTGTCGGTGCACCACTCATACAGGGCGCGAATGAGATAGGGGCGCGTGGATGTCGATTCCTGTGCGGTCATGAAAGTGAAGTGATCTGCGTGAAATGAATAAAAGCTGGAGAACTGCAGGTTACTTGCGCATGACCTTTTCGGAAGGTGTCAGCGCTTCAATGTAGGCCGGACGCGAGAAGATACGTTCCGCGTATTTGAGCAGCGGAGCCGCGTTCTTGCTCAGGTCGATGCCATAGTAGTCAAGACGCCACAGCAGTGGCGCAATGGCCACGTCGAGCATCGAGAAATTGTCGCCGAGCATGTATTTGTTCTTCAAAAACACTGGCGCCAGTTGCGTGAGGCGGTCACGAATGTGCGCACGTGCCTTTTCCAGCGCCTTCTCGTTGCCCTTGGTGGCGCGTGATTCCAGAGAATTCACGTGCACAAACAGCTCTTTCTCGAAATTCAGCAGAAACAGGCGAACGCGGGCACGATCCACTGGGTCACCAGGCATGAGCTGCGGGTGCGGGAAACGTTCATCGATGTATTCATTGATGATGTTCGATTCATACAGAATCAGGTCCCGCTCTACCAGAATAGGCACCTGGCCATACGGGTTCATCACGCTGATGTCTTCGGGCTTGTTGTACAGGTCCACATCGCGAATTTCAAAGTCCATGCCCTTTTCAAACAGGACAAAACGGCAGCGGTGGGAGAAGGGACAGGTCGTACCCGAATAAAGCACCATCATGGTGGGAGACTCCTAAAAATCAAAAGAGTGGGACGCCAAAAGCGCCCACTCTGTAAAAAATCCAAGTGCACCCCGAAGGGTGCTTGTGATGGATCCAGCGTTTACTTGATGTCCTTCCAGAAGGCTGCATTCAACCTCCAGGCAATGACCGTGAAGACACCCAGGAATATCAACACCCAGACGCCGATTCTCCAGCGCGTATTCTGTGCAGGCTCCCCCATCCACTGCAGGTAATTCACCAGATCACCGATGTTCTGATCGAACTGCAGAGGCGTCATCGTGCCTGGCGTGATTTGCTCCCAACCCTTGAAAACCTCGGTGTTGTGGCCATGGCTCTCATGTGCTTCGAACACGGGGCGACGGTCCCCTTGAAGTTGCCACAGGACGTGGGGCATACCTACATTGGGGAATACAAGGTTGTTCCAGCCCGTGGCCTTGGTTTCGTCCCGGTAGAACGTGCGCAGGAAGGTGTACAGATAGTCAGCGCCCGTACCGCCATGGCCCGCACGCGAACGCGCGATCACGGTCAGATCGGGAGGATTCGCACCGAACCACTCCTTGGCTTGCTTCGGATCAATCGAGGCCTTCATGGTCTCGCCAACCTTGTCGGTCGTGAACAACAAGTTGTCCTTGATCTGCTGTTCGGTCAGCCCGATGTCGCGCAGACGGTTAAAGCGCATGTAGGCAGCCGAATGGCAGCTCAGGCAGTAGTTGACAAACACCTTGGCGCCGTTTTGCAGCGAAGCCAGGTCATTGGTCTTGTTGGGAGCTTTGTCCCAGGCGAGGGTGTCGCCAGCAGCATGGGCAGCGCCAGCGGCCAGGCCCACTGCGGCGATCAACGTGAGGATGATTTTCTTCATTGTTGCTATCTCCAGGCTCAGTGCGCCACAAAGTTCACGCGGTCGGGCACAGGCTTGGTTTCGCCGATACGGCTCCACCAAGGCATCAGCAGGAAGAAGCCGAAGTAGAACAAGGTCCCTGCCTGCGATACACGCTCGCCGATCGGCGATGGCGGCTGAACACCGAGGTAGCCCAGGATCACAAAGATGATCACAAAAACGCCGTACAGGTATTTGTGCCAGCTAGGACGATAACGAATCGATTTGACCGGGCTGTTGTCCAGCCAAGGCAGGAAAAACAGGATGACCACGGCGCCACCCATCACAACCACACCCCAGAACTTGGCGTCGATCGACAGCATCAGCACCACGACGACGGCAGCAGCACCAGCGATACCCACCTTGATGAAATTCGGGAGCTTTGCCTTGACCACACCAAAGCCAGCACCAAGCACCACGCAAGCCATCAGTGCGTACATCATTTCGCTGGTGATGGCACGCAGCATGGAGTAGTACGGCGTGAAGTACCACACCGGCGCAATATGTAAAGGCGTCTTGAGCGGATCAGCCGGGATGAAATTGTTGTACTCCAGGAAGTACCCGCCAAACTCCGGAGCGAAGAACACAACCGCCGTGAAGGCCATCAAGAAAATACTCAGGCCAAAGATGTCGTGAACCGTGTAATAGGGATGGAAAGGCACGCCATCGAGTGGCTTGCCATTGGCATCCTTGGGCGCGTTGGGGCCCTTGATTTCCACACCGTCAGGGTTGTTCGAGCCCACATCGTGCAGCGCCAGCAAGTGAGCAACCACCAGGCCCAGCAGCACCAGCGGCACTGCGATCACGTGGAAGCTGAAGAACCGGTTGAGTGTTGCGTCGCCCACCACATAGTCGCCACGGATCAAGAGCGCCAGATCAGGGCCGACGAACGGAATGGCAGCAAACAGGTTCACGATCACCTGGGCGCCCCAGTACGACATCTGGCCCCAAGGCAGCAGGTAGCCCATGAAGGCTTCAGCCATCAGGCACAGGAAGATGGCACAACCAAAAATCCAGACCAGTTCGCGCGGCTTGCGGTAGCTGCCGTAAATGAGCCCGCGGAACATGTGCAGGTACACCACGACGAAGAACGCAGAAGCACCTGTGGAATGCATGTAGCGAATCAGCCAGCCCCAGGGCACATCACGCATGATGTACTCCACGGAAGCGAACGCCAAGCTTGCGTCGGGCTTGTAGTGCATGACCAGGAAAATGCCGGTCACGATCTGGATGACCAGCACCACCAGTGCCAGCGAGCCAAAGATGTACCAGAAGTTGAAGTTCTTCGGAGCGTAGTACTCCGACATGTGCACCCTGTAGGCATCGAACGCCGTCGGGAACCGGTTCTCAAACCAGTTCGTGACCTTGGCGCCAGCCGAGGCGTTGGGAGAAATTTCTTTGAATTCGTGGGCCATGTGGTTCTCCGTCAAGCCTTCTTGTCTTCACCGATGATCAGGCGCGTATCGGACAGATACATGTGCGGAGGCACTTCAAGATTGTCAGGCGCGGGCTTGTTCTTGAAGACGCGGCCAGCCATGTCGAATGTGGAGCCATGGCAAGGGCACAAGAAGCCGCCCTTCCAGTCATCGGGCAGCGAGGGCTGCGCGCCGGGCTGGAACTTATCGGAGGGCGAACACCCCAAGTGCGAGCAAATGCCCACACCCACAAAAATCTCAGGCTTGATGGACCGAGCCTCGTTGCGCGCGTATTCAGGCGTCAGCTCGGAAGGCTTGCGCTCGGACTTCGGATCGGCCAATTGCCCATCCAGCGATGGCAAGAGGGCGAGTTGCTCGGGCGTGCGCTTGATGATCCAGACGGGCTTGCCGCGCCACTCCACGGTGAGCTTTTCCCCGGGCTTGAGCGCGGAAATATCCACCTCAACAGCTGCACCGGCGGCCTTCGCTCGCTCTGACGGCTGAAAAGTACTCACGAAAGGAACGGCGGTTGCCACGCCGCCCACCGCGCCAGCGCAGCCGGACGCTATCAGCCACGTCCGCTTGCTGGAGTCGATTGGAGTGTCACTCATGGGGGTCCTCGATTTACATCGCTATTAGGGTCAACCGCGAATTGTAGCGGAGTGAAAATGGGTATTTCCATGTGCTTACTGCCTTGACAGGTCATTGCGCTGAGCAATACTCAGCCCTCACCATTCAATATAAGGAGTAACAACATGGGAATGATGCAAGAGTTCAGAGAGTTCGCCGTCAAAGGCAACGTGATAGACCTTGCAGTGGGCGTCATCATTGGCGGAGCCTTCGGAAAGATCGTCGATTCGATCGTCTCCGACCTCATCATGCCAGTCGTCGGCCTGGTGTTTGGCAAGCTTGATTTTTCCAATCTTTTTGTGGTGCTGGGGCCGGTGCCTGCGGGCACCTCCATGACGCTGGATGCCCTCAAGAAAGCCGCAGTGCCTGTTTTTGCCTATGGCAACTTCCTGACCGTGGCCGTCAATTTCATCATCCTGGCGTTCATCATTTTCATGATGATCAAACAGGTGAACCGCCTCAAACGCCAAGCGCCGGCACCGGCCGCTGCCGCCCCCGCCGCACCGCCCGAAGACATCGTGCTGCTGCGCGAAATTCGCGACAGCCTCAACAAACGCTAATCGCTGTTTTCATCCCGCTCCAGCGTTACCCGCTGCACTTCTGGTGCATGCGGGTTTTTTATTTTTTGCTGCGCCAGATCAAACGCACCGTTGTCACGACGCCAATTTGCGGGCCATGCGCACCGCCTCAACCAGGCTGGAGGCATCCGCCACGCCCTGGCCCGCAATGTCAAATGCCGTGCCATGGTCGGGGCTGGTGCGCACCAACGGCAGGCCCAGCGTCACGTTGACGCCTTTGTCCACGCCGAGGTATTTCACCGGAATCAGGCCCTGGTCGTGGTACATCGCGACGACCACATCAAACTCCCCTTCGCGCAGCGGCGTACTGCGAGCCCGCATGAACACCGTGTCGGGTGCAAACGGGCCACGAGCATCGAGGCCCAATGCCTGCGCCGCAGCAATGGCAGGCGCGATGATTTCGATCTCTTCGCGGCCAAAAAGCCCGCCCTCGCCCGCATGGGGGTTCAGCCCTGCGACCGCCATGCGCGGTGCACGCCCCAGGCTGCGTGACAGGGCCGCATGGGTGATCTGCAGCGTCCGCAACACGTTGTCGTGGGTGACGGCCGCGATGGCGTCGCGCAGCGACACATGAATGCTGACCAGCACGGTGCGCAACTCGTCGTTCGCCAACATCATGCGCACCGGCATATCGGCCAGCGCCACGCCCTGGTGCGCGGCGGCTTCCGCCTGCAGCAGCTCGGTATGACCCGGAAACAGCACCCCTGCCGCTGCCAGCGCTTCTTTGTGCAACGGGGCTGTGACCAGCGCAGCCACCTCACCGCGCAATGCCGCGCGTGTGGCCCAAAGCACGCTGTCGGCTGCCGCACGCCCCGCAGCGGCACTGATCTGGCCCCAGGGCGGCGGGCCGCTGATGGCCGGCACCTGCAGCACCGGCACGCAGCGGGGGGGCACGTCCAAAGCGTCGGCCGCTTCGGTGATGCGAGCCACCGGCACCATGGGCACACCCGGGCGCACGATGACCTGCGCCGCGCGCCGCAAGGTGGCCACGTCACCCACCACAAAACAATGGCGCAATTCATCGGGAGCGTCGCGGAATGCCTTGGCCACGATCTCGGGCCCGATGCCTGAAGGGTCCCCCTGGGTGATGGCAATGGTGTGCATGGTTTTTATCAGTTTATTAATGAAATTGGCCTGAAGCGATTTACCCATAAGCGCTAACAGCTATCAATAGATGAGCATTCAGATCTGCACCATGCACAGGCAAGACGCCCTACGCAGGGTTGTCGATCTCGATGAACTGGTGCGCCAACCCCAGTTGCGCAGCCACATGCGACGCCACAGCCGGGGCACCATACCGCTCGGTAGCGTGGTGGCCCGCAGCGATGAAACTCACGCCCATTTCCCGCGCAAGGTGCGCCTGGGGCTCTGAAATTTCTCCGGTGATGAAAGCATCGGCGCCGGCCGCCACGGCAGATTCGAAATAACCCTGCGCGCCGCCCGTGCACCACGCCACGCGCCGGATAGGCTGCGCGGCGGCACCAGCGGGTTGCACCAGCGTCACATGCCTGCCCAGCGCCTGGGCCACATGGTCTGCCAGCGCCTGGCTGCTGGCAAACATGGCGGGCCCAATACACCCGAGGTCCTGCTCCCCAAAGCGGGCATCGGCGGCGAGCCCCAGCACACGACCGAGCTGCGCGTTGTTGCCCAGGTCGGCATGGGCGTCCAGTGGCAGGTGGTAAGCCAACAGGTTGATGTCGTGCACGAGCAGCAGTTGAAGGCGCTGCTTCATCCAGCCGGTAATGCGACCGTCCTGGCCGCGCCAGAACAAGCCATGGTGCACAAAGATGGCGTCTGCCTGCGCAGCAATGGCCGCCTCGATCAACGCGCGGCTGGCCGTCACGCCGCTCACCACGCGCTGGATCTCGGCCTTGCCTTCGACCTGGAGGCCGTTGGGGCCGTAATCCTTGAAGCGCTCAGGTTGAAGCAGGCCATCAAACGCCTGCAGAAGTTGGGTGCGGGAAATGCTCATCGGCCTATTGTCGCGCGCGTTACCCCGCGCGGTGCCCCACCCACATTCGGAGACAATGCGTACACGAAGGCCCTGGCGCAGGCCACCCTCCCCCTCCCTATTGCCCCACCCTTGTTCACATTTCATGAAACGACTCTGGCTGCTGTTTTCTCAGACCGTAACGGTGCTCGTTGCGGCCTATTTTGTTGTTGCCACGCTCCAGCCCGAATGGCTGGGCCGGGGCACCACCCGCTCAGGGGCGGGCATCGCCTTGCTGGAGGCCCCGGCCAGCCCCACGTCACAACCCGCCACCGGCAGCTTCAGCGGCGCGGCCCGCAAGGCGGCACCGGCCGTTGTCAGCATCAATACCAGCAAGGAAGTTCGCAATTCACGCAGCAACGATCCCTGGTTCCAGTTTTTCTTTGGCGACCAGGGAAGCCAGGCGCAAGCGGGCCTGGGCAGCGGCGTGATCGTGAGCCCTGACGGCTACATCCTGACCAACAACCATGTAGTGGAAGGGGCCGACGAAATCGAAGTGACCTTGACAGATCGCCGCCGAGCGCGGGCGCGTGTCATCGGCACCGATCCAGATACCGACCTGGCCATCCTGAAAATCGAACTCGACAAGCTGCCCGTCATCGTGCTGGGCAACTCCGACGCCCTGGACGTGGGCGACCAGGTGCTGGCCATTGGCAACCCGTTTGGCGTGGGCCAGACCGTGACCAGCGGCATCGTGAGTGCACTGGGCCGCAGCCAGCTGGGCATCAACACGTTTGAAAACTTCATCCAGACTGACGCGGCCATCAACCCCGGCAATTCGGGCGGAGCGCTGGTGGACGTGAACGGCAACCTGATGGGCATCAACACCGCCATCTACTCGCGCTCGGGCGGCAGCATGGGCATCGGCTTCGCCATTCCGGTATCCACGGCGCGGCTGGTGCTCGACGGCATCGTCAAGGACGGCCAGGTGACGCGCGGCTGGATTGGCGTGGAGCCCAATGAACTCTCGCCCGAGCTGGCCGAGACCTTCGGCGTAAAGAAGGCCACTGAAGGTGTGATCATTACCGGCGTGCTGCAAGACGGCCCAGCCGCCCAGGCGGGCATGCGCCCTGGCGATGTGATCGTGCGCGTGGACAGCAAGAACGTCGGCACGGTATCCGAACTACTGACCTCTGTAGCGGCCCTCAAGCCAGGCACCGCCTCCACCTTTGAAATCCAACGCGCAGACAAACAGGTGGAGCTGAGCATCACCCCGGGTGTGCGCCCGCGGCCACAGCGCAACGTGAGGCGTTAAGCGTTGCTCTCGCTGGCTGCCGGTTGGCCAGCGGCGTGTGGGGCTTTGCCAAAGCCCCATTTCAGTCAAGGAAGGCAGCCCGACATGCCTCGAACCGCATGGGTGTTTTATCGGGACGGCACCGTGTCAGGCTCCCGCCCCACCCAGGGCTGTCAACCCAGTCCATCGCAACCAATACATTGGCATAAAAAAAGCTACTGGCGCTTGATACACAAGCGTCAGCAGCTATATTTTTATGAGCACCCCGTCCGGGCAAGAGAGCCATAGGGGTTTTGCGCGCAGGACCCGTTGCGGGCCCCGAGTGACGCTGTCAGGACGATGTCGAAGAGGACGCGGAGTCCTCTTCGGCATCTGGTGCCTGGGTATGTTTGATAAAAATCTGCGCCGCCCATATGCCCACTTCATACAGCAGGCACATAGGGATCGCCAGCGACAGCTGCGACACCACATCGGGCGGCGTCACGATGGCTGCGGCCACAAAAGCGAGCACGATGAAATAGCCGCGAAACTCGCGCAGCTTTTGCACACTGACGATGCCCATGCGGGCCAACACCACCACCGCAATCGGCACCTCGAACGCCAGGCCAAAAGCCAGGAACATGGACAGTACGAAGCTCAGATACGCCTCGATGTCTGGCGCCGCCGTGATGCTCTTGGGTGCAAAACTCTGGATGAAAGCGAACACCTGGCCAAACACCAAGAAGTAACAAAACGCCACGCCCACAAAAAACAGCAGCGTGCTCGAAACCACCAGCGGCAACACCAGTTTTTTCTCATGCGAGTACAGGCCCGGCGCCACGAACGCCCAGACCTGCCACAGCACAACCGGCAGAGCCACCAGGAAGGCCGCCAGGAGCAGAATCTTGAGTGGCACCATAAAAGGCGAGATAACCGATGTGGCGATCAGCGTGGCCCCTTTGGGCAGATGCGCCACCAGCGGGGCCGCCAGAAAATCGTACAAGGCACCAGGGCCCGGAAAGAAGAACAGGATCGCTGCCGCGATGCCAATGGCAATGACGGCCTTGATCAGCCGGTCGCGCAGCTCCATCAGGTGCTGCACGAACGGCTGCTCGGTGCCAGCCAGCTCGTCTTCTTGGGAGGGGGTGTCGGACATGGTGGATTTTCAGGGGCGTGCGAAACGCCCATTCAGTGCGCGAGGCACAGGATGCAGATCAGTGGAATTTTTGGGGACGGTAGCGCGCCACACGGGCCGCGCCCGACTGTGCCTTGGTGCGCACGCCATTTTTGGCCTTGTACCACTGGGGCATCGCACCGCGCTTGAGACGCCAGTTCTTGCCAGGGTGCTTGTAGGCGGGCACCACGGTGGACGGCTCAAACGACGACGCTGCGTTGGCGGTGCCAGTCGCGTCGGCCCAGTCTTTCTCGAACTCGCTGGCGCTGGTCTGGATGGAATTTTGCACATCGCGTGCAGCGGTCTCCACCGTGTCCTTCATCTTCTTGAGTTCGTCAAGTTCCATGGACCGGTTGACCTCCGACTTCACGTCGGCCACATACCGCTGTGCCTTGCCCAGCAAGGTGCCCACGGTGCGCGCCACACGCGGCAGCTTCTCCGGGCCAATGACGATGAGCGCCACGGCGCCAATCAGCGCCATCTTGGACAGACCAATATCAATCATGGATCAAGCGCCAATGCGGGGACAGGCCACCACCGCCAGCTCAGCTTTTTTGCTTGGCTTCGACATCGATGGTGGTCTTGTCGGTGGCCGGGTTGTTGGCCACCTGGCCAGCAGGTGGCGTGGCAGGGGCGTCGGCTGAGCCATCGCGCATGCCGTCCTTGAAGCCCTTGACGGCGCCCCCCAAATCAGAGCCCATGTTCTTGAGCTTCTTGGTACCAAACACCATGACCACAATCAGCAGCACGATCAGCCAGTGCCAGATGGAAAAAGAGCCCATGAGATATCTCCTAACGAATTGCAATCATTTTAGACGGGGGCGATGACAGGATTTCGCCACTGCAGCATCGCCACAAGGAACGCGCCGCCGACACCGTCAGCCTGGTTCAGCCTTTGAGCCATGGGCGCGGACCGCCCATCACATGCAGATGAAGATGGTGGATTTCCTGCCCACCTTCAAGCCCCGTGTTTACCACGACGCGAAAACCACCGTCCGGATACGGATTGCAGCCCTGCTCCAGTGCCAGTTTTGGCGCCAGCGCCATCATGCGCCCAAGTATTCCTGCGTCAGCTGCGGTGACCTGCGCCATCGAAGGGATATGCCGCTTGGGGACCATCAGGAAGTGGACCGGCGCCCACGGTTTGATGTCGTGAAAGACGAAGACTTCTTCATCTTCATAGATTTTCTTCGACGGGATCTGACCCGCGGTGATTTTGCAGAAAAGGCAGTTCGGATCGTGCATTGTGGGCAAAGGGAATACAGGTTCGTACACGGCTTTTGACGGACTCGGGGGCTCAGGCATTGTCGGCGATTTTGATCGTAGGGCGCACGCCCACATCCTTGTGGTGCACGTGAATCCACGCTTGCCCGGCCACACGGCCCAGTTCAAACAGTTGGCGTACAAAGGCCAGATCCGCGCGCAACTTGCTGTCGGAGCCAAACGGGGCGAGCACCGAACCGCCGTCGATGCGATGCATGCGCACGCTCTTGTAGCGACGCGCGTCCAACTTGCCTTCGGCGAGCAGACGGCGCACAAATTCGATGGCGCGCAACTCGGCCAGCAGGCTCGCGTTGAACGTGACCTCGTTCATGCGGTCCATGATTTCAGAAGCGGTAGTGGGCACGCCCTGGTGATCAATGGGGTTGATCTGCACCAGCAAAATGTCGGCGGTTTCGGTCAGATAGAGAAGCGGATGCAGCGCGGGGTTGCCTGAGTAGCCACCATCCCAATAGGGCTCGCCCTCAATCTCCACGGCCTTGAACATCATGGGCAGGCAGGCCGATGCCATCACGGCGTCGGCGCTCAGGCGGGGGCCAGAAAAAATTTCGCCACGGCCCGTACGCACATTGGTGGCACACACAAAGACCTTGGGGCCGGCCACGCGCGCGCGGGTGGCGCACAGCAGGCTGAAATCCACCTCGCGCTCCAGCAGCTTGCGCAAGGGATTGAATCCCAGCGGGTTGATCTGGGAGGGCGAGAACCACTGCGACATCATGCCCATCAGGGGGTTGGCTGCCGACAGCGGCGTGCCCCAGGTCAGGCTACCCAGCGCACCCACCCCTTCCCACAGGCGCGCGAGCGACTCACGGGCGAGCGCGCAGCCCGCTTGGTGGGCTTCTTCGGGGTCTTTGTAGGTTTGGGCCGCCTGGGCAAAACCATGCGCCAACGCCACTGCGTTCATGGCGCCGGCACTGGTGCCGCTGACCCCATCGAGCTGCCACCGCCCGTCTTCGAGCAGTGCGTCCAGCACGCCCCAGGTAAGCGCCCCGTGGGATCCCCCGCCCTGCAACGCCAGGTTCAGGCGCACGCGGGGCACGCCCACGTCAGTCATCGACCGCCTGGCTTTTGCTCATTGCAACCATGCCGCGCACGATGCGGTACAGGAACCAGATGGAGATCAGAATCCACGCGGGGTTGAAGAGGAACAAGCCCAGCAGCCAAAACGGCGCTGTGACGATGTACAGCACGCCCGCCCAGATTACTGTGCGAATACGCCACGAAAAATGTTTGGACTGCCAAGTCCCCTCGGCATCGCCACGTTTGACCAGATCGATCACCAGCGCAATGACCAACAGCAGCGCACTGGCTTGCGCACCCGGCAGCACCGCCCCAACGGCCACGATCAGGTGCAGGATGTAGCTGACCCAGCCTATCGACTTGAGGTCTTGCGCCTTCTGCTCCCGGGTTTGCACGTCGATGATGTCGCTCATGAAGCCCCCTCGTCGGTGGAACGCGCAACGGCCTTGCGCAAGGCTTTTTCTTCAATGCCGCTGGTGCCCTCGCGGCGCTCGAGCTCGGTCAACACGTCGGCGGGCGTAAGGCCATAGTGGGCCAGGGCCACCATCGAGTGAAACCACAGATCGGCCACTTCGTAGACGATCTTCGATTTGTCGGCGCCGTGGTCCACGTCCTTGGCGGCCATGACGACCTCGGTGGCTTCTTCACCAATTTTTTTCAAGAAAGCGTCCGGCCCCTTGTGCAGCAGGCGCGTGACGTAGCTCTTTTCGGGATCGCCACCATTGGCGGGCTTGCGGCTTTCGATGACGGCGGCCAGGCGGGCGAGGGAATCGTTGGAACTCATAGACATTACTTGTAGATGGAACCGGGGTCTTTCAAGACCGGATCAACCGGTTGCCACACGCCATCACGCAGCACGCTGAAGAAGCAGCTGTGGCGCCCGGTGTGGCAGGCAATGCCGGGCTCGTGGCCGAGTTGGGTGACTTTGAGCAACACCACGTCGTTGTCGCAGTCCAGGCGGATTTCATGCACCGTCTGCATGTGGCCCGACTCTTCGCCCTTGAACCACAGTTTCTTGCGCGAGCGGCTGAAGTACACAGCGCGGCCGAGCTCTGCGGTTTGCGCGAGGGCCTCACGGTTCATCCACGCAAACATCAGCACGTCGCCCGTGCCCTGCTCTTGCGCAATCACGGGCACCAGGCCCTGCGCATCCCATTTCACTTCGTTGAGCCAGTTCATGGGCGGCATTGTCGGTGATTTGAACGACAGCCCAAGTGGTCAGCGCCACCATTTGAAGCCTTTTCGGGCAGTAGCGCTTATGGGATAAGCGCTAAAAGCTATAAAATAAATAGCAAAACAATCACAACCTCACCGGGATACCACGCTCTGCCATGTGCCGCTTGGACTGGCCCACGGTGTACTCGCCATAGTGAAAAATGCTGGCGGCCAATACCGCGTCGGCACCGCCGATCTGGATGCCGTCGGCCAGGTGGTCGAGGTTGCCCACGCCGCCTGAGGCGATCACGGGCACGCTCACCGCATCGCTCACGGCACGCGTGAGCGCCAGGTCAAAGCCCGCCTTGGTGCCGTCGCGGTCCATGCTGGTCAGGAGGATCTCGCCCGCGCCGCGCCGCGCCATCTCGGTGGCCCAGGCCACGGCGTCAAGCCCGGTGTTTTTGCGGCCACCATGGCTGTACACGTCCCAGCCCGGCCCGACGGGTTGGCCGTCGGCCCCGGGGCGCTGCGCATCCGCGTCGGATCGGCGTTTGGCGTCGATGGCGACCACGATGCACTGCGCGCCGTATTTCGCGGAGGCTGCGTTGATCACGTCGGGATTGGCGATAGCCGCCGAGTTGAAGCTGGTCTTGTCCGCGCCCGCATTGAGCAGGCGGCGCACGTCTTCCACGGTGCGCACGCCCCCGCCTACCGTGAGCGGAATGAACACCTGGCTGGCGACGGCTTCAATGATGGGCAGGATCAGATCGCGCCCATCGCTGGTGGCCGTGATGTCCAGAAAGGTGAGCTCGTCGGCGCCCTGGGCGTTGTAGCGCGCGGCGATCTCGACAGGGTCGCCTGCGTCGCGCAGTTCGACGAAGTTGACGCCCTTGACGACCCGGCCACCAGTGACGTCAAGACAGGGGATGATGCGTTTGGCAAGCATGGCGCGTGAATGGTATGAAGTAAGAGGGAAAAAATGGCAAAAAGCGGTGGAATTCCACCGCGCGTTGACTTGGTTGATGTGAGTATCTCGCTGCAGAGCGTTCTACCGGGTGGCACGGCCGACGCAACCTGGGAGGCCAAGAAAAACAAACACACCGCTTTTGCGACACCGATTGTCCACTGCCTCGCGGGCTACCCACACGCCTGTCGGTGTGGCGCCTGCGAGGCCTCACCCTTGCAGGCTTGCGGCCACACCACTTTGCCAGCGCCAGGCATCCTCGCACATGCGTTCCAGACCATGGTGGGCATGCCAGCCCAGCAGCCGCCCGGCCAGGGCGGGGTCGGCCCAGCACTGGGCCACGTCGCCAGGGCGGCGCTCCACCACCTGGTAAGGCACCGAGCGGCCGCTGGCCCGCTCAAACGCCCGCACCATCTCCAGCACAGACACTGGCTTGCCAGTGCCCAGATTCACCGTCAGCCCCCCCGTGTGGCTGCGCAGATAACGCAACGCCGCCACATGGCCTTCTGCCAGGTCACAGACGTGGATGTAGTCACGCACGCCCGTGCCGTCGGGCGTGGGGTAGTCGCCCCCGTACACGCTCAGGCGCTCGCGGGCGCCCACCGCCACCTGCGCCACATACGGCAGCAGGTTGTTGGGCACATCCCTGGGGTCTTCGCCGATCCAGCCGCTTTCGTGCGCACCGACAGGGTTGAAATAACGCAGCCGCGCGATATGCCACTGGCCGGGCTCGGCGGTGTCCACATCGGCAAGCACCTGCTCCATCATGAGCTTGCTGGCGCCATAGGGGTTCTGCGCAGAAACCGGCGCTTCCTCGCGAATGGGCACAGAAGCCGGTTCGCCATATACCGTTGCGGACGAGGAAAACACCATGGTGCGCACGTTGGCCGCCTGCATCGCACGCAGCACATTCACCGTACCCGCCACATTGTTGTCGTAATAACGCAGAGGCTCACGCACTGACTCGCCTACGGCTTTGAGCCCTGCAAAGTGGATCACCGCATCAATGGGATGCTGCTCCAGCACCCGCTGGAGCAATCCAGCGTCGCGTATATCGCCTTCGACAAAGGGAACGGGGGCGCCGGTGATGCGCTGCACACGCTCAAGCACCGAGCGGCGGCTATTGCAAAGATTGTCCAGCACCAGGAACGGCATGCCTGCCGCTGCCAGCGCTACGCAGGTGTGAGAGCCAATGAAGCCGGCGCCGCCGGTGACAAGAATCACGAAATGGGTCTCCTCAAAATGATAAGTACGGCTGTACGGCTGTACGGCTGTACGGCGGCAGACAGGCGCCGGGGCCTGGGCCCTGCACCACTTCTTCCCGCCTACGGCCACCTATGTCCGCTGCCCCATACACCTGGCCCCCGGATCGGTTCGAAAGGGGCCCATTGTTATGATGCGCGCCATTGATTTTGCCTAAAGCCAATACCGTTCGCGGTGCGGAAAATAGCATGTCTGCATTGCCTCCTGCGGCGCAGCGCCTTCCCATTCAGTGGGGTCGCCCCATTTTCACCGTCGCCAAGGCAACGCCACCATGTCAGCCCTCTTAACGCGTCACGCACCGATATTCCCGTGTCCACCCTGACTTCCCCCTCCGATTTCGCCTCGCCCGCTGCGCAAATGGTAGTGCTGCGCCCCACCGGCACACCCTCCCATGCGGAGCCGGATTCCTTGGTATTCGCCTCATGGGACGCGTACACAGCGTCTGGAGCGTCGCCGCTGGGGTTTTATCTGGACGGGTGGAGCGCGCAAATAGCGGATGCGATGATCGTCCAGATTCGCCGAAGCGTCTGGTGGGACCGTCCGGTGCTGGTGCCCCCCGGGATGGACGAAGCGCCCTTATTGGTCGATGGGATCGCCCCGTACCCCGATGCGGTGGCGATCAGCGAGCGCTCACTGGCCGTGCGCCGCAGCCTCAGACTGCGTACGGAAGACATGCGCCTTGACGAGCGCGTGCTCTATTTCCTGTATCTCCGGGACAATGCCGAACTGCAGCCACTGTGCGAACGCAGCAATGCCACGCTCTATCGCTACCCCACGGTGGATGCCCTGGCGCAGCAGGGCGAAGACGCCGCCAACTGCCTGGTCACACTGGTGCGGCGCAAGCTCCTCGAGCCGACCACCCTGATCGACCGAACCCGGCATTGCCGTGTGTGCGGTTGTGCGCACATCCACTACATCGACATCTGCCCCCATTGCTCGAGCCTGCACATCCGCAAGGAGCCTTCGCTGCATTGCTTTGCGTGCGGCCACATCGCGCCCGCAAACGACTTCAACAACGATGGCGCGCTCACCTGCCCCCAGTGCAATGCTGCACTGCGTCACATCGGCGTGGACTATGACCGGCCGCTCACGCAATACGCTTGTGGCAGTTGCCACCATGTCTTTGTAGAAACCTCGGTGCAGGCAAGGTGCCTGGACTGCCATGCCACATCCGATCCCAGTGCATTGGATGTGCGTGAAATCGCCGCGTTGCGGTTGAGCGCACATGGCCGCACAGCCTTGCGCGCCGGGCAGATCCATGAATCGTTCGCTGCACTCGACACTGCCAACTACGTGGAGCCTTACCATTTTCGCCGCATGCTCGACTGGGCATTGGTCACCAGCACGCGGCATGCCGAAATGCAGTTCGGCCTGATGCTGGTGGAGTTCCTCAACGCCACTGATCTCATCGAAAAACGCGGCGCAGCGCGGGTATTTTTGCTGCTGGATGAATTTGCACGCCGCCTGCACGAACTGCTGCGCACGTCAGACATCACCACGCGCACACAGGAAGACAAGCTCTGGCTCTTTCTGCCGTTCTCGGCACCCGAAGGGCTGGCCCAGCGGCTTCGCAGCGCCCTGGCAGACCAGGCCTCCTCGAACGCCGGCCCCTCACTGATCGCCCGCATACGCCACGTCCAGATCCCGAAAGATTTACGTCCCGGCGACCAGGCCGACACCTTGATGACACGCTTGCAAGAGCAGGCCTGATCGCATGTTGGAGTATGCGGTTGTCGCTTTCAGCATGCTGTTTGCCAGCTCCAGCCAGCAGAACTGGCTGGAGCTGGCCCTCAAGTTCTTTCCGTTCGTGGTTTTACTGGAGGCCCCGTTTTACTTTCTGGTGACAGTGGGCATGGTGAAGTACGGGTTGCGTGAACACCTGCCGCACCACCAACGCGAGCGTTACCCAAGCGTCTCCTGCGTCATTACCTGCTATTCCGAGGGCGAGGATGTCCGCAAGACCATTCACTCCCTGGCCCAGCAGCTGTACCCCGGGTTCATAGAAATCATTCCCGTGATCGACGGCGCGCTGCAAAACCGCCCCACCCTGCTGGCCGCTCGCGGTGCCCAGGCCCTGTTGGCCGACACGCCACGGCGCAAACTGATCGTGCTGCCCAAGTGGCAACGCGGTGGGCGCGTGTCGTCGCTGAATGCGGGGCTCGCGATTGCCACCGGCGAAATCGTGATGGCACTGGACGGCGACACCTCGTTCGACAACGACATGGTGCGCAACGCCACGCGGCATTTTGACGACCCGGGCGTGGTGGGCGTGGCGGGCAACCTGCGGGTGCGCAACGCCAAGCGCTCCCTGGTTACACGGCTGCAGGCGCTGGAATACATGCTCTCCATTGGAGCTGGCAAAACCGGCCTGTCAGAGTTCAACATCGTCAACAACATCTCGGGCGCATTCGGCGTGTTTCGCACCCAGTTTCTGCGCCATCTGGGCGGCTGGGACGCCGGCTCAGCCGAAGACCTGGACATGACGACACGCATCAAGCAGTACTTCGGCCGGCATCCCAACCTGCGCATCGCGTTCGATCCCCATGCCGTAGGCCATACCGACGCCCCCCACACATGGCGCGTCTTCTTTCGCCAGCGCCTGCGTTGGGACGGGGACATGTTCTACATCTTCATCCGCAAGTTCCGTTTCAATCTGCGGCCACGGTTGCTGGGTTGGCGCAACTTTCTTTTTGTGCTGGTGAACGGCTTGATCATGCAATTGGTGATGCCTTTCATGATCGTTGCCTACACCGGGATGAGCTTGTTCACGCTGCCTGTGGGCGCGGTGCTGGGCGGGCTGGCGTTTATATACCTCGCCTATTTTTTCGCCCTGGTGTTTTATTTTGTGCTCTACGTGGTTGCCGTATCTGAGCGTCCCCGGGACGATCTGGAATATCTGTTGTTCCTGCCACTGTTTCCGTTGTTCGCCTTTGCCAACCGCGTGCATTGCTCTTTCTCCATCATGCAAGAGATGTTCATGAAGTCCCATCTCGACTCCTCCATGGCGCCCTGGTGGGTGCTGCGCAAGACGAAGTTCTGACATGCTCCTTCTTCGCCCCTTCCACGCCACGCTTGTCGCAGCGCTCGCTCTCGCATGCTCATGGGCGCAGGCTGCGGCCAACGCACATGAAGCCCCCCCTGCGGCAGTTCTGAAGGCCTCTCAGGCCCTGGCCTTTACGCCTCAAGCCAGCGGCACACCCGCGTCCCTGACGCAGCTGGAAACATGGGCGCGCACGCAGGCCCCTGCGGCCCGACTTGCCCAGACCGAAGTGGCAGTGGCCGAACAACGCAGCGCGTTCGCCGAAGCGCGCCAGGGAGCCCAGCTTTTTGGCGGGGCCGCCCTGGACAACACGCGTGAAGCGGTGACCGACTCCCTCAGCCGCGACTACCGGCGAGCCCAACTGGAAGTGGGGGTGCGTTGGCCGCTGCTGGGCAGCCGCGCAGCCCAGCAGCGCGATGTGCGCGAGGCAGATGAAGCCCTCACCAAGAGCCGGATACAGCGCCTTCAGGTCGACCATGAGGCCGTGCAATCGGTGCGCCGGGCCTATGTGCGCCATCTGCGCAGCAACCAGCGCGCGCGCATCACACAGGCCTTTCTGCAACCACGCTCGGGCGTTGAAGACCAGCTGCTGCGCCGACGCCAGGCCGGGGTTCTGCTGGAAGCCGACCGGCTGGAGCTGATCCAGCTGTTCGACAGCGTGCAGGCGGCATACGACAGCCAGGACACCGCACAGCAGCTGGCCAGCGCCGACCTCTCGCGCCTCACGGGCCAAGCCCGTCTCACCGTCGAGACCCGGGAACCGCTGTGGCCGCAAGCCTGCCTGGCGCCTCAGTTCGTGGCAACACAAGGCGACCAACATCCCGCCGTGAGGCTGGCTCAGCTCGACGTGGACGCGTCCTTGCGGCGGCAGGAGCAAGCGCACCTGGAAGGGGTGGACGCCAGCCTGTCGGTGGCCCAGTCCGTCAGCCGTGATCTGGGCGGCCAGCCAGGCCACAGCACCCGCGTGGGCGTGAATTTCTCCGTGCCACTGCAATGGCGTGCGCAGCGCGACGCAGCGCTTGCCCGGGCCCAGCGCGACAGCGACCGTGCGCAGGCCTTGTTGCTGCTGCGGCGCAGCGAGTTCGAGGCATCCAGCCAGCAAGCGCTGGCCAACTACCGGCTGCGCAGCAGAGAAGTGACCAGCTACGCGCTGCGCCAGCGAGCGGCGCTGGAAACGGTGCGCGTGGCACGGTTGCGCGTGGATGCATTTGACGGCGACGGCTATTCCAAACTGCTGACGGCGCGCTACGCGCTCTACCAAGCCGCCATGCAAACCGTTGACGGCGCGGAGCGGCGCGATTTGGCCGCCTTGGAGGTGCTGAGCCTGGGCGGTGACTGCCCGCTGGAATCGCCCGAGAGCGCGCCCGCCCCCCTCGACCCACTGACCGCCACGTTGACAGCACTCACCGCAGATACCGCTGACGCGGTGAGCACTGCCCAGATCCAGATCCAGATCCAGATCCAGACCCAGGCCGGCCTGGGCTGGTATGTCTGGCAGGCCCAGGCGCTGCTGGACCAGCCAGAGCGCCTGCAAGACATACCCGTTGGCAGCCAGCGTCTTCTCTTGTCATTCACGGCAGCCCAGTTGCGCGCCCTGAGCCAGCCCGGCGGGCTCGCTCAGCTCAACGCCTTTGCAGCCCGGGCACATGCCCTGCATCTGCGTATCGACCTGCTACTGGGTGATCCCGCCTGGGTGCTCCCCAAAGAGAGGCCCCAACTGTTGGCGCTGATAGACACGCTGCGTGACCTGCCCTTCGACGGCCTGCACCTGGACCTGGAACGCAGCCAGCTTCCGGCCAGCCAGCAACGCCGCTGGGAGACCTATCTCTTCGACACGCTGCGTGCGGTGCGCTCACGCACGCAGTGGCCCATGGCACTGACCACCCATTACCGCGAGCTGCGTGACCCCGCCTTTGCACGCCAGCTGCATGCGGCGGGCGTCAGCGAATTGGTGGCCATGGTGTATGTCAACAATCCAGAGCGCACAGCAACCATTGTTCGCCCCCTGCTGCAAGCACCGTCAGGCTTGCGCCTGTGGGTGGCACAAAGCATCGAACGCGCACTGCCCAGCCCGGAGAGCAGTTTCAACGCAGGCCGCGCGGCATCGCTGCAGCGCTGGCGCAATCTGATGCACCAACTCGCGCCCGTGCCAGGCTTCGCCGGCATCGTGGTGCAGTCGTTAGAAGACTATAGAGAGGCCCGGCCGTGAAGATTCAGTTCGATGTTCCGCCGGAATCGGCGCAGGAAACCAATGGGCTGGCAGTCCGCTACGCCGCATCGAAGCGCAAAGTCCCGCGTTGGCGCTGGTACTTGCTGCTCGCGATGGTGCTGCTGCCACCCGCCTATCTGCTGACCCGTTTTGGCGTTGCCTACTGGTGGGAAACAACGCCCGCGCAGGTGATGATCGAGCAGGTCACAGTGCGGGCGCCCTCCGTGGGGCGGGTGGTGCGCATTGCCCAGGTGGGGGAAACCCTTCAGCCAGGCCAGCCCGTGGCGGAACTCGAAGCCCCCGCCAAGGAAAAAATGGTGCAGCCTCTCCCCTTGGTAGCCCCGGCCCCGGCCCCGGCCCCGGCCCCCACCAAGCTGCTACAAAATCAGCACGCACGCCAAACGATGCTGAATGAAGCACACCAGCTGGCACAGGACCAACTGGCGATTCAGCAAGCCCGCCTCCAAAGGATGCAGGACCTGTGGAACCAGGGCGCAGCCACACGCCAGGAGGTCGACAACGCACGCCTGCAAGCGCTGCAGGCCCAAGTCGAAGTCAGCCGGGCCCGCGCCGACATCCGCGAACACCGGACCCTGCTGGTGCAGGAGCGCATGCCCACTGAAACGCAGGCGCCGTCGGCGCCAAACCTGGCGGCAAAGCCCGAGGCCACGGCGCCCTCACCCGTGCCCGCGACGACAGCTGTGGCATCGCCTGCGGGCGCCAAAGTGCTGCGCACCCTGGTGCACAAGGGCGACTGGGTTGCACCAGGCACCGACATCGCTGTTGTGCAAACGAACGCCGAGCCCCTGGTCTACGCCTACCTGCCGGCCAAAGAGGCGCGCTATGCCCAACTGGGCCGCGAGGCCACATTGCGCTTCATGGACGGGGGAAGGGTGCGGGCCAAAGTCGTGGGCCTGGCACCGGAAGTACAGGGCACCCCCGCCGACCGGGTATCCCCTCTGACGCCGCGCACCACGTCCATTGTGGTGCGGCTACAGGCCGTGACACCGCTGCCAGAGAGCTATCACATCCAGCAGCTGCCGCTCGACGTCCGGTTCGACTGGGTGCCCGCCTCGTGGTTCTGATGGCCAGAAAACCTCGGGCTAAATAGAACACGCCCGCCCGATGCCGGCGTCACAGCCGGCAATGCATCAGGCAGCGCCCAGCGCGTCGGCCCGGGCCTGGGCCGCGGCAAAGTCGAGGTCGCCGCTGTAGATGGCGCGGCCGCAGATCACGCCCTCGACGCCTTCGCTCTCCACGGCGCAAAGCTGCTCGATATCGGCCATGTTCGACAAGCCGCCCGAAGCGATGACGGGGATGGTCAGCGCCTGGGCCAGCTTCACCGTGGCGTCGATGTTGATGCCCGACAGCATGCCGTCGCGGCCGATGTCGGTGTAGATGATGGATTCGACGCCCCAGTCCTCGAACTTCTTGGCAAGGTCGACCACTTCGTGGCCGGTGAGCTTGCTCCAGCCGTCGGTGGCGACTTTGCCGTCCTTGGCATCCAGCCCCACGATGATGTGGCCACCAAAGGCGCTGCACGCGTCTTTCAGGAACCCGGGGTTCTTGACCGCTGCCGTGCCGATGATCACGTAGCGCAGGCCGCCGTCAATGTATTTCTCGATGGTGTCCAGATCACGGATACCACCGCCCAGCTGAACCGGGATCTCGTCGCCCACCTCTTTGAGGATGGACTTGATGGCGGTGTAGTTCTTCGGCACGCCCGCAAAGGCACCGTTCAAATCCACCAGATGCAAACGGCGGGCACCCTGCTCCACCCATTTGCGGGCCATCGCGGCGGGGTCTTCGCCAAAGGTGGTGGATTGGTCCATATCGCCTTGCTTGAGGCGAACGCAGTGGCCGTCCTTGAGGTCGATGGCGGGAATGAGCAGCATGGTGGTGGAGTTCGGGGGATAAAGGGCGAGACGCAGCTCGGCCCGAACGGGTGGCGGTTAAGAAAAAATCAGGGATTCCAGTGCAGAAAATTGCGGTACAGGGCCAGGCCGTGCTCCGCGCTTTTCTCCGGGTGAAACTGGGTGGCAAAAATATTATCGCGTGCAATGGCCGCAGCGAACAAACCGCCGTAGTCCGTTTGCCCTGCGCAATGGGCCGAATTTTGCGGCACAGCGTAGAAACTGTGCACAAAATAGAAGTAACTGTTGTCGGGCACGCCCGCCCACACGGGGTGTACGCCGCCACCATGGCGGGCGTGGGGCATCTGGCGCACCTGGTTCCAGCCCATCTGGGGCACCTTGAAGCGGCTGCCATCAGGCTGGGTGCGGCCTGCCAGGTCGAATTTGAGCACGTCGCCAGGGATGAGCCCCAGGCCCGGTGTGTCGCCCTCTGCACTGTGGTCCAGCAGCATCTGCATGCCCACACACACGCCAAACATCGGCTTGGTGGCGGCGGCTTCGAGCACCGATTCCTGCAGGCCCGATTCGCGCAGCTCGCGCATGCAGTCGGGCATGGCGCCCTGCCCTGGCAGCACGATGCGCTGGGCAGCGCGCACGTCTTCGGGGCGCTGGGTGACGACCACGGTCCAGCCCGTGCCCTCGGCGGCGGCCTGCACGGCCTGCGACACGGAGCGCAGGTTGCCCATGCCGTAATCCACGACCGCAACGGTTTTTGCTTCCATATTCATAGCTGCCAGCGCTTATACATCAAGCGCTAGCGCCCGATTTTATTAAAAAACTCACAAAGAACCCTTGGTGGAGGGGATGACACCCACCGAGCGCGGATCGCGCTCCAGCGCCGCGCGCAGCGTGCGCCCGAACGCCTTGAAGATGGTCTCGCACTGGTGGTGGGCATTGATGCCCTTGAGGTTGTCGATGTGCAGCGTGACGCCCGCGTGGTTCACGAAGCCCTGGAAGAACTCGTACACCAATTGTGTATCGAGCTGGCCGATGCTGCCCGCGGTGAACTTCACATCGACGTGCAGGCCGGGGCGACCTGAGAAATCGACCACCACGCGCGACAGCGCTTCGTCGAGCGGCACGTAGGCATGGCCATAGCGGCGGATGCCCTTCTTGTCGCCCACGGCGCGCGCAAACGCTTGGCCCAGCGTGATGCCCACGTCTTCCACGGTGTGGTGGCCGTCGATGTGCAGGTCGCCTTCGCAATCGATGTCGAGGTCGATCAGGCCGTGGCGGGCGATCTGGTCGAGCATGTGGTCGAAGAAGCCGATGCCGGTGTGCAGCTTGGCCTGGCCGGTACCGTCGAGGTTGATGCGCACGCTGATGCGCGTCTCGGCGGTGTTGCGGCTGACCTCGGCAATGCGGTCGGCCATCGGGTCAGCCGATGTAGAAGGTACGAGTGCGGAGGAAGTCATAGGGAGGCTTGGAGTGCGGCCAGCATCTGCGCGTTGTCTTCGGCATTGCCTACCGTCAGGCGCAGGCAGTTGGTCAGCAATGGGTGCATTGTAGAAACGTTCTTGACCAGCACCTTGCGGTTTTTCATGCCCTCGTAGGCCTTGGCGGAATCCGCCACACGCAAGAGGACCATGTTGGCCTCGCTGTCCCAGCACTTTTCGACCCCTGGCATCTGGCGCAGCGCGGCGATGAGTGTGGTGCGCTCGGCACGGATTTCGGCAGCCTGGGCGGCGAAGACCTCGGCATGTTCCAGCGCAAACAGGGCCGCTTCGCAGTTGAGCACGCTCACGTTGTAGGGCGGGCGCACCTTGTCGATCTCGCTCACCAATGCGGCGGGCCCGATGAGGTAGCCCAGGCGCACGCCCGCCAGGCCAAACTTGCTGAGCGTGCGCATGAGCAGCACATGGGCGTTGCGCGCGGGCTCTGCGCGCATGCGGTCGATCCAGGTGCGGCTGGCAAAGGGCTGGTAGGCCTCGTCCATGACCACGATGCCGCCCTGCGCGCCCGCAGCGTCGATGATGCGCTGCACCGCGCCCTCGTCCCACAGCGTGGCCGTGGGGTTGTTGGGGTAGGCGATGTAGGTGATGGCAGGTTGGTGCTGGGCAATGGCAGCGAGCATGGCAGGCTCATCCAGCTCAAAGTCGGGCGTGAGCGGCACGCCGACAAAGTCCAGACCCTGCAGTTGTGCGGACAGCGGGTACATCACAAAACCCGGCATGGGCGCGAGCATGGTGGCGCGTTGGCCCGTGCCCGGTTGTGCGCAGGCCAGCGCCAGCAGGGTGATGAGCTCGTCCGAGCCATTGCCCAGCACGATGCCGTAGCCTTCGGGCATGCCCGCGTACTTGGCGAGAGCGGCCTTCAAATCAAGCAGGCGGTCGCCGGGATAGCGGTTGAGCGCAAGCCCACCCAGGCGCTGGCCCAGCGCGGCCTGCAGATGGGCCGGCAGGCGGAACGGGTTTTCCATCGCGTCCATCTTGAGCATGCCGGTGGAGGGCTGTACGCCGTACGCATGCATCGCACGCACGTCGGGGCGGATGCGGGCCAGGGCCTGGAGAGGGGAAGATGGATCAGCGTGGGTCATTCGGCAGTGTCCAGTTCGTTGGGGGAAACAAGAAACGGGTTGATGGGGCGCACGGCGTCCAGGGGCTCGCCATGCGGCAGCGCCTCGGTCAGCAGGTAGCGGCAGCCCTGCTGGTGGGCAGACGAAAGGATGAGTGCGTCCCAGTAGCCCAGGCGGTAGCGGTCCTGCAGATCCCAGGCGCCGTCCACGGTGTACGAGTCCAGGTGCGGCGGCAGCCACACGCGCAGGCGGCGCACCTGGGCGCGCACCTGCTGCAGCACATGGGGGCCGTCAAAACGCTGGATGGCCTGGTTGTACAGCTCGTTGAGCACCTGCGAGCTGATGCGGCCGCTGCGCGTCTGCCAGCAAAAGCTGATCCATTCACGCGCCCGCGCCTGTCGCTCGGCATCGCGGTCGTCCACGCTGGCGAGCAGGATTTCGGTATCGACAAAGATGGGGACGGTGGCCATGTGGTCTGCCCCGTTCAGCGCAGAAACAGGGTTTCGCGGGGCACGTACGGTCCGCTGGACGCGCCCCAGGACTCAAACCCCAGCGCCTCGCGCATGGCCTGGGCGTAGGCGTCTTCCTGGCGCATCTTTTCGGCCAGCCATTCACCGAGCAGGCGGGACACGCTGCTGCCGCGCTTGGCGGCTTCCACGCGCACCCATTCGGCAACGGTGTCGTCCATGGTCACGGTGATGTTTTTCATGGGTTAAATATTACACGAACTTCGTGCGCCACGAACTTCGTGTTGATTAAAACACCACATTCAAGCCGCCTTGCGGGGTGCCCCGCTTTGCAGCATCTGGCACGCCATGTCACCCACGGTGCGCAGCGCCTCCAGGTGGGCGGGCGTCCAGTCGCCTCCCACGCCGATGCGCAGGCAGTTGCGGAACCGTCCGCTGGCGCTGAACACCGTGCCGGGTGCGATCAGGATCTGCCGGGCCAGGCAGGCTTCGTGCAGTTGCACCGAATCAAGCGCGCGCGGCAGCTCCAGCCACAGCAGCAGGCCGCCGGGCGGGTCACTCACGCGCGTACCCTGCGGGAAGTGCGCGGCAATCACATGGCGCACCTCGTCCATGCGCGCCGCCACGGCCGCGCGCAGCTGGCGCATGGCGGCGGCGTGGCCCGCCTGGGTGATGAGGTCGGCCAGGGCCAGCTCCAGCACGGCGGACTGGCCACCCGCCTGCAGGTCCTTGATGGCGCGCAGCTTGTCGGCCCAGCGGCCGGCCTCCAGCCAGCCCAGGCGCAGGCCAGGCGCCAGCGTCTTGGAGAACGAGTCGCACAGCATCACATGGCCGGTGGTGTCGTACGACTTGACGGTGCGCCGCATCTCATCCACCTCGACCAGGTCGTTGTAGATCGCGTCCTCGATCACCGCCATGTCGTGCCGCGCCGCCATCTGCACCAGGCGCTTGCGCTCGGCCTGGGGCATGCAACTGCCCAGCGGGTTGCTGAGCGTGGGCACCACCATCACGGCCTTGACCGGCTGGGTGTCCAGCGCCAGCTGCAGCGCATCCAGCGAGAGGCCGTTGCGCGGGTGGGTGGGAATCTCCAGCGCCTTGAGGTGCAGGCCCTGCAGCACCTCCAGAAACGAAAAATGCGTGGGCGACTCCAGCGCCACCACATCGCCCGGCTGCGTCACGGCGCGCAGGCACAGCGCAATGCTGTCCATGCAGCCACCGGTGATCACGATGTTCTCGGGGTCCAGGCTACAGCCCAGGCTGACGGCGTAGCGCGCCAGGGCACGGCGCGCATCCTCGTGGCCTGACGAACCGGGGTAGGTGCACAGCAGGTTGCGGTGGCGCTGCGCGGCACGCACCACGGCGCGGCGCACGCGGTCGGGGTTGAACAGCTCGGGGCCGGGCGTGCCGCTGCTGTACGAGATGATGTCCACCGGCTGTTTGCGCCCCAGGATGCGCTGGCCCAGCCAGTCCACTGACACCTCACGTGGGCGGCGCATCGGGCGCGGTGTGCTGGGCTCGGGCAGGCTCACCGGCCGCGCCGCCACAAAAAAGCCCGAGCGCGGGCGCGCGGTGATCAGGCGCGCATCCTCCAACCAGTGGTAGGCCTGCACCACCGTGGTCTGCGCCACGCCGTGCTGGCGCGCCAGCTCGCGCACCGAGGGCAGCTTTTCGCCACGCGCCAGGGTGCCGTTGCGGATCAGCTGCGCGAGCTGCTCGGCGATTTGAAGGTACAGCGGGGGTGCGTCATCGGTGGCCATGCTGCATTTTGTACTGGCACCTTGGCAAGCAGACAGTACAGAAACGACCCAGTGCGTACAGTACAGATGGGCTGGTTCGCTGTTCTGTACTGGGCCAGATCGCACGCGCCTGTGGCTGGTGACGCGCGGCCGCTGGCCGCACAGTGAAGGCATGAACACACTGCACACCCCCACCCCGCCGTCGCCCACGCTGCCCACCCAGCCTGCGGTGCCCCTCAACCTGCGATGGAAGCGCCAGCCCCTGCCGCCGCTGCAGGCGGTCCAGGTGCTGGATTTCCGTGCGGGCGACATCGCCCTGCTCGAAGTCGAACGGGGCCGCGTCTGGGTGACCTGTGATGGCCTGCTGGAGGACTATTTTCTGGAGGCGGGTCAGCGCCTGTCGTTCACCGGGCCCGTGCGGCTGCGTGTGAGTGCCGAAGGCCACCGGCCTGCACGGCTGATCTGGGCGCAACACCGGGCTGGAGAAGGCGCCGCATGCCCACAAAAAACTATCGCGGTTTCGCAGCCTTTCAGGAGCGCGCCAGTTCAACTGGCAAACGGAGCATCAGTGTGAGTTGAACGAACTACCAAGGCCACAGCCGGGTCATCAGCTCTTGGCATCGCAAACAGCCTGCTGAAGCGCAGTCCTACACGACCGCAGAAGAGCCCCCTGCTCCCGCAGCCTTTTTTGAAGTTCGAGCTTTTCGGCCTTCAAAGCATTATTTTTCTCTCGGAGTTCGTCAATTTGACGATTCGCATCAGAGCTATTCGCAGCCTCCTGTTCCGAAGCCACAGTCTCCAGAACTACCTGCGACAAAACAGGCAAGGGTGAGTATCGACTTTGCGATAGTTCTGGCGGCACTCCAAGGTAGGCGCACCAGAATGCGTCCAATCGCTCCGCTAACCGCAACCACAACAGCGCGAAGTTGCATTGATCCGTGTGCACGCCATCGGATTTCAGCGCCAGTTCCATCGCAAGCATTTGATTCTCGATAGGGCGCAGCAAGCGATGTGACCTCAACTCCTCCCAGTTAGACGCGCTCTCTTTTGGAGGAACTGGGATGCACTCCATCAAAGCACGTTTCAGTGCGCCGTCTTGATTCCGGAACTTGTTCTGCGATACCGCAATAAAGGCCTTCTGGTATCCACCAAGTCCGTGCGTAAGTTGATGTCGAAAGCTATTTAACAAAAAAGCTGCGGTTGCACTGATACCCAGCAAGTTGCTGGACGCCTCGGTTTCGAGCGTGTACTTGCCGTCCATTGCCTCGACACACATCATCAACTGCAAGAAGCGCACTTCAACGGGCACGGCTGAATTCTTGCCAAGAACAGTGAATTGCTGAGCAGGACGGATCTTGTCAAAGTACTCGTCTGACAAAGCTAGCACTCCGTCAATCAATGCAATGCATAGACGGCTCGCCTGTTCAAAATTTCTATTAGATAGGAGTGGCAAATAGTTGTAACGACTCTTTTCTGGCAACCCATAGAAAGTCAGCGAATCCCCAGAGCGCTCCATCACCGAACTGAGGGGCTGCCCGCAAACGAGTTCAAGCGCGGCCTTGATGCGGTCGCTTTGCTGGGAAAAATCGGAGTCGCTAAATGCACAAAGAACACCCCTCGCCAAAGCATGCTTGTCAAAGAATACTGCTGACACAGCCCCCTCGGAAAAAACGCTGTATGGCAAAGGAATATCGCACAGCGCAATTCCCCAGTGGTATTGAAAGCGATGCTGCGCGCTTAGCGGTGTAAGCGCGTCCAACCGGACGACCGAATTCGCTGCCGCGAACGTGACCAGACATGGATTGGACTGGTCCGACTCTTCCAGTCCGAACCAGAAGTCGCAAAGCCAAGACCAAGACTTTTGTGGACACACCTCAATCGCCGAGCGCGAAGTAAATTCGAAATCACCTGCCTCATCACACAGAAACAAGTCTTCAAACGTCAGCGATGCGAAGTCCTCTACCGCTTCAAGCTCTTCAACGGCTGCTCGGTGAGGAGAGAAGTCAGCTACGAATTCAAGCGACTCAGGGTCAAACTGAAGAGAGAGATTGCGGATTCGCACGTGCGACATTGAACATGTCAGAGTCACGTGACCCTTCATCCGCCGCAACAGAGGATGACCAATGTTGCGAGACATACCTTACTTCAATCGCATCTCGGCCGCCTGCGCGTGGGCCTGCAGTCCCTCGCCATAGGCCAGCTCGGCGGCGATGGTGCCCAGCACCTGGGCACCGGCCTCGCTCACCTCGATAAGGCTGCTGCGCTTCTGGAAGTCGTAAACACCCAATGGCGAAGAGAAACGTGCCGTGCCGCTGGTGGGCAGCACGTGGTTGGGGCCGGCGCAGTAGTCGCCCAGGCTTTCGGAGGTGTAGGCACCGAGGAAGATCGCACCCGCGTGACGCAGCAGCGGCTCCCAGCGGTGTGGGTCGGTGCTGCTGACCTCCAAGTGCTCGGGCGCGATGCGGTTGCTGATCGCGCAGGCTTCTTCCATGTCCTTCGTCAGAATCAGTGCGCCCCGGCCGGTGAGGCTCTTGGCGATGATCTCGGCGCGCGGCATGGTGGGCAGCAGGCGGTCGATCTCGCGCTGCACGGCGTCGAGGTAGGCGGCGTCGGGGCACAGCAGGATGGACTGAGCCAGCTCGTCGTGTTCGGCCTGGCTGAAGAGGTCCATCGCCACCCAGTCGGGCGGCGTGCTGCCGTCGGCCAGCACCAGGATCTCGCTCGGGCCCGCGATCATGTCGATGCCCACAGTGCCAAACACGCGCTTCTTGGCGCTGGCCACGTAGGCGTTGCCGGGGCCGGTGATCTTGTCGACCTTGGGGACACTGGCCGTGCCGTAGGCCAGCGCGGCCACGGCCTGCGCGCCGCCGATGGTGAAGGCGCGGGTGACGCCCGCCACATAGGCGGCTGCCAGCACCAGCTCATTGCGCTCGCCCTTCGTCGAGGTGCCCTCGCCCGTTCCGCCCGTGGCCACGCTGCCGCGCACGGGCGTGGGCACAACCATGATGATTTCCTGCACACCGGCCACATGGGCAGGGATGGCGTTCATCAGCAGGCTGGACGGGTACGCGGCCTTGCCGCCTGGCACGTAGATGCCCACGCGGTCCAGCGGCGTGACCTTCTGGCCCAGCAAGGTGCCGTCTTCGTCGCGGTAGCTCCAGCTCTCGCCGGAGGCCTTCTTCTGCGCCTCGTGGTAGCTGCGCACGCGTTTGGCAGCGGCCTGCAGCGCGTCGCGCTGGGCCTGCGGGATGGCGTCGAAAGCGGCCTTGAAGTCGGCTTGCGTCAACTCCAGCGCCGCCATGTTGGGGGCACTGAGGCCGTCGAAGCGGGCGGTGTACTCCAGCACCGCGGCGTCGCCGCGCTTTTGCACATCCGCCAGGATATCGGCCACGCGCTGCTCGATGGCCGCGTCGGTGTCGGCAGACCAATGCAGGCGGGCTGCAAATTCAGCCTCAAAAGTGGCCGCAGCGGTGGACAGACGGGCGGGAGCAGCTACCAAAGTCATAGTGTCAGTCGTTGGGATGAAGGTCAGTTCTTTTCGGCCGGTATGGCCGAGGCAAACGCATCGATGATGCGGCGCAGCGGCGCCTGCTTGAGCTTGAGCGCGGCCTGGTTGACCACGAGGTAGGAGCTGATGTCCATGATGCGTTCAACCTCTACCAGGTGGTTGGCCTTGAGCGTGTTGCCGGTGGAGACCAGATCGACGATGGCATCGGCCAGCCCGATGAGCGGCGCCAGTTCCATGCTGCCGTAGAGCTTGACCATGTCCACATGCACGCCTTTGGTCGCGAAGAAGTCGCGGGCGATGCTGGTGTATTTGGTGGCGACCTTCAGGCGCGAGCCCTGCTTGACGGCGCGCTCGTAGTCAAAGTCGTTGCGCACGGCCACGCTCACGCGGCACTTGGCAATGCGCAGGTCCAGCGGCTGGTACAGGCCCTGGCCTCCGTGCTCAATGAGTGTGTCCTTGCCGGTCACGCCGATGTCGGCACCTCCGTACTGCACATAGGTGGGCACGTCGGTGGCACGCACCAGCACCACGCGCACGTTGGGTTGGTTGGTGGGCAGGATGAGCTTGCGCGACTTCTCGGGGTCTTCAAGCACCTCGATACCGGCTGCGGCCAGCAGCGGCAGCGTTTCTTCAAAAATACGGCCTTTGGAAAGCGCCAGGGTGATCATGGTCATGCGGTGATCCGTTCGATGTCCGCGCCAATGCCGCGCAGTTTGGCTTCCATGCAGTCGTAGCCGCGGTCCAGATGGTAGATGCGGTCCACCACGGTTTCGCCGTCGGCCACCAGGCCCGCGATAACCAGGCTGGCCGAGGCGCGCAGGTCGGTGGCCATCACGGTGGCGCCCGACAAACGGCTGGTGGTGGAACCCACGCCTTCGATCACGGCCACCTTGCCATCGACTTGGATCTTCGCACCCAGGCGCACTAGCTCATTGACGTGCATGAATCGGTTTTCAAAAATCGTTTCGGCGACGGTGGCCATGCCTTGCGCAATGCAGTTCAGCGCCATGAATTGGGCCTGCATGTCGGTAGGAAACCCTGGGTATTCAGTGGTGCGAAAGCCTTGCGCCTTGAGGGTGTTGCCGCCCGCACTTTGCACGCGGATGCCGCCTTCGACGGCCTGCACCTGCACACCAGCCTCGCGCAACTTGTCGATCACGGCGTCCAGGTGGTCGGCCCGGCCGTGGCGCAGCACCACGTCACCGCCTGCAGCAGCCACGGCGCACAAAAAGGTGCCGGCCTCGATACGATCGGCCACCACGCGATGGGTGCAGCCATGCAGGCGCTCGACGCCTTCGATGCGGATACGGCTGGTGCCATGGCCTTCGATGTGTGCGCCCATGGCGATCAGCATCTCGGCCAAGTCCGAAATTTCAGGCTCCTGCGCCGCGTTTTCGAGCACCGTCTCGCCCTCTGCCAGCGTGGCGGCCATCATCAGGTTTTCAGTGCCTGTGACGGTGACCATGTCGGTGGTGATGCGGGCGCCCTTGAGGCGCGTCCAGCCCTGGGGCAATTTGGCAATCATGTAGCCGTGCTCGACCACGATCTCGGCCCCCATGGCAGCCATGCCCTTGATGTGCTGATCCACCGGGCGCGAGCCAATCGCGCAACCGCCAGGCAGCGACACGGTAGCTTCGCCAAAACGGGCCAGCAGCGGGCCCAAGGCCAACACCGACGCACGCATGGTCTTGACGAGTTCGTAAGGGGCCTCGGGGGTATTGAGGCCGCTCGCGTCGATGCGCACCGTGCCGTCGCTGGCGCGCTCTGCGGCCACGCCCATGTTGCGAATGAGCTTGAGCATGGTGCTCACATCCTGCAGCTGGGGCACGTTGAGCAAGGTCACGGGCTCTGCCGTGAGCAACGCAGCACACAACTCCGGCAGGGCTGCGTTCTTGGCGCCAGACACCAGCACCTCGCCGTGCAAAGCGCGCCCGCCGCGAATCAGGAGTTTGTCCATCTCAGATCACCAAAAATAAGAGCAAAAAACACCGCTAGCGCTTATTCCACAAGCGTAAGCAGCTATCAATTAATGAGCAAACATTGCCAACACTCAGGGCGCCTGCGATGCCCATTCAGCCGGCGTGAAGGTTTTCATCGACAAGGCATGCACTTCATCGGTGTGCATTTTGGCGCCCAGCGTGGCATACACGCGCTGGTGCCGCTGGATGGGGCGCTTGCCCTCAAACTCGGGCGACACGATGGTCGCATACCAGTGGCGCCCATCGCCCTCGAGCGTGATGTGGTCGCATACGAGCCCGGCGGCGATGAGGTTCTTGAGGTCTTCTGCGGTCATGGCGATAAAAATTCAGTTGCGGATCTTGTAACCCGTGCGCAACAGGTGCACGGCGAGAAAACTCACGGCCAGCCACGCCATGCCGACGATGGACAGGCTCAGCCAGGGCGAAGTGTCGCTCTGGCCAAAAAAGCCATAGCGGAATCCGTCAATCATGTAGAAAAACGGGTTGAGATGGCTCACAGCCTGCCAGAACGGGGGCAGCGACTGAATGGAATAGAACACACCCGACAGAAAGGTCATGGGCACGATGATGAAATTCTGAAACGCCGCCATCTGGTCAAACTTGTCTGCCCACAGCCCGGCAATCAGACCCAGCGTGGCCAACAAGGCAGCGCCCAGCAACGCAAAAACGAGAATCCACACGGGCGCGGCAAATTCAGGACGCGCAAAAGCCAGCGTGATGATGAAAACGCCCAGCCCCACCATCAGACCACGCACCACCGAAGAACCCACATACGCCACAAACCACGCCCAGTGCGACAACGGAGTGAGCAAAATGAACACCAGGCTGCCCATGATCTTGCTCTGAATGAGACTCGATGAGCTGTTGGCAAACGCGTTCTGCAACACGCTCATCATCACCAGCCCCGGCACCAGAAAAGCGGTGTAACTGATGCGGTCGTACACCGTCACATGGCCTTCGAGCACATGGCCAAAAATCAGCAGGTAGAGCACCGCAGTGACCACCGGCGCCGCCACGGTCTGAAAGCCCACTTTCCAAAACCGCAGGACTTCCTTGTAGAAAAGTGTTTTCCAGCCGGTCATGCTGCACCCCCACGATGGGCCAGGTTGGATTCGGACGTACCGGCCATCACCTGCAGAAACACGTCCTCCAGATCAGGGCGGCGGATTTCCATGTCGTGCACCTCCACCCCGGCCACGCGCAGCGCAGCAAGGTGGTTTTCGATGTCAACGGCATCGTGTGCGGGCAACTGCACAATGCGGCCCGTCACCCGCGCCAGCGCAGCCTGCGCCGGGGGCAGCACGGCGTCGGTCTTGAACTGCAGCACACTGCCAGACGCCGCCTTGAGCAAATCAGACGTGCGGCTGAGCGCCACGATCTGCCCGGCCTTGAGCATGGCAATGCGGCCACACAGGGCTTCAGCCTCTTCGAGGTAATGGGTGGTCAGCAGCACCGTGTGGCCTTGCTTGTTCAGGCGCGCAACGAAGTGCCACAGAGTCTGGCGCAGCTCCACGTCGACACCGGCCGTGGGCTCGTCGAGCACGATGATGGGGGGTTTGTGCACCAGGGCCTGGGCCACCAGCACCCGACGTTTCATGCCGCCGGAAAGCTGCCGCATGTTGGCATTGGCCTTGTCCGTGAGGCCCAGGTTCTCCAGCAACTCGTCGATCCAGGCATCGTTGTTCTTGACACCGAAGTAACCGGACTGGAAACGCAGTGCCTCGCGCACGTTGAAAAACGGATCGAACACCAACTCCTGGGGCACCACGCCCAGCTTGCGTCGCGCATCGGCAAAGTTTGCCTGCACGTCACTGCCCTGCACCAGCACCCGTCCTTGCGTAGCGCGCGCCAAGCCCGACAAAATGCTGATGAGGGTGGTTTTGCCTGCCCCGTTGGGACCGAGAAGCCCGAAGAATTCGCCTTCTTCGATGTCCAGGCTGACCTGGTTCAGTGCCTTGAAGGGGCCTTTGGGTGTGGCAAAGGTCTTGGAGATGGCTTGGAATGAGACTGCGGGCATGAAGCCTTTGATTTTAAGGCCTTGCCCAGCGCCACGCGGGCCCCGGCCCAAGAAGCCCCCAGGCGCCGCTCCAAACGCTCGGTGCCAATGTGCACATGCGCGCGCCCTGCGCACCGAGACTCAGGCGTGGGCCGCAGGGGGGGGGGCGAGCAGAACGTCCACCCCATAAAGCGTTGCCATGGCGGCCAGTGCCTGCGGCAGACCCTGCACCGCAAATTGTTTGCCTTCGGACAGCGCTTCGCGCCGGCACTCCAGCAGCACCGCCAGCGCCGAGGAATCAAACACCGTGAGCGCCCGTGCATCGACCACCACGGTCGGCTCGCGGTTTGCGCGCAGGCCGTGCATGAGCATGCCCAGGCTTGCGGTGGCCTGGTTATGGGTGAGTTCGGCGGGCAGTACCAGCATGGAGACAACCGGCACCGTGGCCTCAGCCCTTGGCCGTCGCATTGGTCTTATTACGAGCCGCCAGCGTTTCGATCAGCCGGTCCAGGGCCTTGTCATAGCCGTTCACGGCAGGATTGGCGGCGTTGATCTCCTGCGCGAATTGCCCCTTGTATGTTTCCACCAGCCAGACACCCAACACGTTGAGGTTGTAGATCTTCCAGCCAGCACCATCGCCCGGCGTCTTTTCAAGGCGGTAGTCAAGCTGAATCGGATCGCCCCGACCCACGATCTCGGTGCGCACAAGCACGTCCTTGTCTTCGGCGGCAGCACGCAGGGGTTTGACCTGGATGGTCTGATCATTGACCTGCGCCAGCGCGCCTGCATAGGTGCGCACCAGCAACACCTTGAATTCTTCCTGCAGCCGCTTTTGCTGCTCAGGGGTGGCCTTTCGCCAGCCCGGGCCCACAGCGGCTGCCGTCATCCGCCGGAAGTTCACGTTGGGCATCACGGTCTTGTCCACCAGCGCAATCACCTTGGACAAATCACCGGCCTGGATGGCTTTGTCGGATTTGACCGTGTTGAGCACATCGATGGACAGGCGCTTGATCAGCGCGTCGGGGGCCTCATCGGCCGCAAAGGCCGAAAACGGCAGTCCGAGCGACACCACAGCGGCGGTGCACAGGGCAACACGCCCCAAGTTACGTCGATTCATCATGATTTTTTGCTCTCCATCCGTAGCGGGGCCTGGCCCCTGAAATTCATTGTGGTAGCAACGGTGCGGCGCGTTGCGTCGCCGCTGTTGCGTGTTGCAAGCAAGTGCAACACGCTCTGCGGTGGCCACCACGGCTTGTGCGGCCACGGCGCCACCGGCTGCAAGGCAATGGGTCAGCGCGCAGGCTCTTCAGGCAACACGCCGTCATGGGAGTCCACATCGATCTGGCCGTTGCCTCTTTGTGCTGCGTCTACCTGGCTGCCGCGCACCTGCAGGTACACATCGCGCGTAAAGCTGTATTTATCGAGCGCCGCACTGTCGAGCACCGAGCCGGCCCGCAGCAGGTTGGCTCGCACATCCACGGCCCGCAAGGCATAGAGCGAATTGCGCGCGGCAACCGGGTCTACGTAGCGCACCAGATTGCCTTTCATGTCCACCGGCAATGCCAACGTGTCGCGCAGTGTGGAGGGCCCCAGAATCGGCAGCACCACATACGGGCCCGTTCCCACGCCCCAGCGTCCCAGCGTCAGGCCAAAGTCCTGCTTGTAGCGGTCAATCCCGAGCTCACTGGCAACGTCGAGCACACCACCAAGGCCGAAGATCGTGTTGACATTGACGCGCATGAAGCTGGATGCGGCGGCTTCGCCCCGCAACTGCAGCACATTGTTCACAAAAGACCAAGCGTCTCCAATGTTCGCAAAAAAGTTGCTGACGCCCGTACGCACCGGGGCAGGCGTGATCTCCTTGTAAGCCGTCGCCACCGGCTTGAGAACCATGGCATCCACCTGCTCATTGAAGTTCGTCATGCTCCGGTTGTAGGACTCCAGCGGATCGTTCGGGTCGGGCTGGGCGACGGTGGCGCATCCTGCCAGCAGCGCAGCGCCCAAAAGCAGGCCACCCCACGCCAACCAGCGTTGCGCCAACACGGCGTTGCCCGCGCGATGGGCGCGGGCGGTGTCATTCGAGTTCGTCATTTATTGCTCCCTGCCCCCGCAGGCTTCCCGCCGTCTTCGGCTTTGCTGTAAAGAAATTGTCCAATGAGGTTTTCGAGCACCACCGCCGACTGGGTCGCGGTGACCACGTCGCCAGCGGCGAGGTTTTTCTCGTCTGCACCCGCTTCGATGCCGATGTACTGCTCGCCCAGAAGGCCGCTGGTGAGAATCTTCAAAGAGCTGTCTTTCGGAAACTGATAGCGGTCTTCCATGGACAGCGTGACCCTGGCCTGGAAAGTCTTGTCGTCGAACGCAATCGACTCCACGCGCCCCACGACCACCCCGGCGCTGCGCACGGCAGCCTTGGGCTTGAGCCCCCCGATGTTGTCAAAGCGGGCCACGATCTGATAACCCGACTGGAAGTTAAGACTCAGCAAATTGGCCGACTGCAGCGCCAGAAAAACAAGCGCAGCGGCCCCCAACAAGACAAAAAGCCCTACCCACAAATCATTTTTGGAACGTTGCATTGTTTTTGATTCCTTCAGACGCGCGCATCGCTGGCGTCAGATACTGAACATCAGGGTGGTGAGCACAAAGTCCAGCGCCAACACCGCCAGGGAGGCCATCACCACCGTGCGTGTGGTGGCGCGCGACACACCTTCGGGCGTGGGTTTGGCCGTATACCCCTGCAGCAACGCCACAAAGGTCACCGTGAATCCGAAAACCACACTTTTGACCACGCCATTGCCCAGATCACTCCAGACATCCACACCGCCCTGCATCTGGCTCCAGAAGCTCCCCGCGTCAATGCCGATCATGAGCACGCCAACCACCCAGCCGCCAATCACCCCCACCGCACTGAACACCGTGGCCAGGACAGGCATGGCGATGACACCGGCCCAGAAACGGGGGGCCAGAATGCGCTGGACCGGGTCCACCGCCATCATTTCCATCGCACTCAATTGCTCGCCCGCGCGCATCAGCCCGATCTCTGCCGTGAGCGACGTCCCCGCACGGCCCGCAAACAGCAGGGCAGTGATCACAGGCCCGAGCTCACGCACCAGTGACAAGGCCACCAGCAGCCCCAGCGCCTCGGACGAGCCGTAGCGCTGCAGCGTGTAGTAGCCCTGCAGCCCCAGCACAAAGCCCACAAACAGGCCTGATACCGCAATGATGGCCAGCGAGTAGTTGCCCAGAAAATGAATTTGCTCACGCACTAGCGCGGGCCGCAGGAAGGCGGCACCACCCATGCGCACGAGCCGGGCGAAAAGGCGGGCAGCCATGCCGATGTCAGCCAACTTCTGGCGCACGGCAAACCCTGCATCGGAAGGTTTGTACCAGCTCACTGTGTACGCCCTCCTACCGGTCCAAAATCCTCTGCCAGCCCCGGACCAGGGTAATGAAAAGGCACGGGCCCGGTGGGTAGCGCATTCACAAACTGATGCACCAGGGGGTCGCGGCTGGCGCGCACCTCGTCGGGCGTGCCTTGCGCCGCGACAACGCCTGGCCCCAGAATGATGACGTGGTCTGCCAACCGGAAGGTTTCCTCCAGATCATGCGACACCACGATGCTGGTGAGCCCCATGGCATTGTTGAGCTGGCGAATGAGCTGCGCCGCAGTGCCCAGCGAAATGGGATCAAGGCCCGCAAATGGCTCGTCGTACATGACCAGTTCCGGGTCCAGCGCAATCGCACGAGCCAGGGCGACGCGACGCGCCATGCCGCCGGATATCTGGCTCGGCATCAGGTCTCGCGCCCCCCGAAGCCCCACGGCATGCAGCTTCATCAGCACCACATCGCGGATCAACGCGGGAGACAGATCTGTGTGCTCTCGCAGCGGAAACGCGACGTTCTCGAACACATTGAGATCGGTAAACAGCGCGCCAAACTGGAACAACATGCCCATGCGCCGCCGGGCGGCATACAGTTGCGTCCCATTCATGTGCCCCACATCCTGACCGTCAAACAGCACCTGGCCACCCTGGGCCTTGTACTGTCCGCCAATCAGGCGCAGCACCGTGGTTTTACCCCCACCCGATGCGCCCATGAGCGCAGTCACCTTGCCGCGGGGAATCGCCAGGCTGAGGTCACGCAAGACCACGCGGTCACCGTAAGAAAACGTGACGTTGCGCAGTTCGGCGAGAAGAGAGGACTCAGGCATGCAAAGAAAAGGTTCGGGAATTTCGGGACTTGAACGGCTCGCTCACCCACCATGGCAAGCCCAAAACAGCAGCGATGGTAGCCGAAGAGATATACATACATACATGTATGTTTGTAATTTATCGCATCGTCATCCGACGTAGCCGGGCGCCCTGACCGCAGGCAACCCCGAATTGACAGAGCTACCGATTGTGCCAACAAAGCACAAACTCGGCTTGCGGGGTCTTGTGGGCTGATGCGCCAGACCCACAGGTTCCGAGCAAGAAGAACCCAGTCGCATAAAAAAACGGCGCCCGCAGGCGCCGTTCTGAATGGACAGACCCGCCGTCAGCGGGCGAGCCTGCGGCCCATCAACGCGGCAGGTCGGAATAGCCCATCAGGAACTCATCCACTGAACGCGCAGCCTGGCGCCCCTCGCGAATCGCCCAGACCACCAACGACTGGCCCCGGCGAATGTCGCCGGCAGCAAACACCTTGGGTACGTTGGTGGCATAACCACCGTCGAACTCCGTGGTGGCACGGGCATTGCCTCGGGCATCCTTATCCACACCAAAGGCCTCAAGCACCGCAGCGACCGGGCTCACGAAGCCCATGGCCAGCAGAACCAAGTCGGCCTTGAGGATCTTCTCGGACCCCGCGACCTCGACCATCTTGCCGTCTTTCCATTCCACCCGGACAGTCTTGAGGCCGGTGACCTTGCCCTTTTCACCGACGAGCTCTTTGGTGGAAATGGCGAACTCGCGCTCACACCCTTCTTCGTGGCTGGAGCTGGTGCGCAGCTTGATCGGCCAGTAAGGCCAGGTCATGGGGCGGTTTTCCACTGCGGGCGGCTGAGGCATGAGCTCGAACTGCGTGACGCTGGCAGCGCCGTGGCGATTGCTGGTGCCCACGCAGTCGCTGCCCGTGTCGCCGCCACCAATCACAATCACATGCTTGCCGTCGGCGCGCAGCTGGCCCTTGAGCTTGTCGCCCGCGTTGACTTTGTTCTGCTGGGGCAGAAACTCCATGGCGAAGTGAACGCCATCCAGGTCACGGCCGGGCACGGGCAGGTCGCGCGACTGCTCGGCGCCGCCGGTCAGCAGCACGGCGTCGAACTCTTTGTTCAACTGCTCAGGCGTGATGGTTTCCTTGGCCCAGTTGGTGACCTTGGAATCCTTGCCCAGGCCGTCCTTGGCAGCGCCCACGAACACGCTGGTGCGAACGACCACGCCTTCGGCTTCGAGCTGCTTGACGCGGCGGTCAATGTGCGACTTCTCCATCTTGAAGTCGGGGATGCCATAGCGCAGCAGCCCACCCACGCGGTCGTTCTTTTCAAACAGCGTGACGCTGTGGCCTGCACGCGCCAGCTGCTGGGCTGCCGCCATGCCGGCGGGGCCGGAGCCCACCACGGCCACCTTCTTGCCGGTCTTGTGCTTGGCCACACGGGGCTGCACCCAGCCTTCCTGCCAGGCACGGTCGATGATCGCGTGTTCGATGGATTTGATGCCCACCGCGTCGTCGTTCACGTTGAGCACGCATGCCGCCTCGCAGGGCGCGGGGCAGATGCGGCCGGTGAACTCGGGGAAGTTGTTGGTGCTGTGCAGCACCTCGATCGCGCTCTTCCAGTCGGCGTGATACACCAGATCATTGAAGTCCGGAATGATGTTGTTCACCGGGCAGCCGTTGTTGCAAAACGGCGTGCCGCAGTCCATGCAGCGCGCAGCTTGCACCTTGGCCTGGCTCTCATCGAGGCCAATGACGAATTCCTTGTAGTGCTTCAGGCGCTCGGGCACGGGCTTGTAGCCCTCTTCGATGCGCTCGTATTCCATGAAGCCGGTAGTTTTTCCCATGACGATGTCCTTGTTTATGAATGCGGTGCGGATGTCTGCGGTGTCGCCTTACTTGGCGGGAGTCGCTTCATTTTTGGTAGCAGCTACCGCAGGCGTAGCGGACTCCTCCAGCACTTTTCTCTCATAAATTTCAGACAACGCACGTTTGTACTCGGTCGGAAAGACCTTGACGAACTTGCTGCGCGATGCCGCCCAGTTGTCGAGCAGCTCGCGTGCACGCTTGCTGCCCGTCCAGCGGTTGTGGTCTTCCAGCAGCTTCTTGAGCTGGGCTTCATCGGTCTGGCCGTTGTGCCAGATCGAACGTGGCACCGTGGCCTCCTGCTCCGAGGTGGGCAAAATGCGCTCCAGCGTCACCATGGACATGTTGCAACGGGTGTCGAACTGGCCGTCTTCGTCGTAGACGTAGGCGACACCGCCGCTCATGCCCGCAGCGAAGTTGCGACCGGTCTTGCCCAGTACGAGCACTGTGCCCCCGGTCATGTATTCGCAGCCGTGGTCGCCCGTGCCTTCCACCACGGCAGTGGCACCCGACAGACGCACCGCAAAGCGCTCGCCCGCCACGCCGCTGAAGAAGGCTTCACCGGTGGTGGCGCCGTACATCACGGTGTTGCCCACGATGGTGTTACGCACCGCATCGCCCCGGAAGTCGATGCTGGGGCGCACGATGATGCGGCCGCCCGACAGGCCCTTGCCCGTGTAATCGTTCGCATCGCCAATCAGGTACAGCGTGATGCCACGGGTCAGGAACGCGCCAAAGGATTGGCCGCCCGTGCCTTCAAGCTGGATGCGGATGGTGTCGTCGGGCAGGCCTTCGGGGTGCACACGCGTCACCGCGCCCGAAAGCATGGCGCCCACGGAGCGGTTGACGTTGCGGGCCACTTCGATGAACTGCACGCGCTCGCCCTTTTCGATGGCGGGCTTGCTGCGCTCGATGAGCTTGCGATCGAGCGTGTGCTCGATGTTGTGGTCTTGCACATCCACATGGAAGCGCGGCACATCAGCAGGCACATTGGGCTGGGCAAACAGGCGGCCAAAATCCAGGCCACGTGCCTTCCAGTGCTCCAGGCCATGGCGCATGTCGAGCAGGTCGGTGCGACCGATCAGGTCGTCAAACTTGCGAATGCCCAGCTGGGCCATGATCTGACGCACTTCTTCGGCGATGAAGAAGAAGTAGTTCACCACATGCTCGGGCTTGCCCGAGAACTTCTTGCGCAGCGCTGGGTCTTGCGTGGCCACGCCCACGGGGCAGGTGTTCAGGTGGCACTTGCGCATCATGATGCAGCCTTCGACCACCAGCGGTGCCGTGGCAAAGCCGAACTCGTCGGCGCCCAGCAGCGCGCCAATGGCGACATCGCGGCCGGTCTTCATCTGGCCATCGGCCTGCACACGGATGCGGCCGCGCAGGCGGTTGAGCACCAGCGTCTGCTGGGTTTCGGCCAGGCCGATTTCCCAGGGGCCACCGGCGTGTTTGATGGACGACCAGGGCGATGCGCCCGTGCCGCCATCGTGCCCGGCGATCACGACGTGGTCGCTCTTGCACTTGGCAACGCCTGCGGCAATAGTGCCCACGCCCACTTCAGACACCAGCTTGACGCTGATCCCGGCATGGGGCGCGACGTTCTTCAGATCGTGGATCAACTGGGCCAGGTCTTCGATCGAATAGATGTCGTGGTGCGGTGGAGGCGAAATCAGCCCCACGCCAGGCACGCTGTGGCGCAGCTTGCCGATGTAGGTAGACACCTTGCCACCGGGCAGCTGACCGCCCTCGCCCGGCTTGGCACCCTGGGCCATCTTGATCTGGATCTGGTCGGCCGACGACAGGTATTCGGCCGTGACGCCAAAGCGGCCCGAAGCCACCTGCTTGATGCGGCTGCGCAGCGAGTCGCCGTCCAGCAAGGGCAAATCAACCTCGACGTTCTCGGCGCCGATCACGCTCTTGAGCGTGTCGCCCTTCTTGATCGGGATGCCCTTGAGTTCGTTGCGGTAACGCGCAGCGTCTTCACCGCCTTCACCGGTGTTGCTCTTGCCGCCAATGCGGTTCATGGCCACGGCCAGCGTAGCGTGCGCCTCGGTGGAGATGGAGCCCAGCGACATGGCACCGGTGGCAAAACGCTTGACGATCTCCTTGGCGGGCTCGACCTCGTCGATGGAGATGGCCTTGGCAGGATCAATCTTGAACTCGAACAGGCCGCGCAGCGTCATGTGGCGCTTGCTCTGGTCGTTGATGAGCTGAGCGTATTCCTTGTACGTGTTCCAGTTGTTGGATCGCGTGCTGTGCTGCAGTTTGGCAATCACATCGGGCGTCCACATGTGTTCTTCACCGCGGGTGCGCCAGGCATATTCGCCACCGGCGTCCAGCATGGTTTCGAGCACGGGGTCGTCACCAAAGGCGGCCTTGTGCATACGGATAGCCTCTTCGGCAATCTCGAACACGCCAATGCCTTCCACGCGGCTGGCGGTGCCGGTGAAGTACTTGCCCACGGTTTCCGTGTTCAGGCCGATGGCCTCGAACAGCTGGGCGCCGCAGTAGCTCATGTAGGTGCTCACGCCCATCTTGGACATGATCTTGGACAGGCCCTTGCCAATCGCCTTGACGTAGTTGTAGATGGCCTTGTCGGCGGACAGGTCGCCACCCAGGTCCTTGTGCATCTCGGCCAGGGTTTCCATGGCGAGATAGGGGTGCACAGCCTCGGCGCCGTAGCCTGCCAGCACCGCAAAGTGGTGCACTTCACGGGCCGTACCGGTTTCGACCACCAGACCAGCCGTGGTGCGCAGGCCAGCGCCCACCAGATGCTGGTGAATGGCCGACAGCGCCAGCAGCGCAGGGATGGCCACTTGCGTGGCGCTCACGGCGCGGTCGCTGATGATCAAAATATTGGCGCCGCCCTTGATGGCGTCCACGGCCTGTGCGCACAGTGAGGCCAGCTTGGCCTCCACGCCTTCACGGCCCCAGCCCAGCGGGTAGGTGATGTCGATGGTGACGCTCTTGAACTTGCCTTGTGTGTATTTCTCGATATCACGCAGCTTGGCCATGGCCGCGAAGTCGAGCACCGGTTGACTCACTTCGAGGCGCATCGGCGGGTTGACCTGGTTGATGTCCAGCAGATTGGGCTTGGGCCCGATGAAGCTGTTGAGCGACATCACGATGGCCTCGCGGATCGGGTCGATCGGCGGGTTGGTCACTTGCGCAAACAGCTGCTTGAAGTAGTTGTACAGCGGCTTGTTCTTGCCCGAGAGCACGGCCAACGGGCTGTCGTTGCCCATCGAGCCGATGCCTTCTTCGCCGTTCTTGGCCATGGGCGCCATCAGGAACTTGATGTCTTCCTGGGTGTAACCAAAAGCCTGCTGGCGGTCGAGCAGAGGCAGATCAGCCGCTTGTGGCGTAGCCGCCTCGGCACCGGCTTCGATGCTGTCGAGCTTGATGCGCAGGTTCTCGATCCACTGCTTGTAGGGCTTGGTGTTGACGATGTTGGCTTTCAACTCGTCGTCATCGATCATGCGGCCTTGTTCCAAGTCGATCAGGAACATCTTGCCGGGCTGCAGGCGCCACTTGCGCACGATCTTGTTCTCGGGCACGGGCAGCACGCCCGATTCGGAACCCATGATGACCAGGTCGTCGTCGGTGATGCAGTAGCGCGAGGGACGCAGGCCGTTGCGGTCCAGCGTGGCGCCAATCTGGCGGCCATCGGTGAACACGATGGAGGCGGGACCATCCCAGGGCTCCAGCATGGCGGCGTGGTATTCATAGAAGGCGCGGCGGCGCTCGTCCATGGTGGTGTGCTGCTCCCAGGGCTCGGGGATCATCATCATCACGGCCTGGCTGATGGGGTAGCCGGCCATGGTCAGCAGTTCGAGGCAGTTGTCGAACGTGGCGGTGTCGGACTGGTCGGCGAAGCTGATGGGGTACAGCTTTTGCAGGTCGGCCGCGAGCACAGGCGAGGCCATTACGCCTTCGCGCGCCTTCATCCAGTTGTAGTTGCCCTTGACGGTGTTGATTTCACCGTTGTGCGCCACATAGCGGTAGGGGTGGGCCAGCGGCCACTCGGGGAAGGTGTTGGTGGAAAAACGCTGATGCACCAGGCCGATGGCCGAGATGCAGCGCTCGTCCGACAGGTCCTTGTAGTACACGCCCACCTGGTCGGCCAACAGCAGGCCCTTGTAGACCACGGTGCGGCTGGACATGCTTGGTACGTAGTATTCCTTGCTGTGCTTGAGTTTCAGGGCCTGGATGTTGGCGCTGGCCGTCTTGCGGATCACGTACAGCTTGCGCTCCAGCGCGTCCTGCACGATCACGTCGTTGCCACGGCCGATGAACACCTGGCGCAGGATGGGCTCCTTCTTGCGCACGGTGGGCGACATGGGCATATCCACATTGACCGGCACATCGCGCCAGCCCAGCAGCACCTGGCCTTCGGCCTTGATGGCGCGCTCCATCTCTTGCTCGCAAGCCAGACGCGAGGCGTGCTCCTTGGGCAAAAAGATCATGCCCACGCCGTATTCGCCGGCTGCTGGCAAGGTCACGCCTTGCTTGGCCATTTCTTCACGGTACAGCGCGTCCGGGATCTGGATCAGGATACCGGCGCCATCACCCATCAGCGGGTCAGCACCGACCGCGCCACGGTGGTCGATGTTTTCCAGAATCTTCAGAGCCTGCGTCACGATGTCGTGGCGCTTGATGCCCTTGATGTGGGCCACAAACCCGAGGCCGCAGGCGTCGTGTTCGTTACCCGATGAATACAAACCGTGTTGTTGCAGATGCTGGATCTCGGCAGCCGTGGTCATGGCGCACTCCTATATTTTTCGCAGGGAGTCAGAGATTAGTGCATTGCAACATATTTTGGCAAGAAAATTATTCGGGGTCAGATCCTATTTTTGCAAGGGCAATTTTTACCAATCAATTTATAAGGGACACATCAAAAACTATAGCTATTAGCGCTTTATGCATAAGCGCTATAGTCAGTTTTTACTGGTTTTATTGAGTGACGGACGACCAGCACGCCCCTGCACCACACGGCGAGGAGTCTGTTTTTGCAGTTGCTGGATGAAGTCACTATCCCCCAGCGCCCAGCCGCTGAGGGCCGACGCAGTCAGCGCCTCCTGCTCTTGTGCGCCCAGACCCGCTTGAACGAGTTCTGCGTAGGCCGCCTCGCGGGCGAATGGTGTATTGCCCAGATCCCAAAACTGCGCATGCGGCGTGAGGAGCCGGTCATTGCGCACACCAAGCCAATGGGCGTGGCTTGACCAGCGATAGTCCGCAGCATGCGCAACCCGCCCTGCCCGAACGGGGTTGAGATCCATGTACACCATGCATGGCAGCAAATACCGGTCTGGCTGAAGGATGGTGGAACGGTAGCGCCCTTCCCACAAGGTACCACTGCGCCCGTGGCGGCGGTTGAAATACTGTACGTAGCGGCGTCCCACTGCTTGCATCATTTGCGGCAAGGCGGATTCTGTGGACGGCGTAGCGAGCAGATGAAAATGGTTGTCCATCAGCACATAGGCATGCACCGCCACTCCTGATTTCTGGGCGTTTTCAACCCAAAGCGCATGCAGCATCTCAAAATCTTCGTCATCGATGAAGATGGTTTGCCGGTTGTTGCCACGCTGAATCACATGGTGGGCGTAGCCCGGCAAAGTCAGGCGAGGGAGTCGTGCCATGGGGGAGCGATTAGAAGGAGGACGGCCATAATAACCCGTCCCCAATTCAATCAAAGCCCGCTTTTCATCCGCAGGCCCTCCGCCACATCCACCAAAGCAAAGCTACGCCCCAGCCCCATCGGCCGCTGCGCCTTGCAGATCAACGCCAGGTGCGGCCAGCCCAAAGCGCGGGCCCAGTTCTTTTTCGAGGCCAAACTCGATCAGAAGGGCTCGCAAGCGCTCGGCTGCAGCCCGCTTTTTCTGACCGGTGTAGCGCGCGATGATCAACTCGTTTTTCATGCTGTGCTCCCAGCCAACCAGCTCGGTGACCGTGACCTGGTAACCGCGGGCTTCCAGATAAAGGCATCGCAATACGTTGGTGACCTGGCTGCCGATCTCCCGCGTGTGCAAAGGGTGACGCCACAACTCGGCCAAGGGGGTGCGGGCCAGTTGCAAGGCCTTTCCCTGGCGCAAACAGGCCGCCATTTCTGCCTGGCAACAAGGCACCAGCACCATGGCGCGCGCCTTTTTCTGCAAGCCAAACGCAATCGCGTCGTCCGTCGCGGTATCGCATGCATGCAAGGCTGTCACCACATCGATTTGCACGGGCAACTCCTGGGCATCTGTGGACTCCGCCACGGACAGGTTGAGAAATAACATGCGATCAAAACCCAGGCGCTGCGCCAGCGCCCGAGATTTTTCGACAAGTTCAGCACGGGTCTCCACGCCATAGATATGGCCACGCCCGAGACTCTTGAAATAAAGGTCGTAGAGGATAAATCCGAGATACGACTTGCCGGCACCGTGGTCGGCCAGGCTGGGCGCGCTTTCGTTGCCTGACAGCTCCGCCAGAATGGGCTCAATGAAATTGAAGAGGTGATACACCTGCTTGAGCTTGCGCCGCGAATCCTGGTTGAGCCGCCCTTCGCGGGTGAGGATATGCAACTCCTTGAGCAACTCCACGGACTGCCCAGGGCGCAAATCGGCCAACTCGCCAACGCCGGCCTCCGGTACTGCGGACCTCTTCGGGGGCTTGCTGGTCGACACGCGTGCGCTCTGATGCGGTTTCATCATGCGCCCCCTTGCTCGGTCGAGTCGGTCTCGGCCGTGCTAGGCCCCACGTCGAGCGCTCGCCAGCCCTGCATGCCCAACGATTCCAGAACCTCCATGTTCCGCTCGAAAATGACCTCCGCTTCAGGGAACACCGCGACCGCCCGGTCAATGCTGGCCTCGCGAAGCAAATGCAAGGTGGGATAGGGCGCTCGATTGGTGCAGTTCGTCACATCATCCACGGTCGTTCCGGCAAACTGAAACTGTGGATGAAAGCTCGCCACCTGAAGAACGCCCGCGAGGTTCATGGATTCCAGCACATCCTCCACCTGCTTGAGGAAATCGTTGAAATCCAAAAAATCCGCCAAGCAGTGCGGAAGTATCAGCAACGTGGTGTCACGCAGTTCCGCAGGTGTCTCGGTCAACGCGACCAGCTCATGCCGCAACAGGTCCAATACCTCCGGCACGCTTTGCGTCTGCGCCACCACGTAATGGATTTGCTGTTTGACATGCACGCCCTTGGCAAATGGGCACAAATTCAGCCCGATCACTGCCCGCTCCAGCCACTTCACAGTGTCATCGACATAAGGGTTGGAGGTGCCGGACGCCCCGTGGTCAATGGCGAAGGTAGTTGAATTCATGGAACGCGTGCGAGGCACAGTGACGGAGAACGGGGCATTTTACCGACCCGCCCCCACCAGCCCTCCCCTAGGGATGTCCTGCATAACTCCCTGCGGTCTGTGATAGCGCGGCCTCGGGCAGTCCGCTGCGTTGCTTTTCTTGCCAATAGCTCGGCTATTGGCTGCAAAAAGACGCCTTGCGGCCTGTCCCGATCCGCACTAGCACCGACTCGCGAAGGTTATGCAGGACATCCCTAGGCTGTAGGCTGCGACCTCAACTATTCACTGAACAAGCGACGGCCCGTGAGCCGTTCGTGCTCACGCATGGCAAAGCGATCTGTCATTCCGGCAATGAAATCAGCCACAGCACGTGCGCGAGCGGTGTCATCGCCGCTCAAAGCCCGGTGTGTGAACGACGCCTTCATCTCGGTGGGGACCGCCATGTAAGCGGAAAAAAGCGCGCGCACAACTTCCTGCGCCTGGCCCGTTGTTTCCATGACCTGCGGATGCCGATACAGGTGCTTGAACAAGAATTGTTTGAGCACCGTGGAGCTGTCTCGCATGCCATTGCTGAACTGCACAAGAGGGGGCAAACGGCGAACATCATCCACGGTGCCCGGCGCATGCTGCGACAGCGCCGCGCCGGTTGCGGCAATCACGTCGTAAACCTGGGCACTGAGCATTCGCCGGATCGCCTCGTACAGCAAACGCCGTTGCATCGAGGATTGGGCCAGCTCGGGAAACTCATTCAGCGCGGCGGTGCGGTATTGATCGAACAAGGGCACGTCCTGCAACTGCTCCATCGAGATCAGCCCCGAACGCACGCCGTCATCAATATCGTGGGCGTTGTAGGCGATCTCGTCGGCCAAATTGCACAGTTGCGCTTCGAGACTGGGTTGCTCGCGACGCAGAAACCGCAACCCCACGCCGTTCGGCTCCCGCTGCTCCAGTTGCTGCGCATGCACGCGCGAGCAGTGCTTCAAGATGCCTTCGCGGGTTTCAAAGGTGAGGTTCAGGCCATCGTATTGGGGATACCGCTCTTCCAGCGTATCGACAACCCGCAGACTTTGAAGGTTGTGCTCAAAACCGCCATGGTCCGCCATGCAGACGTTCAGGGCATCCTGCCCTGCGTGCCCGAACGGGGTGTGCCCCAAGTCGTGGGCCAGCGAGATCGCCTCGACCAGATCCTCGTTGATACGCAGCGAGCGCGCCACCGAGCGCCCCAGCTGCGCCACCTCCAGCGAGTGCGTGAGCCGCGTGCGAAACAGATCTCCCTCGTGGTTCAGGAACACCTGCGTTTTGTAGACCAAGCGCCGAAACGCCGTAGAGTGCACGATGCGGTCGCGGTCACGCTGGTAATCGGTGCGCGTAGGCGCATCGATTTCCGGATAGCGCCGCCCCCGGGTCGCCGCCGCATGCGACGCATAGGACGTCAGATTGGAATTTTGGTTCAAAACAGGCCTTAGCGCTTATCTAATCAGCGCCAAAAGCTATTAAATTTATAGCAAAAGCCAATACTTCACTCATTCACAGCAAGCATCAATGACCTGGCGAACCAGCGCGTCTGGCGCAGAGCGCACCACAGCCTTGCCAGGTCCATCAATCAGCACAAAGCGAATCTCTCCCCCTTCAGATTTCTTGTCGATGCGCATCAGCTCAAGATAGCGTCCAGCGTTATCTGCAGCGTCAAGGATCGGGCCTTTGGTAGGCAAACCAGCGCGCTGAATAAGTGTTGTGAGTCGCCGAACAAATGCCTCGTCGATCAAACCCAAACGACGGGACAACTCGGCAGCCATCACCATGCCGGCGGCCACCCCCTCACCATGCAGCCAAACGCCATAGCCCATGCCTGCCTCGATGGCATGACCGAAGGTGTGGCCAAAATTAAGAATGGCACGCAGGCCGGTTTCCTTTTCATCCTGGCCAACGACCAATGCCTTGATCTCACAACTGCGCTGGACGACGTGAGCAAGCGCATTTCGGTCTTTTGCCAATACTGCATCCATAGAACTCTCGAGCCAGCCCATGAAAGCGATGTCTGCAATGGGACCGTATTTGATGACTTCTGCCAGCCCCGCACTGAGCTCTCGGGCCGGCAAAGTCTCTAACGTATTCAAGTCACAAACCACCAATCGCGGCTGATAAAAGGCCCCAATCATGTTTTTCCCTATAGGGTGATTGACGGCAGTTTTCCCCCCCACAGAGGAATCTACTTGCGCAAGCAGGGTAGTTGGTATCTGCACGAATGGAATGCCCCGCATATAGGTAGCAGCAGCAAAACCTGTCATGTCACCAATGACGCCACCGCCAAGAGCGAACAAAACAGTTTTTCGATCACACTCCCACTGCAGCATCGAGTCAAATATTCGATTCAAAGAATCCCAGTTTTTGTGAATCTCCCCGTCAGGCAACTCAATTACGTGAATTTTTTTAAACAATTTCTCTAGAGATTTCAAAACCCGCGGCAAATGCAATTTAGCTACAACAGTGTTAGTCACAACAACCGCAACACCACCAAGTGCACTAAGCCGCAGAGAGTTCAGAGTCAGCTCAACATCACTTCCAATTAGGATATCGTATTCCCTATCAGGCAATTCAATCCGAACCGAATTCATAATCACAAATATCTCGATTCAATAGCAAAAAAGGCCAATTCGAAAATTGGCCTTTCAAGTTAACACATCACCTTGTTATGGGCAAGCTACAGCACCGCCATCTTTGATGGTGACCGACACAGTTTGCTTAACAAGCTTCGAGTCATAAATGTCAATTGGAATTACCTTATCGGCAGTCACACACCTCACCGTGGCGGAGGAAATGGGAAGCGTAGCCGTGAGAGTGTTTGCAGTTACCGAGAGCGTTGTAAAAAAGCTTTGATCTGCAGGGCTAACCAACGGCGTGTAGGGTGCTGTACCGCCAGCGATCAGATAGGTCAGTGTAGTGGGCGTTGCACTCTTCTCATCCACCGTTTGGTTTGCAGGCGAAACTTGCAAAACACTACTATTGACCGTCACAGAAATTACCACAGACTGATTCGCAGCATCAGTGATGGTGACATTAGAGGAACCCAAAGCAACCAACCCAACCGACACAGAAGAGCCGGACACAGTAGCTGTAGCAACCGACATATTGGTAGAACTCACTGTGTAGGGAGCCACGCCTCCGTTAATAGCTACGGTAGTTGTAGTGGCAGCAGCTCCAGTGATCGAAGCGGGGGAGGCAGACAACGTACCAACCTGAACCGTGACTGTCACGCTGAGTGTTGCACCCGCAGCATCTGTAATCAAGACGGTAGAACTTCCAGCTTTAGGCAAGCCCGTCACTGTGACGGTTGAGCCAGATATCGTTGCATTAACCGTGCTGGTATCTGAACTATTAACAGAGTATGGAGCGACACCACCCCGAATATTAAACTGGGTCGACTGATTTGGCCTCAAAGTAACAGCGGTCCCTGCACTACTGACGAGAGGAACAGCCTTCGCGGTGACAGTAATCTTAACTTGTTGAACCGGCAGACTTTCGTCGTATACCGTGAGGGTTGAAGTTCCGTCACTGTTTCCAGAGATATACAGGACCCCTTCCGACGACAGCTTTGCACTGACAGATGCATCGGAACTAATCACTCCATAGGGCCCTGTGCCCCCTCGTACTTCAATTCCCGTAGAGCCACTAGCGCCGACCGGCAAACTGATCGCATCGACTGGTGGGTATACCCTGAGCGTAGCCGAAGGCCCATTAGGAGTACCGCCACCGCCACCGCCACCGCCACATGCTGCGATTAAAGCGCTAGAAACGACTACCAATAAGATTTTGAATATATTCTTCATAATTACCACGCAGTTTATAAACTATCGTTTTGGACCAGCATCTGAAATCACCTTGGGCGTGATAAACACCAACATCTCGCGCTTGGTCGACTCCTTCGTGCGGCTCTTGAACAAATTACCCACTACAGGAACGTCACCCAATAATGGTATTTTATTTTCCTGATTGGTTTCTTCCATTTCAAAAATACCGCCAATGACCACCGTTCCACCATTCTCAATCAAAATTTGAGTTTTAACGTGCTTGGTGTCGATTGCCACCCCTTGGGTTGTCGTTTCTCCACGACTGTCTTTGTTCACATCTAGATCCAGAATGATATTTCCCTCTGGAGTTATTTGCGGAGTTACCTCTAGCTTCAACACTGCCTTCTTGAAGGCCAATGTGGTTGCACCATTAGGTGCAGTTACAGCATACGGATACTCCGTTCCCTGCTCAATAATTGCCTTTGTTTGATCCGCTGTAATAATTCGGGGACTAGAGACAATGCGCCCTTTACCATCGGCCTCCATCGCCGATAATTCCAGCGTCAAGAATCGATTTGCAGCAGAATTAAAAATGGACAGCGCAAAGCTACCTACTCCCGAAACATTGGAGAGACTGGCAGGAAGGTTAACAAAGTTTCCGCTGGTACTTGTCGTTCCACCTGCTCCGCTGGATGCCACCGCATTATCGTAAGAGGTACCAAGCGCTACGCGATTATTACCGCCAATTCCGTAACCACCATCACCACCGCGATTCGCACGCAAATCAGTTCCCCCTAAGCGGACACCAAGCGAACGGCCGAAAGAATCACGCGCTTCAACAATACGCGCTTCGATCAAAACTTGGCGAACCGCGACATCCAAGCTAGCCAACAGAAGACGAACCTCTTCCAACTTGCTAGGCGTATCCGTTACAAACAACTGGTTTGTTCTGGGTTCTGAAATCGCGCTTCCACGCTCTGAAAGAAATCGAGTTGAACTACCACTTCCCCCTGAGCCTGATGATGTCGTTAACTGCGTCACGATATCAGCTGCCTTTGCATAGTTCAGCTGGAATGCCTGCGTTTTCAGAGGCTCCAGTTTTTGTATTGCCTGGACCGCTTCAAAATCCTTTTTGGTGCGAGCATCGATTTCGTCCTTCGGAGCAATCCAAAGAACGGAACCAGTTTTCCGCATTCCCAAACCTTTGGCATCCATGATGATCTGAAGTGCTTGATCCCAAGGCACATCTTTAAGCCGCAAAGTCAGTGCACCAGTCACCGTATCTGACGTCACGATATTAAAATTCGTGAAATCTGCAATCACCTGCAGCAGCGAACGTACCTCGATATTTTGGAAATTCAGCGAAAGCTTTTCCCCGGAATATCCAGGTCCCTGCGTGAGCTTGCTGAGATCAACTTTCTTTTGCCGAATTTCGACAACAAACTGGTTGTCGCTTTGATACGCACTGTGCTCCCAATCACCATTGGATTCAATCAGCATGCGAACGCGCTCGCCGGCCTGTGTGGTGGTCACGGTTTGAACAGGTGTTCCAAAATCAGTGACATCCAAACGGCGGCGCAACCCCTCGGGCAGCGACGACCGCATAAACTCGACAACAATACCCTTGGCTTGCTGCTGAAGGTCTACACCCACCTGATTGTTGGCGAGATTGACAACCACACGCCCAGAGCCATCTGCCCCGCGGCGAAAGTCTATATCTTTCAGCGCCAAAACATCGCTGTTGTGATTTTCCGAAAAAACAACTGGAGCAGCAGCCGACATAGATGCTGATCCAGCAACAGGGTCAAGCGACAACAACACAGATTGCCCTTGAACATCCGCTCTGTACGAAGTTGGTGATTTAAGATTCAACACAACACGCGAGCGCCCACCAGCCTGAACAATATTGACGGATTTCAAATTACCTAGATTCACCTCATAAGCAGATTTTCCAGAAGAATTACCAACCCCTTGAAAATCAAGCGCAATACGAGCAGGAGACTGTGTTGCAAAACCCGTAGGGGGTGCGACAACAGCATCAGAAAAATCAATTTTCAACGTTTCGACACCGCCTTGAACGCTGGCAGAAACACCATTGATATTGCCTTGGGCTGCCACGCCCAAAGAAAGAACCGCAAGAGAAACGCCTATCGCAGCGCTACGGCAATAATTTACAAAAAAGCCATCATTATGTTTCATTTCTTTCCCTCTTGCAGATCAAGCGATGCTGTGCGCTCTATCCAATCTCCAGTCGCATCTTGAGCGATTTCGCGCAACTGAATGGAATTTTCGGAAATTTTAGTGATCTTCCCGTAGTTTTGCCCCAGGTAATTACCCACCTTGACCTGATAAATCAAGTTATCAACCTTCAGCAAGGCAGTAGGGGCACCTTCTTTGTTAAGACTTCCCACCATTGCCATTGAATCGAGAGGAAAAGCCTCCAGAGGCTCTTTGCGGCGAGCCATTTCGGGTGCAATCAAAGCTGCATTCGACGCAACCTGAGTGGAATCCCGACGCAATGCTTGTGTTAACCGAACCTGATTGAAGGGCTCAATAGCCCCATCTTCGGCATAAGGCTCAGGGACGAATTTTTTCGGTTCCGTCAACGGGGTGACGCTGGGTTTTGTGTTGGCCCGCTGATCTGCCATCCAGATGCGTAACTCATCCTCACCCGTTGGCCCACAGCCTGCAAGCGCCAAACTGAGCCCAATCAAAAGTAGCGGTGATTGGATCTTCATCACTTTGCGCCTCCCGCCTTCTTTTGCGCCTGGATCTCTTCAGGGTCGAGATATCTGAACGTACGGGCAGTGGCATCCATGGTCAGAGCATCGCGAGCGCCCGGAGTAATCGTTATGTTATTAAGAGTCACAATGCGGGACAGATGTGCCACATCTGATGCGAAAGCACCTATATCGTGGTATCGACCGGTCACCCGTATCGATATGGGCAATTCTGCATAATAATCTTTTGCAACAACTTGCCCCGGCCTAAAAAGATCGAACTGCAAGCTACGACCCAAACCGGATTGGTTAATGTCCGATAACAACGCAGCCATTTCCGCCTTGCTGGGCAATTGCTTCTCCAGTTGAATCACATATTGCTGAATTTGCTCTCTTTGTTTTTTAAGCGCATCCAGACTGACCGCTTTAACCAATTTCTTCTGATAGTCAGCACGAAGCACGACTTCTTTATTGCGCTCATCATCCAACTGAACCTGGTAGTCTTGCAAAAAAGCAAACCACGCAATAACGGCGACAACTACGGCAATAAAAATGCAAAGCAACACTCTGGGCAAAACCGGCCAAAGCGATGGGTCTTTTGTATCCAGATTCTTGAACTGCCGCTGAACAACTTCCATCCTCTCAGAGAAGCTGACTGAATTTTCTTTTTTCTTCGCCATGTCACTTTCCTCCTGGCGACCCAGCGGCACTTGCAGCTGCTGCTATGGTTTTTTGTGCTTCACTCGCGCGGACAAGTTGAAACCTGAGGTTAAAGGAAGACACTCGTCGCTGGTCTCGTGGAGTCAGGGCCACCGTATTCGCGACAATTTCAGTCAGCTCGGGCTTTGCCAGCCACGGAGTGTTAGTCGCAAGATTGCGCAACAACTCAGAAACGCGTTCGTTTGATTGAGCCATGCCCTGCATCGTGATGGTTTGCCCAGCCTGTCTGATCGCCGTGATGTAGACACCATCAGGCAATTGCGTCACGAGTTCGCTCAGCAAATGCACAGGGAGATTTCTGTCCGATTGGAGGTCTTCCACTGCTTTTTGACGAGCGCGCAAAGAAGCGATTTCATCCTCGATCGACGCAATTTCCTTGATCTGCCCCTCAAGAACTGTGATCTCTTGCTTAAGAAAGGTGTTCTTGGCTTGCTGATCCGTAATCATCATCTGGAACCACCAATAAATGGCGCCAGCAATCACCAATCCCAAAAGGAAGGACGCAAACATCGTGGCTTGAAAGGCCTCTTTTCGACGTTTGCGGGCCTCCTCACGATGTGGAAGTAAGTTAATCAAGATCACTGCAAGAACCTCCGCATAGCCAGACCGCAAGAGGTCAAGTAAGACGGCGCTTCACGCACCATTTTTTTCAATCTGACGGAACTTCCTATTTCCATGCCATCAAATGGATTCACGGCACTGCACGCAAAGCCTGTTTGCTGGGTTACCGCTTCCGTCAGTCCTGGCAACGGGGCTGACCCACCAGCCAACATGATGTGGTCCACACGGTTGTGGGGAGTACTTGTAAAGAAAAACTGTAATGCCCGCCCGATTTCTTGAGCCATGCTGTCGACAAAAGGACGAAGTACCGCCGACTGGTAATCTTCAGGGAGATCACCATTGCGTTTTTTGCTTTCTGCTTCTTCCACAGAGAAGCCGTACTGCCGCACAATGAGTTGCGTCAGTTGAGCGCCGCCAAAGGCTTGGTCGCGGTCATAGAGAACTTCTTCGTTTCGGATGACCTGCATGCTAGTGGTAAGCGCACCCACCTCGAACAATGCGACCATGGCATCCACCCCCTTGCCGGGCAAGGCCTCAATGAGCCGACCTGCGGCAAGACGCGACGCATGAGATTCAATGTCTACAACCACTGGCTTAAGGCCAGCCGCCTCGGCAAGCCCTTGGCGGTCCTGCACTTTTTCACGGCGAGACGCCGCAATAAGCACATCCACATCACCGGGCGCATTCTTGCTGGGCCCAATGACACAGAAATCTAGGCTGACTTCGTCCAAAGAAAACGGAATGTATTGATTGGCTTCGGATTCAACCTGAACTTCAAGTTCTTGCTCGGTCATCCCACCCGGAAGCGTAATCTTCTTGGTGATGACTGCAGACGGCGGCAGCGCCAGCGCCACATTTTTGGTTCGCGTGCCACTCTTTTTTACAAGTCGACGCAGCGCGTCGGCAACTTCGTCAAATTTTTCGATGTTGCCATCTGTAATCCAGCCGCGTTCCAACGGCTCGATGGCACAACGCTCCAGAACGAGACTACCCGCCTTATCGCGGCCCAACTCCACCAGCTTGACGCTGGAAGAACTGATGTCGATTCCCAGCAGCGGTGCTGACTGGCGATTGAACAAAGACCCCATTGAGATCAAGATTGGTCCCCTGTAACTTGCCAAAATGAGGCAACAAAACTTAACACTTCACTTGAATGCTATCAGTAAGATAGTTCTCCAGCAAAGATTTTTCCGGGAGTAACGTGTTTGGAGCGTTGCCAAAAGCAGACGAAATTCAAGGCGTCTGCAATGCCGCTTAGCCGCAGCCCGGCACCTTTCGACGGCCTCAATAGGGCCGAGAATCAATATTTTCGGTAGCCAAGCGCAGACATTTTTATAATGGGCGGCCTTACCCACTCGGAGCGATATGCCTCGGCCCTCCCCATCGAAGTCTCCCGACCAATCTGACACTCGCTCTTCTCGCGTTCGGCCGACTTGGCTTCGCTGGGTTTTACGTATCATTTTGTGGCTCGTTGGCTTAGCCACCGCAGCAGCGCTCGGGCTCGTCGTCACAGTGGCGATTGCCCTGTCAGTGGCGTATCCCAACTTGCCTGACATCTCGGATCTCGCAGACTACCGGCCCAAGCTCCCCCTTCGGGTCTACTCTGCAGAAGGCGCGCTGCTGGGGGAGTTTGGCGAAGAACGCCGCAATCTCACCCCGATCGGCGAGATACCGAAGGTCATGAAAGACGCCGTTCTTGCCATTGAGGATGCGCGCTTCTTTCAACACGGTGGCGTGGACTACAAAGGCGTGTTGCGTGCAGGTCTGGCCAATCTAGGGCGAGTTAAGAGCCAGGGCGCCTCTACTATCACAATGCAAGTGGCACGTAATGTTTATCTCTCGTCGGAAAAAACATTTACTCGAAAGATTTACGAAATCTTACTTACATTTAAATTGGAGCACATGCTTTCCAAGGATCAGATCCTTGAGATTTACATGAATCAGATTTACTTGGGAAATCGTGCATACGGTTTTGCTGCTGCTTCCGAGGCATATTTTGGTAAGCCGCTCAAGTCAATATCCATCGCAGAGGCAGCGATGCTGGCGGGTTTGCCAAAAGCCCCGTCTGCATACAACCCCATCAGCAATCCCAAACGGGCCCGGATTCGCCAGCAGTACATCATTGAACGCATGGAAGAAAATGGCTTCATCACCGCCCAGCAAGCGGCAGAGGCCAAGAAAGAAGGGCTGCGGATTCGCACAGGCCCCGATACGACCCGGGTCCATGCAGAGTACGTCGCAGAAATGGTGCGCCAATTGATCTTCAGTCAATATGGCAACGAGGCCTACACACGCGGGCTGAATGTGTACACCACACTCAATGCCGCAGAACAGGAAGCCGCTTACGCCGCCTTGCGCCGCGGGATCATGGACTATGAGCGGCGCCAACACTACCGGGGGCCAGAAAAATTTGTCCCCCTGCCGGTTGTGGCACAAGAGGTGGAAGATGCCATTGACGATGCCCTGGCAAACCATCCAGACAACGGCGATGTGCTTTCAGCTGTTGTGCTGGAAGCAACTGCGCGCAAGATCGTCGCTGCGCGCGCCAATGGGGACACACTTGAGATCACCGGTGATGGACTCAAACCCGCACAATCGGGCCTGAGCGACAAAGCGCCGCCGAACACCAAAATTCGGCGTGGAGCAATCATCCGGGTAGTGAAGACACCAAAAAACACGTGGGAGATCACCCAGTTGCCGGAAGTTGAAGGCGCATTCGTTGCACTCGACCCTCGCAATGGATCCATTCGCGCACTGGTGGGTGGCTTTGACTTTGATAAGAACAAGTTCAACCACGCCACGCAGGCGTGGCGCCAACCCGGCTCCAGTTTCAAGCCCTTCATCTACTCTGCGGCTTTGGAAAAAGGATTTACCCCCGCCACGGTCATCAACGACGCCCCTTTGTTCTTCGATGCCGGCGTCACGGGAGGCCAACCTTGGGAGCCCAAGAACTACGATGGCAAGTACGATGGCCCCATGACGATGCGCACTGGATTGGCAAAGTCAAAAAACATGATTTCCATCCGAATCCTGCAGGCGGTAGGTCCCAAGACAGCCCAAGAATGGGTGGGCCGATTTGGGTTTGATCCCGAGAAACACCCGCCATACCTCACCATGGCGCTGGGTGCAGGTTCCGTGACACCGCTGCAGATGGCATCAGCCTACTCAGTGTTTGCCAATGGGGGCTATCGCATCAACCCCTGGCTGATCGCCAAGGTGACGGACCACAAAGGCCGCGTGATTTCCGAAACCCCGACCGCCGCCACCAGCGAAAACCCGCGTGCGATCGAGGCGCGCAACGCGTTCATCATGAGCAGCCTCCTGCAGGAGGTGACACGCACCGGAACAGCAGCAAAAGCACAAGCCACTCTCAAGCGTCCCGATCTGTATGGAAAGACCGGAACCACCAACGATTCCGTGGATGCGTGGTTTGCCGGTTTTCAGCCCTCCATCGCTGCCATCACGTGGATTGGTTACGACACACCTCGCAATCTCGGCAGCCGCGAGACAGGTGGGGGCCTCAGTTTGCCGGTATGGATCAGCTTTATGGAGCGTGCACTCAAAGGCGTGCCCGTGATGGAGCCTACGGTTCCGCCGGGCCTCGTGAATGTAGGTGGCGAGTGGTTCTACGAGGAATATGCCCGCAATGCGGGTGTTTCCAGCGTGGGGATGGAGGATCGTTCGACGGGTTCCGCCGGTGCACCGCAGGCGCCACCGCCGTCGGAAGAGCGCAGCCGCATTCTCGATCTGTTCCGCAATTGACGACCGGCCTGAACGAAGCTGGGCAAAATTCGTTCAGGCCACAAAACCAAGCGGGAATCCTGATTGCCGGGTAGCGTCATCGGTCAAGCGCGAAAAGAACTCCCCCGCGCCCTTGGTGTCCTGCCACGCAAACCCGTCGAACCGAAAGTGATATCCGCCCGACTGCGCAGCCATCCACACTTCGTGCAGAGGTTTTTGCAGGTTAATCACGATTTGGCTGCGGTTGGGAAAAGTAAGCGTCACCATCCCACCCGAGCGCTGGCTATCCACATCGGCATCCGTCGTGTCGTTAAAACGGTCGCAGCTGCGTTCGACCGCAAGCAGCAGTTGTTCGGCGTGGTCCATGAATTCGAGGTCGGTCATTACAATTTGCCCATGTTGAAATCTTCCCAAATTTTAGTCAGGACGTTTGTCCTTGCCGCCAGCACGGCGGCCGCTGCCGGTTGTGGGCAACGTGGGCCGTTATATCTTCCCACGACCCCATCCGCAGAGCAGCGCGCCACCTTGCCCCAAACCCTTACACCGGGCAACACCACGGCACCGCCAGCACAACCGTCTGCCGGTACGGCCTCGACGCCACGCTAACCAAAGCAAAAGACGCCTTTCGCGGATACCTCGGCAACATGTCGGCGCTTGGTATCGACAAAACAGCGTTGCTTGATATCTATCAAGCACAAGATTTAGGGTCAATCGTAAAGTCCCTGCTTTATTGCACTGCAGGACGGCCATGGCCCTGGAACTCTACCGCGACAAGAATCACGCTTGCCTGATGTTCACCGACCTCATTGAGGAAGATGGCATGGCCGTGCAGGCCAATCAGTTTCTCATCGTGGACGACGATACCGGCGCCATCATCGACCCGGGCGGTAACCTCGCATTCAACGAGTTATTCATGGGAATGACCCAGCATTTCCCGCCGCACAAGCTGTCGTATTTGCTCGCATCCCATGCCGACCCGGACATCATTGCCTCGCTGGATCGGTGGCTGACCAGCACCCGGGCCAATTTGGTGATCTCGCGCGTCTGGGAGCGTTTTGTGCCGCATTTCACCAAGGTTGGTAAAACAGAAAACCGCATCATCAGCGTGCCGGACAGCGGCGGCCGTCTGCCGCTGGGGCGCAATGAGCTGATTCTGGTGCCCGCCCATTTCATGCATTCAGAGGGCAATTTCCAGTTCTACGACCCTGTGAGCCGCATCCTGTTTACGGGAGATCTTGCCGTGTCAATGATGTCTGGCGCACAAGCGCGCGTGCCCGTGACCGACCTTGCCCCGCACATTCCGTTCATGGAAGGTTTTCACCGCCGCTACATGGTGTCCAACAAGATCCTGCGTCTGTGGGCGCGCATGGCTCGGCAGCTCGACATCTCCATGCTGGTGCCCCAGCACGGCGCCCCGATCATGGGTAAACAGGCCATCAACGACTTTTTTGATTGGATCGAAAACCTGATGTGTGGCATTGATGTATTCGACGACCGGGCGTATCAGATTCCGAAGGGGTACATCGATCCGGTCACGCGCCAAATGCGCCCCGCATTGCGCGCAGTCAACGGCTGAGAATAACTCCAGCGGCGCAGCGGCACACATCGCGAGCGGATTTCGAGGAAACCTGGTTTCACTCACGCGACCATTGCTCAACAACGCCTTTGGCAAAAATAGCAGCCAAATTGGCCTCTAGCGCTTTATTCACAAGCGCAAGCAGCTATATATTTAATAGCAAATAGGCACTAACGCAAGTCCGTGGCTGATCCCCTCAAGGCGGCCGTCCCGCTAGGGGCCTTGTTCCCGTTGGTGTGCTTGTGCAGCGCACGCAAGGCTCGCCATCCCAACAGGGCCCCGAGGATGGCGGCATACACCGCAACTTCACCAAAATTGTTCTTGCCCGCACGCATCCAGAAAAAATGCAGGATGGCCAGCGCGGCCACCCCATACACGGCGCGATGCAGTGCCTGCCACCGCTTGCCACCCAGCACCTTGATGGCTCGATGGAACGAGGTGGCGGCCAGCAGCGCCAACAACAGCAGCGCCAGAGACCCCACAAGGATGAACGGCCGTTTTGCGATGTCACGCGCGATCTCGGCCAGGTCAAAACCCATGTCGAACCAGCTATAGCTGAGCAGATGAAGCACGCCATAAAAGAACACGAACAAGCCCAGCATGCGCCGAAAGCGCGCTAACTGTGGCGTGGACGTGAGCACACGCAAGGGGGTAACGGCCAGCACCAGACAAAGCGACCGCAGTGTCCAGTCACCGGTCGCACGGATCAGTGCCTCGGCGGGGTTGGCTCCCAGTTGATCCGCAACCGCTGCATAGATCAGCCACGCCAGCGGAAGCAGGTACGCCATAAAAACCGCGGGTTTGGCGGCCGGGTGGAGCAGAAGTTTTCGCATGGGGAAGAGCGGCCGTTCGTCCGTTTGCAGTGCAATCGCCCAGTCGAATCGACCTCAGCAATCAGAAGAACTTCTTGAGGTCCATGCCCGCATACAGCTGGCCCACCTGGGCCTCGTAGCCGTTGAACATGAGCGTTTTGCGCTTTTTGGCGAACAGGCCATCTTCCCCAATGCGCCGCTCGGTGGCCTGGCTCCAGCGCGGGTGGTCCACAGTGGGGTTCACGTTGGAATAAAAGCCATATTCCTGCTGGGCAGCCTTGTTCCAGGCGGTGCCGGGCTCTTTCTCGACAAAGCGGATTTTCACAATGCTTTTAGCGCTCTTGAAGCCGTATTTCCACGGCACCACCAGGCGCACGGGCGCTCCGTTCTGGTTGGGAAGCACCTCGCCATACATGCCAAACGCCAGCAGGGTGAGCGGGTGCATGGCCTCATCCATACGCAAGCCCTCCACGTAAGGCCAGTCGAGCACACGTGAGCCCACATACGGCATCGTGGCCTTGTCAGCCAAGGTCACAAATTCCACGTACTTGGCGCTGCCCTGGGGTTCCACGCGCTTGATCAGCTCGGCCAGCGAATAGCCCACCCATGGAATCACCATGGACCAGCCTTCCACGCAGCGCAGCCGGTAAATGCGCTCCTCCTGCGCACTGAGATTGAGCAGGTCTTCGATGCCGTACTTGCCAGGTTTTTTCACCAACCCCTCTACCTCCACCGTCCATGGCGTGGTTTTCAAGGTGTGGGCGTTGCGGGCGGGGTCTGCCTTGTCGGTGCCAAATTCGTAAAAATTGTTGTATGTGCTCGCGTCTTTGTAGTCCGTGAGTTTCTCCATGGACAGCGCCCCTGGCACCGTGGACTTCACGCCCGCCAAGGCGGAGAGCTTGCCAGGGCGCGGCACCTGGGCCAGCGCTTCACGCCCCGCCCAAGAGGCCAGCGCGGCGCCAGCAGCGCCGCCCGCCATGGCCCGAAGTATCTGGCGGCGGTCTTCATACACCGACCGGGGGGTGATTTCGGAGGAGCGTGGGTGGCCTGCACCCAGTTGGCGGGATGGAATCAGCATACAAGGTCTCCGGTCGTTCTCGCGATGTGACAGCTGCTCGGTAGAGCGCAATAACTGTCAATTCGTTCCACGAACCCAGCAGGTTACACCGAAGACGCAATAGTTGCAGGCCGCGTCCTTGGCGTCCCTACAGCGTGCCGTAGCTGTGCAAGCCGCTCAGGAACATGTTCACCCCCAGAAACGCGAAGGTGGTGACAGCCAACCCGCCCAGCGCCCACCATGCCGACATGGTCCCACGAAGCCCCTTCATCAGGCGCATGTGCAGCCACGCGGCATAGTTCAACCACACGATAAGTGCCCAGGTTTCCTTCGGGTCCCAGCTCCAGTATCCGCCCCAGGCTTCGGCCGCCCACAGCGCGCCCAACACCGTGGCGATGGTGAAAAACGCAAAACCCACGGCGATGGATTTGTACATCACATCGTCCAGCACCTCCAACGCCGGCAGCTGCGCGGCGATGCGCTTGCGCCCCAGCAGGATGCTGGCGACGATGAACGCAGAAATGCCGAAATAAATCATCCAGTAGCTGCCGCCGTTTTCGGTGGCTCCCGGGCGGAAGACAATGGGCTCGAAGCACAGCACGATCCCCAGCAGCCACAGCGGCGCCAGCTTGTACCAACGGCTTTCAGTGGCCTGCTGCTTGATGAGGTACGCAAAGGCCACCATGGCCGACAACGCAAAGGTGCCGTACCCGATGAAATTGGCTGGCACGTGCAGCTTCATCCACCAGCTTTTGAGCGCGGGCACCAGTGGCTGGATCTCATGTGCTTCGCGCACCACGGTGTACCACAGCAAAAACCCGACCGCTGCACTCACCACCAGCATCACAAAACCACCGAGGGCGCGGGTGTCGTACTGCTCTTCGTAGTACAGGTAAAAAGCGGCCGTCATCCAGCAAAAAAGCACGAACACTTCGTAGAGATTGCTCACCGGGATATGGCCAACGTCCGCGCCGATAAGGTAGCTTTCATACCAGCGGACCATCGTTCCGATCAGCGCCATGGCCACGGCCAGCCACGCGATGCGCGAGCCGAGCATGCTCATGGTTTTGCCCTCGCCCCGCGAGAACATGCCAACCCAGTAAAACGCGGTACTGATGAAAAACAGCATGCTCATCCACAAAATGGCAGACTGGCTGGACAAAAAGTACTTGAGTCCAAACACCGTTTCGGCGCGCACCAAATTGCCAACACCATCCTGCTGGTACAAGCCGATCGCCATCAGCGCCACGGCCGCCACCACAAGCATCAGAACCCGCAAGGGGCGCCAGAACCATCCCAACCAGACAGTGAACGGAATAGCCCCCAGCAAAATGCCCTTTTCATAGACATCCATGTAGCTGCCATAGCGCTGCAGTGCATACAGCGCCCCCACCGCCACGATGGCGGCAAACAACCAGTCAAACCAGTTGCGGCGAGAGAAAAACCCCTCGTTCAGGGTAATAGTCGTAGTGGTTGTGGCGGTGTTCATGCGGAGCCTTCGCGGGGCGAAGCCCCGATCAGTTTTTGTGCGAGCTTTACAAACTCTTGATCGCCATCCATCGTTTTGCGATTGGTCGACAAGGCCATGGTGGCGTGGGTCTGGCCATCTTTCGGAGCCACCCACACCCATATGCGCCGCTCGCGCACATAAAGCATGGCAAAAACGCCCAAAATCAGCAAGGCGCAGCCCAAATAGACAATGTTCTTGCCAGGGGCTCGCGCCACCTGGAACACACTGGCCTGAACCTGCGTGAAGTCCTTGAGTTCAAAAGCCAGCGGCGCCGGGTAGATTTGCGCATCGCTGAGCGAGAGCACGGACTGCGTCATGAAACTCTGCGTCTGTGCGCTCTGCGCCAACGGCGGCAGCCCTGCGCGCTGGCGGGAGAGTTGCGCCACCTCAAACAACGCACCGTTGAGGATGCGGACCAACACCTCGCCAGCGCGTGCGCGCTCGGCCTCGGGCACGTTGGCCTCCATGAAATCGGACACCGCCTGCAGCCCGCCCGTGGGCTTGCCATCGACCAGGCCATGGCCCGCAAACAGTGCCAATGCACGCGACGCGGATTGCTGCAATTGCACAGCCAGCTCGGTACGCGATGTGTCGATGGCCTGCGCTACATAGCGGCGCACCGCTTCGTCACGCGCCTCCGGGTCGGCCAGCGCAGCTTTCATGCGCATGAAACCGTCCATGCTGCCCTTGTCGTCGGCGGGCACCCGCAAGTAGCGAAAGGGTTCGGCGGGCGACTCACGCACTCCCAGCAAAAACACGGGCACGCCGTCCCCCGTGTCGACGGGCAACATGTAGTTGTGAAACTCCCGCGCCTGGCCTGCCTGATCGCGCAGCTTGTAGCTCACGCTCGGGCCCACATTGCGCAGCTCCTTTTTGGTGGTTGTCTTGTTGGCCGCGCCCAGGCGCGATTCCACCGAGTCGCGCAAGTCCACCTTGCGGACATCCACCCCACCGGCTGCAGGGCCGGTGTCACCAAAATTCTCGACGTTGATGGTGCGCAATGCGGTGAACTCCAGCGTCAGGGTTTCACTGCCCGGTCCACCGCCTTTGTTGGTGAGCTGCGTGGAGTTGCCCACCACACCTTCCACATCAAAACCCTTCGCACCGGGCACCATGGGGATGGCATGCAACTTCAGCTGCGAGCCACCGTCATCGAAGCTCGACTGGTAGATCTCGACGCCCTTGTAGCTCGCGGGGTGGTTCACCTCCACGCGCGCCGGCATTTTTTCGCCCGTGACCTTGTCGTGGATGATGATCTCGCTGGCGAACAGCTTGGGCATGCCGGTGGAGTAGTACTCCACGATGAATTTCTTGAGCTCGATGGCAAAGGGCAAATCCTGCAGCAACACGCCATCGGACTGGCTCAGAATGGCCGTGCTCGACTGGGTGCCTTCGGCCACCAGCAGGTTGCCACGGAAGGTGGGGTTGCGCTCAGACAAGCGGTGTTCGGGTTTCACATCGGCAATCAGGCCACCGCCCTGATAGGGCGTCTTGCCGCCGAGCAGCATCTGGGCGCGCACGATGAGGTCACCATCGAGCAGACCGCCGAGACAGACCAACACGATGGCGCTGTGCGCTGCGATGTATCCGATCTTGTTGGCCGCGCCGGCCTTGGCCGCCACCATCCAGCCCGATCCAGGGCCCGCAGCGGTGTCACGCTGCTGCAGGCGCACTTTCCAGCCACCCCCCACCAGTAGCGCACCGATGCGCCGCGCCTCGGTCTCGGCGGACTCCGGCAGATTGGCCTGCGCCTTGTGATGAAAGGCCCTCAGGCTCTGTTCGCGGATGTTTTCCTTGTACGACTTGAGATCGACCAGGATTTTGGGCGTGTTGCGGGCGATGCACAGCGAGGTGCTGGTCACCAAAAAAGCCAGGATAAGCAGGAACCACCACGCGCTATATACCGCGTTGAGGTGGATGGCGCCAAAAACCTCGGCCCAAAATGGCCCGAACTGGTTGACGTAGTTGACCGCCGGTTCGTGTTGCTTGAGCACTGTGCCGATCACCGAGGCGATGCAGATCACCGTCAGCAGTGAAATGGCGAATCGCATCGAAGACAGCAATTCAACCGTGGCGCGCACGGGCTGCGAGCCAGACTGGATGCGAAGGCCCTGGGTGTTGTCGGACATGAGGAAAAAGGTGGTGGGCGCGAAAGAAAAAGGGCGGGACCATCTGTACGATGGACCCGCCCTTTTTTGGGGATTGTTATTGGCGGTTGGTTCCGTACCACCCGGACAACCGGGTGACGGGTTTGACAAAGATCAACGAAGCCCGGCGATGTAATCGGCGACGGCCTTGATTTCCTTGTCGTTGAGCTTGGCGGCCACCTGGGTCATCTGGATGCTGTTGGCGCGTGTGCCGTCGCGGAAGGTGTTGAGCTGCGCCACGGTGTAGTCGGCGTGCTGGCCCGACAGACGCGGGTATTGCGCCGGAATGCCAGCGCCGTTGGGGCTGTGGCAACCTGCGCAGGCTGCGATCTGGCGATCGGCAATGCCACCGCGATAGATGCGCTCACCCATGGCCACCAGATCCTTGTCCTTGGCAAACCCGGCCTTGGCAGGCTTGGAGGTCAGCCAATACGCCACATTGCGCATGTCGTCATCCGACAAGGCACTGGCGAACCCCTTCATGATGGCGTTGTTGCGCTTGCCGGATTTGAACTCCTGCAACTGCTTGACGAGGTACTCGGGATGCTGCTGCGCCAGCTTGGGGTTGGCAGCGATGGATGAATTGCCGTCTGCGTTGTGGCAGGCCGCACACACCGCAGTGAAGGTGGCCTCGCCTTTGACGAGGTCCGGCTTGGCCGCTTTGGGGGCATCGCCCGCCGCAAAGGCCGAGAAAACAGGTGCTGCCAGAGCGGCAGCCGTCAGCAAATAGGCGAGCAACTTCATATCGAGGGTGTGTATTTATGTCCGCAAAACCTCGCGATTCTACAATGAGGCTCCATCGCATCCCAATTTCTCATGACGACCTCCACTATCGCGCCAGTTGCTGGCTCCCTTCCGCCCGCACCCGACGCCAAGATCGCCATGGGCTGGATGCACACCGCAAAGTTCCTGACCACGGCCGCACAGCTGCACCACCTGCCGCCCATCGACGTGCCCGAAATCGCCTTTGTGGGCCGCTCCAACGCGGGTAAATCCACGTGCATCAACACGCTCACACAGCAAAAACAGCTGGCGTTTGCGTCCAAGAAACCCGGGCGCACCCAGCACATCAATTTGTTCTCGCTGGGCAAGCAGGGCGTGACGGACGCCGTGCTGGCCGACCTGCCCGGGTATGGCTATGCGGCGGTATCACGCTCGGACAAAGTACGCTGGCAGCAGGTGATGGTGAACTACCTGGTCAGCCGCCCCGGCCTCACCGGCATCGTGCTGCTGTGTGACCCCCGCCTGGGTCTGACCGAGCTGGACGAAGCCCTGCTCGAGGTGGTGCGCCCGCGCGTCGAGGAAGGCCTCAAATTCCTCATCGTGCTGACCAAGGCCGACAAGCTCACGCGTGCTGAACAGGCCAAGATCCTGTCGATTACGCGACTGCACGCGGGCGGCGGCGAGGTGAAGATGTTCTCGGCCCTCAAGAAGCAAGGCGTGGACGAAGTGGCACAACTGCTCTGGCAATGGGCGCACCCGGTGCTGCCTGCGGCTGACACGACGCCAGACACAGGCACCACAGGCACAGCCGCCACCGATGCCCCCACATCGGCTGACTCCGAGGATATTCAACAAAACTAGGCCCTAGCGCTTATCCATCAAGCGCTACCAGCTATTAAATGCGTAGCGCCATGATTCAAAACCGCTCTGTCCTCCTTCCCCACGGAACCACCCTGCAATGCCGCGTCAGTGGCGTGGCAGGCCGCCCGGTGCTGCTGTTTCTGCACGGCTTCCCGGAGGGCGCCTTCATCTGGGACGAGCAGCTGGCGCACTTTTCCCGCCCTGAAAACGGCGGCTACCGCTGCATAGCGCCCTATCTGCGCGGTTTTGGCCCGTCCAGCAGCCCGGTCGAGGTCGATGCCTACCGCGCCAAATACCTGGTGCAGGACCTGGCGGCGCTGATCGCCCACGAGTGCCCCGACGGTGCGCTGGAATGCCTGGTGGCGCACGACTGGGGCGGCGCCGTGGCCTGGAACCTGGCCAACCAGCAGCCGCAGTTGATGAAGCGGCTGGCCATCATCAACTCCCCGCATCCCGGCGCCTTTTTGCGCGAGCTGCAGCACAACCCAGCCCAGCAGGCGGGCAGCCAGTACATGCACTTTTTGTGCAGGCCCGATGCCGAGGCACTGCTGGCCGAAGACGACTTCCGCCGCCTGTTCGCTTTCTTCAACGCGCCCGATGGCAGCGCCCCGGCGTGGCTGACCGACAGCGTACGCGCCCAGTACCGCGCCCTTTGGCAGCAGGGCCTGACCGGCGCCTGCAACTACTACCGCGCCAGCCCGCTGCGCCCACCGCGCGATGGCGATCCTGCGGCCCAAGCCATCACCCTGCCAGAATCCATGCTGGCAGTGACGGTGCCCACGCTGGTGCTGTGGGGCATGGACGACCCGGCCCTGCTGCCCGGCCTGCTCGACGGCCTGCCGGGATGGGTGCCGCAGCTGCAGTTGCGGCAGGTGGAGAAGGCCTCGCACTGGATCGTGCACGAGCACCCCGAACGTGTGGCGCTGGACCTGCAGCGCTTTTTGCAATCAAAATAATAGCTGTCAGCGCTTTATGGGTAAGCGCTAGAGGCCAATTTCTCCATATTTTTCTGGCCACACAGCCAGGCAGTGCCCACCAGCAGACGGCCACCGGTGGAGGCCACCGAGCGTCAATACACCGACGCCTCGCCCTGCGGCCTGGTCTTGAAGCGTTTGTGCACCCAGTAATACTGGCCGGGTGACGCATCGATGTAGCTCTGCAAACGCGCATTCATGAGTGCTGTGTCCGCCTGCACGTCATCCGAGGGGTAGCCGGGCCAGCTGGGCGTGATCTCGGCGCAGTAGCCGCCAGGCGTAAGGCGCGTGACCATCGCAATGACCTTGGCGCGCCCCAGCCGCGCAAAACGCGACAGCGACGGCACCGTGGCGGCCTGCACGCCATAAAACGGCACGAACAGCGAATCATTGCGCCCGAAGTCCATGTCGGGCAGCAGATACAGCAGCCCGCCCTTGCGCAGGTTGGAGATGATGGGCTTGACGCCGTCGTTGCGGTTGAGCATGCGCACATCGCCAAACCGCTGGCGCCCCTCACGAAACCACGCATCCACGGCCGGGTCGGGGTGGGTGGAAAAAATCGATGTGAACGGCCGCGATGTATGCAGCGTGAGCGCCGACCCACCGGCATCCATGCCATAAAAATGCGGCGCAAAGATGATGGTGGGTGTGTCGCCTTCGAGCTCGCCCAGCGCACCCGTGAGCTTCACCCGCTCAAGCACCACCTCACGCGGTGCAAACCACAACCAGCTGCGGTCCAGCCACGATTGGCAAAACACCACAAAAGTCTCTTGGGCCCACACACGCCGCTGCTTCTCAGGCACATCGGGATAACACAACGCCAGGTTGCGCAACGCCACGCGACGGCGCGGCGCGGCCAGCACAAAAAGGATGCGGCCAATCGCCCAGCCCATCCCGCGCAGCACGCGCAGCGGCAACAGGGCCAGCACCCGCATGAACCACACCCCCAGGCGGCCCGTCATGCCGAAGCCCCTTCAGCAGGCAGCGCCTCGGCACGCGGCTGCTTATAACGGGCATAGCCCCAGAGGTACTGCTCGGGGCACTGGCGAATAAGGTGTTCCATGGCTTGATTGATCTGCAAGACGGCAACTTCCAGTTGATCGGACAAAGGCTGCGCCAGCGGTTCGAAATGCGTGACAAACCCCCGCCCCCAGGGCAGGCGCTCGCAGCGCGCCAGCACGATGGCGGCACCGGTCTGCTGGGCCAGGCGCACCGCCAGGGTCATGGTGTAGGCATCACGGCCAAAAAAAGGGGCCCAATGCCCCTGCCCAGCAGGCGGCACCTGGTCTGGCAGAAGACCCACGGCTTCGCCACGGCGCAAGGCCTTGATCATTTGCCGCACACCGGCCAAGGTGGTGGGCACCGCCAGCATGCCGGGCCGATTCCTCGCGGTTTCCATCACCTTGGCCAGCCAAGCCTGGCGAGCAGGCCGGTACAGCACGGTGATCGGGCCGCGTTCTGCGCTCCAGCGCCGGGCCGCCGCCTGGGCTGACAGCTCGAAACACCCCTGGTGCGGCGTCAGGTAAAGGATGCCGCGCCCCGCTGCGTAGGCCTGCTCCACACAGGCCTCCCCTTCAATGCGGCAAGGCAGCGGCGCCCCGAGCCACAAACGCGGCAATTCAGCCACCATGCGGCCCGCATGGCCCACAGCGGCGTGCACCGCGCCCAAGGAGTACCCAGCCCGCGCCAGGTTGGCCATGAACCGGCGCCGGTACGTGGACGATGCAGCAAATGCCACCCAGCCCATAGCCGCCCCTATGACATGGAGCAACCACAGTGGAAACACGGAAAAGAAACGAAAGACGACTGGCATTAAAATAAAGAGGTCGCTGAGTTAAATGAGCAACTTGCAGGGCGACGTTAAAAAAATCTGCTAAAGCGTTCGCCAAAGCTCCTTCGGGGTGAGGGCAACGCCCCAAATGCCGGAACACAGGAGTTTATTCAAATGGCGAACGACTTTCTTTTTACCTCGGAATCCGTCTCCGAAGGCCATCCCGATAAAGTGGCCGACCAGATCTCGGACGCGATTCTCGATGCGATCTTCAAGCAAGACCCCCGCAGCCGCGTCGCTGCCGAAACGCTGACCAACACCGGCCTGGTGGTCTTGGCAGGTGAGATCACCACCAACGCGCACGTGGACTACATCCAGGTGGCGCGCGACACCATCAAGCGCATCGGCTACGACAACACCGACTACGGCATCGACTACAAGGGCTGCGCCGTGCTGGTGGCCTATGACAAACAAAGCAACGACATCGCACAGGGCGTGGACCACGCTTCGGACGACCACCTGAACACCGGCGCCGGCGATCAGGGCCTGATGTTCGGCTACGCCTGCGACGAGACGCCCGAGCTGATGCCCGCGCCCATCTATTACGCGCACCGCCTGGTCGAGCGCCAGGCCCAGTTGCGCAAGGACGGCCGCCTGCCTTTCCTGCGCCCTGATGCCAAGTCGCAAGTGACGATGCGCTATGTGGACGGCAAGCCCCACAGCATCGACACCGTGGTGCTCTCCACCCAGCACCACCCCGACCAGAGCGAATCGCAGACCAAGATGAAGGCGAGCTTCACCGAAGCCGTCATCGAAGAAATCATCAAGCCCGTGCTGCCCAAGGAATGGCTGCAGAACACCCGCTACCTGATCAACCCCACGGGCCGCTTTGTCATCGGCGGCCCGCAAGGCGACTGCGGCCTCACCGGCCGCAAGATCATCGTGGACACCTACGGCGGTGCCTGCCCCCACGGCGGCGGCGCGTTCAGCGGCAAGGACCCAACGAAGGTGGACCGCTCGGCCGCCTACGCCGCGCGCTACGTGGCCAAGAACATCGTGGCCGCCGGCCTGGCGCGCCAATGCCAGATCCAGGTGGCCTATGCCATCGGCGTGGCCGAGCCCATGAACATCACGGTGTACACCGAAGGCACGGGCGTGGTGTCTGACGAGCGCCTTGCCGAGCTGGTGCGCGAGCACTTCGACCTGCGCCCCAAGGGCATCATCCAGATGCTGGACCTGTTGCGCCCCATCTACGAAAAGACCGCGGCCTACGGCCACTTCGGCCGCGAAGAACCCGAGTTCACCTGGGAAAAGACGGACAAGGCTGCTGCGCTGCGCGCAGCGGCGGGCCTGTAAAGGCCCCGAGCGAAGCGAGCTTGTCCGGCTTTCGGCGCAGGCTCATATCGCGTAGCGATGTGAAGGGCCGCAAGGCCCGTGCCGCAGCCAACGTACGGACAAGGCTGCCGCACTACGTGCGGCAGCAGGGCTGTAAGCCCTCCGCGCATCGCGCGGCTTTCCGTACGTGGACGAAGCTCATATCGCGCAGCGATGTGAGCGTAGGCCAAAAGACCGACAAAGCGGCGGCACTGCGTGCAGCAGCAGGGCTGTAACCCCGCCGCGCAAGCGATGTGAAAGCAGCCACAAACACTGCCACGCCGCCTTGCTGACCTGCAAGCCGCGGAGCAAATCGGACGGGGCAGGCGACGACCAACGCCCCATACCAAAAGCCAAAAGCAAAAGCCGCAGTGCGCAACGCGCTGCGGCTTTTTTTGCCATGGGCGCCGCGTTTCATACACCCGCGCCGGGCGGCCCTCTCCTACAAAGACAACCCTTGCCCGCTGACGGCGCGCCATGCACCTCGCCCTTTATCGTTCAGACTCACCGCTGCGCAGCACAACGCTGCATCCCCTACAAGGACACCCATCATGCTCAAGTACGCCATCATTTTTGCCCTGGTCTCGCTCGTTGCCGGTGCTTTGGGCTTCACCGGTGTGGCCGCTGGTGCAGCCGGCATTGCCAAGATCCTGTTTTTCATCTTCCTCGCCATCGCCGTGATCTTTGTGGTGCTGGGCGCCTTGGGGGTGGGTGCCGCTCGCAAGGCCCTCAAGTAGCCGGGGCTCCCCACACGTCGCATGGCCCATGGTCGTGCAGGTGTCACAACGCGCCCCTTTCCTCTTCGCCACCTATCACCCCAGGATCGCCATGAGCCCACGGAATATTTTTGAAGCCCTGCGCGAAAGCCATGAGCGCCAGCGTGCGTTGTACGCACAACTGATCGAAACGAGCGGCGACACGCCAGAGCGCCATGCGATTTTTGATCAACTGCGCACCGAGCTGGCCGCGCATGCGATGGCAGAAGACCGCCATTTTTATGTGCCTTTGCTGGCACACGATGCTGGCGTGGACCTGTCGCGCCATGCCATTTCGGAGCACCACCAGATCGACGAACTCGTGGAATCTCTGCAAGAGACCGAGGCATCAAGCCCGGCTTGGTTGCCCTTGGCCAAGAAGCTGGCCGAGAAAGTGGAGCACCACCTGAAAGAAGAAGAACATCGCTTCTTTCAGATGGCGGGCAAGCTGCTGACAGACCAGCAGAAAACAGCGCTGGCGCGCGCCTACCAGGACGAGTACGAAGCGGCCCTGGTCAGCACGGCGGCTTGAGATTTTCTCGGTGGCGCTTTAGAACGTGAACACGTTCTGAGGCTGTGCCGCTCCGTCACTCTCAAGCGGCTTCTTCGGCCTGCACCACACAGTTGCGGCCGCGCGATTTGGCGACATACAGCGCGGTGTCTGCCCGCTTGATGAGCGCCTGTGCGTCTTCCTTCTGGTCCCAGGTGGCCACACCAAAACTGGCGCTCACATGGCCCACAGCGTCGAACGGAACCCCGGCAATGCGGGCCCGCACGGCTTCGGCCATGGCCATGGCGGCATCCACCGGTGTTTCCTTGAGCAGGATGATGAACTCCTCGCCACCAAAACGCGCTGCGCAGTCTGAAGAACGCAGCAGCTCGCGCACCCGCAGCGCTGTGCTTTTGAGCACCACGTCGCCCGAGTCATGCCCATAGGTGTCGTTGATGCGCTTGAAAAAATCGATGTCGAACATCACCACCGACAGGCTGCTGTGATGGATGCGCGTGTCGGCCATTTCGGTCTCCAGCCGCTCAAAGAAGCGGCGGCGATTGACTAGGTCGGTAAGAAAGTCCCTAGTGGCCAGGTCTTCAAGCTTGCTGTTGAGCCGCGCCATAGGCTCGATCACCAGCGAAGACAGCGACAAATTAAGCACCACAAACAGCAGCAGGAAGCTTGCCACCAGCGCCGTCATCACCGTGTTGAACGTCTGGCGCGCTTTCTCCAGCGGGAAGTACATCGGCACCTTCACCACCTGGATGCCCACCGTTTCATTCATGCCCCACCCAAACCCGTTCTTGTCGCCATATACCTTGAGCATGGTGGGCGGTGCAGCGCTGGGCGTGCTGTGGCAAGCCAGGCACTGCGGCTGTTTGATCGTGATGGGACGGGCCACATACATGGCGCGGTACATACCCTCACCAATCTCGCCCGTCGCCTCTTTCTTGAGGTCGGCCCGGCCCTCGCGGAAGTCGCTGATGATGCGCTCCTCCCACTCGTTGGCGCGGTCGCGCACGTTGGTCGGGTTGAGCACCGCCTCTTTGTATTCGTAGCCCGGAAAACGGTCTTGCAGACGGCGCAGTGTTTCTGTGGCAGCAAAGGCGGGCACAGTTTGCGGCAGGAATTTTTCGGCCAACGTCACATCCAGGTGGGGCTTCACCAATTCGGTGGTGTAGTCACGGATGGCCATGGCCGAGTGCATCATGATCTGCGAGTTGTGCTGCACCTCTTGGATGGCCGATTTCTGCAAGAACCGGTGGACGTAGAGCCCAGCGCCCAGCACCGCCAGCAACAAAACGCCGGCCAGCACCAGATTGAATTTGAACCGCAAAGACATGGAGTTCCCTCAGCGGCCAGCATGCCGCCGGCCTGTTATTGAAGGCGGGGCCTGCGCAGGTACGCACGCGACCATCGCCGGGGCAATCAAGTGCAGCACACGTACCCGCCGACAGAGACCAATGCGTAGCACAAGGCCCGCATTGTCACCATGTTCCAAAGTCAAGGTCCAGTGTTTTTCTGCCAGCCCACCGGCCCGAGCGAAGGCAACACCGCCGGGGCGAGGGGCGCAACCCCAGTGAGCCCCCCCCCGACAGCCCTCTGGCAGCGAAAGGGGCGGGAGCCACGATAGAATCACTACAAAAAAGATAGCTGCTTGCGCTTGTATTGATTGCGCCAGCAGCCAAAAACACTCAAATTATTGTTCGGTGCACCCTCCGGGCATCACGCTTTGCGCGTGGCCAGTGAGGCGGCAACCATCCGCAATGTTGATTCGGGCGCACACTGGTGCGTGCCACTGCTGGAGACACATGGTCGACATCGCCATCTACATCGGGCGCTTCGAGCCCGTTCACAACGGTCACCTGGCGTTGCTGCGCCGAGCGCTCGCCAGCGCACGGCAAGTCATCGTGGTCGTGGGATCGGCATGGCAGGCCCGCTCGCCCAAGAACCCATTCACCTGGCAGGAGCGCGAAGCCATGCTGCGCGCGGCGCTGTCCCCTGCAGACAGCGCCCGTGTGCAGGTGCTGCCCATGCGCGACTATTACAACGAAGCCGTGTGGGTGCAGGCCGTGCGCCGGGGCGTAGCGCGCATGACCGTACCGGGCGCACGCATTGGCTTGGTGGGCCACTTCAAGGATGCGACCAGCGGCTACCTCAGCGCCTTTCCTGGCTGGCAGCTCATCCACGTAGAACGCCAGGGCAGCATCGACGCCACCGCCATCCGCGACGCGTACTTTGGCGCCACGCCCGCCACCGCGCGTGCTGCCGTGGCGCCGCTGGCCGAAGAGATTCCCGAGAGCACCATCGCCACGCTGGAGCACTTTGCACAGACCCCGCGCTACCCCGCACTGCAGGAAGAGTGGCGCATGCTGCGCGACTACCGCAACGCCTGGGCCGCCGCGCCCTACCCGCCCGTGTTCGTGACGGTGGATGCCGTGCTGCGCTGCCAGGACCACGTGCTGCTGATCCGCCGCGCCCACGCACCCGGCAAGGGCCAGCTGGCCGTGCCCGGCGGCTTCATCGAACAGCGCGAGACCGTGTGGCAATCGTGCCTGCGCGAACTGGCGGAAGAAACCCACTGCCACCTGCCCGAGGCCCGCATGCGCACCGCGCTGCAATCCGTCGCCGTGTTCGACCACCCCGACCGCAGCCAGCGTGGCCGCACCATCACCCACGCACACTACTTCGACCTGGGAGATGCACCCTTTCCGGCGGTGCTGGCCGATGACGATGCGGCTCTGGTGCAGTGGACGCGGATTGACCAGCTGGCGGGACTGGAAGAGGAGTTCTTCGAAGACCACTTCCACATGCTGGACCACTTTCTGGGACTGACGGAGCTGGACTGACGGCACCCGCCCGTCTTTGAAAAAGAACGGCCGAATGCGCCCTAGTGCAATATGTGCGGATAGCCGTCAAATAGGAGCAAACGATTTCCGATCCCGTCGCATCGGCGGCGCAACGTGGCTGCTGCGTGCGCCAAGTCGGCTGGACTTGTCGCGGCGCCCCTCTATCATGGCCACGCGGGGTTACCCCGTGACCAAGCAACGATTGTTCAAGAGAGGGAGTTCGCTATGGATTTTGTTTCAGCTGTCAAAAGCTGCTTCGCGCAGTACGCAGGGTTTTCGGGCCGTGCTCCACGTTCCGAGTTCTGGTGGTTTGCTTTGTTCCAGCTCGGGGTGCTGGTGATTGCCACCATGATCAGCCAGACGCTATACGGCGTTGCCGCTCTGGCCCTGCTGCTGCCAGCGCTGGCCGTGGGGGCTCGTCGCTTGCATGACATTGGCCGTTCTGGCTGGTGGCAGCTGCTGTCGCTTACCGGTATCGGCACCCTGGTGTTGATCTATTGGTGGGTGCAACCCAGCGGGGAGTAAAGCCACTGCAGGCCAGCGTCCCGCGTTGGCCCTATAGAAAAGAAAAAGCCCGCAGACCGTAAGGCCTGCGGGCTTTTGTGGTGTGGGCTGCGCAGTCAGCACCAGGCCGCTACGCAGGGGCCTGGCAATTACATGCCCATGCCGCCCATACCGCCCATACCGCCCATGTCAGGCATGCCGCCGCCAGCGCCGGATTCGTCCTTCGGTGCGTCAGCGACCATGCACTCGGTCGTCAGCAGCAGCGAGGCCACGGATGCGGCGTTTTGCAGGGCCGTGCGGGTGACCTTCGTGGGGTCCAGAATGCCCAGTTCGAGCATGTCGCCGTAGCTGTCGTTGGCAGCATTGAAGCCGAAGTTGCCCTTGCCGGCCAACACAGCGTTCACCACCACCGAGGCTTCGCCGCCGGCGTTGTTCACGATTTCGCGCAGAGGCGCTTCGATGGCCTTGAGCACCAGAGCAATGCCATGGTCCTGGTCAGCGTTGTCACCCTTGATGGAGGTGCCAACCGCTTGCTTGGCACGCAGCAGAGCCACGCCGCCACCAGCCACAACGCCTTCTTCCACCGCTGCGCGCGTAGCGTGCAGTGCGTCTTCCACGCGGGCCTTCTTTTCCTTCATTTCGACTTCGGTAGCAGCGCCGACCTTGATCACGGCCACACCGCCAGCCAGCTTGGCCACGCGCTCTTGCAGCTTTTCGCGGTCGTAGTCGGACGTGGCTTCTTCGATCTGCACGCGCACTTGCTTTACGCGGGCTTCGATGTCAGCAGCAGCGCCAGCGCCGTCGATGATGATGGTGTTTTCCTTGCCCACTTCGATGCGTGCAGCCGTGCCGAGGTCGGCCAGCGTCACCTTTTCGAGCGTCAGGCCCACTTCTTCAGCGATGACCTTGCCGCCCGTCAGGATGGCGATGTCTTCCAGCATGGCCTTGCGACGGTCGCCGAAGCCAGGAGCCTTCACAGCCACCACCTTCAGGATGCCGCGGATCGTGTTGACCACCAAAGTAGCCAAGGCTTCGCCTTCGACTTCTTCGGCGATGATCAGCAGCGGACGGCCGGCCTTGGCGACTTGTTCCAGCGTAGGCAGCAGGTCGCGGATGTTGCTGATCTTCTTGTCGAACAGCAGCACGAAGGGGTTGTCCAGAATGGCGGATTGCTTTTCTGGGTTGTTGATGAAGTAGGGCGACAGGTAGCCGCGGTCAAACTGCATGCCTTCCACGACGTCCAGTTCGCTGTCCAGCGACTTGCCGTCTTCCACGGTGATCACGCCTTCCTTGCCAACCTTGTCCATGGCGTCAGCGATCAGCTTGCCGATGGTTTCGTCGGAGTTGGCAGAGATCGAACCGACCTGTGCGATTTCCTTGGAGGTGGTCGTGGGCTTGGAAGCCTTCTTCAGCTCGGCGACCAGGGCTGCCACAGCCTTGTCGATACCGCGCTTCAGATCCATCGGGTTGATGCCGGCGGCAACGTACTTGAAGCCTTCGCGAACGATGGCTTGTGCCAGCACCGTAGCGGTGGTGGTGCCGTCACCAGCGTTGTCGCTGGTCTTGGAGGCCACTTCCTTCACGAGCTGGGCGCCCATGTTCTGCAGCTTGTCCTTGAGTTCGATTTCCTTGGCCACGGACACACCGTCCTTGGTCACGGTGGGGGCGCCGAACGAGCGCTCCAGCACCACATTGCGACCCTTGGGGCCCAGCGTGACCTTGACCGCGTTGGCCAGGATGTTCACGCCTTCAACCATGCGAGCGCGGGCTTCGCCGCCGAAAACTACGTCTTTTGCTGCCATGTTTGGCTCCTACAAGATTTGAATCAAATTGACCGCTGGCGCTTATTAATAAAGCGCTAGCAGCTATTAAAAGATGAGTAACTCAGAGGACGAAAATTACTTCTCGACCACTGCGAAAAGATCGTCTTCCTTCATGACCAGCAGCTCGTCGCCGCCGACCTTGACGGTCTGGCCCGAGTACTTGCCGAACAGAACGCGGTCACCGACCTTCACGTTCAGGGCCATCACTTCGCCCTTGTCGTTCTTCTTGCCGGGGCCGACGGCCAGCACTTCACCTTGATCAGGCTTTTCAGCGGCGTTGTCAGGGATCACGATGCCGGAGGCGGTCGTGGTTTCGCTTTCGATACGCTTGACGATCACGCGATCGTGCAGAGGGCGAAGTTTCATTGCAATGCTCCTGTTTTCAGTGAAAAAGCTGACTGATTTGGCGCCCGGACCTCCGGACACCACCAAATTACCGGCAGCCGATGTGGTGTTAGCACTCAACTACTGCGAGTGCTAATGATACGGGCATTTGTGTCGATTTCAAGACGACCCCTTGGTGAACAGGTGGTTCGGTCGTGAAAATTTGTGTGTGGTGCCATCGCGTTTTCAGCGCTGTCACCCTCTGGAACAGAAGTTCCAGTCAGCGCCCCAACCCGCGTTTGAGCTCCTTGAGCAGAAGAAGCACCTGGTTGGACGCGTGCCGGCAGCTGCTGTTGAGCAGTTGTACCGACTTGGCCGCGTCCCCCGACTGGTACAGCGTCACCACATCGGCCGCCTGCTGATGAAAATACTTATGGCGGGCCACCAGCATGTCAAACGCCGGGTAATGCCCTAGGCGCACGCGGCCCGTGCCATAGAGCCAACGGCCCAGGTCACAACGATCATCATGGCAAATGCGTTCTGGTCGCATGACCTCGTCGGACCGGCCGTTGACCATGTCCTGCAGTTGCAACCGCCAGCGCTCATGGCTCGCAATGGCGGCATCAATGTCGATTTCGGTCATCAACGTGGCCGCGTATTCAGCATCCAGCACCAGCTCACTGCCGTTGTCTTCCAAAGCCCAGGTCGTGTCGGGGCTTGAGGGGTCTTGCTCCCTGATTTTGAACAAACGGCTAAAAAATCCCATGGAACATCCCTCGCTATCCATCTCTTCAGAGCACCCAACGATGCCGACACGCAAAATGGCTTGAAACATTCTGTAGCGGGATGGGCTTTTTGGCTATCAGAAATTGACATCGTGCAGGCTCTGCTGCGGGCAACCCCTCGGTCCGTGCCGGCTCTGCGCCGCTGCCTGCACCAACGTCCACAGCGCCCGACAATGACACCATGACCCACACCACCCACCGCCCCGCCCTGTCGATGCTTGACCTTGTTGCCGTCCGCGAAGGGGGCACGGTGGCTGAGGCACTGCAGATTGCGCTGCGCACTGCGCAGCACGCCGAAGCCTTGGGTTTCGCCCGCTACTGGCTGGCCGAGCACCACAACATGGCGGGTATCGCCAGTTCTGCCACAGCGGTGTTGGTTGGCCACATTGCTGGAGGCACCTCGCGTATTCGCGTCGGCTCAGGCGGTGTGATGCTGCCCAACCACGCGCCCCTTGTGGTTGCCGAGGCCTTTGGCACGCTGGCCGAGTTGTACCCCGGCCGCATCGACCTGGGCCTGGGTCGCGCGCCCGGCACCGACCCCGCCACCATGCGCGCGCTGCGCCGCAGCCGGGTCGAGACGGCCGATGACTTCCCCCAGGATGTCGCCGAGCTGCAGCGGCTGCTGGGCCCTGCCGAACCCAACCAGCGGCTCATCGCCATGCCGGGGGCCGACACCCAAGTGCCGATCTGGCTGCTTGGCTCCAGCCTGTTCTCTGCGCAGCTGGCAGCAGAGCGTGGCCTGCCCTATGCATTTGCATCCCATTTCGCGCCGCGCCTTCTGCTCCAGGCCATTGAGCTGTATCGCAATCTCTACCGCCCGTCCGCCGCCTGGCCCAAGCCCTATGTGGTGATTGGTGTTCCGTTGATTGCAGCCCCCACCGACGAAGAAGCCGACTTTCTGGCCAGCAGCACTTATCAGCGGGTGCTGGGGATCCTGACCGGGGACCGCCGCCGCCTGCTGCCGCCTATCGCCCATTACGCGGCGCAGCTGCAGCCACAAGAGCGGGCGGGCATCGATGATTTTCTGGCCGCAGCCGTGATCGGCGGCCCTGACACCGTGCGCACCGGGCTTGAACGGCTGCACCATGCCACTGGGGCCGATGAATTCATGCTGGTCAGCGATGTGTACGACCCGGCACTGCGCCTGCGCTCGCTGGACATCGCCGCGCAGGCGCACAGGGCCATGCAGGCTGCGAACCCGCCGGTGCCAGCCTGAGAAACTTGGCAAGACGCAAGACAAGAGGGAGAGAGGGCCAGAGGGGCCTCTCTCCCCGCGCACGTCAACGCGCCAGGTAACCGCCGTCCACGGGGTAGTACGCCCCGGTCACGAAGGAGGCCTTGCTGGACGCCAGCCAGGTCACCAGCTCCGCCACTTCTTCGGGCTGGCCGAGGCGGCCCATGGGGTGTGCAGCCACCAGCATGGTGTTCACGCCCGCGTCTTGCTCCAGCCCGCTGATCATCGGCGTGTGGATGAACGCAGGGCCCACGGCATTGATGCGCACGCCCAGCGCGCCATACTCCAGCGCCGCCGCCTTGGTCAGCCCCACCACCCCATGTTTGGCGGCCGTGTAGGCTGGCGAGGTGGCAAACCCCACCGAACCGAGGATGGAGGCCATGTTGATGATGGAACCGCCGCCCTGCTTGAGCATGGCGGGGATCTGGTACTTCATGCCGTAAAACACGCCCGACAGGTTGATATTGATGACCTGCGCCCAGCCGTCGAGCGGATAGTCGGCCGTGGGCGCCTGCGGGCCACCGATGCCCGCGTTGTTGCAGGCGATATCCAGGCGGCCATAGTGGGCGACGGTGCGGCTCACCAAGGCCTCACAGTCCTGGGGTTCGCCAACATTGGCCGCCACAAAAATAGCGTCGCCCCCGGCCGCGTGCACCAGCGCGACCGTCTCCTCGCCCGCGGCGACGTTCACGTCAGACACCACCACTTTGGCGCCTTCACGCGCCCACAGGAGCGCAATGGCACGCCCGATGCCCGACGATGCACCCGTCACGATGGCTACCTTGTTCTTGAGCATGAAAAACTCCTTGTTCAGAATGCCTGCAACAAATGCCACAAGCCCAATTGTTCATTCTGCGCGGCATGCGTGTCTGCACCTTGACTTGCGTCATTGCGTTCGCGCACGCCCCGGCACCGGCGGGGCCGCGGGTAGTCGCTACCATCATGGACTCAGCGCGTGTGTCCTGCACACCTGTTGCGTGAATCACTGAACGACCAACGGTTCAACCGTTTCACTGCCCATCCGCCTTACCGCACTGCATCGCATGCCCGCTTTTTCCTTTGAAGCCCTGGACGCCCAGGGCCAGACCCGCAAGGGCCTCATGGAGGCCGATACCGCTAAGGCGGCACGCAGCCTTCTGCGGGCCCAGGCCCTCGTGCCGTTGATGGTCGAACTGGTGCAAACCGGCCAGTCCCTGGATGGACGCTCGGCCAGCCTGGGCCAGCGCTTGTTCACACGGCCCGTGTTCAACGCCACGGCGCTCTCCATCTGGACGCGCCAGATCGCCGGGCTGGTGTCATCGGGCCTGCCGCTGGAGCGCGCGCTCACGGCCCTGTCCGAAGAAGCCGACGACGAGCGCCAGCGCCATCTTGTCGCAGCATTGCGCGCCGAGGTCAACGCAGGCGCCACCTTCGCACGTGCGTTGTCGCAGCACCCCCGCGAGTTCTCGGACATCTACTGTGCCGTGATTGGTGCTGGCGAGCACAGCGGCAACCTGGGCCTGGTGCTGGAGCGCCTGGCCGACGACCTGGAAGAACGCCAGGCGCTCAAGGCCAAGCTGGCGGGTGCCGCGCTGTATCCCGCCATCGTCACCCTCGTGGCCATCGTCATCGTGCTGTTTTTGGTGGGCTACGTGGTCCCACAAGTGGCCAGCGTGTTTGCCGGCACCAAGCGGGCACTCCCGTTTTTGACGGTAGCGATGCTGGGCATCAGCGCGTTTGTGCGCAGTTATGGATGGGTTTTGTTGATCGCTTTCGTTTTGATAGCAGCAGGCGCACGCTGGGCGCTCACTATTGAGCATATTCGCGAAAAATTCGATACCGCCTGGCTCAACTTGCCGCTGGTGGGCAAGCTGGCCCGGGGCTACAACGCGGCACGGTTTGCCGGCACGCTGGCCATGCTGGCGGGCGCGGGGGTGCCGATCCTCAAGGCCTTGCAAGCCGCCGCTGAAACCCTGAACAACCGTGCGCTGCGCGCCGATGCGCTGGATGCCCTGGTGCTGGTGCGCGAAGGCGCGCCGCTGGCGTCCGCGCTGGCGCAGAAAAGGCGCTTCCCCGGCCTGCTGTCAATGTTTGCGCGCCTGGGTGAGCAAACAGGGCAGCTGCCGGTCATGCTGCAGCGCGCGGCCCGCCAGCTTTCGGCCGAGGTGCAGCGCCGCGCCATGGCGCTGGCCACCATTCTGGAGCCTCTTCTCATCGTGGCCATGGGTCTGATCGTGATGCTGATCGTGCTGGCGGTGCTGCTGCCCATCATCCAGCTCAACCAGTTTGTGAAATGAAGTACCCCCTCCTTCAGGCGGTGCGCGCATTCCCCCCCTCTCTCGCCTCGCGGCACGACGCGGAAGGGTGCGAGGGTTGCGGCGCCATGCCCGCCTGCTCGGGCATGGACAGCCCGGGCGCGGCGAGGCGGCCCTTGCACAGCAGCCGCCGGCCTGGGCCACGCCTTGTTGTGCGTTGCGGCGGGCTGTGCACGGAACGATGACAAACGGAGACCGGAGCCTTCTATGGCCGTAACGCTAGACGACAAACTGGTGGTGGCGATTTCCTCGCGCGCCCTCTTCAACTTTGAGGAAGAAAACCGCATCTTCGACCCCAACGACCCGCGCCCCTACATGGAGCTGCAGCAAGAACGGCTGCATGTGCCTGCAAAGCCGGGCGTGGCGTTTCCGCTGGTGAACAAACTGCTGGCCTTCAACACGGCCCAAGCCCGACCCGTCGAGGTGGTCATCCTCTCGCGCAACGACCCTGTGAGCGCGCTGCGCATCTTCCATTCGGCCCACGATGCCGGTCTGCCGCTGGAGCGCGGCGTGTTCACTCAGGGGCGCGATCCGTTCAAGTACCTGCGTCCACTGGGCGCGCACCTGTTTCTGTCGGCCAACGAAAAAGACGTCAGCGAAGCCCTGGCACTGGGTTTCCCGGCGGCACGGGTGCTGACCGATTCGGCCGCGGCAGGCTCCAACTATCCGAACGAGCTGCGTATTGCGTTCGACGGTGATGCGGTTCTGTTTTCAGATGAGGCCGAGCGCGTTTACCAGGCCGAAGGCCTCGCTGCGTTCCAGACGCACGAAACCAGCAAGGCGGCGTTGCCCTTGTCTGGCGGGCCCTTCAAGCCGCTTCTGAGCGCGTTGCACCGGCTTCAGCAACAGGCCGACGTGTCGGGTATGCGCCTGCGCACCGCACTTGTCACCGCGCGCAGTGCACCGGCCCATGAACGCGCAATCAACACCCTGATGAAGTGGAACCTGGCCGTGGACGAAGCCATGTTCCTCGGAGGGCTGGAAAAAGGGCCTTTTTTGCGCGAATTCGAGCCCGACTTCTTCTTCGACGATCAGACCGGCCATGCCGCATCTGCAGCGCTCCACGTGCCTGCTGGCCACGTCAACAGCGGCATCTCGAACCCGCCCCGGATTGCGGGCGGTTGAAATAATTCGATGCCGCCGATGGTGGCCATGCAAAGCTTCGGCAAAGACATGCAACACCACGTGAAAACGCACTGGAATGTGGTTGCAATCGCCCGCCTCGCACCCACCTGTGCAACCATCATGGCCCTGCACCGAAGGAGCACGCTTTGCGCAAAAAGATGATTTCCCTGACCGGGTTGACCACGGCCATCCTTTGCACCTGGGGCTCGGTCGCCGCACAGTCTCCCACGGCCACCACGCCCTCTACGGCCGTAGCTTCTGCCGGCTCGACGTCACCCACCGAACCCACCAAGGGTGAAATCAAGGCCCTGCGCGAGTTCAAGATGCTGGACTTCAATGGCGATGGAAAGCTCAGCCGCACGGAGGTCAAGCTGTTCCCACGCCTGGCCGCTGCGTTTGATGATTCGGACACGGACGGCGACGGCTACGTGTCGTACGAGGAAGTGAAGGTTTTTGCAGCCAAATACCGCGCCGAGCGCGACCGCCAGAGGGCGCAACAGGCTGCGGCCGTGGCGTCTCCATCCACCCCCGCCGCAGAATCGCATCCTTGAGGTCTGATGCACCACGGAATGAAACCGCCACCGGCCCCTGAGAAATCAGGGTAAATTGCCTTCTAGCGCTTACTGCACAAGCGCAAGCAGCTATGAAATCAGGAGCAAGTGCTGAATCCCACGCGGCCGACAACATGGCCTAGGGCGTGGTCAGCCCACAAAAAAATGCCCGCCACAGGGATGCGCCCTGCACCGCCCAGCATTGCGCTGCGCCAGGCAAACCCCAACCTCAACCGCCGCCCGTGCGTTTGACCTTGGGATCGGAATAGGTCAAGGGCTCGTTTTTGGCCTGCTGCGCCATACGCTCCTGCAGCGTCATCTTGTTGATGTCCTGGGCCGCTTCCACTGCGCTGCCACTCGCACGCCACATGGACTGGATGAACTCAAGCAATTGCTTGTAAATCGGCTCCTTGGGCGGCTCAGGGGGCTCTTCGACCGTGTCTTTCTTCTTGACCGCCGTCCAGTCGCGATTGGGCGCATCAGGGGCCGACGGCTTGTCGGGCTCGCGCACGATGGCGCCTGCTCCCAACCGGTCCATGGACTCGACGGGATGGGGGGCGTTGATCGGCCGCACAGGAGGGGCCCCGGAAGCGCCAGTGGAATACAAATCAGCGCCCTGAGGACGCCAAGTCGGCGATCGATCGACAGGTGGCATTTGCATGGCAATGGCCCGTAGTTAATGAAAGAAATGGCGAAGGTCTTTCGGACTCTTCGTACATCTATAACGGCAATAAGAAGGGCAAATTAAGGTCTTTTTCACCGATTGACCAAAAAATAAGGGTTTTCACCTAGAAACTTAGTCCCAGAAGGTCAAGTGCAGAGGGTGAATGCAGGATTCCAAGCCCAAAAGGACGCGCCGCGCCCCCTGAGCGGCCGTGGAGACGCTGCAGAAAAAAGCGGTGTGGCGCAAAAAGCGGCTGCGATGAGACGGGCGCCGGAAGGAGTGCCCGCCAGGGTCAGGCGCATACCACCATCCCACGCCGAAGCTGAGGTGTGCGCGGCTCGCAGCGATTTGGCCCAAGCCCCGCTACATCGGGGCCCGAAAATCAACGCCCCGTCTGCGGCCGATCCCCATGCGCAGAATCGATATCGACGGGAGCGCCTGGAGACTTACGGCGCTGGCAGCGGTGTGTTGCGCCTGCCCAACGCGCCGCTACCGGACTAAAGAAAGCGTTCGAGCAGCTTGCGCGAATGCCGGTCCAGCAGCGTGGTGTCTTTCACGCGGAACTGCATGCCATCGCTCCCGGCGATCAACAAGCGGGTGCGCCCCCCCAGGCGGCGTATGTCTTCTTCTGCCTTGAGAACCAGGCGGGCCGGGCCACGATCCGTTTCCACACTCCAGGTGCTGGGAGTAGAAAAGCTAGAAACCGCCGTGATTTTTTCGATAGTAGGCACAAACTCCCGGGTTTGCAGCTCTTCTTCGATGAGCTGGCGCGCGGACGCCTCCACCCACTCGAGCCGAGGAACCCATAGCAGTTCATGTCCATTGCTGCCCACCAGCGATAACCCATCGCCCGGGGCGGCGATCGGGAACGCGCGCACTGGCGTGACATCTTCGTGCACCGAGCCATCGGCCAGGGTCAGAACCAGTCGCCCGTGGGCATTACGCGCCAGCTGGAAAACGGGCGTTGGCGAGCTTGAAAGGGTTGCTTGCATGGTGCGGTCTCGGCAATGTCAGGACTGCCCGGCAGGATGCGCCGGGTGCAAAAGGCTGCTGTCAATGAGGACGCCCGCAGCCTGCGCATCTTCTTCGGCGCGGCGCGCCTGCGCTTCGTAGAGGCGCCAGTACGCACCCTGCTTTTCCATCAGCGCGTCGTGTGGGCCCACCTCCACCACCTCGCCGCGATCCATCACCACCAGCCGGTCGGCTTTGCGCAGGGTGGACAAACGGTGGGCAATGGCGATAGTGGTGCGCCCTTGCACCAGGTTGTCCAGCGCCTTCTGGATTTCCTTCTCGGTTTCCGTGTCCACCGCCGAGGTGGCCTCATCAAGAATCAGGATGCGCGGATCGATCAGCAGCGCCCGTGCGATGGAGATGCGCTGGCGCTCGCCGCCCGACAGGCCTTGGCCACGCTCGCCCACCAGCGAGTCATAGCCATGTGGCAGCCGCAGAATGAACTCGTGGGCGTGGGCCGCGCGCGCAGCCGCCACAATCTCCTCGCGCGTGGCTTCAGGTTTGCCGTAGGCAATGTTCTCGGCAATCGTGCCGAAGAACAGAAATGGCTCTTGCAGCACCAAGCCGATATGCCGGCGATAGTCGGCCACGGCAAAGCGCCGGATATCGATGCCATCGACTTGAATGGACCCGTCGCTCACGTCATAAAAGCGATTGATCAAATTGACCAACGTGCTCTTGCCCGAGCCACTGTGGCCCACCAGGCCGATCATTTCGCCCGCACGAATCTCCAGGTCAAGGTCTTTGATGACCGCCCGGCTGCCGTAGCGAAACCCCACCCCCTGCATGCTGATGGAGCCCATTACCTTGTCCACCTTCACGGGCTGGACAGGGTCGGGTACGTTGCTCACATGGTCGAGGATGTCAAAAATGCGCTTGGCACCCGCCGCCGCCTTTTGCGTAACAGAAACGATGCGGCTCATGGAGTCGAGCCGGCTGTAAAAGCGCCCGATGTAGGCAATAAAGGCCGTGAGCACACCAACCGTGATCTGGTTGCGTGACACCAGCCAGATGCCAAAGCCCCACACCACCAGCAAGCCGATTTCGGTCAGCAGTGACACGGTGGGCGTGAAAAGACTCCAGGTCTTGTTGAGCTTGTCGTTGACTTCCAGGTTGTGCTGGTTGGCCTCGCGAAAACGCTGCGCTTCGCGCTTTTCCTGGGCAAAGGCCTTGACCACGCGGATGCCGGGGATGGTGTCGGCCAGCACATTGGTTACCTCACTCCATACGCGGTCGATCTTTTCAAAACCGGTGCGCAGGCGGTCTCGCACGGTGTGGATCATCCAGCCAATGAATGGCAGTGGCACGAGCGTGACCAGGGCGAGCCAGGGGTTGATGGAAAACAGGATCGCGGCCGTCATCATGATCATGAGCACGTCGGTCACGAAATCGAGCGCATGCAACGAAAGGAAAACGTTGATGCGATCCGTCTCGGAGCCGATGCGCGCCATCAGATCGCCCGTGCGCTTGCCGCCGAAATAGTCGAGCGACAGGCGCAGCAGGTGTTCGTAGGTGGTGGTGCGCAGGTCGGCACCGATGCGCTCGGACACCAGCGCCAGGATGTAGGTGCGCGCCCAGCTCAGCCCCCAGGCCGCCAGGGCCGAAAAAAGCAGCCCGCTCAAATAAAGCAGCACCAGGCCGGGTTCAATCTGCTTGCCGTTTTGAAACGGAATCAGGATGTCGTCCATCAACGGAATAGTGAGGTACGGCGGCACCAGTGTGGCGGCAGTCGATGCCAACGTGAGCCCGAACCCTGCCGCCAGCTGCTTGCGGTAGGGATGCGCAAAGCGCCACAGACGAAGCAGCACCCAGGTCGAGGTTTGTGGCGGCTGCGCTCGGGCGCAGGCAGGACACTCGTCGGTATCGGGCGGCAAAGGGGTGTGGCAAATCGGGCAGGCCGGCTCGTCCGTTTCATGCTCAGGGCTACAGCCCCCCAAGGCGCTTTGCTGATCAAAACGCTGCACCAGCCGCAGCGCCTGCGCATGGTGGGCCAGGGTAAAGCGCCACAGCCCCAGGCGGGTGGCGGCATCGTGCAGCTCCAGCGTTCCCACGCCGCCATGGTCTTGCAGACGCAAGGCCAGACCATCGTTCAGCGTCCAGCTGCGCCAGACCGTGGAGCCCGGATCGCAGGCCAGCAATCGTGCAGACGTCACCACCACCCAGCCCGAGGCAAACCGAAGTGCCGCGCTCAGGTCAACCTCCAGCGCAGCCAGCACGTTCTCTTGGGGTGCGAGCATGGCCCGCAAGTCGCCCCCCAAAGGGCCAGAGAAGACACCCGATGCGTCTACAGAATGGTGATGTTGCATTTTTGTTTGGGTTTTCCGCCACCGGCTGCCTGCGGTGACCGCGCTCGCGAAAGTGAGAATTCTCACCGATACTGCTCGCCATGGTGCGACGGCATCCTCCTGTAACGCTTGCGGCAGCCATTTGGCTGACACTGCGCACAGAGCCCGGACTGGCGCACAATCTTCGTCCACAAAATCTCTTTTTCCTGCACAGACCTCACAAGGCTGGAAACACACCCGCTGCACTCCATGGCGAAACTCAACGACATCCAACTGCTTCGCATCAACTACTTGCGGGGCCCGAACATCTGGACCTATCGGCCCGTCCTGGAAGTCTGGCTGGACTTGGGAGAGCTGGAAGACCATCCCTCCAACATGCTCCCCGGCTTCACTGACCGCCTCACCAAATGGCTACCCGCGCTAGTCGAACACCACTGCGGCGTGGGCGAACGCGGGGGCTTTTTGCAGCGGCTGCAGGAGGGCACCTGGTGTGGCCATGTGCTGGAGCACATCGTCATCGAGCTGCTCAACCTGGCGGGCATGCCCACCGGTTTTGGCCAGACACGCAGCACCTCCCAGCGCGGCGTCTACCGCATGGTGTTCCGCGCCCGCGATGAGCAAGTCGCCCGCATGGCGCTCGCCCAAGGCCATGCCCTCATCATGGCAGCGATCAATGACGAGCCTTTCGATGTGCCGACTGCGGTGGCCCGCGTGCGCACCGAGGTGGACGACCAATACCTTGGCCCCAGCACCGCGTGCATCGTCACGGCAGCTACAGACCGGGGCATTCCCCACATCCGGCTCAATGACGGCAATCTGGTGCAACTGGGTTATGGCGCCAGCCAGCGTCGCATCTGGACGGCAGAAACCGAATTCACCAGCGCGATTGCCGAGGGCATCGCCAGCGACAAAGACCTGACCAAAAGCTTGCTCAAGGCCTGTGGCGTGCCGATCCCCCAAGGCCAGGTGGTTCACAGCCCCGAAGAAGCCTGGGAAGCCGCACAGGACATCGGCCTACCCGTGGCGGTCAAGCCCTCCGATGGCAACCACGGCCGTGGCGTGACGCTGGACCTGAGCAAGAAGGAAGACATCGAGGCGGCCTACCACGTCGCCTACCCCGAAGGCAGCGACGTGATGGTGGAGAGCTTCATCCCGGGCGACGAACACCGCCTGCTGGTGGTGGGTGGCAAGCTGGTGGCCGCAGCGCGTGGCGAGGTAGTCAGCATCACCGGCAATGGCCGCAACACCGTCAAGGAACTCATCGACACCCAGCTCAACTCCGACCCGCGCCGGGGCTACGAGGAAGAGTACCCGCTCGAAATCATCGACCTGGCAACCGACACCAAGGTGCAGCTGGAACTCAAGCGCCAGGACCTCGACGCCGACTCCGTGCCCGCCGCTGGCCGCCAGGTGGTGGTGCAGCGCAATGGCAACATGGCCGTGGACTGCACGGACGACGTGCACCCTGAAGTCGCGTACATCGCCCAGCTCGCCGCCAAGGTGGTGGGCCTGGACATCGCTGGCATCGACATGGTGGCCCGCGATATTTCCAAGCCCCTGCACACCCAGGGCGGCGCGATTGTCGAAGTCAACGCAGGCCCGGGCCTGCTGATGCATCTGAAGCCAGCGGTGGGCGCACCCCGCCCGGTCGGCCAGGCCATTGCGGAGCATCTGTTTCCTGTAGACGCCGACGACGCGCAATCTGGCCGCATCCCACTGGTGGGCGTGGCGGGAACCCGCAGCACCTCCACCATTGCCCGCGTGGTCGCCTGGCTATTGCACCTCAGTGGTCACCACACGGGACTGGCCTGCCGCGAAGGCCTGTTTCTGGACCGCCGCTGCGTGGAAGCCACCGATTGCGCGCACTGGGAGGCTGCCCACCGCCTGCTCATGAACAAGATGGTGCAGGCCGCTGTCATCGAAAGCGACGCGCGCACCATCTTGCGCGACGGGCTGGCCTACGACCGCTGCCAGGTGGGGGTGGTGACCGACATGGACGGTGTCGAAACGCTGGCCGAGTTTGACGTGCACGAGCAGGACCAGATGACCAAGGTGATGCGCACCCAGGTCGATGTGGTGCTGGCCGAAGGAGCCACCGTGCTCAACGCCGCCATTGCACAGGTGGCAGACCTTGCCCCGCTGTCTGATGGCGCCGTGGTGCTGTATGCGCAGGACGGCAGCTTGCCCGCCATCGTCGAACACCGGGCCAAGGACAACGGCCGCGCCGTCATCGTGAAAAACGGTCGTGTGGTGCTGGCCACAGGCACCGCGGAACATGTGCTGGGGGCGCTGACCGACCTCACGTTTGGCCGCAATGCCGTGGTGCCCGACATCGACGCACTGCTGGCGGCGGTTGGCACCGCATGGGCGCTGGACATTGCTCCTGACCTCATCGGTGCGGGCATCAAGACTTTCGAGCCCGATCTGGCTGCGGCTTTTGGCCTGCGCCAATAACAGCGCGCCCGCACGCACCCCGCCCTGACCCGCTATTCCACGACTGCCCACGACATGAAACGGGGCCCCAGTGCCCCGACGGACCACTGAAAGAAACTTCCATGGATGTATCCCGCACCCGGGCCCTGCGCGGCCCCAATCTCTGGAGCCGCCACATGGCCATCGAGGCCGTGGTGAGCTGCACTGAAACCGAGCGTGCCGTGGGCCAGATGGCCGGCTTTGAAACCCGGCTGAGGGCCTTGTTCCCGGCCATCGGTGTTCTGCACCCCGAAGGCGGGGACGCCGACATCTCGCTGGCCCATGTGCTGCAGGCCGCCGCACTGGCTCTGCAGGCACAAGCCGGGTGCCCGGTCACCTTTGCTCGCACCACCGCCACCACCGATGCAGGCGTGTACCAGGTGGTTGTCGAATACAGCGAAGAAGCCGTGGGCCGCAAGGCATTCGAAGATGCACAACAACTCATCCAGGCAGCGCTGGGCCATGGCAGTTTCGACGCTGCCAAGGCCGTCGCCGACCTTCGCGAACTCGACGAAGACGAGCGCCTGGGCCCCAGCACGGGCTCCATCGTCGAGGCCGCCGTGGTCCGTGGCATTCCTTACCGCCGCCTCACGCGCGGTAGCTTGGTGCAGTTTGGCTGGGGTTCCAAGCAACGCCGCATCCAGGCCGCCGAGGTCGACTCGACCAGTGCCGTGGCCGAATCCATCGGCCAGGACAAGGACCTGACCAAGCGCCTGCTGCACGCTGCGGGCGTGCCCGTGCCGCTGGGCAAGCCCGTCGAGAGCGTGGACGAAGCCTGGGAGGTTGCGCTCAAGGTGGGCCTGCCCGTGGTGGTCAAACCGCAAGACGGCAACCAGGGCAAAGGCGTGACGGTGAACATCACCGACCGCGCCCAGTTGGAAGAAGCGTACAAAAATGCCGCCGACTACGGCACCGTGATGGTCGAGCGCTTTTTGCCCGGCCACGACTTCCGACTGCTGGTGGTAGGCGACCAACTGGTGGCCGCCGCGCGCCGCGAGCCGCCCCAGGTGCTGGGCGATGGTGAGCACACCGTGCGCGAGCTGGTCGATGTGGTGAACCTGGACCCGCGCCGTGGCGAAGGCCACGCCACGTCGCTCACCAAGATCCGCCTCGATGACATCGCCGTGGCACGCCTGGCCATGCAGGGTCTGACCGCAGACTCGGTGCCCGAAAAAGGCCAGCGCGTCATCCTGCGCAACAACGCCAACCTGTCCACCGGCGGCACCGCCACCGACGTGACCGACGACGTGCACCCCGACGTGGCCGCCCGCGCCATTGCAGCCGCCCAGATGGTGGGCCTGCACATCTGCGGCGTGGACATGGTGGCCGAGACCGTGCTGCGCCCGCTCGAAGAACAAGGTGGCGGCTTTGTCGAAGTGAACGCCGCCCCCGGCCTGCGCATGCACCTGGCCCCCAGCTACGGCAAGCCCCGCAACGTGGGCCAGGCCATGGTGGACCGCCTCTATGCCCATGGCGATGACGGCCGCATCCCCACCGTAGCCGTGACCGGCACCAACGGCAAGACCACCACCGCCCGCCTGATTGCGCACCTGTTTACCGCGCAGGGTTTGCGCGTGGGCATGACCAACACCGACGGCGTGTATGTGAACGGCCGCCAGATCGACAGCGGCGATTGCAGCGGCCCCAAGAGCGCCCGCAACGTGCTGCTGCACCCCGAGGTGGACGCCGCCGTGTTTGAGACCGCCCGTGGCGGCATCCTGCGCGAAGGCCTGGGCTTTGACCGCTGCCAGGTGGCGGTGGTCACCAACATCGGCGCGGGCGACCACCTGGGCCTGAACTACATCACCACGGTGGAAGACCTGGCCGTGCTCAAGCGCGTGATCGTGCAGAACGTGGCGCCCACGGGCTACGCCGTGCTCAACGCCGCCGACCCCATCGTGGCCGCCATGGCCTCGGCCTGCCCCGGCAAGGTGATCTACTTTGCCAGCGACCGCCACCACCCCGTGATGGTGACGCACCGCGCCCAGGGCCACCGCACCGTGTATGTGGATGGCGACTCCATCGTGGCCTCCGAAGGCTCGTGGCGCGAGACCATCCACCTGCGCGATGTGCCCATCACCCGCAACGGCAAGATCGGTTTTCAGGTTGAGAACGTCATGGCGTCTGTGGCCGCCGCCTGGGGCGTGGGCATGCCGTGGCAGACCATTCGCAGGGGCCTGTCGGGCTTTGTGAACGACAGCGACAACGCCCCCGGCCGCTTCAACATCATGGACTACCGGGGCGCCACCATCATCGCGGACTATGGCCACAACCCCGACGCCATGCGCGCCCTGGTGCAGGCCGTGGATGCCCTGCCCGGCAATCGCCGCAGCGTGGTTATCAGCGGTGCGGGCGACCGGCGCGACGAAGACATCCGCGAGCAGACCGTGATCCTGGGCGCCGCGTTTGACGACGTCATCCTGTACCAGGACGCTGCCCAGCGCGGCCGTGCCGACGGCGAAGTGATGGCCCTGCTGCGCGAAGGCCTGGCCGGTGCCCCCCGCACCACGCATGTGGAAGAGATCCGGGGCGAGTTCATCGCCATCGACACCGCGCTGGCGCGCCTCTCGCCCGGCGACCTGTGCCTGGTGCTGGTGGACCAGGTCGAAGAAGCCCTGGCCCACCTGGCCCAGCGCTGCACCGAAGGCGAGGCCACCGCGTGATGGCTGCGCGCACGCTCACAGCCGCAGCCGTCGTAGCGCTTGCCGCCCTCACAGGCAGCGCCGCGCAGGCCGCATCGGGCGAAAAGATCGGCACTGTGGACACCGCCTTCCAGCGGATCGGCCGCGACCACGACATCATCGTCGAGGCCTATGACGACCCCGGCGTGTTGGGCGTGACCTGCTACGTGTCGCGCGCGCGCATCGGTGGCATCAAGGGCACGCTGGGCCTGGCCGAAGACCGCGCCGAGGCATCGATTGCCTGCCGCCAGGTCGGTCCCATCAGCTTTCCCGAGCCTTTGAAGAAGCAGGAAGAAGTGTTCAGCGAACGCATGTCCATCCTGTTCAAGCGCCTGCGCATCGTGCGCATGGTGGACCCGGCCCGCAACACGCTGGTGTACCTCACGTACTCCGACAAACTCATCGACGGATCGCCCCAGAACGGCGTGACCGCCGTGCCGGTGGACCGCACCACCGCCATCCCGCTGCGCAAGTGACGGTGGCCCGGGGCCGCCAAGGCAACGCGTAGACATCAAAAAAAGGGGCCTGGGCCCCCTTTTTTGATCGTACAAGCCGATAGCGCTTGTGCAATATGCCAAAGCAGCTATCAAATAAAGAGCAAACTACCCCTGCGCCGCAATCTGCCGCAGCGCCTGCTCAAACACCTCCACGGGCTGGCCACCCTGTATCAAGTGGCGCTCGTTGATGATGATGGCGGGCACCGAGTGGATGCCGTTTTGCAGATACAGCTGCTCGCGCTCGCGCACCTCGTCGGCGTAGCGGTCTGACGCCAGCAGCGCACGCGCTTGCGCCCCGTCCAGCCCCACCTCGCCCGCCACGCGCACCAGCACGTCGTGGTTGCTGGGGTCCTGCCCGTCGGTGAAATACGCCTTGAACAGCGCGTGCTTGAGCTGCGCCTGTAGGCCCTTTTCTTCGGCCCAGTGCAGCAGCCGGTGCGCATCGAAGGTGTTGTAGATGCGGCTGCGCTTGTCCATGCTGAAAGTAAACCCCAGCGCCGCACCGCGTGCCGCGATGGCCTCGCGGTTCTTCTGGCTCTGCTCGGGCGTGGCACCGTATTTTTCTTGCAGGTGCTCGCCAATGTCCTGGCCTTCGGGCGCCATCTGCGGGTTCAGCTCAAAGGGCTGAAAGTGCAGGTCCAGCGCCACCTCGCCCTTCAAGCGGTCTGCCGCCTGTTCCAGCGCCTTGAGGCCGATGATGCACCAGGGGCAGGAGACATCGGAGACGAAATCGATTTTGAGGGTGGTGGTCATGAGCGGGGTCTACTAATGAGAGATGCGGAATAGTAGGACGGGTTCGAAAACCGTGAGGGTGACGGGTGTACTGGAGGGTGCAAGGCAGATTTGGGCCCGAAGCCGAAGACGGGCGATGGCTCCCATCGAACTGAACCACTCACCCACAGGCCCGTATCATCCCCGCCATGCTTGCCAAGTTGATGAGTTTCCTCCTGCTGGGGATCGTGCGGTTTCTGACCGGGTCTCAGGCCCGCTGGTATGGCTGCCCGCCCAAGGCCGAGCAGCGTATTTATTTCGCCAACCACCAGAGCCATGCCGACATGGTGCTGATCTGGGCGGCGTTGCCCGAAGAGTTGCGCAGCATTACCCGGCCCATTGCGGCCAAGGACTACTGGACCAAAACGCCGTTCCGGCAGTGGATCACCACCGCCGTGTTCAACGCCGTGTATGTGGACCGCCAGGCCACACCCGCGCGGCCAACCACAACTACAACTACAAACACGACCGTGGCCACGGAGCCAGCGGGCGCCCCTGCGGCCCCGGCAGATGCCGACACCGCAACGGCGGGCGGCCCCGACCCTTCGCCCAAAACCCCAACGCGTGCGCCCAGCCCGGAGGCGCTGCGCGCCGCCCTGCCCGCGTCCGACCCACTGGCCCCGCTGGTGCGTGCGCTCGAAAGCGGCGACTCCATCGTGATCTTTCCTGAGGGCACACGGGGCCATGCCGACGAGCCGCAGCCGTTCAAGTCGGGCCTGTTCAAGCTGGCGCAGATGTTCCCGCAGGTCGTGCTGGTGCCCGCCTGGATCAACAACGTGCAGCGCGTGATGCCCAAGGGCGAAGTGGTGCCCGTGCCCATCCTGTGTTCGGTGACGTTTGGCACACCCATCGTGCTGGAAGCGGGCGAGGAGCGCCGCCCTTTCCTTGATCGCGCGCGCGATGCGGTGATTGCGCTGCGGGATGTCTGAACGTGCAAAACGCCCCGCTGCTCCCTTCGCACAGTGCTTTACCGCTGGCTGCACACCACGGTGCACGGCTTTGACATGAACAATTTTCTTCGCAACCTCACCGCCACGCAGCAAATCGGCGCCCTGTTCCTGGTCGTGTTCGGCATCCTGTCGATCGTGACAGTCTGGGCCTTTGTGCGCAACCTGCGCGAGCAGCCCAGCGACACCCCCGAGGCAGAGGCCAGCGCGCTGGAAGCCAAACGGTTTTGGGGGCTGCTCCAGACCTCGTGGGCCATGGCCACCGTGTTCTGGGTGGGCTGGGCGCTGGGCGAGACGGTGGCCACGGTGCTATTTGCCATCGTGGGTTTTTTTGCGCTGCGCGAATTCATCACCCTGTCGCCCACGCGGCGCGGCGACCACCGCAGCCTGGTGCTGGCGTTCTTCGTGGTACTGCCATTGCAGTTCTGGATCGTCGGCAGCAAACACTTCGACCTGTTCACGGTGTTCATACCGGTCTACGTGTTCCTCGCCCTGCCTGTGGTGAGCGCGCTGGCCAACGACCCGCAGCGCTTCCTGGAGCGCAACGCCAAGCTGCAGTGGGGCATCATGGTCTGCGTGTACGGCATGAGCCATGTGCCCGCCTTGCTGCTGCTCGACTTTCCGGGTTACCGCGACAAGGGCGCTTTTTTGGTGTTCTTCCTGGTGTTTGTGGTGCAGACCTGCATGGTGGTGCAGCACCTGCTGGGCCGGCGCTTTCCGCACCACCCCGTGGCGCCGCAGGTGAGCCAGAGTTTTCAGTGGCCGAGCTGGCTGGCGGGGGTGGGCGTGGGCGGGCTGGTGGGCGCGTTGCTCACCTTCATTACGCCGTTCAAACCAGGGCAGGCGCTGGGCATGGCATTGCTGGCCTGCGTGGCGGGCAGCCTGGGGCATCTGGTGATGAAGGCGCTCAAACGCGACCGAGGCATCACGAGCTGGGGCATGCAGGGCATGTCGGTCACGGGTGCGGGCGGGCTGCTCGACCGGGTGGATGCCTTATGTTTTGCAGCACCCGTGTTCTTCCATTCTGTGCGCTGGTACTTCGGTTTATAGTCAAAACACACTCCAGCGCTTATTCCACAAGCGCTAGCAGCTACATAAAATATAGCAATGCGCATTCTTGGTATCGACCCCGGCCTGCAGACCACCGGTTTTGGCGTGGTGGACATGCACGGCCACCAACTCAGCTACGTAGCCAGCGGCACCATCCGCACCACCACGCTGGCGCTGGGTGATCTGCCGGGGCGCCTGAAGATCCTGTTTGACGGCATCACCGAGGTGGCCGCGCGCTACCAGCCCGACGTGGCGTCGGTCGAAATCGTGTTCGTCAACGTCAACCCGCAATCCACCCTGCTGCTGGGCCAGGCGCGCGGCGCCGCCATCACGGCACTGGTAGCCAGCAACCTGCCGGTGGCCGAATACACCGCGCTGCAGATGAAAAAAGCCGTGGTCGGCCATGGCCGCGCCGCCAAGAGCCAGGTGCAGGAAATGGTGCGCCGCCTGCTCAGCCTGCCAGGCCTGCCCGGCACCGACGCCGCCGACGGCTTGGGCATGGCCATCACCCACGCCCACGCGGGCACCGCCATGGCGCGCCTGGGCGAGGCCGCCACGCTCAACCGCCGCCAGCATGCGATGTACAAGGACGGGCGCAGCTATTGAGTGGCGTGCGACAGGCGTGTCAGCCCCTCGACGGCGACCATGGTGGTCGCAAGGGCTCGCAGGCCTGCGGGCTCCTAGGTCAAAAAGATGCGTTCCCGGTCTACCACGACCGGCGGCAGCGGCTCCCCCAGCATCTCGCGCACGCTGTCTTCAATCGTTTGCGACATGGCGTTCAAAGCCAGGTCATTCGGTGCCATGCCAAATGGCTCTTCAATCTCGGCGGCCACCGCCTCCAGCGCGAAGAAGGTGTAAGCGATAAATGTGGCAATGACGGGGGTCATCGCGCCGATGGTGTCCACCAAACCAAACGGCAACAACAAGCAGTAGGTAAATACCGTCCGGTGGATCAGCACCGCATACGTAAAGGGAATGGGCGTGCTGGCAATGCGCTCGCAGCCGCCCAGCGCATCGCTGAGGCGGCACATGGACGCCTCCATGGCCGGCACCAGCATCGGGGAGAGGCTTCCGTCCTGCCGCCGCTCGCGCACCCAGTTGCCAGCCCGCAGCAACAGCCCCACCGGCTTGTAGCGCAGGCCGCCGAGATCGGCACAGTCCTGCGCAGACAACAACCGCTGCAGATCGGGGGTGCAGTCAGTGCCCCGCAACTGATGCCGTGCCGCATGGACAAAAGCGACCAGGTACAGCGCGAGTTTGCGCGTGTGTGCCGGCTCATCGACATGTGTGAGGGCCTGCCGAACCAGCGTGCGCGCCTCGTTCAAAAAGACGCCCCATAGCGTGCGGGCCTCCCAATAGCGGGCGTAGCTTGTGCTGTTGCGAAAGCCCAAAAAAATCGCCAGCGTCAAGCCAATGAGCGAAAACGGCACAAAATTGAGCTGAATCTTCCATTGCAACAGTTGCCCGTGGCACAGGGTGACAAGCACCGCAAATGCCGCCGTGATGAGCAGCTGCACGGCGATTTCTGGCAAGACGGAACCGCGCAGCACAAAGAGCATGCGTAACCAATGGGGACGTGGGCGAATGATCACGATGAGATCGGGAGAGCGAGGGATGGGACAGATGGCGGAAGCTTTGTCCCCGCTGCCAGCCGCCGCGATGGGCTCTGTGCGGGTGCCGAATTATCTACCTCGCGGCAGCAGGCCACCCCAACGGACACATCAAGCCCACCAGCCCACCACGCCGATGCGTTCGAAGCCTGCCACCACGCCACATCAGGATTGGCGAGTGATTTCAGCGCTCGCAGCGCGCTGGATCTGCGGCGCCAGCGCAGCGAGGAATTCATCCATCGTCTGCTCGTGCAGGTCTACGGCTTTCGCCCCGCCTCCCGCCACCACGGTCACGTCCTCAATGCCGATGACGCCGAGGATGAGCCGAAGGTATTGCGTTGCGATGTCGCGATCCCGGATAGGCGATCCCTCGGTATAGACGCCGCCCGATGCCATCAGCACGGTCGCCTTCTTGCCCTTGATAAGACCTCGGCCATCCAGGCCAAGCGTCACGCCCTTGCGCACGATGTGATCGACCCACGCCTTCAGCGACGCCGGAATGTTGTAGTTGTAGACCGGCGTCGAGATGACAAGGTGCTCGGCCGCGAGCAGTTCGGAGACCAGCTCATCGGACAATTGGAGCGCCTCCTTCATCGCTGGCGATTGATCTGCGGGCGTCGTGAAGTAAGCCTGCAGCCAGGGAGCCGTGACGAACGAGAGCCCGGAGTCGACGAGATCACGATGCACGATGCGGCCTCCCGGATGTGCTGTGCGCCATGCCGCGAGGAAGCGTTGCGTCATTTGACGCGAGACGGACTGGCCACCGCGCGGGCTGGTTTCAACAACGAGAAGCTGGGTCATCGGAAGGTTCTTTCTTTCGGCGCAGGTGAGCGAAACGCGGGCTGCTGGGGGAGGGGCGGGAAAAGGTTCAACGGCTGGCAGACTTCCATGCAACAAGCTGGGCCGTTGACGGTAATCTAGGCCCCGCAAAACTTCTTCGGAAGAGATAAAAGTAAGATATTTTTCATCTGTTTTGGAGATGGAAAATGATCGGCAACCTGACCCTTGACCAATTGCGCGTCCTCGTGACCATCGCCGACACGGGGAGTTTTTCAGCCGCCAGCCGCGAACTCCGGCGCGCGCAGTCGGCGGTCAGCCAGGCCATTGCCAATCTGGAGGGGCTTCAGGGCGTCGAACTGTTCGACCGCCGAGGGCATCGCCCCCGCCTGACCGAAGTGGGCCGTGTGCTGGTAGATCAAGCCCGGTTGGTGCTGGCAAGTGCCAACCGTTTCCAGGCCGTTGCAGCCAGCACGCGGGCGGGTGTAGAACCGGAGTTGACGATCGCGATCGACCCCCTGGTGCCGACCGCACCGCTGATTGGCAGCCTGCGCGCGCTGAGCGAAACGTTTCCCGATCTCCCGGTGCACTTTTCGACCGAAGGGCTGGGCGGTTCGTTGCGGCGGCTTCGCGGTGGTTCGGCGGCGATTGCCCTCTGCTTGCTGCTGCCTGGCGTCCCTGAGGATATTGCTGCCTATCCATTGCTGCGGGCGCCCATGCGCGCGGTCGTCGCGCCCGGCCATCCTCTCGCCTCGCTGGGGCGTCCGGCGACAGAGAGCGACCTCGCGCCGCACGTCCAGTTGGTCCTGTCGGACCCTGTCGACCCGGGCAGTGCAAACTACGGCGTCGCTGGCACCCGACTCTGGCGATTCGTCGATCTCGGTCGTCGATTCGATTTCCTTTTAGCGGGATTCGGTTGGTGCCGCATGCCCGAGCACCTCGTGGCGACGTCGATCGCTGCGGGGACACTCACGGCGATTGAGATTCACGAAGATCCGACGCCTCCCGAAGGGCTGACGATCTACGCGGCGCACCGACGCGATCGTGCTCTGGGGGTGGCGGGGCGATGGCTGCTCGACGAGTTGCGCCGTAGCCTCGTCTCGTGATCCAGCAGGGCACCGGAAAGACGCCTTTCGCGGACGCCCGGTTTTGGCGGCATACCAGTCCCCATCGAGCCACTTCGACAGGCCCTCAGGGAATGTGATGTGAAGACAATGGGTTCTTGAAAAGCAAGTTCTCAGTGCGGTCGAGAGCCCAGATATTCGCCAATAGAGACTGCGCCGAAGCGATGCCGATGACTGGTTCAGCGAGCTCCAAAAACTTGCCTTCCAGCTCAGCGTCCGTAAGGGCCTGCTCTGGATCTCCCTTGCGATTGGGCTGAAAGTGCGAGAGCCGGCGGCCATCCACGGTCTCGATGTCGATGCGCGCAGCCCGCTGCCCTGGGAAGGCCGCATCAAGAGCCGGATCCACCTCGACCGTCATACGCTCCATCAGCGCGCGTGTGGCCGAGTCGTTCAGGCGGTCGGGCTCGTAGGCGGCCAGGCGAACGCTGCCATACGACAGCGCGGTGGCCACCACATAGGTCAGGCTGAACCGCGCTTCGTTGGCCGTGGTGGGGCGGGTATAGCACGCGATGTCGAGCGCGGGACGATAGGTCGCAACCCGCACGCTCTTGATCTGGTCGGCCTGGAGGTTGTGACGCTGCCGGAGTTCCAGCGCGCCATCAATCGCCGCGAACGTATGCCCGCACCCAATGTGGCTTTTGAAGGTCAGACGCGTGATGTGAAAGTCCTGACCCAGCGTTGCGCCCACGTTGGACCAATCGGGGCCGTTGCTCATGGCGTGCCCCAGACCGCTTTCCCCATCAAGCACATCAAGTGATCCGGTCAGGCCGCGCGAGGCCAGTTGCGCTGCGAGCAAGCCCGCCTCAGCGGCGCGCCCTGCATGCAGTGGCTTGGACATCGAGTCCATGCGGAAAGCCTGCTGAAGCCCTGCCGCAAACGTTGCTGCGGTTGCCAGCGCGTGGGCGAAGGCAGCTCCATCCAGTCGCATGATGCCGCCCACGGCAGCCGCCGCACCAAAGCTACCTACCGTGCCAGTGCTGTGCCAGAACTTGTAGTGAGGTCGACCCATCACCACTCCGATGCGCGTGGACACCTCGTAGCCGAGCACCACGCCCCGCAGAAATTCGAGGCCGGAGACGCCAAGGTCCTGACCTGCCGCCAGTGCGGCCGCAATCGTAGCGGCGCCCGGGTGGTACATCGCGTCGCGAAAGCTGTCGTCCACCTCGGCTGCGTGCGCCGCAGCGCCGTTGATGAGTGCGGCTGTGCGTGCCGTACTCGCTCGCCCTCCCCCCAAAAATGCGCGCCCACGGTCGAGGTCGTCCGCGAGGGTCTGCTCCAGGATCGCGACGGGCGGCGTATTCAGCCCCGGGAACAGGGAGGCGTACCAATCGATCACGGCACGCTTGGCGTGGTGGATCACTTCGTCAGGAAGCGGTTGCCGCTGGAACTCAGTGGCGTATCGGGCAAATATTTCTGTAGCGTGCATTTCAGGTTTCCTGATGGGGGGACAGATATTGATCAAACCACTTCAACAGCAGGCTGTTCACCTCTTCGGCCGCCTCGTACTGCACCCAGTGACCTGCACGGGGAATGACCAACGAACTGCTGGGCCCCAGGCGTTGCATGAGCAAGGATGAAGCGGCATGGGGGTCGGCGGTGACATCGTGCTCGCCCCAGGCCAATAGCAAAGGGCCGACATACCTGGCCAGCAGGTGTGGCAGTTCCGCTGAGCGCGAAATGCGTTTGCTGTGAAAGCGCGTCTGCAGACATGCCTGCGTATGGATCGCGAGCGCAGTCGCGTCGAGGCTGCGAGCGTCATGGAGCATATGCATCAGCAGGTTGTGGCGCATGGTGTCGTCAAACTCCGAGCAGTCTCCCCGCTCGAAGGCAGGCTTCCAATTGCGCAGTTCGCCCTTGGGCCGACGCTCGCCTCCGTGACCGGCGGGTCCCAGGAGCGCCACGCATGAAACGGCGGAACGCTCGGCGGCCAGTCCCGCAGCGACCAGGCCGCCAAATGAGAAGCCGACGACACCCACCGGAGTGTCTGGCCCCACCAGCCGGTCAAGCGACTCCCGGACAAGGGCCACCATCGACGTCAGCGTGTGATCTGCCGGTGCGGCTGAATCTCCATAGCCCGGCAGATCGGGCACCCACACCGTGTAGCGCGTGGCAAGCGCTGCCACATTGCGCGCCCAGTGCAGCCAGTTGCCGTGCCCGCCATGCAGGAGGACGACCGGCGCCCCCTGCCCCAATCGGCGCCAGGCCAATTGCACTCCGGAGTCGGCAAGAAGGACATCGTGGCGGACTGCCAGACGCTCCAAATCGCCCAACAGAGGCGCATCTTGTGCGGTGCTTGAAAGACCGGATCTCATCGCTCAATCCATCTTGATGGATTGCTCTTTGACGACCTTGCGCCACTTGGCAACTTCGGCGCGCACGATGCGCGCGGTTTCCTCGGGAGGGTCGAGCGTCACGACCAACCCCTCCGCCTGGGCCCGTTGGCGGAATGCGTCTGTTCCGGAAGCGCGCTTGAAGGCTCCGTAGAGTTGGTTCACCACAGTTGTGGGAGTGCCGGCGGCCACAAAAATGCCATACCAGACATCCGCCTGGTAGCCCGCAACGCCCACCTCGGCAAGGGTGGGCACATCCGGCAGCAACGGCGAACGCGTACCGCTGGTCACTCCCAACGCTCTCAGTTTTCCGCTGGCGATGAAAGGGGCGACGCTGGGCAATGTGCCGAATCCCACATCGATCTGGCCGGCCAGAAGGTCCGTCACCAGCGGGCTCGCGCCTCGGTACGGGACGTGGATGAGGTACATGTGGGCCATGCTCTTGAGTAACTCGGCCGCCAGGTGCGTGGAGGTGCCGTTACCCGCTGACCCATAGGCCACCCGGCCTGGATGGGACCTGGCCTGCGCCAGGAAATGGCCCGCCGATTTGAGCGGGCTGTCGGCCCGAACAACCGCCACATTCGGTGCGCGCCCAACAGCGTGATGGGCGAGAACGCAGAGTCTGCCGCATAAGGCAATTTTGCGAACAGGCTTGGCACGATCGCGATGGCGCTGGTGTTGAGCAAGAGCGTATGACCGTCGGGGGCGCTTTTTGCGACGAAGTCGTTACCGATCACGGTACCCGCCCCCGCCTTGTTCTCCACCAACACGGGCTGCCCAAGTTCTCGGGATAGCGCCTCGCCCAGGGTACGCGCCATGGCATCCGTGCCTCCACCTGCCGGAAACGGCACCACCAGGCGGATGGGCTTGTGGGGAAAAGCCTGTGCCATGGCACCGCAAGCAGCCAAAGCCAGCCACAGCACGGCGAAACCCAACGTCCATTGACGGACCATCTGTGTCATGTTGTCTCCTTGTTCTTGTCTTGTCACTGCGGACTTGCCCCACGCATCACAGTCGGGCTGCCGTTGCTGCTTGCCGGCATCTGGACAGGGCGAGCCTCATACCCGCTCAAGGATCAGCGCGATACCTTGTCCCACGCCAATACACATCGTGCAAAGTGCGTACTTACCACCCGTGTCGTGAAGCTGGTTGATGGCCGTGGTGGCTAGCCGGGCGCCGGAGGCTCCCAGTGGGTGCCCCAGAGCAATGGCGCCCCCGTTGGGGTTGACCCGTGGGTCGTTGTCGCTCAGGCCCAAGTCGCGCAGCACGGCCAGGCCCTGCGCTGCAAAGGCTTCGTTCAACTCGATCACGTCAAGCTGCTCCAGGGTCAATCCCGCCAGTGCCAGCACCTTGCGTGTAGCTGGCGCGGGCCCCATGCCCATGATGCGCGGTGCCACGCCAGCGGTGGCCATGGCAACGACGCGGGCGCGCGGGGCAAGCCCATGCCGGGCTGCACCCTTCTCGTCCGCCAACAGCAATGCACAAGCGCCGTCATTCACGCCCGAGGCGTTGCCGGCCGTGACCGTACCGTCGGGCCGCACCACGCCCTTGAGACGGCCCAGCGCCTCCAGACTCGTCTCGCGTGGGTGCTCGTCGCGTGCGACCACCAGCGCGTCGCCTTTCTTCTGCGGCACCGTGACAGGCACGATCTCGGCGTCGAAGAAGCCGCGTTGCTGCGCCGCGACCGCCTTGCGCTGCGAGGCCAGCGCCATGAGGTCTTGGTCCTGGCGAGAAATGCCGAATTGCGCGGCCACGTTCTCAGCCGTCTCGGGCATGCTGTCCACGCCATGCAAGGCCTTCATCTTGGGGTTGACCAGGCGCCAGCCGATGGTGGTGTCCTCGATCTTTGCGGCCCGAGAGAAAGCGCTCTCTGCCTTTCCCATCACGAAGGGCGCGCGGCTCATGCTTTCCACGCCACCGGCCAGCATCAGGCTGGCCTCCCCGGACTTGATGGCCCGTGCAGCTGTGCCAAGAGCATCCAGGCCCGAACCACACAGCCGGTTGATGGTGCTGCCAGGCAAGCCCACGGGCAGGCCAGCCAGCAGCGCCGACATGCGAGCCACATTGCGATTGTCCTCGCCAGCCTGGTTGGCACAGCCATAGACGATATCGGCTACGGCCTCCCAATCCAGGCTCGGGTGGCGCGCCATCAGGGCGGTGAGCGGAACAGCGCCCAGGTCGTCGGCGCGCACCGAGGACAGGCTGCCGCCGTAACGTCCGAAAGGGGTGCGAACGGCATCGCAGATGAAGGCATGGCGGGTCATCGTGTCTCCAGGTTTATGGAAGTTAAGAGGACGCACTCACGGTGCTGTCCGAAAACATGCGCAGTGCGCAGTGCGCAGTGCGCAATGCAAGCGCCCGGGTAGTTTTTTTGTTTTGTGCGGGCCATTGGCGCCGCATCGGCCATCACGCCCACGGTGGTACGCGGGGCGTGAGCTTCACCGGCGATGCAACCACGGGCTTGCAGCATCAGCTTGGGAGTGCGAGCAAAGCGCCCGGATCGCCTGCCTTGCTGCCAGGGCCACTGATCTCGGCCAGCCACGCGAAGTCGGCACGCAGCGCTGCCTCGCCACGTTCGCGGGCCCAAAACACCACGCCGCCTTCCCAACGGGGAAAGCCGTAGCCATTGACCAGGGCCACATCCACATCGGTGGCGTGGGCGGCCACGCCCTCGGCCAGCAGCAGGGCGGCCTCATTGGCCAAAGCCAGCAGCGCACGGCGCACAATCTCTTCATCGGGGATGGCACGCGGCGCGATACCTTTGTCGGCGCGGGCTCGCTCGATCAGCACGTGCACGGTTTCATCCACCATGGGCTGGCCGCTCTCGGTGTAGCGGTAGTAGCCTGCGCCGGTCTTGCGGCCCAGGCGGCCGGCTTCGCACAGCCGGTCGGCGATGTGCACGTAGCGCGCCGCTGGGTCGCGCGTGCCGACCTGGGCTTGGCGCATACGCCAAGCAATGTCCAGGCCCGACAAATCAGCCACGGCGAAGGGCCCCATGGCAAAACCGAAGCGCTGCAGCGCCGCATCCACTTGCTCAGGCCAGGCACCTTCCTCGACCAGGAACTCGCACTGGCGCCGGTAGGCTGCGTACAGCCGGTTGCCGACGAAACCGAACGCGTTGCCCGTCAGCAGCGGCAGTTTGCCAAGCTTCTTTGCCACCGCCAGGCCCGTGGCCAGCACATCGGACTCCGTAGGCTGGCCGCGCACCACTTCGATCAGGCGCATGACGTGGGCAGGGCTGAAGAAGTGCAACCCGATTACGTCCTGCGGGCGCGATGTGGCGGCGGCGATGGCGTCCAGGTCAAGATAGGAGGTGTTGCTCGCCAGCACAGCCCCAGGACGGGCCAGGCCATCGATACGCGCGAACACTTGCCGCTTGACCTCAATATCCTCAAACACGGCCTCAATCACAAGGTCGGCTTCGGCCAGGTCATCCCACTGCAGGCTGGTGCGCATGCGGTCCTGGCGCGACTGCACAGCTTCAGGCGCCATCTTGCCGGCGCGTACGCGGCCTGCGTAGTGGTCGTGAATGCGTGCACCGCCGCGATCGAGCGCCTCCCCATCCTGTTCCAGCAGCAGCACGTCGTAGCCGGCGTCCAGCGCAGCGATCACGATGCCCGAGCCCATGGTGCCAGCGCCGATCACTGCGATGGTCTGCATCGCACGAGGTGCAACGCCAGCCAGCTGCGGGTGCTTGGCGCTGTCGCGTTCGGCGAAAAACTGGTGGCGCAGAGCCGTGGCCTCGCGCGAAGAGCGAAGTTGCTGGAACACGGCGCGTTCATCGGCCAGCGCCGTGTCGAAGTCCAGCAAGGCCGACGCTTTGATGGACTCAATCGCCGCAACCACGGCCGGACGGTTCTTGCCTGCCTTCAACGCCGCAGTGGCGGCATCAGCCACAGCCTGAGGTTCCGTCGCAGGCACGGATAGTTCGCGCACCCTCTGCTTGCGCCCAGCCAGGCTTCGCGCATGTACTACGGCTGCGGAGCGCAAGTCACCGGTGGCGACCAGGTCAACGAGGCTGGCGGCCAGCGCGGCAGCGCTTTTCAGGCGTTCGCCGCTGCACACCATCGCTATCGCGCGCGGCACACCGACGAGGCGTGGCAGCCGCTGTGTGCCACCCGCTCCAGGAATGATGCCCAGTGTGACCTCGGGCAGGCCCACGACCGTCCCCGTCGCTGCGATGCGGGCATCACAGCCCAGCGCCAACTCAAAGCCGCCGCCCAGTGCTGCGCCGTGCAGCGCGGCCACGAAGGGCTTGGGGCAGGCTTCTAGGGCCGCGATCACCGTGGGCAACTGCGGCTCTGCCAGGGGCTGACCGAATTCGCGGATGTCAGATCCTGCGATGAAGGTGGTGCCCGCACCGATCAGCACGGCGGCCACGATGCGCTCGTCGTGCGCCACTTCGTTGATAGCGTGCAACAGTCCGGTACGTACTGCGGCGGAGCCTGCATTGATCGGTGGGTTGTCGATCCAAATGACGGCTACGTCGCCGTCGCGCTCCAGCCGGACCTGGGCCGTTGGGTTGATCGCCATCAGGCCAGCACCACCACGCCGTCGGCCGCGCGAACGCCCTGCCCCTTCGGCAATACGAACACCGGGTTGATCTCGGCCTCGACCAAGCGCTCGCCGAGTTGGGCCGCCATCTGCGAGAAGGCAACGATGGCCGTGACCAGTGCATCGACGTCGGCCAGGGGGCGGCCACGGAAGCCGTCCAGCAGCGGCCAGGTCTTGAGCTCCTTCGCCATGGCCAGCGCATCGGCACGCGGCAGTCCGCCGGTGGGTGGCAGCAGGCGCATGGTCGTGTCCTTGAACAGTTCGGCCGTGACACCGCCCATGCCAAGCAAGATGGCGGTACCCAGCGCGTCACGGTGCATGCCAAGGATCAGCTCGGTGCCGCCACTGACCATCTCTTGCACGAGGAAGTGCTTGGGAAGCACTCCAGCCTTGGTCTCGACTTCCGACGCCATGGCGGTGAGACGCGCGCCGATGGTCTCGGCCGACAGGTTCACAGCCACACCGCCCACATCGCTCTTGTGCGTGATCTCGGACGAGAGAATCTTCAGCACCACGCGGCCACCCAGTTCGCGCGCTGCTGCCTCGGCCTCGGCGGGTGACCCAACGATGCGTTCGCCCGCACAAGGCACGCCGAAGCGCGTAAATAGCTGCTTGGCCTGGTATTCATCCAGAGAGCCTGTCGGCAAACCGTCCACCGCCACCGCAGCAACAGGCGCACTGGACTCGACCTGCGGCTTCAACTCCGCCACCTGGAACATGGCGCGCAGCGCCGCCGTGCAGCTTTCTGCAGCTGCGAATGCAGGCACGCCACGTTGCGTCAGCAGCGCACCCACTTCAGGCGCATGCGGGCTGACGTAGGCGATCACTGGCTTGTCAGAGTTGGGCAGACAGTCCTGAATGGCACCGGCCAACAGCTCGGGCATTGCAAGACTGGAGGAGCCCACAATGATGGTCAGCGCGTCGTAGCTCGGGCTCTTGAGCAGCACGTTGATGGCGCCGCGCAGTAGATCGGGCTTGAGGCCCGCCAGCGTCACGTCGATGGGGTTGCGGTCCAGCACAGCATGGTCGCCGGTCTGGAGCGCACGCAGGGCCTCGGCTGTGGCCGCATCAGGTGCAGGTGTGTCGAAACCGGCCATGCCCAGATCATCTGACACCAGCGTGCCGGCACCACCGGTAGAGGTCAGGATGGCGACGCGTTTGCCATGCAGCTTGCGGCCGGTGGCCAGCGCGGCCGGGATGTCCAGCAGGTCGCTGAAGGTTTGCGCGCGGATCACGCCGACCTGTTTGAACAGCGCGTCGTACATGCGATCGGCGCCAGCCAATGCGCCGGTGTGCGACACGGCAGCCTTCGCGCCGGCTTCGGAGCGGCCGATCTTGAACGCCACCACAGGCTTGCCCGCGCGAGCCGCCTTGAGGCAGGCGCTGCGGAACTTGGCAGGGTCACGCACAGTCTCCACGTAGAGCGCGATCACCTTGGTAGCCTCGTCATCGGCCAGGTAGTCGATGAAGTCGGCCAGTTCCAGATCCACCTCATTGCTGGTGGAAATCAATTTTGACAAACCGACGCCACGCGCCGCTGCACGCGACAGCAGCGCGCCCAGGATGCCACCGCTCTGCGAGACAACACCAATACCGCCCACTGGGAAATGCTCCATCTCCAGCGCACCGGTAGCCGACAGCACTATGCGGTCGGTCAAATTGACAAGACCGATGGTGTTGGGGCCCAGGATGCGCATGTCGCCTGCGGCCTCGATCAGCTGCTGCTGCCGGCGTGCGCCCTCCTCACCGGTTTCGGTGTAGCCGCTGGCCAGGACGATGGCCGCTGCAGTGCCCCGGGCTGCGAGATCCCGCACGGCCAGGTGGGCCCGCTCTGCGCCCAACAGGACGATACCGACATCAGGCACCGCAGGCAGCGAAGCGATGTCCGGATAGCAGACCAGGTCGCCGATCCGATCTACTTTGGGGTTGACGGGGTAAATGTCGCCGGCAAAGCCGTGTTTCAACAGATAGGACACGGGGCGGCCTGCGGTCTTCGCTGCATCGGCGGATGCACCAATAATGGCCACGCTGCGGGGCTGGAGGAGGCGGGAGATGACGTTCATGGAAATTACTCTTTGCTGGCCGTTGCCGAAGCCTTTGCAAGAAAGGCCATCACCGAATCGCGGTGCTCTGTGCTCGTGTAGCAGATGCCTTGTGCCTGGCTGCCTTGTGCGAACACCTGTTGTGCCGACATCTCGAAGGTTTGGTCCAGAATCGTCTTGCCCAGCGCCAGTGCGGTTGCCGACCCTTTGCTGAGTTCCGCTGCCCACGCCTGCGCATCGGCCACCAGCGTTTGCGCCGAGGTCTTGCGGTCCACGATGCCCATGGCCAGCGCCTCGTTCACATTGACCTTGCGGCCCGTGAAAATCAGTTCCTTGGCCTTGGGCAGCCCGACGCGGCGGGGCAGGAAGTACATACCGCCCCCATCGGGAATGATGCCGCGGTGGATGTAGGACCAGGAGAAATGGGCCCACTCATTGGCGATGATGAAGTCACATGCAAGCGCCGTGTCGGCGCCCAGCCCCGACGCTGCGCCATTGACGGCTGCGATGGTGGGCTTAGGCATCGTGTGCAGCAGGGTCTGCGTGTGGTGCACGCGCTGCTGACGATGCCAGCCGTTGAAGGCAATCTCCCCGGCTGGCGCATTCATGCGGCGCTCCATGCCGGAGATATCTCCTCCAGCGCAGAAACCCTTGCCATTGCCAGTGAGCACCAGCGCACGTATAGACTTGTTCGCGCTGACATGCTCCAGCGCTGCGATGAACTCGGTACGCATGTCGTCGCTCATCGCGTTGCGCTTGTCAGGGCGATTCAGCATGAGCGTCGCGATGCCATTGGTGACGGTCAGTTCAATGAGCTCTGTGGTCATTTTCTGCTTTCGAAAGGCTAGTCATTGGTGATGTTGTTGTCCTTGACGACCTTGCGCCAGCGGGCTTCTTCGCCCTTGGCATAGGTGCCAAAATCCTGAGGGGTGCCGCCTTTGACAATGAGGCCCTCGGCTTCCATCCTCTTGCGGAAGGCGTCGGTGAAGACGGCCTTCTTTGCTGCAGCGTTGAGCTTCTCGATCACATCAGCAGGCGTGCCTGCTGGGGCAAAGAGCCCGTACCAGCTGTCGGCCACATACCCGGGCACGCCGCTTTCAGCGACAGTGGGAACCTTGGAGAGGACATGCGAGCTCGATCGGGTGGCCGTTGTCACGGCCAGAGCGCGCAGCTTGCCGCTTTCAATCATGCTTCCGACCGCAGCGGCGGTTGCAAACATCACGTCGACCTGTCCTCCCAGCAAATCTGTGAGCGCAGGTCCGGCACCGCGATAGGGGATATGAATGAGGTTGGTGCCGATGAGGTTCTTGAACAATTCACCTGCGAGGTGGGCAGAAGTTCCCGCACCTTGTGAGGCAAACGAAAGCTTGCCCGGAGTTGCCTTGGCAGCGGCAATGACGTCCTTGACGGATTTATAGGGGCTGCTGGACCGCACGACCAGCACATTGGGTGACACACCCACCAGCATCACAGGCGCGAAGTCCTTGTCGTGGTTGTAGGGCAGCTTGGGCTGAATACTGGGATTGACCACATGCGCGACAGTCGCCATCACCATGGTGTATCCATCAGGCGCGCTCTTGGCTGCCGCATCGGTTCCGATGAGGGTTCCAGCGCCCGGCTTGTTATCGATGATGACGGGCTGACCGAGCTCTTGGCCCATGACCACTGTCATGGAACGAGCGACCAGATCCGTACCGCCACCCGGTGCAAATGGCACGATGATGCGGACAGGTTTGTCAGGGAATGCCGCGTTGGCAGGAGCGGCATATAGACCGCTCAGGACCGCCGTAGCCGCAATGACCGCAGCGATGCGCGAACGCGCAGAAAGCAGGTGTTTGTGCATTTCTTTGTCTCCATTTATTAGGGAATTGACTAACGGCAAGTGACCTCAAGGAGCGGCATGATCGGCCGCCTCACTCACAGGGTTAGATTAAGAGAACGCCCTCTCCTGTGCACCCCCTAAATTCCACTGATTGGAAATGAAATACCTTCCACAAGACCCACTATGACTTCACCTACCAGCAGCGCTGCCAGACGCAAGAACCATGAGGAGCCCACGCTGAACCGGTCATTGGAGCGTGGCGTAGAGATACTCAGAGCGTTTCGGCCAGGCGCCGATCTGCTGGGAAATGGCGATCTGGCGGAGCGCACCGGCCTGTCCAGGGCAACCGTCAGCAGACTGACGCAGACGCTGGTTCAGTGCGGTCTTTTGGAGCATGACGGCGCGCGGCGCGCATACCGACTTGCAGCCCCGGTATTGAGCTTCGCTCACGCCATGCGATCAGGGTCACCCGTGCTGCAGTGCGCGGCCCCATTGATGCGCACCGCAGCGGAGAAGCTGCGCGTCAATGTAGGGCTGGCCGTGGCGGACCGCGAGGAGATGGTCTATCTGGAGTCCATACGCTACAACAGGAAGGTATCGCTGCGAAGCGTGGTAGCGGGCCAGCGCGTGCCGATCGAACTCACATCCCTTGGGCGCGCATATCTGTGCGCCACCTCAGAAACACAGCGACGGGAGCTGATGACCAAGCTTGGGCAGCAGCGTCTATCCGGCTGGAAGGCAATTCGTGAAGAGATACTCGCAGCGGTGCAAGTGTTCTGCAGAAAAGGCTACTGCACCGCCTCCTGGCAGCCCGAGGTGGTCGCTATCGCGATCCCCATCATCACGCCTACTGGGGCCATCTATGTGCTCAACATGAGTGTCACCACACAGCAGAGCGCGCAGGAGGTTGAGGCTGAACTCAGCACGCCCCTCAAGGCCCTTGCCGAGAAAATCACCGAAGCAATTCGGCGGCGTGATTGACGTAGCGTAGTAGAGCCGCATGCAGCTTTGCGGTTGTGCGCCAGGCAGGCGAAATCGAGTTGTTTTTGCCAAAGTCTTGGCACCACCTCTTCCAACGGCAATGTGCGGGGCAACAACAACCATTGAGAAAATCTGATCCGTTCTTAGGCGATGGGCAGAAATGCATGGCTCTTCGACTGCAGCAAACCAAGCTCACGAGCTACATCCTGCCTATAGGGTCTGGCGCTGCAGGCAGCGAGAGTTTTACGACCAAACCGCCGCCTTCACGTGAACTTGCTTCGATATTGCCGCCGTGCAGCCTCATGGACCGCAACGCGATGGCAAGCCCAAGACCCACGCCACGCACAGACTCGCCTCCTTCAACACGGGTAAAGGGTTCGAAGATTTTCTGCAACATGGCAGACGGAACACCTGGCCCGTGATCCTGGACAGTGATCGTCAGTTGACCACTCTCCGAGTTGACCCTCGCTACGATATCGACCGCAGTACCAGGCGCTGTGTACTTCACTGCGTTGCGAATCACGTTTTCAAAGGCGCGGCAAAGCAGTTCTCCATTGACCTGTGCGACAAATTGCCCCGGCGCATCGATGCGAACCTGGCGCGCCGACTGTGACCTTGCCTCAAAGTCGGCATCCTCGGCAATCGCATGCAGCAATTCGATGACGTCCACTTTTTCGTGAGCCAGGCCAGCGGGCGCCTCCAAACGGTGCAGCGTGAGCAGTTCTTCGATCAGGATGTCGAGGCGCTCGCTTTCCCGCTCGATGCGATCAACCATCGCCTCCGTACTGGGCGGGTCTTGCCGCAAGAGGCCAATGGCGGCTTGCAGCCGGGAAAGCGGGGAGCGCAGCTCGTGGGATATGTCATGAAACAGCACCTGGCGCGATGCCGTCATCTGCTGCAGCTGCAATGCCATGTTGTCGAACTCTTGCGCCAGGTCCGCGATCTCGTCGCGCCGCCCGCCCATCAGCGGTTGCACTCGCGTATCGAATTTGCCCTCAGCGGCCCTTCGCAAGGCCCAGCGCAGGTGACGCAATGGCCGAGACAAATACCAAGCCAGCACTGGGCCGATGATGAGCACGGCCGCCATTGCGGAAATCAGGGGCACGAGGGGAATGAATCCGAAAGAACCGACATCGTCGGGTGGCGGTGGGCGCCCGATGAGCGTGATGTACGCCAACGTGCCCAGGAACGAAAGGACCATGCTCAGCCACAAGGCCAGCAGCAGTTTCCAGAACAATCGCCCAATGCGGCGTGCGGCCATCTGTGTCAGTCCTTGAGCAGTTGGTAGCCCAGGCCGCGCACACTCTGGATCCAGGATTCTCCGTCGGGCCGCAGTCCAAGCTTTTGGCGAATGCTGCTGATATGCACATCGATACGACGATCAAATTTTCCCAGTGGACGGTTGAACGCCTGTTGCGAAATCTCTTGCTTGCTCACCAGTTGCCCCGCTTGCCGAGCCAGCACTTCGAGCAAACTGAACTCCGTCCCCGTCAGTTCTAGGGGTGTCCCTAACCAAGTGGCCTGACGGGTGCCAAGTGCCATTGTCAACGCGCCTACGTTCACGGTTCGAAGGCCTGAGTTCGGCGCTGCGTCTTCCCGGGCCAGCGTGCGCCGCAGGATGGCGCGGATTCGAGCGACGAGTTCACCGGGAGTGCAGGGTTTGGGCACATAGTCATCGGCACCCATGTCCAGTCCAACGATGCGATCGACGTTATCGCCACGCGCCGTAAGCATCAGCACCGGAACTTTGCTGCTGGCACGGATACGGCGCAACGCCTCCATGCCAGACAGCCGCGGCATCATGACGTCGAGCACCGCTATTGCGTAGCGCCCTGAAGTAGCCTCCACGACGCCAGCCTGACCGTCATGCACAGCATGCACGTCAAAGCCCTCACGGACAAGATACTGCGAGAGCATCGTCGTGAGTTCGCGGTCATCGTCTACGAGTAGCACAGGGATCATGGGTGACAAGCAGTATCTCCCGAAAGCCCCCTGCACCGACGAGTTCGCTTCAGAATTTTACCCAGCTTAACGCTCGTCCACACTGCCAAACATTCGCGGCCCATACGATCCAGACTGACCTTTCAGGACAGTATGTATACCTCACGATGCGCCCTTTGGCGAACCACCTTACGCCTATGTGCTATTGGCCTCACCATCGCGCTGGGTGGTTGCGCTGTCGTCGGCCCCAACCATGCGCAGCTGGAAACCAAGACGTCTTCGGCATGGCAGGCGCCGCTGCCTCATGGGGGCCAAGTGGCAGCACTCGGCGACTGGTGGAGCCAGTTCAACGACCCCGAGCTCACCGGGCTTCAGCGCTCCGCTGAATCTGATAGCCCTACGCTTGCCAAAGCCTGGGCCAACATCGAAAAAGCACGCGCCACGCTGACCAGTGCGCGGGGTTCAGGTCTTCCGGCCATGAACGGACAAGCCTCGGTGACGCGCGGCACGCAGCAAACCGGCGAGGTCGCCACGGCGCGCAGCGCAGGTCTCGATGCGTCGTGGGAGATCGACCTGTTCGGCAAGATCCGCAGAAGCACTGAATCTGCTCAGGCGCGGGCGCAGGCGCGCGAGGACGATTGGCACGACGCGCGCATCTCTCTGGCCGCAGAGGTGGCCGACACCTATGTGCAATACCGAGCGTGCCGCTTGCTGGCAGACGCCCATGCCCAGGAACTCACCTCCATTGGCAAGACTGTGAAGGCAACCGAATCACTGGTGCGTGCCGGACTGAACGCCAGCTCCGACGGTTCGCTGGCCCGCGCCAGCCTAGCAAGCACCACTTCCGCAGGGCTTGCGCAGAGCGCGCAATGCGAGCTGCTGGTGAAGTCGCTGGTGGACCTGACGGGGCGGGCCGAGCCGCAGCTGCGTGACCGGTTGGCCAGCGGCGCCAACCGTATTCCGCAGCCCGGTGCTATCGATATACAAAGCGTTCCGGCCCAGGCGCTGCGGCAGCGGCCCGATCTGGCCTCGGCGGAACGCGAATTGGCGGCCGCCAGCGCCGAGATCGGTGTTGCGCAAGCAGACCTTTATCCGAGTATTTCGCTCTCGGGTTCTATCAATGTGTCTTCGGTTTCCATGGCCTCGTCGCAGACGACTTGGTCATTTGGACCGACGCTCTCGCTACCGCTATTCGACGGTGGTAAACGCAAGGCCGCAGTGGACAGTGCACGGGCCGCATACAACGCAGCAATGGCCGACTGGCGCCAGAGCGTTCGAACCGCCGTAAAAGAAGTCGAGCAATCGCTGGTTCGGCTGAACAGTACCGCGAGCCGTACGGAGCAGGCGGAGCGCGCGGCACAAGAATACCGGCTGCATGTAGTGGGGATCGAGGCGCAGTGGCGTGCTGGCTCCGCCAGCCTGCTTGACCTGGAAGAGTCGAGGCGGCAGGCATTGGCCGCCCAGATCGAACTGATCGGACTGCAGCGAGACCGCGTGGAGTACTGGATCGCTTTGTACAAGGCATTGGGCGGGGGCTGGCAATCACACACCCCGGCGATGTCCCCTGAAGACCTTGATTCCCTTTCAAAGACCTCCCCATGACCAGCAATCTCAAGTCCCATCAAAAATGGGTGATCGTAGGCCTCGTTGTGCTCATCCTGATCGCCGCGGCATACGCAATGTGGGTCCCTCGCCCCGGCAAGCCTGGCGAGGCCGCCACCCCAACAAAGGATCCGTCGAGCGCAGCGGCTTTGACGGTGAACGTCGTCAAGGCGCAGACGCAGACCTGGCCCCAGCAAATCCAGGCCCACGGCGCTGTGACCGCATGGCAAGAGGTGGTTGTCAGCCCTGAGACGGGTGGACTGCGCATCGAAAAGTTGCTGGTGGATGTGGGCAGCACCGTGCGGCGCGGTCAGGTCCTGGTGCAGCTGTCTGACAGCACGGTCAAGGCCGAACTGCGCAAGCAGGAAGCGCTGGTGGCGCAAGCCCGCGCCAGCCTTGTGCAAGCCCAAATGAATCTGAAAAGGGCCAAAGCCGTGGACGTTGTCGGCGCGTTGGCACCGCAAAAACTGGATGAATACCAAGCCAATCAGGCGACCGCCGAGGCGTCTCTCGCATCTGCACTGGCAGACCTAGAGAGCGCCCGGCTGAAACTGTCGCATACCAAAATTGTGGCTGCGGACGATGGCGTGGTGTCCTCCAAGTCCGCCGTTCTGGGGGCCGTGGTGACTGCTGGCGCCGAGCTTTTTCGGTTGATTCGTCAGGGCCGCGTGGAATGGCGCGCCGAGCTGGACGCGGCCCAGCTGGCGAGCGTAGCGGCAGACCAACCCGCACATGTGGTTTTGCCCAACGGGAAAACGGTAGAGGGAAAGGTGCGCCTGGTATCGCCCACCTTGGATGCAGCAACGGGTCGCGGAATGGCGTACGTCAGCCTGGTTGCCGGTCAGGGCGCTCAGCCAGGGCAATTTGCCAGCGGGAGCATTGACTTGGCGAGCACGCCTGCACTCACCTTGCCCCAATCCGCCATTGTTCTGAGGGATGGCCGCTCGTACGTGTATGTCCTGGGTGAGGGGCAGCAGGTGTCTAGCCGGGTGGTGGTTTCTGGGCGGCGGCAAGGCGACCGTGTGGAAATCGTCACTGGTCTTGATCCCAACTGGAGCGTTGTGGCCAGCGGTGGCGGATTCCTGTCCGATGGCGCGAAGGTAACGGTCTTATCGGCGAATGCCGCCGAAACGGCTGGCGCGGCAGCCGACGCGAAGACCGGAGGTAATCGATGAACATTTCTTCCTGGTCGATCCGCAATCCTGTTCCGGCGATCCTCCTTTTTCTTCTACTGACGGTTCTGGGCGCGATTGGATTTCACCGGCTGGAGATCCAGGATTTTCCGGACATGGATCTGCCCACCATCGCAGTGACGGCATCTCTGGAGGGGGCCGCGCCTTCGCAGCTCGAAACAGAGGTCGCGCGCAAGATCGAGGACAAGCTCGCATCACTCACACGGCTGGACCACATCACCACCACCATCACCGATGGTTCGGTCAGCATCAGCGTCAGCTTTGAAATCGACAAAGACAGCGAGGTGGCGCTCAGCGAAGTGCGCAACGCTGTGGACAGCGCACGGGCCGAGTTGCCTGCGAGCATGTCGGCGCCCACGGTGTCCAAGCAGACGTCAGCGAGCTCGGCGATCCTGACCTACACCCTTGAATCGAGCCGATTGGACGAGCAGGATCTTTCCTGGTTCGTGGACAACGACGTTTCGCGCGCGATGCTGGCTGTCAAGGGCGTGGCGTCGGTAGCCCGCGTTGGCGGCATTGACCGCGAGGTGCACGTGGACCTCGACCCATCGCTCATGGCGGGGCTGGGTGTCACGCCTTCTGCGGTGTCGTCTCAGCTCAAGGCTGTTCAGAAGGAAAGCTCGGGCGGTCTGGGTCAGATTGGCGCGCAACGCCAATCGACCCGCACCATCGCCACGGTAGGCACGGCCGCAGAGATCGCCGCGATCAGTATTCCACTTGGCCAGGGTCGCTATGTACGGCTGGACCAGGTCGCCCGCGTCACCGACACCTATGCCGACCGCAGCACGCGCGCGTTCCGGGATGGCGTGCCGGTCATCGGTTTTCAGATCACGCGCTCGAAAGGCTATTCCGACGTGGGCGTGGTCGACGACGTGCGCGCCGCCATCCAACAGTTTGCGCAGTCGCATCCTGCCGAAAAAATCATCGAGGCCAGCACGTCCGTCACGCCGATTCAGGAGAACTACGACGGCTCGATGGACCTGCTGCTGGAAGGGGCCGTGCTCGCCATCCTGGTGGTGTGGTGGTTTCTGCGGGACTGGCGCGCCACAATCGTGGCCGCTGCTGCGCTGCCACTCTCCATCATCCCCACCTTCGGGTTCATGGCGCTCATCGGCTATTCGATGAACACCGTGACACTGCTGTCACTGGCATTGGTCGTGGGTATTTTGGTGGACGACGCCATTGTCGAGATCGAGAACATTGCGCGGCATATACGCATGGGCAAGACGCCCTTCGATGCCGCGATGGAAGCGGCCGATGAAATCGGTCTGGCCGTGATCGCCACGACGTTCACGCTGGTGGCGGTGTTCCTGCCCACCGCGTTCATGGGCGGCGTTCCCGGAAAGTTCTTCCGCCAGTTCGGCATCACCGCTTCGGTCGCCGTGGTGGCCTCCTTGCTGGTCGCGCGCCTGCTCACCCCCATGATGGCCGCCTACCTGATGAAACCGGCCAAGGCGCATGACGAGGACGGGCACGACGGCAAGGTGATGACCCGGTACCTGGGTTGGGTGCAATCGGTGCTCAAGCACCGCAAACTGACCATGCTTGCGGTGGCGGTGTTTTTTATCCTGTCACTGTCCATGATCCCGCTTCTGCCAACCGGATTCATTCCGGCGCAGGACAAGTCCCAGTCGCAAGTCAGCATCACCCTGCCCCCGGGCAGCACCCTGGACGACACGGTGGCTGCAAGCAAGCAGGCGTCCGAGCTGCTGCGCAAGCTGCCGGAAGTACGCAGCGTGTTCATTTCTGCAGGAACGGCAACCACCGGCGGCGGCCCGTCTTCCAGTGCCACGGCCGATGTAAGCAGTGCCACGCTGACGGTAGAGCTCTCTGCGCGTGGCGACCGCTCGCTCAAGCAGTCGGCAGTGGAAGCCAAGATGAGAGACGCCCTGCGCGCCATCCCTGCCGCCCGGATTGCGGTGGGCAGCGGCGCCAATGGCGAAACGCTGGCCATCACGCTCGCTGGGGAGGATGTCACGGCCCTGGCGACTGCAGCATCGCAGGCCGAGGCACAGTTGCGCACACTCAACGGCATCGGCAACGTCACGTCGAGTGCGGCCCTGCAGCGGCCAGAAATTCAGATTCATCCGGATGCGGCGCGGGCCGCGGCGCTGGGCGTGACCACCGAGAGCCTGGCCGATGCAGTGCGCCTGGCCACCTATGGCGACTACTCCAATGCGCTTCCCAAGCTCAATCTGTCGGAGCGTCAGATTCCGGTGCGCGTTCGCATGGACCCGTCCGTTCGGGAGAACCTGAGCGCAGTGTCGCAGTTGCGCGTGCAGGGCAGCAATGGAACGGTCAATCTGGGTTCGGTTGCCGATATTTCTATGGGCAGCGGCCCATCACAGATCACGCGCCTGGATCGCGCGCGCAACATCACCCTGTCAGTCGAACTGGCTGGACGGCAGATCGGAGATGTGCAGAAGGAAGCGTCCGAATTGCCGGCCCTCAAGTCGCTGCCTGCCGGCGTGCACAGGGTCGAGCAAGGGGAGCTGCAGCGCATGTCGGAGTTGTTCCAGAGCTTTGGCGTCGCCATGGCCATCGGGATTTTCTGCATCTACGCAGTGCTGGTGCTGTTGTTCCACGACTTTCTGCAACCCGCCACCATTCTGTGCGCGCTGCCGTTGGCGCTGGGCGGCGCACTGTTTGCGTTGTTGGTGACGAATCAATCGTTCTCCATGCCGGCGGTGATCGGGCTGTTGATGCTGATGGGCATCGTGACGAAAAACTCAATCTTGCTGGTGGAGTACGCGATCATGGCGCGGCGTGAACACGGCATGAGCCGCTTTGACGCCATTATGGACGCTTGCCACAAGCGCGCCCAGCCGATCATCATGACGACCATCGCCATGGGCGCAGGCATGATGCCCAACGCCCTTGGGCTGGGCGCCGAGCCCAGCTTTCGCCAGCCGATGGCAATCGTTGTGATTGGTGGGCTGATCACCTCGACGGTCCTCAGTTTGATCGTTGTGCCGGTGGTGTTCACCTATGTCGATGATCTGCTGGAGTGGCTGCGCAGCAAGCTGCCGGGGCGGTCAAGAGCGGCCCCTGACGCATGACGAACTCGCCCGCTCTGCGATAGAAGGAGATGCGTGTTGCCGCCAGCTATTCTGGTTAGTTAAAGTCGTAAACCCAAGTCCAGCATCCATGCGGCTTAGCGCACTGATCCGCCAAGTAGCCGTCAATCTAAAGTCGTAACTCATCCAGGTGCGCTGCAGCGACCACTCAAATACGGACTTGCGGCAGGTTCAACGAAGCCTTTCTACTACTGCTGCATGCCAAGCATCTGCGTCCAAGATCCGGGCTTGAACGCGACCACTCGTCTTGGATGCCAAGGCCTTGACGGATATCAGCTGACAGCGAGAACCTTCCTGCTTCTATTTTCCGGCCAGATGTCCAGACATAGAGTCAAATCCCTGAATCCTTTAGGAAAGGCTGGTTGAGGCGGCGGATTCAAGCGGTCGATGCAACACATTCGCTGAACATCTCAGCGGGTGTGAGGTGCTCCAACAGCTCCTTCTTCAAGGCGCCACGCGCTTGGATGAACAGACTACGGTAGATGGTCTCGTGTGACACGTGCTGACTCTCGTCGCAAGGATAGCTCGTGGGTGGCACGGGCGACGTCTTGAATTCCATTCACACGTTACCCACGCCCCCTGGCATACATCAACCCTTGGCCAGACTCCGCTGCCTGCGCCAACCCAGGAATCCCAGCACAGCCGACAAAGCAGCCCCAGCGCCCGAAGCGCATCCACAGGGATGGATGGACACTGCACCGCCTCCAAGAGGGCCCGCTGCCAGTGCAAACGGGTCGCTGATACGGCACGGGGTCAGGTCCGAGTCGCCTGCGTCGTCGTCGGTGATGGTGCAGGTCACCGTCTACAGCCTGCGGCGTTGGCAGGCGTTGACCCGCTTTGTCGATGACGGGCAATTGCCCGTCGACAACAACCACATCGAGAACCAAATCCGACCGATTGCCATTGGGCGCAACAACTGGTTGTTTGTCGGCTCGCTTCGCGCGGGCCAACGCGGTGCCGCTGTGATGAGCCTGATTCAAAGCGCTCGACTCAATGGTCGCGACCCCTACGCTTACCTCACAGATGTTCTGACGTGCCTGCCAACCCAACAGGCCAGCTTGGTACATGAGCTGTTGCCGCACCGCTGGCAGCCGGGTTTATGGGGATGAACCAGAGGCACGTACGCCGCTTGTCGCCATCCACGCCTTAACCAATCACGAACTTGCAAATCTCGCGCGAGTACTCTTGGAGAAACGTATGTTTGTTGGGCAGTGGCTCTGTTGCATGGGGCGGGGGGGTGTCCATGAATGAAAAGTGACCAGCCCCTTTTGTGACGCGAACGTCCACGGAAACCGAATCGCGCATGGCACTCGCCATCCATTCGGTTTGGGCTGGAGGAGTGATGCTATCCGCCGAACCTACCCACGTAAGGACTGGAACTCGCACGGCATCAAGTGCTGCGGGCGCTCGAAAGAACCCGGTTGGGGGAGCCAAGAGAGCTAGACGAGACAAGCGACCGTCCGGTGCAATCCAGATGCGTCGACCTGGCTCTAACCACATGTGAGCCCCCGCCATGGCGACGAGGGTGGCCGCGCCAATCGAATGCCCCACACCTATCGCCTTCGCCGTGGGCGCAATGAATACGTCGAGTGCGAGGGAGAGACGTCTTGCGCGGAGAGTCAGTTCGTCCTCGCTTGGAGTACTCGAAGCAAGACGCTCGAAATGCGGCGCAACGACCATGCAGCCAGACTCGGCCAAAGCGTTGAGGAGAGTAGCGTGACGTTCTGGTTGGCCGCCCGCGCCCACTGCGAAAAGAACCACAGGAGCACCGGTGGCGGCTTCCTGCACTGACACCTTGAATGAATCCACTCCGTCTTGCAGCGTCTGCGTCAGCATTAAAAATTAACTCCTTACTATATGCGGCCTCGATTGGGTCTCGCACGATGCATTGTCATCAAGTTCTTACCCCGTCTAGTGGGTTGCATCGACCGGTTGAATCCGCCCTGCGGAGCCGACAGCGGCGGCGTTTGGCCCAAGTTCAAACAAAATCTATTTGGGATGGGCACATACGAAATGGGAAGCGATGGCGGCGCCCAATCGCGTGCGATATTCGTTTCATTTTTGTTGTCGAGATCGCTGGCAGCGATGCCTTGAATACAATGCCGTCATGAGTCGGCCATCTGCATCAGCACCCGTTGAGTGGGTAAGGCACGCCGAACCCATCGACGGCGTGAAGCGCATCGAGGCTCGTTTTCACGGCAAGGCGTATGCAATGCACCGCCACGACACATATGGGTTCGGTAGCACCCTGGCCGGCGTTCAGAGCTTCAATTACCGACGCACCCGACGTGACAGCTTGCCTGGCCACACAATGGTGCTGCACCCCGATGAACCCCACGACGGTCAGGCCGGTACTGACGAGGGTTTCGAGTACCGCATGGTTTATGTTGAGCCCGCCCTCATCCAAGCGGTGCTCCAGGGGCAAGCATTGCCCTTCATCGAGGGGGGCGTGACCACGGACCCGCGCTTAGCGATTGCGGCCCAAAACTTGCTCTGGCACATAGACACGCGGCCGGAGCCCCTTGAACACAGCAATGCAATTGCCGAGCTAGCGTTCGCCCTGGAAGCCGGGGCAGGCGCTCCTGCACGTCTGCCAAAGGGCGACTTTCTTGCCGCGCAACGTGCATACGACTACCTGCACGCCAATCAGGAAAAAGTCGTTGCGCTGGGCGAGCTCGAGGCAGCAGCGGGGCGTGACCGGTGGAGCCTGTCGCATGACTTTCGCATCTTCTACGGTACGAGCCCTTATCGTTTTCAGACGATGAGGCGACTTGACGCGGTGCGTCGCATGTTGACGAGCGGTGCATCTCTGGCGGACGCTGCTGCGACAGCTGGGTTTGCCGACCAGAGCCACATGACCCGCCATTTCACCAAGACCTTCGGACTGACGCCTGGGCGGTGGCTTCGAATGGCATCCGGTGGACGTGCTGCTTAGCTATCGGCCAAGAACGTTCAATACAGGGTTTAAAGCTCTGGGTAGATTCGCCTTCTTTTACTAGGAAGGAGCGATCCATGTTCATGCCCCTCAACTCAACTGCAGCGCCTGCCGGGCGCGGCCAATGCCAAGCAATTGACCTGATCCAGAAGATCGACAGCATCGATGGTCACTGGCAACCGCGCGTCGTCGCTGAAATGAACGACTACCAGTTCAAGGTAGTAAAGGTACAAGGCGAGTTTCCATGGCACGTGCATGCCGAGACCGACGAGACATTCGTCGTGTTGGAAGGCGAGTTGAGGATCGCTCATCGGGCTAGCACTGGCGGCGAAGGGGTCATCGTGTTGCGCGCGGGACAGATGGCGGTGGTTCCCAAGGGTATTGAGCACAAACCATCTGCAATTGCGGAAGTGAAAATGCTACTGATAGAGCCGCGAGGCGTGGTGAACACGGGTGATGGCGCGCCGGGGGCACGCACGGTAGAGAATGATCAGTGGATCTGAACCGAGACCCGCGCATATGTTGTTCCGCCTCGCGCGCAATGACTGGCGGCCCAGCAATGGGGTTAATGGGAGTTCAGACCGTTGGGGGAAGCGATGCGGCATGAAGCGCGCGGCCGGCCATGTCCGTGGGCCAGGCCGTTCGGAACCTCTCTAGCGCGCAAGTGCGCATCGCGAGTGCAGACCACAGTTGACCTTGCCCCTGTTTCGCGTAGTTCTTAACCCGGTCTTCGCTCACCCGGATGCTACGCGCCAGCAGTTCCTTGTGCATGCGTGGCCAACCGTATTCGCCCTTGACCTCGGCGTGGATGGCGCGGATGGCGCGGATGTGCACCAGCACAGCCTCGTCGCTGTGACGTCGACCGGGACCGCTGCGGCCATGACCATCCTCTCGCCGACGCAACCAGTTGAAGTAGCCGCTGGCGCTGACCTCCAGCACCCCGCACGACACGCTCACTGGGTACAGTTTTCTCATCTGGTCAATCCAGGCGTACCTCGCAGCGTTTCCTGCGCGAAGTGCGGCGGTTTTTTTTCGATGTCACGCTCCATGCGAAGACGGCTGTCAGCACTCCATTTGGCGATAGCAGCCGATGGTCAATGCAGGATCGGCATTCAGCGGTCTAGCGCACGCAGTACAACCGCGAGGTTCTTCACCGCGATCTCCAGTTCCTTCGGCGCATACGCGGCAAAGCCCATGAGGAACCCCGGCCGGCACGCGCCCGATGCATGCAATGGCGTAAGCCCCAGCAAATCAATACCAGCACGCTGCGCTGCGCCCATGATTTCCAGTTCGGGAATATCGCGAATGAGCCGACAAGGCATTTGCATGCCGCCGTCCGGCACTTCTGATTCCACGAAGTCTGTCAGGTGCTCGCGTACGAGCTGCGCCAGGACATCGCGCCGCTCACAATAGACGGCACGCATGGTTCGCACATGCGCCCCGAAATGCCCGCCCTCCATGAAGCGCGCCAGGGTCAGTTGCGCAATTGGCGCGCTGTGTCCATCCAGCAAGGTGCGTGCGGCGGTCATTGGCGCCACAAGCTCAGGCGGAAGCACCATGAAGGCAATACGCAAGCCCGGAAACATCGACTTGGTGAACGTGCCGATGTAGATCGTTCGCTGCTGCGGGTCCAGCCCCTGTACGCAGGCCGTGGGTTTGCCCGCGTAATGGAACTCGCTGTCATAGTCATCCTCGATGATCCAGGCATGGTGCTGCTGGGCCCATTCGATGACGTCCAACCTCCGGTCCAGTGCCAACGTGACTCCGGTTGGAAACTGGTGCGAAGGCGTAAGAAACACCGCCTTGCCCGGTTGTCGCACCTTGCGCAGGTGCCCCACCTGCATTCCCTCGGCATCCAGCGGGACGGGCACGCATTCCAGCCCCGCGGCGTCGAACGCCTTGCGCGCGCCGTGGTACATGGGGTCTTCGGTGAAGATGCGATCGCCAGCATCCAGCAGCACGGTAGCGCACAGGGTCAAGGCTTGCTGTGAACTGGTGACCACCAGCACACGCTCGGGGGTCGCATGCGCGCCGCGTTCGAGGTTGACGTAATTGGCAATCGCGCGCCGTAGCGGCTCCAGTCCTTGCGGGGGGCTGTGCAGCAGTGCTGTGGTGCCCCAGTCCTTCAACACCTGCCGCTCCAGCCGCTCCCAGGTGGGCAGTGGGAAAGTGCGCGTTTCCGGCACGCCAGGAGCGAACGGGCGAGGCGTCAGAAAGTCTCGTACCCCGCCAGCACGGTACATGGCCGCACCGCGCTGGCTCAGCTGCAGAGGTACCCGCTGTGGTCCAAGGCGCCGCGCCGTGCCACATCCAGGCAAACGCAAAGCCCGCTCCGAAACGAAGCTGCCGCTGCCCACGCGTCGCTCGATAAAACCCTCAGCATGCAACTGGCTGTATGCCGACTCCACTGTGTCGCGTGACACGTCCAGCGACTTCGCCAGGGCGCGGGAAGCAGGCAGCGGTGTGGCGACATCGAGTGCACCGTCGAGTATCAGTTGCCGAATCGCGCGTTGAATGCGCGCGTGCAAGGGCAACGCCCCATTTGCCGGATCAAGGACCCAGGCTTTTACGGATTCGAGTTGTGCATGCTTGAACAATTGGCCGGTATCGCATCAAAAAATTGGTGGGGCGCAGTATGCCATTCAAGATCTATAAATCCTTACCAGGTTCAGCCCAATAGATCACTCTCAAGAGCCCGATACAAACCATGTCATCCGCCTCGTCCTCCCCATCCTCCCGTTTGCTTGATCTCACCCATCCCATCGTCGCGGGTCTCATTTCGGTCATCGTCAACTATGGCGGGACTTTCATTTTGGTGTTCCAGGCGGCCAAGGTGGCAGGCCTGAGCCCGGAGTTGACGGGATCGTGGGTGTGGTCGATTTCGATTGGCGTGGGCGCCACGGGAATCATCCTGAGCTGGCTGACGCGCGAGCCGATCATTACCGCGTGGTCCACGCCGGCTGCAGCGTTCCTGGTGACGGCGCTGGCGACCACTCCCTATGCCGAAGCGGTGGGCGCGTATCTGATTTCAGCCGCTGCTTTTGTGGTGCTAGGCCTATCGGGATGGTTCGAGCGCCTGATCCGGCTGATTCCACATGGTGTGGCGGCAGGTTTGCTCGCAGGCATCTTGCTGCAATTTGGTATCAAGGCTTTCGGCGGCATGAACATCGACCCGTTGTTGGCCGGTTTGCTCATCGTGACCTATGTGGTGCTCAAGCGGTTCAGTGCGCGCTATGCCGTCGTTGGCATTCTGGTGCTGGGCCTGCTCTTTCTGCTGACGCAGGATCGGGTAGACCTGTCGGGGTTGGCGTTGAAGCCCGCCGCGCCGGTCTTCACCATGCCGGTGTTCTCGCTCAGTGCTTTGCTGGGCGTCGCACTGCCGCTGTTCCTCATCACGCTGACCGGCCAGTACATGCCGGGCATGCTGGTGCTTCGCAACGACGGGTTCAAGACCAGCGCCAATCCCATCGTGACGCTGACCGGGCTGGGATCGCTGCTGATGGCGCCGTTCGGCTCACACGCCTTCAACGTTGCTGCCATCACGGCAGCCATCGCAACGGGCCGGGAAGCGCACGAAGATCCGTCCAAGCGCTGGATTGCAGGCATCGCCGCAGGCCTGTGCTACATCCTCGTGGGCGTATTCGGCGTGACACTGGCCGCTGTCTTCATGGCCCTTCCGGCGACCTTCATCACGACGCTGGCGGGCCTGGCGCTGCTGGGTACCATTGGCGGTAGCCTGGCCACCGCCTTGGCCGACATGAAGACGCGAGAAGCGTCTCTGATCACCTTCCTGGCTTCGGCGGCCAACATCACATTGCTGGGCATCGGTGGCGCATTCTGGGGCCTGGTAATTGGATTGGTGGCCCATGCCGCGCTCAACGGACAACGGCCGCACCGTGGGCGACAGGCCATCGCGGCACCGACTGCCAAACCCGCGATCAACGGGGAGAGAGCAAATGCCTGAGCCGTCCCACACACTGACCCGTCACGACCAGCATGGCCACTATCCCCAGGCAGCCTCCGTCGAGGACTTCCGACACAACCTGGCAGCAGTACGGGCTCGCATGGATGCCGCCTGCCACCGCGCTGGGCGTGATCCTTCCGGGGTCCGCCTGCTGCCAGTGAGCAAGACCAAGCCCGAGGCCAGCCTGCGCCTGGCCTACGCGGCCGGTTGCCGCGTGCTGGGTGAAAACAAGGTGCAGGAAGCCTTCGGCAAATGGGAGGCCATGCAGGATCTGACTGATCTGCACTGGTCGGTCATCGGCCATCTGCAGACCAACAAGGCCAGGCTGGTGGCGCGCTTCGCCAGTGAGTTCCAGGCACTGGACAGTCTGCGCGTGGCCGAGGCGCTGGAGCGACGCCTGCAGGCCGAGGGCCGCGCGCTGGATGTGTTCGTGCAGGTCAACACCTCGGGCGAGATCAGCAAGTACGGGCTGTCGCCCGAGGACGTTCCGGCCTTCCTGCGCGCGCTGCCCGCTTTCCCGGCACTGCGCGTGCGAGGGCTGATGACGCTCGCGCTGTTTTCTTCCGATGCTGAGCGGGTGCGCCAGTGCTTCATTCTGCTGCGCACTTTGCGCGACCAGTTGCGCCAGAGTGCGCCCGCCAGCATCGCCTTGGAGGAGCTGTCCATGGGCATGTCCGGCGATTTCGAGATCGCCATCGAGGAAGGCGCCACGGTGGTTCGTGTTGGCCAAGCCATCTTTGGCGCTCGCCCCTTGCCGGATAGCTACTATTGGCCCGGCGAGCCCAGTACCAAGGAGCCACGCCCGTGAAAACCGTCATTGCCCTGCGACATCTGCATTTTGAAGACCTGGGTACGCTCGAGCCCCTGCTGGTGGCGCGCGGTTATGCGGTGCGCTATGTAGATAGCCACCACCGATGATTTGCATGCCCTTGACATGGCAGCAGCTGATCTGCTGGTGGTACTGGGTGGTCCCATAGGCGCCTTCGATGACCACATCTACCCTTTCATCCGCGACGAACTGGCGGTAGTTCTGCAGCGGCTGGCAAGCAGGCGCCCGCTGCTGGGGATCTGCCTGGGGGCACAGCTGATTGCCCGCGCACTTGGTGCAAGTGTTGCCAGCATGGGTGTCAAGGAAATCGGCTTTGCGCCACTGACACTGACCCAGGATGGCGAGGGGTCACCATTGGCGGCGCTGGGCCAAACGCCGGTGCTGCACTGGCATGGCGACCACTTCGGCATTCCCGACGGAGCAACGAGACTGGCGGGGACACAAACCTGCGCCAATCAAGCTTTCAGCATAGGGCGCAATGTGCTGGCCCTGCAATGCCATCTGGAGGCCAACCCGCGCCAAATCGAGCGCTGGCTCGTTGGTCATGCCTGCGAACTGGCGCAGGCTGGCATCGACGCGCGTGCCTTGCGCAGCGAAGCGCAAGCTCTGCAATCCGGCTTGCCGCAGGTGGCCCGGGCTGTATTTACCGCGTGGCTGAACGAGGTGGAGACAGTCCCTCCCAGGGAGGCTTCATGAGCGAAGCCTGCCTTGGACAGCATGGTGTGCGCATTGACACATAGCTTGGCAGCGCCACGTTTCGTCATAAATCCAAAGAAACAGCGCTCCTAAACGCTCTTCTCGTCCTTGGCATGTTTGCCTCCTAAACACATCACGTCATTCGATACGTCCGGGAAACTGGGGGAAGCCCATGGATGCGAGAGCGGGGTTTACGACTTTAAGCACCAGGAATAAGAGTATTCTGGGTAATTAAAGTCGTAAACCCCGACCCAGTATCCATGCGGTCTAGCGTCTTACTCGGCCAAGTGGCGGTCAATCTAAAGTCGTAAACTCTACGAGCCCGTTCAAAGTCTTTTGAGCAACAGAGCCAAGAATGCCAAGTGGATGAACTGCAAGCTGGTGTTCAGTAACCTCTCGCAGTTCTTCCAAAGTCGGCGGTTCTTCTCCAGCCACGCAAAGCTGCGCTCCACCACCCAACGCTGGGGTATCACCTTGAACGTATGCAGTTCACTGCGCTTGGCAATTTGCACGCTGATGTGCCCGCCCAGAATCTCTTGGACGCCCTGTGCGAACGGCTTGCCCACATAGCCGCTGTCACACAACAGCGCTTGCACCCGGCTCAAAGCAGGTTTGCAGCGCTGCAATGCTTGCAAGGCCTCTTTGCTATCTGTCACTTGTGCCGTGGTCACTGCAACTGCGTGCGGCAGCCCCTGCGTATCCACCGCAATGTGGCGCTTGATGCCCGAGACTTTCTTGCCCGCGTCATAGCCCTTCAAGGCTGCGGTGTCCGTGTTCTTCACGCTCTGCGCGTCCACGATCAAGAACGCGCTTGAGGCGTTGCTTCCGAAGTCTCTCTCGGGCCGCGCCAACCTGATTTTTTTAAAGCCTGCTCCAGCAGGCTGCCACCCTCACGCGGCTCGCTCCAGATGGCAAAGTACGCATGCACCGTGCGCCACTTGGGGAAGTCGCTGGGCAACGCCCGCCACTGGCAGCCGGTTCGCAGCAAATAGAGCACTGCGCAGAAAACCTCGTACAGATCCACCTTGCGCGGCGCGGTCTTCCTGCGCGCGCTCTCCAATAGTGGCTTGATGGTCTCGAATTGTTCGCGACTGATGTCGCTCGGATAGCTCTTTCTCACTCCCCGAGCTTCTCACATCATCGGGGAGACTTTGAACAGGCTCCAAGCGGACGGACCTGTACGCGATGGGGATGCGCAATGGCACCCAGACCCGTACGCTCCCCGCGCTAACCACGATGGTGAGCGCGCAAGGCACCAGCTTTGTGGTAGGGATGCGTCACCGGTTCTGAGCACGCACCCTTCGACCGGTTTTCGCCAGGTGTTTGGATGCGCTCATTGAGTTGACGCGTTGAGGAAATCTGAGCCATGAAGGGCGCAAAACAGGCCTTCTTTGGCGGCGTAATCGGTAGGTTCACCGGTGCAGAACGAAGTATGCTTCTCGGTCAATTCACTCGCTGTCGTCTGGCCGCTCTACCAATGCCATCGGATCTTCTTGCACCACTTCACCCGGTGATCCTGTCTGGCGGCAGCGGCACACGGCTGTGGCCGCTGTCACGTGCCGAGTACCCCAAGCAGCTATTGGCGCTCACTGGCAACAACACGTTGCTGCAAGCCACAGCGTGCAGGACGGCGTCACTGCCCGGTGCGCAGTCGGCCATAGTGATCGCTGGCGACGAGCACCGCTTCCTTGTGCGGGACCAGTTGCTCAAGGCAGGGTGTGCCCCGGCGCACATTTATCTGGAGCCCGAGGGGCGCAACACGGCGCCTGCCATTGCCCTGGCCGCGCTGCACCTGGCAGCAAGCAGCCCCGATTCGCTCATGCTCGTGCTGCCTGCCGACCATGTGGTGGACGACCAGCTTGCGTTTGCGGAGGCGGTAGCCACCGCGCAGCATGCCGCTCGCCAGGGGTGGCTGTGCACTTTCGGCATCGCGCCGTCCTACCCAGAGACGGGGTATGGCTACATCCAGGTGGGCGCGGCACTGGCGGATGCGCCGCACGTCATGCACGTGAGCCGCTTTGTCGAAAAGCCCGATCTCGCCCAAGCCCGCCGCCTGCTTGACGAGGGCGGATACCTCTGGAACAGCGGGATCTTCCTTTTCACCGCGCGGGCGTTTCTGGATGAGCTGAAGGCACACAGACCGGATGTGCTGGCCGCCGCCACGGTGGCCTGGCAGGGCCGCAGCGAGGACATGTTTTTTTTGCGCCCGCAAGCCGAAGCGTTCATGGCATGTGCCAGCATTTCCATCGACTACGCCGTCATGCAGCCCACGGCGAAAGCCGTGGTGGTGCCTGCCAGTTTCCCTTGGAGCGATGTCGGCAGTTGGGATGCCGTGTGGCAGGCATCGCCCAAGGACGCCAACCACAACAGCGTGGCCGGGGATGTGCTGCTGCACGACACCCGCAACAGCTTTGTGCGCGCCGAGCACCGGCTGGTATCGGTGATCGGGCTGGACAACGTGGCCGTGGTCGAGACAGCCGACGCCGTACTGGTGATGAACAAAGACAGCTCCCAGGACATCCGTGCCGTGGTCGAGCAGTTGCGAGCCGCGGGCAGGAGCGAGCTGGTGCGCCAGGTGCGTGTGCACCGGCCCTGGGGCTGGTATGAATCGACCGATCGCGGCGAGCGCTTTCAGGTCAAGCGAATCATGGTTAACCCCGGCAAGAAGCTATCGCTGCAGATGCACCACCACCGCGCCGAGCATTGGGTTGTGGTCAGTGGCACCGCGCTGGTCACTGTGGATGGGGTCCAGCGGCTGCTGTCCGAGAACCAGTCAGCGTTCGTGCCGCTGGGCCAGTTGCATCAGCTAGAGAACCCGGGCAGCATTGCGCTGCAACTCATCGAGGTGCAGTCCGGCAGCTACCTGGGCGAGGACGACATCGTCCGGTTCGAGGACTAGGCGTGCCAGGGCCATGGAGCAGATAACCCCGCACTACCCTGTTGTCTACGGCAGCCAGAATAAGCAGGCACGTACCGTACTGGTCTATGGCAACTGCCAGGCACCTTCCGCCGCCCAGAGTCTTGCGACGCTGGATGATCTGCACGAAGACTTCGCTTTGTGTGCGCTCTGAACCACGCGCCCCCCGGCCAGGAGCTGGCCGCGGTGCCCGATGCCTGGCTGCAGGATGTGGCACTCGTGGTGCAGCAGCATGAAGAGCGTGCGTGCGTTCCCGCCCTGGTCGCGCTGCAGCAGAGATTGCCGGCCGGGGTGCCGGTGGTGACCTTTCCCAGCTTCTTCCTGCCCTGTTTGTGGCCCTTCGAGTGCGTAGACACGCGCAACAACACACCGGAGCGCCATCCTGAAAGAGCTGAAGCCCCTTACCGGGCATTGCAACGCTCCAGGCAATGGCAATGTGTGCTGCGTTTGCGGGATCGAATACCTTGCTCAGGTTCGGGCTGACGAGAACGACAACGAGCAGTGGCGCGGCCCTTGCAACCACCTTCTGGCAAAAGACATGTACCCGCTATACGGAGTCGATCCTAAGAACCTGTTACCCATTTGCAAGAGTTGTTCTTTCAATGAATGACACTCGCCCAGGTGCCTCCAACGAGACCAGCCCCTGAGACGGGGCCGATGAAATTTAGGGTTTCGAATGTGGAATGAACAACAATGCCAGCTAGCCTTTCGCAGATTGCCCGTGCTCCGACAGGAGGTGACGGCAATCCACAATAAAAGTGATATTCGTGCTGGCATGGCGAACGACAGCAACCGCTGCACTACGGGCATTCCGTAGATTGGGCCTGAGGATTTTGGCGGCGGGTTTCCTGACGGCGTACTCTGACAAAAGGCGTCTCCCGGGTTGGCAACTCTCTTGTAACAAAGTTGGATTGAGGCCCGACCATCTTTATTAGCGCTGCGCGCTCAGACCTGGACACCTACATCGACTGGTACAACCGCGAGCGCGTGCATTCGCGCATAGAGGACCGCACGTCCGAGCAGGTCTACTGGGCACTGCTGCCCGAGTTGGCTGTAGCTGCCTAGAATGACGACCCCGGTGCGCCCCGAGTTGCCCACCGCGTCGGTCGGTTTATCGCAAAGCGACCACCGCCGCCGTGGACAATTCTGCACCTCTTCAACCCGTACGCAGTCTCTTTATCTCTCGGGGTAAAACTGTTCAGAGAAGCGGGGCCACTCTTTGGGTGGTACGGCCATACAAAAGCGCCGGATAATACACAGTTGTTCAGCAGTGCCACCTTGCAAATGAGAGCAGTGCAGCCTCTCTGGATGCGCGGGCGGCCCATGTTCCATCGGCATTTATTGCTTTTTTATTGACAGTGTCTGCCTCCACCACCGAACCTTCTGTTGATGCCGCGCAACGCTCGCCCTATGCCATGGTCTACGGTGGCCGCACGCCGAAGGCGCGCACTGTGCTGGTCTATGGCAACTGCCAGGCGCCGTACCTGGCGCGGATGCTCGCCACGCTGGACGACTTGAACGACGACTACCGCTTTGCGGCCGCACTCTGCTATGCCCTGCCCGGCGAGGCGCGAGCCCCGGCCATTCCTGCCGAGGACATGAAGGACGTGGCGCTGCTGATTCGCCAGTATGAGGAAGCGAAGCACAACCCGGCCCTGGAGGCCCTGACCTCGCGCCTGCCCGCCGGTTGCCCCGTCATCCGCTACCCCAGCTTCAACATGTACTGCCAGTGGCCCTTCGAGACCATGGAGCCGCGCAACCCGCATGACCCGGCCTACCCGATGTGGAAGCGCTATCCCCTGGGCGACATGCTGGGCCTGCAGATCGCTCGGTCGGGCTTGAGCGGGCCCCTGGCCGTGGCGGCCTACATGGACCTGTCGCAGCGCAAGATGCCCAATCTGCACGTGCGCCTGCAGCGCGACATCGAACGCATGCAGCGCTACGACGCACGCAGCGACGTGAAGCTGGCCGACTACGTGCTGGCGCGCTTTCGTGAAGAACACCTGTTCTGGACCAGCGGGCACGTGTCGGCGTCGGCGATGGCCGAGCTCACGCGCCGCGTGGCCGAGGTCGCCCGGCCGGTGCTCGGCGGCAGCAACGAGCGCGCAGCGGCCTGCCTGGCCGCGGCTTCGCACTACGGTGGCATGGGCGAGCACCAGAGCCCTATCCACCCCGTGGTGGCCGAGGTGCTGGGCCTGAAGTTCTGGCAGGCGGACTACGCCTACCTCTGGCAGACGCAGCATTGGACCTTGTATGAATATGTCCAGCGCTACATCGAATACGACATGAACTGGTGAGGGCCGGCGCCGGCGCGCGCCTTGATGGCCGCAACTGGTGCGGCGCCACCCACCTCCCACATGCTTTCCCGCACCCCAGCTTTTGTAAGAGCCCGCCAATGCCGCAAGTCCGTGCCCTGATTGCCTCCGTGCTGCGAATCGATCCCGCCCGAGTCAAAGACGAGGATACCAGCGAGACCCTCGAAAACTGGGACAGCTTGACGGCCGTCATGCTGGCTTGCGAGATCGAAATCATCCATGAGATCACCGTCGAGGCCAGCGAAATCGAACAGATCACTTCCGTGATCGCCGTGCGCGAGCTCCTGGCTCGCCGTGGCCTGAGCATGTGAGCACTGGAACCCGCGTCCTGGCCGTCGCGCGCCTCTGATCGGGGCGGGTCAGAGCGACAACCTCTTGAAGACGCGCTCTGGAATCGACCTGATGATGGCCGTCACGCCCCACTAGAACCACGGCGCGTAAACGACATCGCGTCGCTGTGCCATTCCGCGAAGAGTCGCCCGGGCGATGACATCTGGAGCGCTCCAGAGCGGCACCTTCTTGTCGAATGCGGCCGGCCACCGAACCGAGAACAACCAGGGTGCCATGCTGTTGCGCCTCAAACCGGCAGGCCAGGTGCGTGAGCAACGAAATGACGCTGATGGCGTTGGTGTTCAGTTCCTGGAGTGCGGCCTGGACATCTTGCTCACAGGCTATTAATCCCCCAACATTCCCTGGGCAATGAGGGCCACGTCAAGCCCCCACGAGCGCGCCATCGGCGGCGTCGATCGCGGCGGCATGCTGTACAACGTCGTTCACGTCCAGCGGCGCATGCTGGACTGACTGAGCGCCGCGAACCCTTAAGTCGCCCGCGATCTCCTGCAGATGATCCGTGTCGCGCCCGACCAGATGGAGCGCATGTCCCTCGCGGGCCCGGAGATGCGCCGTCGCTTTCGCAATGACTGAAGTCGCACCGATGATCAAAATTCTGGTCATGATTCGCTTTTCAAGAACGCGGTTGCCGTGTTTCGCTCAGGCCAGACCCAGTCGACGGGACTGGGGCTACATGAATCTGCCGTGCGCATGCCCGCGCGCACGCACCTCCTCAAACTCCTGCCACCGGGGGTAAGCCGCCTTGAACGTGGCTTCGCTCATCCGGGCATCCTCGGCGAGATGCGATCGACCGCCATGCGCTGCAACGATGCCGTCCAGCACATCGAGCAGTGCAAATGCAGCGGCTTCCGCCTTGAAATCCACCGCCAACGAGTAGCCCCTCATGGGAAAACTCACCGGGTTCGCATTCGCGTCGCCAAACAATTTCAGGACCGCCAGGGAGGCACCGAGCTGCGACTGGCCAATGCGTGTGAGGATGTCCCGCAAGCCGGCCTGGCCGGATTTCTTGGGCAGGGCACACTGGTACTGAAGGAATCTGGGTCGACCATGCAAGCTGGCCCAGCCGGCAATCGCGTCCAGCGGGGAAAAATTCGATTCGAACGACTTGCGCGACGGGTGCGCATCGGAACAGGCACGGCCGTAGTACGCGGCATTGAACACCCTGGCCACCGTCCGGTTGAGCAGGCCCGAGGGCCTCTCGACAGGCACTTCGAGGGCCTTGACCTGCTGCACAGCCAGCGGTCCCTCGGAGCACGCTCTACCCCTGATCAGAACGGAGCGACCCAGTCTGGTGCCACGCGCCATGCAGTCGATCCAGGCGACCGGATAGGAGCTGGCTGCATTCGCGTCGAATGCCTCGAGCACGGCGTCCAGGCTGGGTGCCTTGATCCTTGTCTCCAGGATGTCGCTCGCGGTGATGGCCTTGAGTCGCAACACGGCGGACACGATGACATCGGTCAGTCCCATCCCGCCACAGGTGGCGTGGAAAAGCTCGGCCTTCTCCGACGGGGAAGCATCGACGCACTCCCCGTTACCCAGAAGAATCTGCATCGAGGAAACGTGCGCGCTGAAGGTGCCATCACGGTGGTGGTTCTTTCCGTGAACGTCACTGGCAATGGCACCGCCAACGATGATGAAGCTTGTGCCGGGCATGACCGGCAGGAATCAGCCACAAGGCACAAAGGTTCGCAGAATGTCGTCAATCGACGCACCGGCAGCGCAGGACAGCAGACCCTTCGCCGGATCAAAGTCATGAAACCGATCCAGGTAGCGTGTTGACAGCACCTGTGGGCCCAGCGCACTGTCGCCGTAGCTGCGACCCAGTTCGCGAGCGATCAGTGGCAAGGAGCTGGCCACAGCACGCATGCACTGCTGTCTGGACGACGGCTCGGCCACATGGGCTTCCTGCCTCGGATAGCGACCCCAGCCATGCAACTCCATCAGGCCGCCTCAGGTGCAACGCCTTCGCGGAGGACGAAGACGACGTGCCAGGCCGGAACACATGTGATGGTGTGGGCCCATGCCCGGCTGACGGCGCCACCAGAAAATCGCATGGGGTCGCTCGCAAAATTGCAGGGAAATATGGTCTGATGCCCGATGCCCCGGAACATCGGCGTGGCCGGGAGGCAGGATCGGCGCATGGCGGCAATGCTACAACGGGTGTCGTCCACATCACGCGCACCCCAGACCGACATCCATGCAATGAAAGCCCGAATTTTCTCTTTCACAGTGCCGCTTGCCGCAGCCCTTTTCATGTTTTTCTACCTGCTCGACGTGGGGTACGAATCGTCCATGCGCGGGCTCGACCTGTCCTGGCATGCGATGCTGGGGTACGCCCACGAAAACAGGCTTCAGCACGGCAGCCAGATCATTTTCAACTACGGGCCGTTGTCCTTCATCGAATCGGGTATCTACTTCGAGCACACCCATCGGGAAAAACTGCTCTACCGGGCCGCCTACCTGCTGATCGTGGGCATCGGGTGTTTAGCGGTCTTGCACATCCGGAGTGCATGGGCGTTGCTGGCATGGTGCGGCCTGACCCTGCACCTGATCATGTGGCGGGATGTGTACCTGCTGTTGCCGGCCTTGCTGCTGTGCCACCACGAATGCCGCAGAGAGCAGGGCAACGCTGCGCAACTCGCGATTTCCTTGCTGCTCGCATTCGGCGCTGCGTTTGCTTGCCTGGTCAAGGCGAATGCCATGTTCTTGACATTGCCCGCCATTGTCCTAGCGAGCATCTACCGCTTCACGGTGCGGGACTACCGGCCCATCGTCCCCGTGTGCTTTGCGGTGTCCATCGTCCTGCTGTTCTGGCTGTCTGGCCAGCATGTCTCCGGCTTCTTCGGCTTTGTGCGCGGTTATCTGGACGTCTCGCTGGCCTACGGCGCGGACATGGGACTGCCCGCGCCGTTCGCGCTGCACGCGGCCTTCATCGTAGGCGCAGCCGCCGTTGTCGCCACGACGCTGCGGGTGACCCATCCTGCCAGCACCGTGCTCGGCCTCCTCACGCTGGGGTATCTGCTGGTGGCCTACAAGATGGGTTTTGTCCGGCATGGCGCGCACCCTGGCGCCGCGTTTCTCGCCCTGGCCTTCGTGTGCGTCGTCCATCTCTGGGGCCCGGGCGGCGACTTGCTGGCCCGCAACAAACGGCGCGTGTTGGCTGCTGTGGCGGTTGCAGCAGCTTCGCTGGTCACCTACATCCTGGCGGTCCTGCTACCGCACGGAGCGGTCATCAAGGGCTATGTGCACGTGGTGGAGCATCGCATCCGCTATGTCGTGGACCCGGGATACAGGGCCGTCCAGGATGCCGAGTCGCGCCGTCGCTACGGGATGGCGCTCACGGAGGCACGCTCAGCCATTCCGTTTGTCGACATGGAAGGGCCCATCGACATCTTCCCCTTCGAGTTCAGTCTGGCGTACGCGTCTGGATTGCCGATCGCCACGCGGCCCGCATTTCAGTCCTACTACGCCACCAGCCGCCATATGTCGGCGCACAACGCGGATTTCCTCGCCAGTCCGCAGGCCCCGCGGTCGGTGGTTTTCAGCGTCACGCCCATCGATGGCCGCTACGCCGCCCTGGAGGATCCGCTCACCTTGAGAGCCTACCGACAACACTACCAGGTTGACAGGCAGACGCCGAACGCATTGCTGTTGACGCGTCGTGCATCGCCACTGGCCCAGTCTGCGCTGTGCCGCACGTCTGAAGTGGGGTTCGATCTGCCCCTGCTGATTCCCTGGGTGGGCCCGGATCAGGCGGTTTGGGCCGAGATGGACGTCTCCACCACCTGGCTCGGACGGATCGTGAGCGTGTTGACCGGCCCCCCGATTCTGCGCATGACGATTGCCACCCCGATGGGAAGCACCGATTTCCGGTACCTGCGCGAGGCAGGCAAGACCGGTTTCCTGTTGTCACCCGCGCTGGTCTCCACCGAAGCGGCCGCGAATTTTTTCAATGGCGAGAGCCGCCCGGAAGACAACGTTCTGGGTCTTTCGATCCACCAGCCCAGCGCAGCCATGCCGTGGTTTGATGAAAAGATCACCGTGAAACTGTGCGTGCTTTCCTGGGATTCGGCACACAAAGCGGGCCAGTGAGGACCGGGGGTGCGGACGTGATCTGCTCCCCACCAGCCGTACCATTCTGAAGCTAGTGAAGTCCGTCAACCACCAGGAGAATGACGGACATGAAGAAGAGCAGATTCACAGAGGAACAGATCATCGGGTTCCTCAAGCGAGCCGAAGCCGGTACGCCGATCAAGGAGCTTTGCCGCAACGGCGGTTTCAGTGACGCGACCTTCCACAAGTGGAGCGGCGGTCCGACTCAACATGAGCGTACTCCCGCCGGGTGGAGTTCTCAACGGGGCTTGGAGAAGGAAAGGCGCCGGCCTGGATGCTGGGTTTAGCCAGAAGGCCAGTGAAAGCCATGGCGCTGCGCACGCTGCATGTCGGCTGGACTTAAGTCGCTACCCCAAGAGTTGTGCTCGTGGTCGCGCACACTGAGCACTTCGCTTCAGACAGCCCCAAGGAATAAGAACTGTCTCAAATGTGCCGAATAGCACAGACCAGTTGTTTCCAATTGCAAACCGTTGTGTAGACTCTTTCCTGATCGCACCACCTAGGAGCCTCCATTGATGCACAAAAAGGAAACCGCACTTCCCCTGCCAAAGCCTGTGCACTGGCTCGTGGCCCTGCTGGGCACGGTCACTAGCGCATCGGCCCTGGCACAGGGCACGCCCGGCCTGCCCATGGAGCGTCAGGTGGACGATGCCTTCCGGCAGGTGCTGGAGTCCCCCGGCGACCTGGGGCGCTCCTACCGCTATGCGCAACTGCTGGTGCAGGCTGGCAACTACGAAGGCGGCGTGGCGGCCTTGGAACGCCTGCTGCTGGACCCGAACGCATCGCCCAGCGTGCGTCTGGAACTGGCGGTGCTCTATTTCCGCCTGGGCTCTTACGCCATGTCAGAGTCAATGCTCAACAACGCGCTGCAAGACGCGCGGCTGGTGGGCGAACAGCGCCAGTTCGCCGAAAACCTGCTGCGCGACACCCGCATGCGCAACCAGGTGTCCCGGCTCGATGGCCAGGTGACCCTGGGCCTGCGGGCGCAGACCAACCCCGCTTCACGCACCTTGGAGTCCCAGGTGCTGGCCGCAGGCACCGTGGTGCCAGTGAACCCGGCCTACCGCCCCAAGTCTGACACCGACGTGCAGGTGACCCTGCAACTGAACCACGAATACGACCTGAGCACCCAGAGCGAAGCTACCGTGGTGAGCTCGCTGGTGGCCCAGGTGATCAAGTACAGCTCGTCTTCCGGCAGCCGGCTGCAGCCCAACCAGGTCGACCCCTACAACCTGGCGCTGGCCGAAGTGACCAGCGGCGTGCGCTTCAAGCCGCTGCGGGATGCTTCCGGCGGCCTGACCCTGCGGCCCCACGTGATCGCCGCCGCACTGAATTTGCAAGGCAAGGACTTCCTCACCATCGGCGGGCTGGGGCTGGACGTGACCTACCGCATCAGCGAGCGCCTGCTGCTGGAAGCCGGCTTCGAACACCGCCAGTACAGCTACGCCACCCGCATGGACGTGCCCGACGCCAATGTGCTGGGCGGCCCCGACAACCTGCTACGCGCGCGCCTGAGCCGCGAACTGGGCCCGGGCCGGGTCATCAGCGGTGAACTGCGCGCCCGCGCCCACCGCACCGACCGCGCCTACCTCGACTACGACGCTTACGAGGCGCGCGTCACCTATTCCACCACCTACGCCAGCCCGCTGGGCAAGGGCTCCGCCCCCTGGACCACCTGGGCATGGGGCAGCGCTCAAAACCGCGATTACGCCGCGCCCGATCCGGCGGTCGACGCCCTGAAGGAACGCAGCGACACCGACTGGCGCCTGGGCGTGGGCAACACCGTGCCGCTGACCAACAAGTGGTCGCTGCTGATGCAGCTGGAACACGCCCGAACGCGCTCCAACCTGCCCAACCACCGATTGAAGAACACCTCGCTGCTGCTGGCCCTGTCATACCGGCTCTGAGCCTGTTGTTCCCCGCAAGACCCGAACCCGTGAACCGAACCGAACGCCCCAGGAGCCCGCAATGAGTCCTCCCATTTCCAAAGACTGGTGGCTGGCCGCCGCCCTGTCCAGCGCCGCGGTGCCCGCCGCTGTGGCACAGACCGCCCAGACCACCGCACCCCGTGCGGGCGTGGTCACGGGCGTGTCGACCGGCGCACTGGTGACCAGCAACGCCCAGACCTTGATGGTGGGCAACCAGGTGGTGCCTGGCCAGAAGTTCACCACCGGCCCCAACGGCCAGCTGCACCTGCTGTTCCTGGACCAGTCGGCCGTCACACTGGGGCCGGATTCTGAACTGGTGCTGGAGACCTTCCAGTTCCACCCAGCCACGCGCCAGGGCCAGATCCGCCTGAGCCTGAACAAGGGCATGGTGCGGGTGGTGGGCGGCCAGATCAGCAAGACCCAGCCCACGGTGGTGAGCACGCCGCACGGCAAGCTGGCAATCCAGGGCGGGATCACCATTGCAGAGACCGACGGTCAAAAGACCAGTGGCGTTTTTCTTTTCGGTCAGAGCATGTCGGCGACCGACAACAACGGCAACACGCAGACCGTCACCCGCGCAGGCTTTGGAACCAACTTCGGTTCGGGTCAACCTCCCGCCACGCCCTTCCGGATGCCGATCAGCGAGTTGAACAGCAGGCTGCAACGGCTGGAAACCCCTTCGGGCGGCAATCCCAGCAACCAGCAACCCGGTGGAGCCCCCCCTGGCCAGTTGCTCAGCACGGGCAACGTACCGGGCGGCGCCTCCAACCCCAGCGACACGCTGGCCAACGACCGGTTGAAAAACGTGGTCGATACCAACGCTGGCAACAACCCTTCGAACACGCTGCGAACCATTCTGGGCTCCGGTGAGACACCGAACCAGTCCTGATCCCTCCCCCAGCGCCAGACACCTGCCCCGGCCCGCCAGCGACCGGCGTGCCCTGCCCCAGGGCACGGCAGGTGAAGTGCCTTCACCTCTCACCGGACGATCGGACCCATGCGCGTCTTGCTGGCTTCCAACTACGCCCACCTGCCAGCCATCACCGGCGGGCTTCAGACCACCACCCACGACCTGTGCCTAGCCATCCGCGCGATGGGGGCCGAAGCCGCCGTGCTGTGCGGCCGCGTGGCCGGCGAACCGGGCGGCCCGCCCGCAGCGGGCACCAGCAGCGACGACAGCCTGGGCTACCTGGTGCTGCGGGCCGACGCGCCCGAGCAGGCCCTGCCCATGGCCGCTGCGGCCTGGGGGGCGGACGCCATCGTGGTGCAGAGCGGCACCGCGCTGGCGCCCATGCTGCTGGCCAGCCTGTCCACCGGGCGCGCCACGGCGGCCTACCTGCACAACGTGGAAACCCACCAGCTGGGGGGCAACCTGGCGCCCGATCCTTCGCTGCTGTACTTCGCCAATTCAGCCTTCACCGCCGAACGCTGGCGCGCCCTCTACGGCATCGACTGCGCCATCGTGCCCCCGGTGGTGGCGCCAGAGCCCTATGTGGCCGGGCACACCGGCGAGCACGTGCTGTTCGTCAACCCCGCGCCCATCAAGGGTGTGGAAATGCTCTTCGCGCTGGCCGAAGCCTGCCCGGACCTGCCCTTTCTGGTGATGGAGAGCTGGCACCTGAACCCCGCCTGGAGCGCCTGGTGCCGGCAGCGGGCCGCACGGCTGGGCAACATCGAATGGCAGGGACCCAGCCGCGACATGCGCGCGGTGTTCGCCCGCTCGCGGGTGTTGCTCATGCCTTCGGTGTGGGAAGAGTCGTTTGGGCGCACGGCGCTGGAAGCGCAGCTCAATGGACTGCCCGTGCTGGCCAGCGACCGCGGCCACCTGCCGGCGCTGGTGGGTGAGGCCGGTTTCACGCTGGCGCCTGAAGCGCCGGTGGCGCTGTGGGCACAGGCGCTGCGCTTTCTGTACGACCCGGTGACCAGCGAGCCGCACCGCCAGGCTGCCTTGCAGCAGTCGTTCGCCCATGTGGCCTCCACGCCGCTGATCGTGGGCGACATGCTCGGCCGCCTGGCCCTGCACGCCCAGCAGACCGCGCAGAACAGGGAACAGCAGGCCCTGCGGGTGCCGAACACTGCCAACGGAGCGGCCGATGTTCCTGCTATGGCCACGCTGCGCGAGGTGGCGCCGCGCTCGCCGCGCCGGGCAGACTGCCGCTTCTACCACGCCTGCACGCTGGACGATGGAGAGGACGTGAGCGGCGAATGGGACCTGCGGCCCAACACCTTCGAGTACCTGGGCGAGACCCAGGTAACCGGCCGTTCCGTGCTGGAAGTGGGGCCGGCCAGCGGATACCTGTCGTTCTACATGGAGACCGCGGGTGCTGCCGTGACCTGCGTGGAACCGACCATGGAGCACCTATGGGACCTGGTACCGCACCAGGGTTTCGATACACCAGGCTGGCGGGAAAATTTCGTGTCCGCGATCGAAGGCGTGCGCAACAGCTTCTGGTACCTGCACCAGCAGCACCAGTCCCGCGTGCGCGTGTTCGAGGGTGACCCCTGCGCGCTGCCGGCGGACTTCGGCCCGTTTGACATGGGGGTGCTGGCGTCGGTGCTGCTGCACACGCGCCGCCCGTTCGACCTGCTGCAGAGCGTGGCGGACCGGGTGCGGCACACCATGGTCATCACCGAAATGCACGACCCTTCGCTGGGCGACGAGCCGCTGGCCAAGCTGCTGCCGCACCGGGGGGTGGATCAGATCGACACCTGGTGGCAGTTCACGCCGCAGTTCTTCACGTCGGCCCTGGGCTTGCTGGGTTTCACGCAATGCCGCGTGACCTTCCACCGGCAACTGCAACCGGCCTATGACCGCGACGTGCCGTTTTTCACCGTGGTCGCTGAAAGGCCCGCGCCCGCTGCGGGCGGTTCCCTGGCGTGAGCGAAGTCCCTTCTTCCACGCCGCAGGACCTGCTGGCCCTGGCATGGCAGCGCTTCGGGGAAGGGGATCGGGCAAATGCCCTGCGACTGGCTAGGCAATCGCTGGCCGCACAGGCCACCCCTCAGGCGGCCGCCGCGCTGGGCTACTTTCTGTTCGATGCCAACGAGCCCGAGGCCGCTGCGCAGGTGCTGACACCGGCGCTGGCGCAATGGCCCCACCACGCGACCGCGCACTGGTACATGGGCCTGCTGTGCCGCCAGACGTCGCAGACACAGCCCCCCCACTTGGCCCTGGCCGCTGCATACCTGCGCCGGGCCTGCCAGCTCGACGCCTCCTTGCATGAAGCCGCCGTCACGCTGGCCTGGACGCTGCACGACATGGGGCAGTTGCCGGAGGCCGCCGAATGGGCACAGCATGCGCTGCGGGCATCGCGCGAGCCCGCACGCCTGCTGCTCATGGGTTGGCTGCATCAGCGGCAAGGGCAGTTGGAGCCCGCCGTGCCCCTATACCGGGAGGCGATCGCTACCCTGCCTTTCGACGCGCCTGAACAAGGCCGTCTGCACCTGCATCTGGCACAGTGCCTGGTCGATCTCCAGCGCCCGCGCGAGGCCCAGGCAGCGCTGGAAGCGGGGCTGGCCAGGCTGGCGTTCGACCCCGAGCTGACGCCGGCGCTGGCTTGGCACCACTGGGGCATGGGCCAACGCTCTGCGGCCATCGCACTGGCGCGGCGCCAGACCGAGGCCCACCCGGACCGCACCGAGGCCTGGTACCTGCTGGGTGTGCTGCAACAAGCATCGAACAACCTGGTGGCCGCCGACGCCTGTTTTGCCGAAGTGCAGCAGCGCGACCTCACCCACTCCGATGGCTTGCTGCGCCGCGCACAGATTCAAGCCGGTTGGGGCCATGCGACCGATGCGCTCTGGTTGTTGCAGCAGGTGCTGAACCAGCAACCCGGGCTGCCCGCCGCCCAGGGCCTGATGGCGCAGGTGCTGATCGACCTGCAGCGCCACCAAGAAGCCCGTCGCCTGTTGATGCCCATGTTGCGCGAAGCGCCTCGGCAAAGCGAGCTGTGGCGCCTGCTGGCCGTGGCGCGCTTGCAGGGCGGGCACCGGGCGGCCGGGCTGCGCGCGCTGGAGCGGTCGCTGCGCCTCGACGCAGACCACGTGGCATCGCTGGGCACGCTGGGCTGGATCCTGCTGGAAGATGGCGATCTGCACCGCGCACAGGCCGTGGTGCAACGCCTGTTGCGGTTGCGGCCCGACGACGTGCTTGTGATGTGCCAGGCCGCGTTCGTGCTGGTGGCGGCCGGCGAGATCGCCACGGCCCAGGCGCTGGCCCAGCGCGCGGTGGCGCAAGCGCCAGCAGACGCAGAGGCCTGGCGGGCGCTGGCGGCGGTGCGCCACCGGCAGCGCCACCTGAGCGAGGCGCAAGCGGCGGTGGAGATGGCCTTGCAGTTGCAGCCGGACCGGCTGGACAGCCTGCGCCAGCTCGGCTGGATCCTGCTCGCAGACCAACGCTTCGCACAGGCCCAGCTGGCCTTTCTGCGCGCACGCTCGCTGCGGCCTGAAGACCCGGTGTGCCTGCTGGAGCTGTCCGAGGCACAGCTGCGCGGCGGCGCGTGGGCGGCAGGCATGGAGACCGTGGACGAACTGCTGGCGCGCCAGCCCGACCATGCGGGCGCCATGCTGCTCAAGGCCCGGCTGCTGACCGAAGGCGCGCACCATTTCCCTGACGGCCACGCGCGCGCCCTGGCCCTGTGCCAGCGCTTGCTGGCCGCACAGGAGCGCGTGGGCGAAGCGGCGCGGGTGCTGGTGCGGCTGACGGGACTGGGCGAGGCCGGGGCCCAGACCGCGCTGGCCTTGCTCGCGCCTTCGCTGCGGCGCGCCCTGCTGCAAGAGGCGATTGCGGAGGCATCTACCCGCCACGGGCACGCCCCCCTGGTGCGCCTGGCCAACCTGGCGGCGCAAGACTTCCCGCACGAACCCTGGGCCGGCTGGGCGGCGCTCCACAGCGCCTCCCTTTGCGAAGCCTCACAGCCCGAAGACCTTGCCCGCTTGGCGCGCCTGCGGTACCGCGAACTCAAGCTGCGCGCCGGCATGGACCTGAGCCCTCGCTCGCCCGCGCAGCCGCGCAAGGGCGCGCGGCCTCGCATCGGCTACGTGGTGAGCCAGTTGCATGTGAGCCTGCTGCGCCGGGCGCTGGCCAGCCACGACGCGCAAGCGGTGGAGGTGTTCGTGTTCAGCAACCGGCCACTGCCGCCGCTGCCGGGCCACATCCACTGCGAACCGCTGGACATCGACACCTTGCCTTCTGCCTGTGCGGTGCATCGCATCGATGTGCTGATCGACACCGGCGGCCTGCATCCCTTCGAAGGCCAGATGGACTTGCTGCGGCTGTATGCGCGCCGCCTGGCCCCGTTGCAGGTGGGCTGGCTGGGCTGCTGGGGTACATCAGGCGGGTTGTTCGATGCCTACCTGACCGACTTCGCTTCCATTCCTCCCGCGCACGAGGCCCGGTACGAAGAAGCGCTGTGGCGCATCGAGGGCGGCCAGTGGTGCTGGGACCCGCCGGTGCACGCGCCACCGGTGGGGCCGTTGCCGGCGCTGGCGAACGGTTTTGTCACCTTCGGCGTGCCCACGCGCGGCCTGCGGTTGAACCCGGCGAGCCTGCAGGCCTGGGCGCAGGTGCTGTTGGCGACGCCCGGGTCGAGCATCCGCTTCATTGGCGAACTGGCCCACGACTGGCCCCAGCGCACGAGTGTGCTGGCCACGATGCGTGAGCAAGGCGTGGACGCGTCGCGCGTGGCCTTTGACCCGACGCGCTCTTACGAAGGCCTGCTGGCGTGGTTTGAAGGCATCGACCTGCTGCTGGACAGCTTCCCCAGCAACGGCGGCCTGAGCCTGCTGGACGCGCTGTGGATGGGGGTGCCGGTGGTCACGCTGTCGGGCGAATGGGCCGGGGCACGGCAAGCGCTTTCCATCCTGGCGGCCATGGACCTAGAGCACTGGACCGCCACCGATGTGCCCACGTACGTGCAGACGGCGTGTGCGCTCGTCCGTGACCTGCCCTTGCTGGGCCAGCACCGCGCGGACCTGCGTTCCCGCATGCGGGGTTCACCGTCGGTGGATGGTCGGCGCGTGGCGGCCCAGATCGAGCGCCGGTGCGAGGCCTTCGTGCGCAGCCTGACCGCCGAAGAAACCGGTGACGACCCCAAGGACCGCGTGCGCGCCCAGGCCCGGCGCGCGCTGCACGACTGGCTGGACAAAGACGCGATCCTGGCATTGCCGGCGCCTGCAGCGAACGGGGAGCCACCGGCCCTGAGCGTGATCGTGGTGCTCTACAACCAGGCCGGCCTCACCCGCAAGACCTTGCAGGCCCTGGCCGACCAGCGCGGTGTGTCGTTCGAGACCCTCATCGTGGACAACGCATCCAGCGACGAAACCGCGGCCCTGCTGCAGCGGGTGCGGGGGGCGCACATCGTCTCCCACGGACACAACCTGGGCTTTCTGCGCGCCGTGAATGAGGCCGCCCAAAGGGCCCGAGGGCGCCATGTGGTGCTGCTCAACAGCGACGCCATTCTGCAGGAAGGCGCGCTGGCGGCTGCCTGCGCCCGGCTGGACGCGGAACCGGCCATTGGCGCACTGGGCGGGCGCATCGTGCTCACCACCGGAGGCCTGCAGGAGGCCGGCAACCGCATCTTCCGAGACGGCTCCACCGTGGGCATGGGCCGGGGCGAAGACCCGTTCTCACCGGCCGCCATGGCCGGTCGCGCGGCGGACTATGTGTCGGGCGTGTTCCTGGCCGTGCCCATGGCCGTGTGGCGCCTGCTGGGCGGGTTCGACGACCGCTTTGCACCGGCCTACTTTGAGGACACCGACTTCTGCGTGCGCGTGTGGCGCGCCGGCTTTCGCGTGGTGTACGCGCCGGAAGTGCTGCTGGAGCACCTGGAATGGGGCAGCGCCCAGGGCGACGAAGCGCCGCGCCAGATGCGCGAGAACCAGCGGCATTTCCTGGCGTGCCACGGCGAATGGCTGCAACACCAGCCGACGCCCTCGCCGCAGCCGCTGGACGCTGACCGCTGGCGTTCACCGGAAGACCAGCCGCGCCGCCCGCGCGTGCTCGTCATCGACAACGAAGTGCCGCACATGTTCAAGGGCGGCGGCCTGCCCCGCGCGCGGCTGATGCTGCAGGCGCTGCGCGACTGGCCGGTGACCTTCTTCCCGCTGTGGGTGGCCGAAGACCACTGGCGGGACGTGTACGCATCGCTGCCGCCCAGCACCGAGGTGATGCTGGACCATGGCACAACCCCTGGGCTGGACCGACTGGAAGCTTTACTGGAACAACGCCGGGGCCTGTACGACGTGCTGGTGGTCAGCCGCCCGCCCAACCTGAAGGCGCTGCAGCCGCTGCGCCAGCGCAGGCCGGAGCTGTTCGAGCCCATGCGCATGGTCTACGACGCCGAAGCGTTGTTCGCCCTGCGCGAGATCGCAGAGGCGGCCGTGAAGGGCAGGCCGCTGAGCCGCGCGGCGGCCCAGGCGCGGCTGGCCGGCGAGATCGGCCTGGCCAACGGCACCGACCATGTGTTCGTGGTGTCGGACCGCGACGCGGCCCTGTTCCGCGCCGCCGGCCACCGCGTCACCCTGCTGAGCCACGCCACCACCTTGCGCCGCACTGCGCCCGGGCCGGCGCAGCGCAGTGGCCTGCTGTTCGTGGGCGCGGTGCACCCCGACACGCCGAACGAAGACGGCCTGGTGTGGTTCATCGAACAGGTGATGCCCTTGCTGCGCGAGCGCATGGCGCTCCCGCCGGTGCTTTCGGTGGTGGGGGTGAACCGGTCCAGCCGGGTGAGCGAACTGGCCGGGCCGGACGTACTCCTGCTGGGACCCCAAGCCCAGTTGGAGCCGCTGTACGACAGCGCCCGCGTGTTCGTGGCGCCGGTGCGTTACGCCGGCGGCGTGCCGGCCAAGGTGATCGAAGCGGCGTCGAACGGCATTCCGGTGGTGGCCTCTTCCGTGCTGGTGCGGCAGCTCGGCTGGGACGAAGGCATCGACATCCAGGCGGCGCGCGACGCCAGCGCATTCGCCGACGGCATCGAGCGCCTGTTGCGCGACGACGCGCTCTGGTTGCGGCAGCAGGCGTCGGCCTGGGTGCAGTGCGGCGCCCGCTACAACGAAGAGCGCTTTGGACAGGCGCTGCGGCACGTGCTGCAAGGCATGCAGCGAGACGGCAATGCGTGAACCAAGCATCGAGCACCCAGCCAGGCGCCACCCGCTGGAGGTGAAGGCCCTGACCCGCTACCGCTGGCTGGTGCGGCTGGGCCAGCACCAGGCCGCGCTGGAATGCCTGTGGGACGCGCTGGCCCAGGAGCCCAACCTGCCAGAGGTACATGTGACCCTGGCAAGGCTGCGCTGGCCGGGGGCCGACTACCGCTTCTGGCTCTCCTGGTTCCACGAGCAGCTCGCACCCCGCACCTACCTGGAGATCGGTGTGGAAAAGGGCGAGTCGCTGGCGCTGGCCTCACCAGCGACAAGGGTGATCGGCGTTGATCCATCGCCGCTGGGCGATCCTCTGAGCCGCTGCCAGGGCATTGCCCGGCTGTATCGCATGAAGAGCGCAGCCTTCTTCGCTGCGGTGCCGGCTGACAGTGGGCTGGCGCCCGAAGGTTTCGACCTAGCGTTCATCGACGGTGACCACCATTTTGAAGCAGTGCTCGATGACTTCATCGCGGCCGAGCGCTTCGCTGCCCCGGGCGCAGTGGTGCTGCTGCACGACACCCTGCCCTTGAGCGCATCGACCGCGAGCCGCGAGCGCCGCACCGGCTTCTACACCTCCGACGGCTGGAAGATCGTGCCCTGCCTCAAGGGCCTGCGCCCGGACCTGCGCATCGTGACCGTGCCCACCGCGCCGGCCGGTCTCACGGTGGTGACCGGGCTCGATCCCGCCAGCCGCGTGCTGAGCGAGCGCTTGCCACTCATCCACCAGGCCTACGCCGCCCTGCCCACCAAACAGGCGCTGGCGGCCCCCGGTGCCATGTTCTCGCTCGGCCTCAACGACCCGCGCTGGATGGCCGACTGGCTCCACCGCGTTGACTGCGCGCGCGGGCCATGACACACGCCATGTCGCGCTGCAGGCGCCCGGTGCGGAACAGTTCTTCTTCGGCGCCCAGCAGCGCCTGCAACCAGGGCCTGGCGGCGGCGTCCTGGAAGTTCTGCGCGATGTCGGACAACAGCACCCGCAGGATGGCGCCGCCGTAGGGCCGGCGCTGCAGCACGTCAAAATGCCGGCCCAGCAGGGGCAGCACTTGCGACGAACGCACCGCCTCGCTGGGATCGATGGCCACCACCGCTTCCACCGTGGGACGGCTGAGGTTACCCTTCACCCGGCCGTCGTAAAGAGAGCGCAGATGCCCGGGCAGGAGGTCCAGCAACTGGTTCAAGAAGCGCACCTGGTGGTCGGGGAACTGGAAGCGGTCGGGGCCCACGTACTCGTCCAGAAACAACCAGCCCGTCGGTACCAGCAAGCGGTGCAGGCTGGCGTAGAGGTGCTCCAGGTCGGCACAGTGGTGCACGCTGGAGACCCCCAGCACTGCGTCGAAACTGGCGGGCTCGAAACCGGGCTGCCCCAGCGGCAGGTGGTTCATGTCCGCCTGCAGGTACTGGATGGCCAGGCCATCGGCGGCGGCGTTCGCCCGCGCCACGGCCAGCACCTTGGCCGAGAGGTCGATGGCCACGATCTCATTGGCCCAGCCGGCACGCGCCACCTGGCGTTCCACCGTGCCCTGCCCGCAACCCAGCACCAGCACGCGCCGCAGCGGCAGGGGCTGTGCGGCACCCACGGTCTGAAAAAACCATTCCAGTGGCGACACCGCCGCATCGCCTGTCACCTGCTCCTGGATGTGCTCACGCACGGCATCCAGGTGCAGCCATTGCAGGCCATGGGCCAACCAGGTGGCAGGGTCGCCCCAGGCAGAGTCCAGATGGGCGGCCAGGTCCTGGTCCAGGGCGGTGGAAGATGGAACAGGTGACATGCGATGCGGGTAGACAAGGGGCTGCACAGGCAGGGCTGGAAAAATGCGCGTGAGGTGACCGGATCATTGTGGCTCAATACGGTGGCGGCGCCCCTCCACCCCACACCTGACAACATCACATCGCCATGCCCGAGCCCACCACCGAACGGTTTCCCCCTGGCCACTACTACTCGGCCCTGCCCGACCTGCAAGCCGTGCGCGACAACGAGGCCCGGTTGTTCGGCCCCATGCCGCGCGCGCTGCCCGGCATCGACATGCAGGAAGCCGCACAACAGGCGCTGCTGGAACGCTTTGCCGGCTACTACCCGGACATCCCCTTCACCGACCAGCCCAGCCCCGGGCTTCGCTACCACTACCAGAACCCGGCTTACGGTTACTCCGACGCGATCATGCTGCACTGCATGCTGCGCCACCTTGCGCCCCGGCGGGTGGTGGAAGTGGGGTCGGGCCATTCGTCGTGCGTCACGCTGGACACCATCGAACACTTCCTGGACCACCCCGTCCACACCACCTTCATCGACCCCTACCCGGCCTTGCTGCAATCGGTGATGCACCCCGGGGACGAGGCCCGCACCACGGTGCTGGGCCAGCCCTTGCAGGACGTGCCGGTGGAGGTGTTCCAGGCGCTGGGCGAGAACGACGTGCTGTTCATCGACTCCACCCACGTCAGCAAGGTGGGCAGCGACGTAAATCGCCTGCTGTTCGACATCTTTCCCCTGCTGGCGCCCGGCGTGGCGATCCACCTGCACGACATCTTCTACCCCTTCGAATACCCGAAGGAATGGATCCTGGAAGGCCGGGCCTGGAACGAGGCCTACCTGGTGCGCGCCTTCCTGCAAGACAACGCGCGCTTCCAGGTGCTGCTCATGAACACCTACATGTCGCACTTCCACCGCAGCTTCTTCGAGCAGCACATGCCGCTGTGCCTGCGCAACGAGGGTGCCAGCCTGTGGTTGCGCAAGACGGGCTGAAGAACGGTCAGGTGAAGCGTCAGGCCTGGGGCTTGGCGTGGCCGGTGAGCTGCGCGAGTTTGGCCCCGTCTTCGCTGGCTGCCTGCAGGCACAGGATACCTTCCACGCCGTGCCTGCGGCCATTCATGTAGCGCTCCAGCCGGTCGAGCATGCGCGCCGGGTGCTGCCCCACACAGGCCGCGTCCTTCACGAACACCGCCACGAAGTCGTTCCAGATGTCGCGCTGCTGGTGGGTGGTGAACGACTCCAGCAGGGCCGGCTGCCACCCTGAGCGAACGCCCCAGCGCACCAAGGCCTCGCCAGCGTCCGGGTAGAAGCGCCAGCAGTCCGCCGGGTAGCGGTGGAACTCGCCGTTGCTGGGCGCGTTCAGGTAGAACAGCCCTTCGGGCTTGAGCACGCGCAGCACTTCGTTGAACATGAGCCAGAACATCTCGATGTGCTCAAAGCACGAGCTGCTGACCACCGCATCCACGCTGCCGTCGGCGAGAGGCAGGTGGTAGGGGTCGTCCAGCACCAGGTCCACACCCGGCCCGGCCGCGAAGTCCAGCCCCACGTAGTTCATGCCGGGCGAGGCCAGCGCGCGCAGGGAACCATTGACGTCCTGCGAGCCGATGTCCAGCACCGTGGCCTGCGCGTGGCTGGCCAGGTAGGTCTCGAAAAACAGGGCACCGTTGTGCATGGCGCTCGGGTGCATGCCGGCTCCTTCTTTTGTCAGTCTGCGCGACGGCGCAGCAACACCAGGTCCTGGTTGCCGGCCATGCCTTCGATGATGTCGAGCACATCGAACCATTTCGCCCACCGGGTCATGATGTAGTCGCGCGAATGCATCACGTCGCGGTAGTAGGTCTGGTCTGCCAGCACCTCGGTGAGCTGAGCATTGGCACCGTTGTCCAGAATGCCCTTCTCGTGCGCGACCAGCGCCATTTCAGGCGGCGCCCGGTACAGCGACATCTGGGCCAGGCCCTGCACCGACAGCAGCAGCAAAGCTTGCGGGCGGGTGATGCGCTGCAGCTCGGCCAGCCACGCGTCCTGCACGGGTTCGTCCAGGTGGGTGAGCACCGACAGGCCCACCACCAGGTCGAACGCCGCCGCCGGGAAGGGCGTGGGCGGCATCAGGTCCACCTGCAGGAAACGGCCCTGCGGCAGCAGGCGCACACACGCCGCCACGTTGTCCGGGTCGATGTCGATGCCGGTGACCACTGACGACCGCGCAGTGAGGTAGCGGCAAAGCCGCCCGGCACCGCAACCCCAGTCCAGGATGGCCTGGAAGGAAGCGAGCGGCCGGTCGAATCGCTCCAGCAGCAGCGCTTCCACCCGCTGGACGATGGTGGCACCGCCAAGCCGGTAGGCCTGTTCGTCCGGCTTGCCGATCACGCGTTCGATCTGCGCCGGTGTGGGCATGCCAGGCTCGGTGGCCGGGTCTGCGAGGTACCAGGCCGTACGGTACGACAAGCGGTGCTCGCCCAGTGGGCCGGTCACATTGAAGCGCGCAAAACCGTTGGGGAACAGCTCGCGGTCAGGCCTTCGCTGGTGCCAGGCAAAGAAGCGGGAAGCCTGCGCGTGCGGCATGTCGGGGAACGTCGCGGTGAGGTAGGCGGATTCCAGGGGCCAGTCAAGCTTGTCGAAGGCAACGCCATTGATCAGAAAGCGCATCCGGTCCTGGCGGTCCCAGACCGTCAGAGCCCATCCGGAGATCAACAAACCGTCGTCGGAAACGACAACTCCCTCCGGCAGCCATCGCAGGTGCTTTGCTCCCGCCAACTGAATCTCTGCTTGGTGTATGTCCATTCGAGAGCAAGGATGAGCCCCATCGAGCGATGGTCGTGCGAAATATACAAGAGGTTGCGCAAGCCCGATGACTGCAGTACCTCACACAGGCGCCATTTGGGCACGCGCCCTTCTCCGCACCCAATGACCGCTTGGTAGCCGCCAGCGTGAGTCCATCTGGTAGCACCCACGGGCAACTCCCGCTGCAGAACTGCCTCTCACGGGGCATCGGCGCCTCCTGGCCGATTGCGGCCAGAGTCTGAGGATACATCCTCTGCGGCGTTTAGATAGTCGGGTTCACAGGCCAAGAGTAATGGAGAAGGCACGGGGGGCGTCAAAGGTCTTGGCTGACGGCCTTGGTGACACCCCGCAGTTCATCACACCCAGAAAAGCCCCCGTTTGAAAATAGTTAAACCATTGACTCAGCCTGCGTGTGGGGAACGTGCGACAGGGGAGACTTTCACGCCAGTAGGCGTTGCGGCTCAGAAAGCGGCCAAAGCTGCCGAAGTCCAGGAGCTGCTGGGGCTGCAGCGCGTGTGCGTACTGCATGATGAGCTGGAAGTCGTCCTGGAAGAACCAGGAGCTTTGCGCATACGACAGGTAGAACGCGCCGGTGAACAGCAAGGCCAGCAACAGCCCGAGCTGAACGGGGACTGGCGTCAGGGGCCTCTGCGGGCGGTGGAATTGCGGTGGATCTCCATGCTCAGATTTTCATTCGGTTGAAGACGGCACGCGGCAGATGGCGGATGACCAACATGATCCAGCGCCACCGCCCGGGCACATACGCCAGCGCCTTGCCCGCCTCGATGGCGGCGACCGCTTGGCGTGCGACTTCCTGCACGTCGGCGAGCCGGGCGCCTTGTGCCTTGAGGTGTGCGGTCATCGGTGTTTCGGTGGGGCCGGGCTCGATCAGCACCACCCGCACCCCCGTGCCGGCAAAACGGTGCTGCAGCCCCTGGGCATACCGCGCGATCAGGCCCTTGGCCGCGCCGTACACGTAGTTGGACCTGCGCCCCCGGTCACCGGCGACCGAGCCGATCAGTGCCAGGGAACCCTGATCGTGCAGGGCCATGTGGCTGGCGAAGGCTTCGGCGAAAAGTACCGGCGAAACCCCATTGATCTCCAGCGCCTCGCGGCAGGCCACCAGGTCCTCCTGGCACACCGTCTGCGCGGGGAGGCTGCCATGGGCGATGAGCACGATGTCCACCGGCCCTTGCCGCGCAATGCCATCGACCGTGGCGCGGATGGCCAGCGGGTCGAGAAAATCCGCTTGCACGCCACGGATGTCGGACTGCGGACTGCGCACCTGCAGATCACCAGCCACGCGCGCCACTCGGCCAGGGTCGCGGCCGACGAGGGTCAGGTCCACGGGCTCGGCCTGCACCCACAGCCGAGCACAATGTTCGGCGATGGCCGAGGTGGCACCAATGATGACGATTTTTCTTTTGCGGTCGCTCACATCAACTCCTCAACAGCCGCCGCGAAAGCCCCGAGCTGACGCCTGGGTCGCGGAATGCCGCAAATTCATCCAGCCTCGGATACCCCGCCTCGAACAGTGCCCTGGGCATGCGCGCGTCCTTGGCCGCATACAGCCGGCCGCCGGCCTCGGCCACGATGGCATCGAGCCGCTCGAACAGGGCCAGGGTCCTCGCCCCCCGGTGGGGAAAGTCCAGCGACAGCGTCACGCCCGGCTGCACAAAGCTCAGCATGCCGGGCGGTGTCCGTTCGCCAAAGGTCTTCAGCACCGCCAGGAATGAGCCCTCTCCCGAACGCGCGATCTCGCCCAACATGGCTTCAGTGGCGGCCGCCCCGGCACGGCGCGGCACCACGCTCTGGTACTGGAAGAAGCCTGCGGGCCCGTACAGGCGGTTCCAGCCGAGCAGTGCGTCCAGCGGATAGTGGAAAGACTCCTGGTGCATCACGGCCCGGCCAGCCCTCATCCTGCCCCGATGGAAGTACAGCGCGTTGAACGGCCGCAGCGAGAAGCGGTTCACCAGCAAGATCGGTGGCACGCAGGGCACCCTCAGAACCCGGGGGACCGGCTCGGGCCGCGTCTGCGGTCCGGCCGGAGAGGCCCGCATGAACAGGCCGCGCGCCCGGGTGCCCGAGAGGCAATCGATCCACGCCACGCTGTGCTCCCAGCTGGCCTCGGACTCGTCTGCGAGGCCGAGGAACTCCTGCAGGCCCGCGAACGGAATGGTTTCGGTATCCAGCCATGGGCCAGTCAGCCGGCGCAGCTGGATCTCGGCCTCGGTGATCACCCCGGTCAGGCCCAGACCGCCGACCGTGGCCGCCCACCATTTGGGCCGCAAACCAGGGCCGCAATCCAGCGTGCTGCCATCGGTGCGCACCAGCCGGATGCGCAACACATGGTCGCCGAACGTTCCGTACCGGTGGTGGTTCTTGCCATGGACATCGTTTGCAATGGCTCCGCCCACCGTGACCTGTTGCGTGCCGGGCATGACTGGCAGCGCCCAGCCCCGAGGCAAGGCCAGGCGCTGAATGTCACGCAGCAAGACGCCCGCTTCGCACGCCAGGCGGCCCGTGGTGCCATCAAAGCTGATGAAACGGTCCAGGCCCGCTGTGAGCCAGAGCAGACCCGCCGGGTTGAGGCAGACGTCGCCATAGCTGCGGCCCATGCCATGGGCCAGACCGGGAACGCGGGCGCCGGCGAGCACGCTGGCCACCTGCGCCGCATCGTGCAGGCCGATAGTGTGGTGCGGGTCGGCGCTCAGGCGTCCCCATGACGCAACGCCCCTCAAGCCACCACCCTGGCCAGCGCGAACGCCAGCGCCAGCAGTGCGGCTACCGTCCAGCTGGCCCTGTCCTTCAGCGCGAAGACCACGGGGTCGTCGTGCATGTGGCCACGGTGGGCAATGAGCCACGCGCGCGAAACCCAGTACAGCAGCAACGGGCAGGCCAGCCAGATGAAGGCAGGCGTGGCGTACAGGCGAGCCGTGTGCTCGTCCTGTATGTAGAGCGCCAGCACCATCACCGCGATGTAGCCCGCGCCACCCCCCAGGCTGGCTATGAGGCCCAGGTCCTGCGTGTCGTAGCCGCGGCCCCGCAACCCGACCACCCGGCCAGCGGGCGAGACCGCGCGCAGCTCGCTGTAGCGCTTGAGCAGGGCCAGGCTGAAAAACAGGAACATGGAGAACGCCAGCAGCCAGAACGACAAAGGCACGCCAATGGCAGTTGCCCCGGCCACGATGCGCAGCGTGTACAGCCCCGCCAGCGTCAGCACATCGACCACCGGCATCTGCTTGAGCCGCAGGGAATAGGCCAGTGTGAACAAAAAATACGCCACGAGAGCCACCACGAATTGCCAAGGCAACCTGGCGCCTGCAATCAGCAGCGCCACCACCACCAGCGCAGGCCAGGCCGCCCAGCCCAGCACCAGATCCAGATTGCCCGACGCGAAAGGGCGCAACCGCTTGCCCGGGTGTTGGCGGTCATCGCTCAGGTCGACCAGGTCATTGAGCAGGTAGACGCTGGAGGCCGTCAGGCTGAAGACAACGAACGCCCACCAGACATTCCCCACGCTGGCGCCATCAGCGTAGCGGTGTGCGGTCATCAACGGAACAAACACCAGCAGGTTCTTGACCCACTGGTGCGGGCGCATGGCACGCACCAGCATCTCCCAGGCAGTGGGCCGGCCACTGGCGATATGGCGCCCCGGCCGCCCCAGACCGCGCACCTGCCCCAACACACCCGCGAGCCCCCCCACCACATGAGCCTGGGCCGCAGATCTCCACACAGGAAGATCGGCCCAGTCATTGCCCACATAGTCAAAACCACCTTCTCCGAAGCGGGCCACCAACGCATCCAGCTTGGCATGGGCCTTGAGATTGAGCGCCCCTTGGGTGGCCAGCACTTCATCGAACAGGCCCAGGTGCCTGGCCACCTGGTCGGCCAGAAGCTGGTGGCTTGCCGTTGCGAGCACCACGCGGCGCCCCTGGCCCTTTTCCTCCCGCAGCCAGGCCAGCAGTTCCTCATTGAAAGGCAGCGTGGCCGGATCGAGGACACTGGCTTGTGCCAGGCGTGCCTTCAGCGTGGCCTTGCCAGCCGACAGCCAGGCCAGCACCTGGAAGATGCGCCAAGGCTGTGCGACGATGACGCCATTGGCCGTTTCGGCCAACAGGTCGGTCTTGAGCAGAGTGCCGTCGAGATCTACGACCAGCGGAACCTGCGAGTGATTCACCGTGCCTCCCTGTGTCAGCTACCGTTGTTTCGGTGTAGCCGACCATCGGCTGCGATTTATCATCGTCCGGATTGTCCTGCAGAACCCGTGATTCCAAGAGTTATGAGCTCGCGCACTGCAGCTGCAAACGCATTCGAGAGCCGACATTGAAAGCTGAAAGCGAATTTCCGATGCCACTTCCTCATTGGCCGCTGACCAATGCCCGCGTGGAGACAGGGCGATGCTGAATTTCCACCCCATGGAAATGCGCCTGGACGCCACTCTCGCAGAGGTGCTGCCTGTCGTGCAGCAGGGCATCATGGACCACACGACCTATTTCGGCATCCGGACGCTCAAGAATCCGCTGGATGCCTGGGTTTACCAGGAAATCATTGTCGAGACCCGGCCCAATGTAATCGTCGAGATCGGCAACTTTCATGGCGGCCACCTGCTGGCGCTGGCGCATTTGTGCGACGCCATGGGCCATGGGCGGGTCATCGGCGTGGATCAGTCGCACCATCTGGTCCCCCCCGTGGTGCGCGACCACCCTCGGGTGACGCTGATAGAGGGCGACGCGTGTGAAACCTTCGCGCAGGTGCAGCGGTTGATCGCGGCGGATGAGCAGGTCCTGCTGATCGAGGACAGCGCGCACACCTTCGACAACACCCTGCAGGTCCTGCGGCAGTACGCACTGCTCGTCCAGCCCGGTGGCTACTTCATCGTGGAGGACAGCATCTGCCACCACGGACTGGAGGTCGGACCGAAGCCTGGCCCCTACGAGGCCATCGAGGCCTTCCTGAATGAGAACCCATGGTTTGAGAGTGACCGCAGCCGCGAGCATTTTCTGATCACCTGGAACCCCCGGGGCTACCTGCGCAAAAGGGTGCCCACAAGCGGCGTCAGTCGGCCGGAATGACCAGGCCCTTGCGTCTGGCGATCACGGTGTACAGAACGTGGCCGTACCAGCCTATGTGAGAGACCCGTGCGGCGGGCGATCTCCCGGATGGACAGCTACTCTCGCAGGGCCCAGCGCCTGATGACACTCAGTGTTGCCACGTCTATCACTCCTGGTCTCCTGCTGCTCAAAGAAGCAGCAGGTTAAGGTTAGTACGTGGGTCAGGTTTGGATGGAAATCCTGGGGATCAGTGGGTCACTTCTGCGTGGAAATCAACAAGAGCAGCCCTGACCGATTCGTCAAGCTGTTTCCACTGTGAATCTTTTATTGTTTGAAAGTACTTTGCTTGCCATGCCCAAACGCCTCCGCCAGTTTGGACCGCAAAAGCTTCAACGCCGGAATCGGGTCGACCTTTGCGGACGAACTCAACGTCGCTAGGGCACGATGACCTTGCAATAGGCGTACAAAGCTCCTCGAAGCCATTTTGTTTAGATCCATTCAAGGGCAAGATCGACGCCCAGTCCAGGTCAGGTGAAGTGCGGGTGGTCACGTCTATCAATGATGTGTGTTCGGGGGGCGGTCGCGAGGACTGGCTAGGCTCGGCGAACTGTTATCCAACTCTAACTATGAGCTAATGACAGCAATTGCGCATTTGGGGCAATGCCTGATCCATAACTGCGCTGGCGGTGATAGGTCTTGAATTGAGAGCCTCGCTAGGCTCCGATGTTCAATGACTGCTCTCGTACTGTGCAGCCTTTCGCCAACTGCTGGCTGAGCGTCCGCAACCAGCCTTTATGCACAGCTGTACATAAAGGCTGGTTGCTGTCGCTCAATCAGCAGTCGTTGAACGACTGCTGCGATCACAACCAGTCATTCGACTAAACGTCACGGGCGGCTGCTTGAGGCTGGTTGCATTCATTCGCAGCAGACGGTCCAAGCGATGAAGGCGGAGGATATCCCTAAGTGAAAATTATCCACCACCCTAGCGCTCCGCCGTGCAGGGCGTGCTCTCAACGCTCGGACTCTTCACTCAGCGACGTGCGCGCGTAAAGGCCACCGTGAAGGCTCCCATCAGCAAGGACAGAATGATCATTCCTCATTGAGACAGCGTGGGAATGGAGGCGGGTGCCACGGCACCGAGACGCGCCCCTGGCGAGCAGACTTCCACGCCTGGGGACAGGCCGGTCACCGCCACTGGCGTCACGCAGAAGAACATATAGCTGCCATCGTCCGCGGGTACTGTTGTATACCCAGACGCGTTGCCCACGTTTACGCCACCAACCACGCTATTGGTGGGGCTGCGCACCCAGCGGAAGGTGGAGATGCCTTCCAGATCAGCATTGACATCGGTGTAGGTGTAGTTGCCCGTCAGTGTCTGGCCCACCGAAGGCGTGCCAGTGATGGACACACTGGAGGCAACGGGCACGGCCTGCGGCGCAATCGTAATGGTCACTGTGGCGTCATCGCACATCCCGGCGTTGGGGGCCGGAAGGCACAGACGGTACACGAAGGTATCGGTGCCGGTGTAGCCGGTGTTGGGCTTGTAGGTGTATTCACCTGTCGCCAGGTTGAGTGGTGAGACGAGGCTGCCGTTGGTAGGCAGTGTGATCGTCGTGAAGGTGGAGCCCGCCAGGGTGAAATCGTTCTTTGCGACCGAAGCAGTGAGCGGTGTGTTCACCTCCGTGGCCTCTGTGTCGTTCACGGCATCGGGTGCCACCGTCACCTTGACTGAAGCCGTCGCACACTCTGCCTGATCCGGCGCCGGTTTGCACTGCTGGTAGGTGAACGTGTCTTCACCCACAAAGCCGGTTTTGGGCTTATAGGTGAAGGCGCCAGTAGCCGGGTCGTCGATGGTGACCGAGCCGTTGGGGGGCTGCGTGGTGACTACGAACGTGGAGCCTGCCACCGTCTTATCGTTGGTGGCAACGTTGCCACTGACAGGTACGTCGCGCGGTGTAATGGCAGTATCGTTGTTGGAACCGATGGCTCCTGCCAGCAAATTTATCGGCACCGTTTCATAGTTCACCCAAGTACCAGGCACCGCCGCTGCATCGGCCACAGCCAGGTTGTCCAGCTCAAAGCTTCCTCCGCCCTGGTGCCCGATCACGATCCGCCCGAAGCTGGTGCTGGTCCCCTGCAGCAAAAGGTTGACGTAGCCATAGGTCTCAGTGGGAATGCGACCCGCTGGAGGATTTGGGTTGCCAAAGTAGGCAAGCTTTGCATATTCGCTGCCGTTGATAGCGGTGATATTGCCGCCACCACCCAGGAGCGTTGTCAGCGAGTTCGTGGTGAATGTCACCAACAGATTGTTGGCATCATCATAGAACTTGATGGTGTTGCCGGCATTGCCCGCTGACCACCAGAAGCCCACGTACTTTCGGTCGCCCGTCAAAGAGACGGAAACCTCATCGGTGCTTGGAATGGCGAGATACTGCCCCGTACCATTTGCGCCGCCATAATTGCCGGCATTGTCCCGTCTGACGCCGACTGTAGCGCCAGACCACGACCCTACCGCAAAATTTCCCGAGGCGCCAATAGCCCCGGTGGCACCCGAGAAAGGTTCAACAGTGGCACCCGCTCGTGTCGTGTTCTGCTCACCGGGGGGAGAGGTACATTCCCAAAGTCTGAGCACCGACATTGAAGCCGCTAAGCAAAGACGCCGCGCCAATTAGTAGGGCCGACAACTGCGGGGGGCGAAGCAAAGAACTTTGGGTAAAGCGCATTTGAGTTTTGAAGTTGAAGAGCGTCATGACATAAGCCCGCGAATCTCGGCGTGTTTGACACCACATGATTCGCCGGGTCTACGCACAGAACGAGCGTAGAAGGAAGAAAAATCAGAGAGGCAACCGGACATTTCCGACCCTCTCACCTGGGTTTTGTGGACGCGATGATATTTTAATGACCACGCAGCGCTACCCCCCATCTCAAGCGGGCAACGATTGTTAACATTCTTGTGCAGGGTTTACTGCAAATCTCCAATAGCTGTGCTGAACGGCATGGCGGCTCCTGCTCACCGTAAATGCGCAGCTCTTACGGTGCCAGCGCCAACCGGTATGGCCCCAGATCGGTTTCGGTAAGTCCAATCGCGATGCTAGACAATGGCGTGCTGATGAAAACACCCCCACTCAATCCCCTCAAGGTCTTTGAAGTCGTCGCACGCACCAGTAATCTCACGCTGGCGGCCAGCGAGTTGAACGTGAGTCAGTCGGCGGTGAGCAGGCAGGTGGCCGTGTTGGAGGAATACCTGGGCGTGCAACTCTTCGCACGCGAACGGGTGGGCGTGCGGCTGACCGAGGTGGGAGAAACCTACGCACGCAGGATCCGGCCGGCGTTCGAGGAAATCTCCGCCGCCACCGCTTTCATCACTCAAAAATATTCCAACAACGTCATCCGCCTGCGCACCTACACCACGCTCACGGCGCGCTGGCTGATCCCGCGCCTGCCGCATTTCAAAGCACAGTACCCGGACGTGGAAGTATCCATCCTCAACAGCAACGCGCCGCTGGATTTCGGGGTGGAGAAGTGCGATCTGGCCATCGTGCTGGGCAACGGCACCTGGCCGGACGCCGAGGCCACGCTGTTGCTGGAGGACGTCGTGGAGCCGGTCTGCGCGCCTGGCTTCATCGAGGGCGCAGCCACCCTAGAGGGGTTGCGCGGCAAGCGCCTGCTGGTCTCCAAGTACCGCAAGGACGACTGGCCGCGCTGGCTTGCGCACGCGGGGATGAGCGATGTCTTCGAGACGGCCGAGAAGATGGTTTTCAGCAGTTCCATCCTCACATGGCAGGCGGCCGTGGACGGCCTGGGTGTCGCCATCGGTCAGCAGCACATGCTGGAAGCCGATTTTCAAGCCGGCCGCCTGGTGCGCCCTTTCGCGCGCCCTCTGCACACTGGCCAAGGGCAATACATCGTCACGCCTTCGTTGCAGCGCCACTCTGACAAGATCGCTGCGTTCAAGGGCTGGCTGATGCGCGAGGCGAGGCGACTATGAAAAAGTGAGCTGCCTGCGCCCGTAGGCAATGGATTTCAGATAGATTTAACCACTTTGTTTAGGCCAGATAAGCGCAAGCAGCTATGCTTTTCAAGCGCGTAGCAGGCGGTAAATCACCGGGTAGTAGTTCATCGCATAGCCGCTGGCGCAGGCCACATCCAGCAGTGCTGCCGTGGCCTGGGCCACGGCCGGCGTGATGCCCGAGGCCTGCGCGAGGTCCAGCGCGAGCCGCAGGTCTTTGAGCGCGTAGGCGGTAGAAAAGAGCTTTTCCGGAAACTCGTCCTGCGCAAGCTTCTCGCCCGTGAGCCGTAGCGCGAACGAATCGGCCGAGCCCTGGCGCAGTACGCTGGCGAGCAGCGCTTTGTCCACGCCAGCGGCCTCGGCAATTGCCATAGCTTCCGCCAGCGCGTTGACAGTGGATAGCAACACCATGTTGTTCATGATCTTGACCACCTGCCCGGCGCCAACGCCGCCGCAGAGCACCACGTCCGATCCCATGCAGCGCAGCCACGGCACTATGGCCTCGAACAGGTCAGCCGGACCACCCACGGTGATAAGTAGCGTGCCGTTGTTTGCGGCCTCCCGGCTGCGGGCCACGGGGGCATCGAGAAAACGCACACCGTGTGTGGCCAGCCGCTTGGCCAGCGCGCGCGTGCGCGGCACGTCGCTGGTGCTCATGTCCACCACGGTCTTCACCGTTCCGCCGGAAACGATGAGCGGCTCGGCGCCGAAGCACACGTCTTCTACCTGATCGATCGAAGGCAACGAAAGGAACACTGTGTGTGCTGTCTCGCGCAGCCTCGGCATGCTCGACGTCACCGCGCCGAGTGCCGCAAGGCGCGCCACGTTCTCGGCCTGCATGTCGGCCACGTGCACCGGCAACCCGCATTTTTGTAAAAGGTTGCGGCACATGCCCTCACCCATCACCCCCACGCCAACGAAGCCGAGCACCGTGCTCATGCTGACACCCCTTGGCGAACGCACTTGATGCGCAGGAACTCTTGCAAGCCCTCGATGCCGCCCTCTGAGCCCAGGCCACTGTCCTTGTGGCCACCAAAGGGGGTCTCGGGCAGCGAAGCCTGCCACTCGTTGATGCAGACCACGCCGCTGTCTATCTCGCTTGCAAGGCGGTGGGCACGCTCCAGCTGGTTGGTGAACGCATAGGAGGCCAGGCCGAAGGGAAGGCGGTTGGCCTCCGCGATAGCGTCGTCCAGCTGCACGAACGGACTGATGAGCGCCACCGGTCCGAAGGGCTCAATGTTGGCAGCATCGCAATCGACCGAGGGCCGCACGATCACCGTGGGCTGGTAGAAAAATCCTTCGGTGCCGATGCGCTCGCCGCCCGTGGCGATGGTCAGGCCCCGCCCGCGTGCATCCTGCACCAGCTGATCAATAGCTTGCAGGCGGCGAACATTTTTGAGTGGACCCATTTGCGTGGCTGGGTCGAACGGGTCACCCACTTTAATGGCCTGAGCGGTCTGCACGAAGTGCGCGCAAAAAGCGTCGAACACGCCTGCCTGCACCAGAAAGCGAGTGGGCGATGTGCAGACCTGGCCCGCGTTGCGGTACTTGGTGGCCACAGCCATGCGCGCCACGCGTTCCACGTCAGCATCGTCGCAGACGATCACCGGCGCGTGGCCGCCCAGCTCCAGCGTGGCACGCTTCATCACGCTTGCGGCCTTGGCACCGATCTGCTTGCCAACCGAGGTGGCGCCCGTGAAGGTGACCATGGCCACCTGCGGCGAGGCGCAAAGCTGGTCGGCGATCTCACCGGGATTGCCAAACACCATGTTGACGACGCCGTCGGGCACGCCCGCGTCCTGTACCGCACGTGCGATGTGCAGCGCCACGCCCGCCGTTTCCTCAGAGGGTTTGATGACGATCGTGCAGCCCGCCGCCAGCGCGCTGCTGATCTTGCGCGCGGGCGTGATGGCCGGCGCGTTCCAGCCCGCGAACGCGGCCACCACGCCGATGGGCTCTAGCACCATGGTCTGTGTGACGCCCCCGGTGCGCGCGGGAATGGTGCGGCCATAGATGCGCCGCGCCTCCTCGGCCGCCCACTCAAACATCTCCGCGGCGGTCACCACTTCCTTTTGCGCCTCGCCCAGGGGCTTGCCCAGTTCGCGCGCAATCTGCGTGCCGATGGCTTCACCGCGCTCGCGCATCAGAGCGGCCACGCGGCGCAGCAGCGTGGAGCGCTCCAGGGCCGGGGTTTTGCTCCAGCTGCGCAGCGCCTGGCTTGCCGCGTCGATGGCGGCCTGTACATCCGCTGGCGTCGCATGGGCGTAGTCGCCCAGCGGCTGGCCGGTGCTGGGGTTGATGACGGTGAAGCGCTGGGTGGATGCGCCCTGGCGGAACGCTCCGGCAATCCATTGGGAATACGACATGCTTATTGGTCCATCTTGATGTTGGACGACTGGATCACTGCAGCCCAGCGCGCGGTCTGCGCCTTGATATGGTCGGTGAATTGCTGGGGAGTGCCGGTGAGTGGGTATTGCTCTATGGTGGCCAGGTGGGCCACCACGTCCGGGCGGCTCATGATTTGGTTCACGGCTGCGTTGAGCCTGGCCACAATGGGCTGGGGGATGCCTTTGGGGCCCATCAGCCCGTTCCATGGCTCGGCGGCGTAGCCCTTGAAGCGTTGCTCGCCCAGCGTGGGCAGTCCCTCGCCGCCGCGACCAGGCACGGCGCTGGCGGACGCCAGCAGCCGCATCTTTCCCGCCTTGGCCTGCGGCAGAGCCACTGAGCCTGCGAGGAATGCGAAGTCCAGTCGGCCCGCTACTAGGTCCGTAACCGCGGCCGAGTCGCCCTTGTAGGGGATATGCACTGCGTCGATCTTCGCCTCGTGCTTGAACCACTCCCCCGCGAGGTGGTTGACCGCGCCGTTGCCAGCGGAGCCGTAGCTCAGTCGTGATGAGGGGCTGCGCCCCTGCCTGAGCAGTTCGTCCAGGGAGGTGATGTTCGACGAAGCGGGAGCCACCAGGAAGTACGGATAGCTGGCGACCAGGCCGATGGCGGTGAAGTCCCGGAGCGGGTCGTAACCGGTCTTTTGCAGCGTGGGGATGATGGACAGCGTGCTGCTGCTTCCGAACATCAGCGTGTAGCCGTCGGGCGCGGCCTGCTTGACCTGCATGGCCGCCACGCCGCCGGAAGCGCCGGCCTTGTTGTCCACCACGAAGCTCTGCTTGAAGTGGGTAGAAAGTCTTTCGGCCAGGATGCGCGCAACCACGTCGGTGGGACCGCCCGCGGCGAAGCCCACGACGATGGTGACGGGGCGCGTGGGCCAGTCGCTGCCCGCCGTCTGGGCGAAGGCAGTAGTGCCCAGGGCCAGGGCCGCGCAGCTCAGCAGAAAAGAGCGCTTGGGCAAGTGGTATGCAGTCATGTCAATGTGTCTCCATGGATATAAAAAAGGAGGTCAGGCGATACGCCAGGCGTGGACGCCGGGCACGCCTGCGCTCTCGAAGCGGGCACAAACTGAGGGGTCATGCCCAGGGACGATGAGGTCTTCCCCATCGGCCAGCTCGCGGATGCGTGCATAGCCCGTGAGCATGTCGTCAAGGCTGAAAATGGCGGGGAAGGGGTTCTGCAGCGCAAGGTTTTCGTAGTAGTGCGCCGCATCGGACGCGAGAACTACCCAGCCGCTTGCGGTGCGCACGCGCACCACCTGCAGGCCGTCGGTGTGGCCGCCCACGCGGTGCAGCTCGATGCCGTCGCGCAGCACGTGAAAGCCGTCGACCAGCCGGACATTGCCCTGGTACAGGCGCTTTATGAGCACCGCCAAGTCGTCGGTCGAAAAGAAGTGATTCTGTTTCGGGTCGCACATGCAGTCGCCCGTGGCGTAGCGCACCTCGCGGTCTTGCACCCAGACAGTGGCGGCAGGGAATTCGCCGACGTTGCCCGCGTGGTCGTAGTGCAGGTGCGTGAGTACTACTTCGCGGATGCCCTCGGGCGCGTGGCCCAGGCGGCGCAGCGATTCCAGCGGCGAGACGAGGTACCGCCGTCCGCGCGCGAGTGCCGAGGCGGAGCTGAAACCCGTGTCCACCAGCACCGCACCGCCTGGCCCCAGGATCAGCCAGACAAAGAAATCCAGCGCCATGGGTGCCTGTGGGTCGCCGGGGGCCGGGTGCAGGAAGTTGCTGCCCCGTGCCCGATCCACCGTGGCGTACTTCACGGCGAGGATTTGATAGCAGACTTGGTTCATGGCGAGGACATCACTGCTTGAACAAGGGGCACTTGCTCTCTGCGGCAGAGTGGAACGCCTGCTCGCCGGGCACGGTCTCTAACACCGTGTAGTAGTCCCACGCGGCCTTCGATTCCTGCTGGGTTTTCACGCGCACGAGGTACATATCGTGGATCATCTTGCCGTCTGCACGCACCTTGCCGTTCTTGGCAAATGCGTCCTGGATAGGCATGCTCTTGATGGCCTTCATCACGTCGGCCACGTTGTCGGATTTGGCCTTTTCGATGGCCTTGAGGTAGTTCAGCGTGGCCGAGTACTGCCCGGCCTGCAGCGCGGTGGGCATGCGCTTGGTTCGTTCGAAGAACTTGCGCGCGAATGCGCGAGAGGAGTCGTCCAGATCCCAGTAGAACGATTCGGCGAACAGCATTCCGCCAGCGTCTTTCAGACCCACGCCGTGCACGTCCATGATGCTCATGAGCATGGCCACGGTCTTTTGCCCCCCGCTGGCCAGGCCGAACTCCTTGCCCTGCTTGATGGCGTTCTGCAGATCGAGCCCCGCCGTAGCAATGGCCACCGCGTTGGCTTTGCTGGCCTGCGCCTTGAGGATATAAGAGGCAAAGTCACTGCCCGGGAACGGGTAGCGAGACGAGCCCAGCACCTTTCCGCCGGCGGCCTCGATGATTTTTTTGCCGTCGTTCTCCAGAGAATGACCGAAGGCGTAGTCCGCCGTGAGGTAATACCAGGTCTTTGCGCCCCCCTTCACCGCAGACTGCGTGCCCACCTTGGCGAGCGAGTAGGTGTCATATACCCAGTGCAGGTTGTTGGGCGTGCAGTCCTCATTGGAGATGCGCACCGCCCCGGCGCCGGTGACGATGGACATGCGCCCCTTTTCCTGTGCGAGTTTCATCGTGGCCAGAGCTACGGCGCTGTTGCCCAGCTCGGTCACCACGTCCACTTGGTCGCGGTCGAACCATTCGCGCACACGGGTGGAGCCCACATCGGCCTTGTTCTGGTGGTCGGCAGTGACCATCTGAATCGGGTAGCCCAGCACCTTGCCGCCAAACTCCTCAATGGCGATTTCGGTGGCGATGATGGATCCCTTGCCGACGTTGTCCATGAAGGGGCCGTTGAGGTCGGTCAGTACGCCGATCTTGATTACGCCGTCCGAGATGCGCGCGCTCTTGTCCTGCGCGGGCGCGAGCATCGAGGTGGTAAGCAGGGCTGCGGCGATCGTTATCTTGGTGCAGGTGGGTTTCATGGCTTGTCTCCTGATATCTTTTGGTTGTTTGGGGTGATATGTGTGCAGGGCCCTACATCCGCAGCGGCGGCAGCCCGTTGGACTCGGCCCAAAAATCCGTCATGCACGAGGTGTCCTGTCCATCCTTGCCGGCATGGCGGGCAAGCTGAAACATGCTGCGCGCCAGGTTGCCCATCGGCAGCGAGATGCCGGCCGACTGCGCTGCTTGGCAGGCCAGCGTGAGGTCCTTGAAGCCCAGTGCAATGTCGAAGCCCGGCGTCAGATCGCCGCCCAGCACCTTCACGGGCCACTTCTCCTTGAGTTGTCCGTTCGACGCCGTGGTGCCCGTGAGCACGTCAAAGGTCTTGCGCGTGTCCAGGCCCAGCGCATTGGCCAGCACCAGTGCCTCGGAATTGAGCTGGCAGTAGCAAAGCACCATCAAATTGTTGATGAGCTTCATGCGCGTGCCGCTGCCCGGGTCACCGCAGTGCAGCACCGTGGTGCCCATCTGCAGCAGCAATGGCTCCAACGTGGCGCGGTCGGCTTCGGTGGCGCCTAACATGAACAGCGACTCGCCTCGGTCGGCGTGGGCGGCCAGGCGGCCTACAGGGGCGTCGGCGAAATGCACGCCGCGCTCGCGCGATGCACGGGCCAGTTCATCCACCGTGTCAGTGTCGATGGTGCTCAGCTCCACCAGAAAGCTGCCGCTGCGCAGACCGTCTAGCACGCCGCCATCGCCCAGGATGACCGCGCGCGATTGTTTGGGGCCGGGCAGCATGGTGAACACCACGTCCACACTGGCCGCGAGTTCCCGGGTGCTGGCCGCACGCAAGGCCCCCTGCGTTACGAGCGCGTCCACGGGGGCACTTTGAATGTCGTGCACCGTGAGATGAACGCCCTTGCGCAGCAGGTGGGAGGCCAGGGCGAAGCCCATGCGGCCGAGGCCGATGAATCCGATTTTCATGAGGGTCCTTATGAAGTGTGAATGCGTTGCAGAACGGGTAGAAGGTGGCGCAGGAATTCCTGCGGTGCCTCGCTCATTGGGAAGTGACCCAGGCCGGGCATGATCTGTAGCTGTGCACCGGGGATCAGGCGCGCCAGTTCCTGGCTGTCTTCGGGCGTGCATGAATAGTCGTACTCGCCCGTGAGCAGGTAGAGCGGGCAGCGTACGGTGTCGATCTGCTGCACGCGGCCGCGCAGGTCGCCCTCGCCTGTGTAGAAATGCAGGTCGCCCTTGAACACACCGGGGCCGCTTTGCATGTAGTGCCACAGCGTCTCCCAGCGGTCGCGCTGCGGTGCACCTGGCCCGATCAGGCCGGAGACGATGCCGGCGCACACCTCGCCGCCGTGCACGTCGGGCCGGTGCAGCCAGTCCAGGTCGTAGTAGGGGTGGACGTGCGCGCCCGATTGCAGGCCGATCAGCGCCTTGAAGCGCTCTGGCTGCTGCAGCGCCAGGTGCAGCACCACGCGCCCGCCGATTGAGCAGCCCATGGCGATGGGGCGCTCGATTTGCATTGCGTCCATGAAGGCCAGGATGGTCTGCACATAGAGCGCGCTGGTCAGCTGGTATTCATGTGTCTGCCAGCCCTCGGGCGGGGAGGATTTTCCGTGCCAGGGCATATCGAAGCAGATCACCTGGTGGCCCGCCGTCAGTTCTGGCGAGTTGAGCAGCGCGCGGTACTGTCGTGTGTCGCTGCCCGCCGTGTGCAGACACAACAGGGGTGGGCCGCTGCCAGCCGTCTCGTAGTACACGCGGCACATGCGGCCTTCGATCTCGAAGTTCACATAGCCGCCAGTAACGGCCTCTTTTTCAACGCGCATGGAGTTGCCCTCCGAGCCGCTTGACCAGCTCCTTGAAGTACAGCAGATTGCTCATGAAGATGGTTGGGTCGCCCTCGACCCGCAGCGTCTTGAACTTGACCATCGCCATCAGGTCGTGAAAGCGCGGTTGCGGCTCATGCGCCCAAAAGCGCTGCCACGCGTCCTCACCCGCAACCAGTGAAAATGTCCAGCGCGGCATCACGTGCGGGCCGGGCTGGAGGTGCGTCACGTGCCCGTCGCGAAGGGTGACGAGGTATTCCTCCTCGCCTTTCTTGATCATGAAGGTCACGTTGACCCAGCGGCCGCGGTGGGCTAGCCACTCGCCCGTGCTGCCGGTTGTCTCGCTATCAGTGGTGTGCATAAATATGTACCTCTTGGAGGGACTGTTCCATAGCGACATCCCCGGCACAACCGACAATTTGTCGTGCAGGAATGAGCTTTGGTCATGGCTGTCGCGGGTGCGCGCCCTCGCGAAGGCGAGTCGCCCACAGGCGGTAGGCCGGCCGCACCAGAATCAATACGGCCACTAGACGCGTCACCTGTAAGGCCGTGACGACGGGCACGCCCAGTTGCAGCGCCTTGGCGGTGATGGACATCTCCGTCATGCCACCCGGTGCCGTGCCCAGGATGGCTGTGGCCGGATGCAGCTTGGTGGCCCAGGCCAGCACCAGGGCAAACGCTGCGCAGGCCATGATCAGGCCGACAGTGCCCAGTGCCACGCGCGCCAGCCAGCGCGGCGCGGTGTGCAAAAACTGCGGGCTGAAGCGCACGCCCAGGCTGACCCCGATCACCAGCTGCGCCACGTTGGACAGCAGCGTGGGCACGGCGGCAGGCGCTGTTTCACTGGCCGCCAGTGCGATCGCCACCAGCAGCGGGCCAAGAAACCACGGGTTGGGCAGGCGCAGCACATGCAGCGCCAGGCCCCCGGCCATGGTCAGCAGCGCCAGCCAGGCCGCTCCAGTGAGCGTGAAGGGCGCGCTGACCAGCGGGGCGAGGCTGACCACTTCCAGGTTCCACCACGACTTGGCCAGCAGCATGCCGAAGGGCATCACCAGCACCACGATCAGCATGCGCAGGCTGTGCGATGCGGCCACGAGGTCGGTGCGGGCACCTTCCTTCTCTGCCAGCAGTGTCATTTCGGAGGCCGCGCCGATGGC